>NZ_CP095376.1:1120833-1721666 GCF_023008405.1 Amycolatopsis sp. FBCC-B4732
GCCGGCGTGATCCAGCGCGACGCCCGCGCCAACGCCCGCGGCATGGTCGTGGTCCAGGTGGGCGACACCGAGGGCGTGCTGCCGTCGGCCGAGCAGGTCGCGGGGGAGTCCTACGAGCACGGCAGCCGGATCAAGGCGTACGTGGTCACCGTTTCGCGCGGCAACCGCGGCCCGCAGATCACGCTCTCGCGCTCGCACCCCAACCTGGTGCGCAAGCTGTTCGCGCTCGAGGTGCCGGAGATCGCCGACGGGACCGTCGAGATCGCCGCCATCGCGCGCGAACCGGGGCACCGCACGAAGATCGCGGTCAAGTCCACCGTGGCGGGCGTCAACGCCAAGGGCGCCTGCATCGGCCCGGTCGGCGCGCGCGTGCGCAACGTGATGAGCGAGCTGGCCGGTGAGAAGATCGACATCATCGACTTCTCGGAGGACCCGGCCCGCTTCGTCGGGAATGCGCTGTCGCCCGCGAAGGTTGTATCGGTCCGAGTGGTGGACGAGCGGGCGAAGACCGCCCGCGTCGTGGTGCCGGACTTCCAGCTGTCGCTGGCGATCGGCAAGGAGGGCCAGAACGCCCGGCTTGCCGCCCGTCTGACCGGCTGGCGGATCGACATCCGCAGCGATGCCGCACCGGCCGACGACGAGGGTGATCAAGACCACGCCGGTCCGACGCGGCCCGCCGCGACAACCGGTTCGGCTGAGTGAAGGTCGAAGCGCTAGACTCAGGAGTGGTTCAACGCCCGCGGCGGGTAGCCGAGCACCAGCCCCACCGGATTTCCCCGGTGCGGACTTGTGTCGGCTGCAAGCGGCGGGCCTTGATCGGTGAGCTGCTGCGCGTGGTCGCGGTGGCCGGGCGGGTGGTCGTCGACGAACGTCGGCGGCTGCCGGGCCGGGGGGCTTGGCTGCACCCCGACCCGGACTGCCTGGCCAAGGCCGAACGGCGGCGGGCCTTCCCCAGAGCCCTGCGGGCGACGGGGGCGCTCGACGCCCGCGAGGTCCGCGAGCACGTCGGGCTCATCACTCCGCACCACGAAACCGGGATGCTCCCGGGTTCGCGAGGAATCAAGGAAGCAGGTCGACCCGTCATGAGTCAGCCGTGAAGCTGAAGCCATGAGCGTCAGACAATAAGGACGAGGTCAGCGGGTATCCGCCTGGCCTCCCCTAGATGAGGAGAGTTGTGCCAGGCAAGGCCCGCGTACACGAGCTCGCGAAGGAGCTCGGCATCACCAGCAAGGACGTTCTCGCGAAGTTGAAGGAACAGGGCGAGTTCGTCAAGTCCGCGTCATCCACGGTCGAGGCGCCCGTCGCCCGCCGTCTCCGCGACGCGTACGCCCCCAAGGGCGCCAAGAAGCCCACCCCGGGCCCGTCGGCGCGCCCCGGCCCGCCGGCCAAGCCCGCCGCCCCGAAGCCCCCCGCGCCTGCCCAGCAGGCTCCGGCGGCCAAGGAGGCTCCGGCTCCGGCCGCGTCGGCTCCGGCCGCGCCCCAGCAGCAGGCGCCCGCGGCGTCGAAGCCGGCCTCGCCGGGGCAGCGCCCCGGTCCGCGGCCCGGCCCGCGCCCGGCGACGCCCGCACCCCAGCAGCAGGTCCCGGCCGCGAAGGCCGAAGCCCCTGCCGCGCCCCAGCAGGACACCCCCGCCGCGCCGCCCGCACCGGGCACCGGCTCGGTCGTCCCGCCGAAGCCGCAGGGCCCCAAGCCCGGCGGCCCCAAGCCCGGTCCGCGCACTCCGCGGGTCGGCAACAACCCCTTCGGCGTCGGTTCCGGCGCTCCGCCGCGCCCGCAGGGCCCTCGCCCCGGTGGCGGCCCCGGCCAGGGCGGCGACAACCGTCCGCCGCGGCCCGGTGGCGGCCAGGGCTCGGGTGACCGCCCGGCCCCGCGGCCCGGTGGCGGCGCCGGTGGCAACCGGCCGAGCCCGGGCAACATGCCCCCGCGGCCGAACCCCGGCATGATGCCGGGCCGCACGCAGCGTCCCGCCGGTCCCGGTGGTGGCGCTCGTGGTGGCCCCGGCGGCGGTGCCCGTGGTGGCCCCGGTGGCGGTGCCCGTGGCGGTCCCGGTGGTGGCGGCGGCGGTTTCCGCGGCGGTCCCGGTGGCGGCGGCGGTGGCGGTGGCTTCCGCGGTGGCCCCGGTGGCGGTGGCGGTGGCGGCGGCTTCCGTCCGGGTGGCGGTGGCGGCACCGGTGCCCCGGCGGGCGGCGGCGGTTTCCGTGGCGGCGGCGGTGGCCGTGGCGGCCCCGGTGGCCGTGGCGGCACGGCGGGTGCCTTCGGGCGCCCGGGTGGTCCCTCGCGCAAGGGTCGCAAGTCGAAGCGGCAGAAGCGCCAGGAGTACATGGACAACATGCAGGCGCCCAGCGTCGGCGGCGTCCGCTTGCCCAAGGGGCAGGGCGAGACGATCCGGCTGCCGCGGGGTGCTTCGCTGACCGACTTCGCCGAGAAGATCGACGCCAACCCGGCTTCGCTGGTGCAGGTGCTCTTCCACCTCGGCGAGATGGTCACCGCGACGCAGTCCGTGTCGGACGACATCCTCGAGCTGCTCGGCGGCGAAATGAACTACACGGTTCAGGTCGTCAGCCCCGAGGAAGAAGACCGCGAGCTGCTGGAGACCTTCGACATCACCTACGGCGACGACGCCGGTGGCGAAGAGGATCTGCAGGTCAGGCCGCCGGTCGTGACCATCATGGGTCACGTCGACCACGGTAAGACCCGACTGCTCGACACGATCCGGAAGACGAAGGTCCGCGAGAGCGAGGCCGGCGGCATCACGCAGCACATCGGTGCGTACCAGATCGAGACCGAGCTCGAGGGCAACCCGCGCCTGATCACCTTCATCGACACCCCGGGTCACGAGGCGTTCACCGCCATGCGTGCCCGTGGTGCCAACTCGACCGACATCGCGGTGATCGTGGTGGCGGCCGACGACGGTGTGATGCCGCAGACGGTCGAGGCGATCAACCACGCGCAGGCCGCCAAGGCCCCGATCGTGGTCGCGATCAACAAGATCGACAAGGAAGGCGCGAACCCGGACAAGATCCGGCAGCAGCTGACCGAGTACGGCCTGGTCGCCGAGGAGTACGGCGGCGACACGATGTTCGTCGAGATCTCCGCGCGGCAGAACATCAACATCGACGGCCTGCTCGAGGCGATCCTGCTGACCGCCGACGCCGCTCTGGACCTCCGGGCCAACCCGGACATGGAGGCCCAGGGTGTCGCGATCGAGGCGCACCTCGACCGCGGCCGCGGCCCGGTGGCCACCGTCCTGGTCCAGCGCGGCACGCTGCGCGTCGGTGACTCGGTCGTGGCGGGTGACGCCTACGGCCGCGTCCGCCGGATGGTCGACGAGCACAACGTCGACGTGACCGAGGCGCTGCCGTCGCGTCCCGTCCAGGTCATCGGGTTCACCTCGGTGCCGGGTGCGGGCGACACCTTCCTGGTGGTCGACGAGGACCGCGTCGCCCGGCAGATCGCCGAGCGCCGCGCCGCTCGTACGCGCAACGCGCTCAACGCGTCGCGCCGCAAGCGGGTCAGCCTCGAGGACCTCGACTCCGCCTTGAAGGAGACGAACAGCCTCAACCTGATCATCAAGGGTGACAACTCGGGTACGGTCGAGGCCCTCGAAGCCTCGCTGCTCCAGCTGGACGTCGGCGACGAGGTCGAGCTGAACGTGGTCCACCGCGGTGTCGGTGGCGTGACCGAGTCGGACATCGACCTGGCGACCGCGTCCGACGCGATCGTCCTCGGGTTCAACGTCCGCGCCCAGGGCAAGGCGACCGAGCGGGCCACCCGCGAGGGCGTCGACGTCCGGTACTACACGGTCATCTACCAGGCGATCGACGAGATCGAGCAGGCCCTCAAGGGCATGCTCAAGCCGGAGTACGAAGAGGTCGAGCTGGGCCGCGCGGAGGTTCGCGAGGTCTTCAAGTCCTCCAAGATCGGCACGATCGCGGGTTGCCTGGTCATGTCCGGCGAGATCCGGCGCAACGCCCGGGCCCGTCTCCTGCGCGACGGCACCGTCGTCGCGGAGAACCTGCCGATCAGCTCGCTGCGGCGGTTCAAGGACGACGTGGTCGAGGTCCGCGAAGGCTACGAGTGCGGTCTGACGCTCGGTTCGTACGGCGACCTCAAGGTCGGCGACTCGATCGAGACGTACGAGCAGCGCGAGAAGCCCCGCGCGTAACGCGTGAGTCCCCGGGTGTGCGGTTTCGCACCGCACACCCGGGGTCTTCCCATCCCTACGACACCACCTCAAAACTGCCTATGTTCGTCGGAGCCCTTGAGCTCGACATCCTGCTCGGCGACGTCCATTCGCTGAAGCAGAAGCGATCCGTGGTCCGTCCGGTGCTGGCCGAGGTGCGCAAGCGCTTCGCCGTTTCGGTGGCCGAAGCCGGGCACACCGACCTGCACCGCCGGACCCTCATCGGGGTGGCCGTGGTCGCCGAAGGTGGCGAGCACGTGCGTGACGTGCTCGACTCGTGTGAGCGGTACGTGGCGAGCCGGCCGGAGTTCGAGCTGCTCACCGCCCGCCGCCGGCTGCTCGGTCCAGAAGACTAGGAGAAAGACATGGCTGATCCTGCTCGGGCTCGCAAGCTCGCCAAGCGGATCTCGCAGATCGTGGCGTCCGCGATCGAGCACGAGGTCAAGGACGCCCGGCTGGACTACGTGACCATCACGGACACGAAAGTCACCGGCGACCTGCACGACGCCACGGTGTACTACACGGTGCTCGGCGAGAAGCTGGACTCCGTCCCGGACTTCGCAGGCGCCGCCGCCGCGCTCGAATCGGCGCGCGGGATGCTCCGCTCCAAGGTCGGGCAGGGCACCGGCGTCCGCTACACGCCGACGCTGACGTTCGTCGCGGACACGATCCCGGAAGAGTCGAAGCGGATCGAAGACCTCCTCGCGAAGGCCCGTGAGGCCGACGCGGAGGTCGCCCGCCGCGCGACCGGCGCCCAGCACGCCGGCGAGGCCGACCCGTACAAGGCGCCTCGCGAAGAGAACGAAGACGCCGAAGACGACGAGTTCGCGGAAGAGGAGAGCCGGGGCTGACCCGTGCTTTCCCGCCGCACCCTGCTCGCCGGCAGCGCACTCGCGCTGCTGGCGGGCTGCTCGCCGTCCGCACCCCCGCCCGGTCCGGCCGCGGTGCCCGTCCCGACCCGCCCGTCCGTGCTGCGCGACCCGGTGACCGTGCAGCGCATGCGGTCGAACGCCCGCGGCACGGACGTCGACCTGGTGCTGATCACCCCGGCCGGGGTCCCGGCGTCGGGGCTGCCGGTGTGCCTGGCCCTGCACGGCCGCGGCGCGCAGGCCCGCACGTTCCTCTCCCTCGGTGTCCCGGACCTGCTGACGGCGGCGGTCCGCGCCGGCACCCCGCCGTTCGCGATCGCGGCCGTCGACGGTGACCACTACTGGGTCGACGTCGGCGAAGGCGACGATCCGCAGCGGATGCTGACCGAGGAGGTCCCGGCCTGGCTGACGGGCCGCGACCTGCTCCCGGCCTCGGCGGTGTTCGGCATCTCGATGGGCGGCTTCGGCGCGCTGCGGTTCGCCCGCGACCACCCCGACCTGAAGGCGGTGGCGACGGCGAGCGCGGCCCTGTTCGTGGACTGGCCCGATGCCCGCAGCCGCAAGGTGTTCTCCGGTGAGGACAACTGGCGCGCGGAAGAACCCTTGCTGCACACGGCGGATCTCCGCGCGCCCGCGCTCGGCGTCTGGTGCGGCGAGTCGGATCCGTTCCTGGGCGCGGACAGGAAGCTGGTGAAAGCCGTTTCGCCCGCGGTGTCGAATTTTTCGCCGGGCGGGCACAAGGACGAGTACTGGCGCGGGATCCTGCCGGACGTCCTGGATTTCGTGGGACAGCGGCTACGCTGACGCGCGGGCGAACAGAATCGCTTGCGACACCTTGTTTTCCGGGTTCAGCGACCACTCGGCCTCGACCGTGAACCCGGCCGCGCGCACCCGCCTCGCCAGCCACCACGGCTGCCGGAGGTGGATGTGGACGCGCATCGGGTGCCCGCCGTAGCCCTCGGTCTTCAGCCGGGTCCCGGCGCCGACGTGGTACCCGATCACCAGCAGCCCGCCCGCGCGCAGCACGCGCCGGAAGTGCCCCAGCGCCACCGGGACGTCGTCGTCCGGGACGTGGATCAGCGACCAGGACGCGAGCACGCCCGCCACCGACGCGTCGGGCAGCGCCAGGTCCGTCATCGAGCCCACTTCGAACGCCAGCTCCGGGTGCGCCCGCCGGGCCAGCCCGACCATCGCCGGGGAGAGGTCGACGCCGGACGCGTCGACGCCGAGCGAGGCCAGGTACGCCGTGAAGTGCCCCGGCCCGCAGCCGACGTCCACCGCCGGCCCGTCGACCTCCGCGGCGAACAGCGTCAGGGCGGCCTTGAGGTACGGCTGCTCTTCGAGGGCGCCGGCCACGAACTCGGCGTAGCTCTCGGCGACGGTGTCGTAGGAGGTGCGGGTGTCCGCGAGCCAGCTCACCGCGCGCGCAGCCCGTCGAGGACCATGCCGAGCGCCCGCCGCCAATCCGGGGTGGCGGTCGCCGCGGCGAAGACGATGGCGAGGTCGGGCCCGCGGAAGTCCGTGCGCAGCGCCCCGGCCTCCTGCGCCCGTTCGATGATCCGGTTCATCCGGGAAGCGTTGGCGTGCTTGGCTTTCTCGATCCCCGAGGCCGGGTCGAACGCCCGCGAGCACACCTCGGTGAACCCGCGGTCGGCGACCTGCATGAGCACGCAGCGTTCGAGCAGGAGCACGAAGCCGTCCCAGGGATCGGCGCACCGGAGCGCTTCTTCGGTGATGGCTTCGGCTTCTTCGAGCGTCGGGAGGAAGGCGGCCTCGACGAGGTCGGCCCGGGTGGGGAACCGGTTGTAGAGGGTCCCGATGGCGACCTCGGCCCGCCTCGCGACTTCGTCGAGCGGGGCGTCGACGCCCTTGGCCCCGAAGACTTCCCGCGCGGCGGCGACCAGGGCCTCCCGGTTGCGCCGCGCGTCCGCGCGCAGGGGACGCTCGCCGACGGTCACGCTCCGGAGTATAGCCAAGCCGGACGTCAGTACACGCCCGAGCGGGCTGCCCGGTTGCCTCCTGATCGGAACCTCACAGTGCCCACCGCCGGTGGCGGCCAGGAGCACAATGGGGTTCAGCGGGGGCGCAACCCGCACCGAGGCGGTCAGCGAGGGAGGTCGGCGCCATGCACTCCGACCTCTCCCCGGCGGGCCGGACCGGAGTCCTCCTCGTCGGCACCCGCGGGCAGCGGGGCCCAGGGGAGGTGCTGATCAGGATCAGGGGCGGCCTGGAAACCTTCCTTGCCTGGTCCGACACGGAGCTGCCGAAGGGCACGACCGTCCTGGTCGTGGAAACCCGGGGACGGCGCACGGTCGACGTCGTGGCGTGGGACGCCTCGGATCCTGCTTCTCAGTGATCGCGGAAGGACAGCCGTGTTCGGTTATCGCGTTCCGGCCCCCAACGAGGCGATGCTCATCTCCGGGGGCAAGCACAGCCAGGGCACCTCGCCGTTCCGGGTCGTCACCGGCCACGGCGCGTTCGTCATGCCGGTCTTCCGGAAAGTCCGGTTCCTCACGCTTTCCATGTGCGAGGCCGAAGTGACCGAAGTGTGCGTCACGAAACAGGCCATCGCGCTGACGGTCCGGGCGGTGATCGCGTTCAAGGTCGGCAACGACACCGAGAGCATCGTCAACGCCGGGCAGCGCTTCCTCTCCGACCAGGACCAGATGTCCGTGCTGACCGGCCGGATTTTCGCCGGGCACCTGCGGTCCATCATCGGGTCGATGACGGTCGAGGAGATCATCACCGAGCGGCAGAAGCTCGCGACCGAGGTGCTGGACGGCTCGGCGGTCGAGATGGCGAAGATCGGGCTCAGCGTCGACGCGCTGCAGATCCAGTCGATCGACGACATGAAGCTCGGCTACATCGCCGCGATGGCCGCCCCGCACAACGCCGCCATCCAGCGGGACGCCCAGATCGCGCAGGCGGTGGCGAACCAGGCCGCGGCGGAGGCGGAGCAGAAGTCCCAGCGGACGCAGGCGGAGTACGCGCGGCAGACGTCGATCGTGCAGGCGCAGTACCGCGCCGAGGTCGACAAGGCGCAAGCGGAGGCGGCGCAGGCCGGCCCGCTCGCGCAGGCGCGGGCGCAGCAGGAGGTCATCGACGCGCGCACCGAGCTGGCGCAGCGCGAGGCGGAGCTGCGCCAGCAGCAGCTGGTGGCCGAGGTCATCAAGCCCGCCGGCGCCGAAGCCGAGCGGATCCGCATCCTGGCGCTGGCCGAGGCGGAGAAGATGCGCGTACAGGCGGAGGCGGCGGCGTCGAACAACCGGGTCGCGCTCGACCGGATGCTCATCGACCAGCTGCCGCAGATCGTCAAGGAAGCGGGCCGCGGGCTGTCCGGCGCGAACGTCAACATCCTCAACGGCGCGGACGGCCTGGGCGAGATGGCCGCGGGACTCGTCGGCCAGGGACTGTCCATCTTGGACTCGGTGAAGCGCGGCCTGAGCCCGTCACCGTCGACGCCGGCGGCTCCCGAGGAGAACGGTCAGGTGCCGAAGCCGGCCGAGCTCACGCAGTCCTGAGGCGCTTTGTCGACTCAGGATGCTTTTCGGCTCAGGAGGCGGGTTTCACCGCGACGACCAGGTCGCGCAGGATGGCCTGGTCGACCCGGTGGGCGAACTCCTCCCACGGGCCGCCCTCCCGGACGTCGAGGCCGGCCTTCCGCAGCACCTCGACCAGCTCTTCGCGCGGCAGCACCGTGGTGTTCCACGAGATCCCCAGCGCGCCGCCCGGGCGCAGCACCCGGGTCCACACCGGGACCGCGGCCGCCAGGAGGTCGCGCGGGCTTCGCTGCAGGCCCGCTTCGCGGTGGCTCCCGTGCTGCACGCCGTACGGCGCGTCGGTCACGATCACGTCGAACGAGTTCGCCCGCAGCGCCTCGTCGGTGGTCAGCGTGTCCGCGTTCAGGTACACGAGCCGCCGGGTGTCGCCGGCCTTGTACTCCTCCTTGGACAGCGCGTACTCGATGTCGAGCCGCCGGCCGAGGCGGACCTTGTTCCGGCGCAGCTGGCCCGACTCCGCGGTGTGCTTCACGCGCTTGTTCCGCAGCCACGTCTTGATGAACGCCTCGTACGCCTCGAAGTCCTTGCCGTCGACGTCCAGGCCGGTGGCGTGCAGGCCGTACATCATCGCCTGGTTCAGCGTCGTGCCGCGGCCGCACAGCGGGTCCAGCAGGTACTTCGCCTTCGCGGAAAACGGGTCGGCCGTCGCCATCAGCGTCACGTTCACCAGCAGCTTCGTGAACAGCTCGTTGGTCTTGCCCGCGTACTTCTGGATCGTCAGCAGGTCCGAGTCCGCCTTCGCCAGCGGTGTCACGGTGACTGGGCGCAGGACCCCGTCGCCCAGCTCGAACAGCGCGTACAACGAGGACAGGTTGGACAGCAGCGCGAGGTCGCGCCCGGCCAGCGGGGACGAACTCGTGAAGCGCACGTACCCCACGCCGCCGAGTTCGACCTCGTCGATCGCGGACAGTTCGGCGGCCAAGGCCGCGCCGAAGACCGCCAGCTCGGCGCGCAACAGGGCGGTGGAGGAGGCGGCGTAGACCCGGTTGGCCGACGGGTAGACCAGCATCGCGTACTCAGGCATCCCGCAGAGCGTAGCGTGACGCACCGTGACCCCTACTTCGGCGCAGGACATCCGGGACGCGGTGGCGCTGCTCGCCGCGGCCACCGACGTGACGATCCTCGGCCACGTCCGCCCCGACGCGGACGCGCTGGGCAGCGCGCTCGCCCTCGGCCGGGCCCTCGTGCAGCGGGGCGTCAAGGTGCGCGTCTCCTTCGGCGAGCCCGACGAGGCGCCCGAGACGCTGCGGTGGCTCGACGAAGACGGCCTGCTGACCCACCCGGACGACCTCCCCGCCTCCGAACCGCTGCTGATCTGCGTCGACACGCCGACGCCGAAGCGGCTGGGCCGGCTCGCCGGGCGCGTCGAAGCCGCCGGCGCCGTGCTGGTGGTCGACCACCACGCCACGAACACCTACTACGGCACCTGCCACGTCGTCGACGAGTCGGCCGAGGCCAGCGCGATCCTGGTGTTCCGCATCCTGGACGCACTGGGCGCCGCGCTGGACGAGCCGATCGCGCGCGGGATCTACGCCGGGATCGTCACCGACACCAGCGGGTTCCGCCGGGCGAGCCCGGAGACGCACCGGATGGCGGCGCGGCTGCTGGAAGCGGGCGTCGACGCCGAAGCGGTCGTGCGGCGGATCGTCGACGAGCGCCCGTTCGCGTGGCTGCCGATGCTGTCGTCCGTGCTGAACGAGGCCCGGCTCGAACCGGAAGCCGCTCAGGGCAAGGGTTTCGTGCACGCGGTGGTGCGGCTCGACGCGGCCGCCACCGTGCGCGGGGAAGAGGTCGAGTCGGTCATCGACGTCATCCGCTCGGTACGCGAAGCCGCCGTCGCCGCCGTGCTCAAACAGGACCCGACCAACCCGGCGCAGTGGCAGATCTCGTTGCGCTCCACCGGGATCGACGTCTCGGCAGTCGCCGCGGAGTTCGGCGGCGGCGGGCACCGCCAGGCCGCGGGCTGCACGATCCCGGGCACCGCCGAGGAGGTCCTCGCCGGACTGCGCGCCGCGCTGGAGCGGGCGCCGCTGCTCTAGCCGCACGCCCGGCGGACGGTTTCGTGCGGAACGCACTGCCCGTCCGGGAATTCGGCACTTCGTTGCGCGCTCGCCGCAATCGGGGAGCAAGCCCCGCCGCGATCACGCGCGATGCTTCGTTGCCAGCCGGTCTTGTCCGGCTGGGAACGAAGGAGGCGCGCATGAGCGAAGCGAAGCCGCTGACCGGGCCGGTGCGGAAAACGGGTCCAGGGTGGACCGCGGGACTGACCGTGCCGCGGGAACACCCCTTCTTCTTCGACCACCCGCTGGACCACGTGCCCGGCTCGCTGACCATCTGCGGCCTGCTCGACCTGGCGGAATCGGTGACCGGGCCGGCGGGCGGGGCCGAGCGGCTGCTGCTCGACCTGCGCTTCCCGGCGATGGGGACGCTGTCCGGCCCGGTCGAACTCGGCCTGGCCCCGGCACCGGGTGTGCCCGGCCAGTGGTCGCTGCTGGCCCAGCAGGCCGACGCGGACATCTGCGCCGGCACCCTGCGCCGGGTCGCGGGCCTCGGCCGGCCGGCCACCGCACCGCAACCGGGGGATGCGCGGAACTCGCTGTGCCCCCAGGACCTCGTCCACCGCGTCGACGAGGACAACATCGTGCTCGGCGTCCCGGCCGACGCCGGGGACGAGGTCACCGCGCCCGCCGTGCCGCCCCGGCCGGGGCACTACCTCGACCACGGTGGTCCCGCTTTCTCGGCGCGCAGCCTGATCGAGTCGAGCCGGCAGTTCTTCACCGTGCTGGAGCACTGGGCGGCGGGCTGGTCCTACGGCACCACGGTGCTGTGGACGGCTTTCCACGCCGACCTGCCGGCGTCGCCGCCGAGCCCGGCGTACTCCTTCCGCTGGGTCCGCGAGCCGGTGAAGCGCAGCAAGCTGGACGTCTCGTTCGACCTGCTCGACGCCGAGGGCGTGGTGGCCGGCCGGTTCGACTACGTCGCCATCACCGTCAGCGCCGCCGCGTACGAGCGGTTCCGCGCCGCCCGCGGCCGCCTGGCCGGGGAGGCCGCCGCGTGATCGGCCTCGTGCGGGTGAACCAGGTTCCCCGGCTCCTGTACTTCGTCATCGTCGGCGGCCTCGGCGCGGGCCTCGTGCTGCGCCTGCTCTCGGCCGCCGACCCGCGGTCCGCGGTGGCCGCCGGGTTCGTGCTGGTCCACCTGGTCTGGATCGTCGCGGAATCCCGGATCACCTTCACCCCTAACGGCACTTCGCCGCCCGACCCGACCGTGCTGCCCTACGGTTTCGCGCGCACGGTGGTCGTCGTCGCCGGCGCGCTCGGCCCGCTGCCGTGGGCCGGGGGCCCGCTGTGGTGGACGCCGGCGCCCGCCGCGTTGTTCCTGGGCGGAATCGCGTTGCGGCTGCGGGCGATCGGCGAGCTCGGCCGGTTCTACACCCACCGCGTGCTGCGCCACGACGGCCACGAAGTCGTCACCACCGGGCCGTACCGCGCGGTCCGCCACCCGGCCTACACCGGGATGCTGGCGGCGAGCGCCGGGTACACCGCCTACCTGTTCACCGTGCCCGGCGCCGTCGCGCTCGTGGTGCTCGCCGGGGCGCTGGTGTGGCGGATCCGCGTCGAGGAGCGGATGCTCTTCGACGTCCCGGGGTATCCCGCGTTCGCCGCCGGCCGCGCCCGGCTGGTCCCGGGGGTGTGGTGACCGTGGACCTCCTCCACGACGGCCCGCGGCTGACCGACCCCGGCGTCGTCGGGAATAAGTTCGCCCGCCAGGCCGAGCTCCGCGCCGCGGGGTTCGAAGTCCCCGAGTTCTTCTGCGTTCCGGTGGAGGCGTTCGACGCCGCCCTCGCCCGGGTGCCGGACGGCGAGCCCGCCGCCCGGCGGCGGGCGCTGCTCGGCCACGGCGTACCGGAGCCGCTGGCCGGCGCGCTGCTGGCGGCGTTCGACCGGCTCGCCGGCCCGGACGGCGTGGTCGCCGTGCGCGCCTGCGTCGTCGGCGACGGGGAAGACAGCGCGGCCGACCCGTTCGCCGGGATGAGCGACAGCTTCCTCAACGTCGGCCGCGCGGCGCTGCTCGCCCGGGTCGCCGAGTGCTGGGCGTCCGCGTTCACCGACCGGGCGGTGGCCTACCGGCGGCTGCGCGGCGCGGACCCGGGCGCGGCGCGGGTCGCGGTCGGCGTGCAGCGCATGGTGCGGGCGGAACGCTCGTTCGTCGCGTTCAGCCGCGATCCGCGCACCGGGGCCGCGCAGCACCTGATCGCGGCCGCGTACGGGCTGGGCGAAGGCGTCGTCCAGGAACTCGCCGACGTCGACCACTTCGTGCACGACCCCGCGGCCGGTCGCGTGTCGCGCACGGTCGTCCCGAAGCACCGCATGGTCGTGCCCGATCCCGCTCGCTCGGGTGCGCCGCTGCTCGCCGGCGTCCCGGTCGGGCTCGTCGCGGCGCCGGTGCTGACCGACGCCGAGGTGCGCGAGATCGGCGTGCTCGCCGAGCGGGTGGCCGAGCACTTCGGTGCCCCGCAGGACATCGAGGGCGCGTTGACGGCGGACGGGACGATCGAACTGGTCCAGGCCCGCCCGATCGTCTTCACCGAGCCGGAGCCGGACCCCGGACCGGCGTCCGACGTCATCTGGACCAACCACAACCTGACCGAGAGCTTCCCGGGCGTCACCTGCGCGCTCACCTACTCGCAGGCCCAGGAGTTCTACGAAGTCTGCTTCCGCGGGTTCTACCGCCGGATCGGCGTGCCCGCCCGGTTGCGGCACCGGCACGCCGGCGACCTCGCGCGGATGATCGGGCTGCTCGACGGGCGCGTCTACTACCAGCTCGACGCCTGGTACCGGCTGCACGCGATGATGCCCGGCTGGGGGCTGCTGCGCCCGACCTGGCAGCGGACGCTGGGCCTGTCCGGCGACGAGCTCGACGAGGCGCCGCCGCTGCCGCGCGACGGCCGGCTGCGGACGGTGCGTGCGCTGCCCCGCGCGGTCGCGAGCCTGCTCGGGCACCCGCTCGCCGTGCGCCGGTTCCTGACGTGGTGGGACGACCTCGCCGCGACCACCGGGCCGCTCGACGGCCTCCCGCCGGCGGAACTGGTCCGCCGCTACCGCCGGATCTGGGCGGAGTTCGCCGGGCAGTGGCCGGTCACCCTGCTCAACGGCTACTTCCTGCTCGGCTGCCTGACGCTGACGCAGCGGCTGCTGTCCCGCTGGACCACCGGCGACCCGGCGCTGCTCGTGGGGCTGCTGCCCGGCGGCCCGGAGAACCGCTCGCTGCTGGCCCTGCGCTCGGCGCTGCGGCTGGCCACGCGGTTCCGGCACGACCCGCGGCTGACGGCGGCGCTGGCCGCCGGGACCGACCGGGAGGTGCACGACGGGATCGTCGCCGGCCGCTTCGGGGACGACGTCGCCGAGGCGTTCGCCGAGCACCTGCGCCGGTACGGCGACCGGACCGTGCACGACCTGAAGCTCGAGGTCCGCACGCCGCGCCAGGACCCGTGGCGGCTGATCGGCGTGCTGCGGCCGCTGGTGGCCAGCGGCGAGACCGCCGAAGGCAACCGCACCGCGGAGCGGAACGCCCGCCGTGACGGCGTCCGGCGGCTGCGCCGGGCCTGCTCGAGCCCGGTGCGCCGGATCGCGCTCGGGCTCTGCGTCCGGGTGCTGCGGCGGTTCGTCAAGGCGCGGGAGGACACCCGGTTGTGCCGCAGCCAGCTCTACGGCCTCAGCCGGGACATCCTCTACCGGCTGGGTGACGTCCTGGCCGCCGACGGCCGGCTCGCCGACGCCGGCGACGTCGTGCACCTGCGGGTCGAAGAGGTCCTCGGTGCCGTCGACGGCACCGGCGGCACGGCCGGGCTCGCCGACCTGGCCGCCCGGCGCCGGGCGGAACTCGAAGCCTGGCAAGGGAAACCCGCGCCGCCGGGCTACCTCTCACCGGACGGACCCGGCCGCGACGCCGCCCGCAGCGGCCCGCCGCCGGGTAACGTCCTGCGGGGACTGGCCTCCAGCCGCGGCGTCGTCCGGGCCCGGGCGGCGGTCGTGCTCGACCCGACCGCCCCGGTCGAGGACTGCCGGGATCGCATCCTCGTCGCCCGCGAGACCGATCCCGGCTGGCTGTACCTGATGACCGCGGCGAAGGGCATCGTCGTCGAACGCGGCAGCCTGCTGTCGCACACCGCCATCACCGGGCGGCTGCTGGGGATCCCGACCGTGGTGGCCGTGCCCGGCGCCACCACCGCCATCGCCGACGGCGGCTGGATCGAACTGGACGGCGCGGCCGGCACGGTCCGGCTGCTGCGCACCGAGGAGGCGGGATGAGCGCGCCCGAGTTCCCGTTCACCGAAGGACCCGGGCTCGAACCGCCCGCGGAGTACGGGGAAATCCTCGGTGCCGGCGCGCTGTGTCCGGTGACGCTGGCGGGCGGCCGGCACGCCGTGCTCGTCACGCGGCACGCCGACGTGCGGACCGTGCTCGGCGACCCGCGGTTCAGCCGCGAGGACCACGGGGCCCTGTTCGACCGGGAGGCCGGGTCGCTCGCGTTGCTGCTGACCGATCCGCCGGTGCACACCCGGCGGCGCCGCACGGTCGCGGCCGGCTTCACGGCGCGGCAGGCCGAGGCCGCGCGCCCGGGACTGGCCGCACTGGCGGCCGAGCTGGTCGCCGGGCTGCGGGCGCGGGGCACCGAAGCGGAACTCGTCGAGGAGTTCGCGGTGCCGTTCACCCTTGCGGTGATCAGCGACCTGCTCGGGGTGCCGGCCGCGGACCGGGGCCGGTTCCGGCCCTGGGTGAACGCGATGATGTCGCGCGGCCACGCCTCGCCCGAAGAGGTCGCCGAGGGGCACCGCGCGATGCACGAGTACTTCACCGCGCTGGTCGACGAAATCTGGGCGGGGGACACCCGCGACGGCATCATCGCCGACCTCGCCCCGGTGCCCGGCCGGGCGGGGGAGCTCTCGCGCGAGGAAGCGATCGTGATGAGCGCCGGCCTGCTCGTCGCGGGCTACGAGTCGACGAGCAACCAGCTCGCGTCCTGCGTCTACCTGCTGCTCACCGAACGCGCCCGCTGGGAATCCCTGCTGGGCGAACCCGCGGCGCTCGACCGGGCGATCGAGGAGATGCTGCGCTGGACGTCGTTCACCACCGGCGGCGGCACGCCGCACGTGGCCACCGAGGACGTGCGGCTGACCGACCGGCTGGTGCGCCGCGGCGAGGTCGTGGTGCCGCTGACCGACGCGGCGAACCGCGACGCCGAGGTCTTCGCCGACCCGGACCGGCTGGACCTGACCAGGGAGCCCAACCCGCACGTGGCCTTCGGCGCCGGGCGGCACCGGTGCCTCGGCGCCGAACTGGCGCGGGCCGAGTTGCAGACCGGCCTGGCGGTCCTGCTGCGCGAACTGCCCGGACTCGAACTCGCGGTGCCCGAAGGGGCGCTGCGCTGGCGGAGGGAGATGCAGGTGAGCGGTGTGTGGGAGCTTCCGGTGCGCTGGGCGGGTGACGCGCGATGAGCGAGCCCGCCGTCCCCGACGTGTACTTCACCGACCGGCAGATCGCGGCGGTCCGGCACGTGGTCGAGCACCGCCTCGGCGGCGAGATCGAACTGGCCTACCTGGCCGGGAGCCTCGCCGTCGGCCTCGGCCACGGGACGTCCGATGTGGACGTCTACGCCGTCGGCGACCACCTGCCCGGCCAGGACCACGGCTACGAGCACGACGGCGTCGTGGTGCACGTGACCAAACTGGACGGTGCGCTGGTGCGCCGGCTGGCCGGGCTCGGCAGCCGGTTCACCGCCACCGGCGCCGACCGGGAGCAGTTCCTGCTCGAGTTCAAGGTGCTCAACGCGCTGGTCCGGCTGACCACCGGGCACCGGGTCAAGGTGGCCCCGGCCTGGCAGGACGCGCTCGCGCCGCTGCGCCGGGACGTCGTGCGGCGGATCCTCGTCGCCCGGCACGCCAACATCTTCGCGGCCTTCGCCGAGGACGTCTGGGGCGCGTTGCTCAGCGGCGACCGCTACACCGCGGCGACGGCGTCCGCGATCGCGCTGGAGAACGCGGCGGAAGCGCTGCTGGCGGCGGCCGACGACCTCTACGTCGGCCCCAAGTTCCTCTTCCGCAGGCTGCGCCGGACCGAGGTGACCGCGCCGTGGGCGGGGGAGCTGTGGCGGCTGCTCAACCAGGTCTTCGACGCCGGGCTCGACGACGTCGAAACCGTTGCGGCGCACCGGCTCCGGGTCGGCAACCTGCTGCTGTCCTGGTGCGTGACCGAGGGCTGGGACAAGCCTCTCGCGGAACTGCCGCCGCCGGCGGCCGCGGAGACGTCGCGGCGCAGCCCCTACTTCGCGCCGGTGCGGTTTTCCGACGGCATCGCGCTGATGAGCGCCGAAGAGGCCTACGCCGTGGACGAATCGGTCGTGGCGGCCTGGCGCGACGCCGACCGCTTCGGCCTCGACGGCGGCGAGCTGTCCCCGGCGCTGCGCGGCCTGCTCGCGATCGGCGCGCTGGACGGTCCCGACCGGCCCGGCGCCGAAGCGCGCAACCCGCGGCTGCCCGCGGATCCGGCGGTGGCCGCGCTGATCCGCGTCCAGCCCGGGTACACGGTGCACCCGCAGGCCGCGCCGGTCGCGCGCCCGTGACCGTCCGGAGTGGACCCGTCGTCGCGGTCGTCGGCGCCGACGGGGCGGGCAAGTCGACGCTGACGGCGCTGCTGGCCGAGCGGCTCACCGCCGCCGGCCACGCGGCGGCCCGCGTCGACCGCTGGGACATCGCCGACGCCGGTCGCTACCCCCACGCGAGCTGCCTGACCGGCGACGTCGCGGTGGCGCGCCGGTGCGCGGCGCTGATGCCGGCCGGGCCCCGGCTGCTGTTCCTGCTGTGGGCTTCGGCGCTGGCCCTCGCCGACCGGCCGGGCGAGCCGGGGGAGATCCTGTTGCTCGACGGCCACTGGCAGAAGCACGCGGCGAGCGAAGTGGCTTACGGCGCCGACGTTTCCTGGGTGGAAGCGGTCGGCGCGGGACTGCCCGCCGCGGACGTCACGGTCTACCTCCGGATCGCGCCCGAAGAGGCGTGGGCGCGCAAGGACGGCAAGGCGGTGCCGTTCGAGTGCGGGATGGACCTGTCCGGCTCGCGGGAGAGCTTCCTGGCCCACCAGCGGTCGATCACGGGCACGCTGGACCGCTGGGGGGCTCGGGACGGCTGGCTGGTCCTCGACGCCCGTACCCCGGCGGACCGGCTCGCGGCGCGGCTCGTGCCCCGGGTCCTCGCTTTGGCCGATGGGGAAGCGAGGGAGAGCGCGTGAAGATCGGGCTGTGCGCGTTCCCGACCGACTACGGGATCGCGCCGGGCGCGCTCGCCGTCGCGGCGGAGGAACGCGGCTTCGAGTCGCTGTTCTTCTGCGACCACACGCACATCCCGGTGTCGCGCCGGACGCCGTACCCGCCCGGTGGCGAGCTGCCGCGGATGTACCTGCGCTCGCTCGACCTGTTCGGGGCGCTCACGGCGGCCGCGGCGGTGACGGCCACGCTGCGCGTCGGCAGCGGCGTCTGCCTGGTGGTGCAACGGGATCCCATCGTCACGGCCAAGCAGGTCGCCACCCTCGACCTGCTCAGTGGCGGCCGGTTCCTCTTCGGCGTGGGCGCGGGCTGGAACCGCGAGGAGATGGCCCACCACGGCACGGACCCGAGGACCCGGATGCGGCTGCTCGGCGAGCGCGTCCGCGCGATGCGGGCGATCTGGACCGAGGACGAGGCCGAGTTCCACGGCGAGTTCGTCGACTTCGACCCGCTGTGGTCGTGGCCGAAACCCCGCCGCGTCCCGCCGGTGCTGGTCGGCGGCATGGGCCCGGGCGTGGAGGACCGCATCCTGGCCTGGGGCGACGGCTGGCTGGCCCAGAACGTGACCGCGGACACGATCGATGCCTTCGCCGCCCGCCTCGGCCGGTTGCGGGAGCGGGCGCCGGTGCCGGTGACCTTGTTCAACGCGTCGGCCGACCCCGCGATGCTGGCCCGCTACGCCGAGCTGGGCCTGGAGCGCGTGCTGCTGCTGGTGCCGGACGCGGGCGCCGACGTCGTGCTCCCGCACCTGGACCGCTTGGCGCCGCTGCTGGCGTGATCGACGTCGGATGGCAGGCCCGGAAAGTTCCCCGGTTCCCGCCGGTCAGAACTGTCGGTGGGGGCGGTTAGAGTCCGGTTCGTGGTGAACGTGGAGGAGACCGAGCGGGTGCCGGCGAAGCGCGTGCTGGGCTTGGCCGTGCCCGCGCTGGGGGTGCTGGCCGCCGAGCCGCTGTACGTGCTGGTCGACACCGCCGTGGTCGGCCACCTCGACGCGCTCTCGCTGGCCGGGCTCGCGCTGGGCGGGGTGGTGCTGGCGCAGGTGTCGAGCCAGCTGACGTTCCTGTCCTACGGCACGACGTCCCGCACGGCCCGCCTGCACGGCGCCGGCCGCCGGGCCGACGCGGTCCGCGAAGGCGTGCAGGCGACGTGGCTGGCGCTGTTCGTCGGGTTCTTCGTGCTGGCCGTCGGGCAACTGCTGGCGTGGCCGATCGCCCGGGTGCTGTCGGGGAGCGACGAGATCGCGTCCGCGGCCGTGTCGTGGCTGCGCATCGCGCTGTTCGGCGCGCCCTTGATCCTGGTCACGATGGCGGGCAACGGCTGGATGCGCGGGGTCCAGGACGCCGCGAGGCCGCTGCGGTACGTGCTGGCGGGCAACGGGATTTCGGCCGTGCTGTGCCCGGTGCTCGTGTACTGGGCGGGGCTGGGCCTGGAGGGCTCGGCGATCGCGAACGTCGTCGCGCAGGTGATCTCGGCGGCGCTGTTCTTCGCGGCGCTGGTCCGCGAGAAGGTGGCGTTGCGGCCGGACTTCAAGGTGATGCGCGCCCAGCTCGGCCTGGGCCGCGACCTGGTCCTGCGCAGCCTGGCGTTCCAGGCGTGCTTCGTCTCGGCGGCGGCGGTCGCGGCCCGCACGTCGACGGAGGCGGTGGGCGCGCACCAGGTGGTGCTGCAGCTGTGGACGTTCCTGGCGCTGGTCCTGGACTCGGTGGCGATCGCGGCCCAGTCGCTGGTGGGCGCGGCGTTGGGCGCGAACTCGGCCCGCCAGGCGCGAGGGGTGGCCAACCAGATCACGGCGTACGGCCTGCTGCTGGGGTGCTTCCTGTGCGTGCTGTTCGCGGCGCTGTCGTGGGTGCTGCCGCACGCGTTCACGTCGGATCCGGGCGTGCTGGCGGAGATCCCGCACGCGTGGTGGTTCTTCGTGGCGCTGCAGCCGATCGCCGGGGTGGTGTTCGCTCTGGACGGGGTGCTGCTGGGAGCGGGGGATGCGGCGTTCTTGCGCAACGCGACGCTGGGTAGCGCGGCGCTGGGGTTCTTGCCGCTGATCTGGGCGTCGCTGGGCTTCGGGTGGGGTCTGACGGGGATCTGGACGGGGCTGTCGTTGTTCATGGTGATCCGCTTGGCGTTCGTGGTGGCGAGGTGGCGCTCGGGCAACTGGGCGGTGACGGGAGCGATCCGCCCGGCTTGAGTCGCGGCTCGCGCGGCCGGCCGCGGCCGCGTTGGGTTCCCGAGCCTCGCGGCGACCGCCCGCCTGAACGCAAACCGTTCGGCACCTGCCCAGGTGTCGCGTGGTGCCCCCGAGCTGTGCCGCAGCCGGCCGGCCGGCTGAGCGCGCAGCAGCCGCTCACCCAAGCCGCACCGCGACCCAAGTCGCGCGGCCGCCCGACCCGTTCACCCGGTGGCAGCGGGCTCCGGGCGCACCGGGGTCCCGAGCCCCGCCGGCCGCCCACTTGGGTCGCCCGGCAACCCCAAGCCGCTCGGCGGCCGGTTGCCCACTCGGATTGCGCGGCAGCCCCAGCCGCGCGGCACTTCGTCCAGGTCGCTCGGCGATCCCAAGTCGCGCACTCACCCGCCGCCGTCCGGCCGACCCCACCCGTTCACCCGTCCGAGCGACCCCCACCCAAACACCCCCTGACCACCTGTGACGCCCCCGACCCTGTGGCGAAAACCACCCGGATAACGGCTATGTTTCGCCGTTGCTTAGGCGATACAAGTAGTAGGGACGGCAGCGCGGGCGTCCCGCGCCCCGAACACCGCCGAACCCCTGGAGGTCCTTGTGCCGCCCGCCACCGGCCGCGCCACTGCCCGGTCCTGGCTCGTCTGGCTCGCCGCCGTCACCGTCTACCTCCTCGCTGTCTTCCACCGCACCTCCTTCGGCGTCGCCGGGCTGCAGGCGGCCGAACGGTTCGGGGTCGGGGCCGCCGCGCTCGGCACCTTCACCGTCCTCCAGGTCGGCGTCTACGCCGCCATGCAGATCCCGACCGGTGTGCTGGTCGACCGCTACGGTCCCCGCCGCGTCCTCATCGTCGCCGTGCTGATCCTCGGCACCGGGCAGCTCCTGCTCGGCATCGCGCACACCTACGGCCTCGGCCTGCTCGCCCGCGGTGTGCTCGGCCTCGGCGACGCGCTCACCTTCGTCAGCGTGCTGCGCCTGGTCGCCGCCCACTTCCCGGGCCGCCAGTACGCGCTGCTGACGTCGTTCACCGCCGCCGTCGGCTACATCGGGAACCTCGCCGCCACCGTTCCGCTGTCGCTGCTGCTCGACGTCTCCGGCTGGACGCCCACCTTCCTCGCCGTCGGCGCCCTCACCGTGCTCTACACGCTGGTCGTGGCGCTGCGCGTGCGGGACGTGCCGCACGGCGAAACACCGCCCGTCCGCGAAGAGGTCCGGCCGCGCCAGCTCGCCCACCAGGTCGCCGAGGCCTGGCGGACGCCGGGGACGCGGCTGGGTTTCTGGGTGCACTTCAGCACGATGTTCGCCCCGAACGCGCTGACCCTGCTGTGGGGCGTCCCGTGGCTGGTGCAGGGCCAAGGGCAGACGAAAGCCGCCGCGAGCGCGCTGCTCACCGTGTTCGTCTTCGGGTCGATGGCCGGCGGGCCGCTGCTCGGTGGCGTGATCGGGCGGCACCCGTCGCTGCGGATGCCGCTGGTCGGCGGGTACATCGGCGGCGCCGCGCTGCTCTGGGCGGTGCTGCTGAGCTGGCCCGGCACCGTGCCGGTGCCGGTGCTCGTGCCCGCGTTCGCCTTCCTCGCCCTCGGCGGCCCGGCGTCGATGATCGGCTTCGCGCTCGCCCGCGACTACAACCCGCTGTCCCGCGTGGGCACCGCGACCGGCGTCGTCAACGTCGGCGGTTTCGTGGCCACGACGATCGCCGCGCTCGCGGTCGGCGTGCTGCTTCAGTGGACCGGCGGGAGCTTCCGGCTCTCGCTGCTGGCGATCGTCGCGATCCTCGCGCTCGGCACCTCCCGGATGCTCGTCTGGTGGCGCCGCACCCGCGCCCACCTCTTCCTGGCCGAGGCGCGCGGCGAGGAGCTGCCGGTGCGGATCACCCGCCGCCGCTGGGACGCCGCACTACCGGAGACGCCGATCGTCGCCGCCTGAGCGGCCTGATCGTTCCCCGAGGGACGGCAGCTAGGGTTTGCCGCGTGTCGAGCCCCAAACCGCCCCGCCGCCCCGCCCCGCCACCCGGTCTCCTGATCGTCGACAAGCCTGCCGGGATGACGTCGCACGACGTCGTCGCCCGCGCCCGCCGCATCATGGGCACGCGCAAGGTCGGGCACGCCGGCACGCTCGACCCGATGGCGACCGGCGTGCTGGTGCTCGGCATCGAGCGCGCGACCAAGCTGCTCGGCCACCTGGCGCTGGACCGCAAGACCTACCTGGCCACCCTGAGCCTCGGCAGCAGCACCACGACCGACGACGCCGAGGGCGAAGTCCTCACCGAGGGCGCGACGGACCACGTGACCGACGACGACATCGCGAGCGGCGTCGAGAAGCTGACCGGCGACATCCAGCAGGTGCCGAGCGCGGTCAGCGCCGTCAAGATCGACGGCAAGCGCGCCTACGCCCGCGTCCGCGCCGGCGAGGACGTCGTGATCCCCGCGCGCCCGGTCACCGTCTACCGCTTCGACGTCCTGGCCGTGCGGCACGAAGACGACCACGTCGAGGTCGACGCCGTCGTCGAGTGCTCGTCCGGCACCTACGTCCGCGCGCTGGCCCGCGACCTCGGCGCGGACCTCGGCTGCGGCGGGCACCTGAAGGCGTTGCGGCGCACCACGGTCGGCCCCTTCACCCTCGCCAAGGCGCGCACCCTCGACCAGCTCGAGGAGGCGCCCGAACTGAGCCTGGACCTCGACGCCGCCGTCGCCGCCGCCTTCCCGCGGCGCGACCTCGACGCGGCCACGGCGAAGGCGGTCCGGCACGGGCAGCGCATCCCCGCGGCCGGGCTCGAAGGCACCTACGGGCTCTTCGGGCCCGACGGCCGGGTACTCGCGCTGGCCGCCGACGAAGAAGGCGTGTCCCGCGCGGTGGTGGTGTTGCTGCCCGCCTAGGGTGGGCCTTACAGAGACGGGAGTGCGACGTGCTGCGGTGGCGTGGGCTGGGGGACCTCCCCGGCGGCTGGGGCCGGTGCGTGGTCACCATCGGCGTGTTCGACGGGGTGCATCGCGGGCACCAGGAGCTGATCAGCCGGACCGTGGCCGCGGCGGCCGAACGGGGGCTGCCGAGCGTCATGCTGACGTTCGACCCGCACCCGTCGGAGGTGCTGCGCCCCGGTAGCCACCCGGCGCAGCTGACCACGTTGCGGCGCAAGGCGGAAATCGTCGAGAGCCTCGGCGTCGACGTGTTCTGCGTGCTGCCGTTCACCTTGGAGCTGTCCCGGCTCGCGCCGGAGGAGTTCGTGCACGAGGTGCTCGTCGACCGCCTGCACGCGGCCGCGGTGATCGTCGGCGACAACTTCACCTTCGGCGCCAAGGCCGCCGGCGACGTCGCGATGCTGCGCACGCTCGGCCGCCGGTTCGGTTTCGCCGCCTACGGCGCGGAACTGCAGGGCAAGGAACTGTCCGAAGAGGACCAGGCGTCGATCACCTTTTCCAGCACGTACGTCCGTTCGTGCATCGACGCGGGTGACGTCCTCGCCGCGGCGGAGGCGCTCGGCCGTCCGCATCGCCTGGAGGGCATCGTCGTCCGCGGCGACGGCCGCGGCCACGAGCTCGGCTACCCGACGGCGAACCTGTCGACGCCGCGCTTCGCCGCCGTCCCGGCCGACGGCGTGTACAGCGCCTGGTTCACCCGCTCGGCGGACCCGTCGCGCCGGCTGCGCGCCGCGGTCTCGGTGGGCACCAACCCGACGTTCTCCGGGCGCGAGCGGACCGTCGAGGCGTTCGTCCTCGACGTCGACGAGGACTTCTACGGCCAGCACGTCGCGATCGACTTCGTGACGCGGCTGCGCGACCAGGTGCGCTTCGCCGACTCGGCCGGGCTGGTCCAGCAGATCGACGACGACGTGATCGAGACGAGAAAGGCACTCGAGGTGCCCCCGGACGCCCCGACCGGGGGCGAATAGGGGATTTCGCGTTCACGCACGTGAGGGCGATGGCAAGATGCTCACGGACGGTGTGCGCGGGCAAGGCTTAGGGGAGAGCGGGACTGGTGGAGGACCACAAGATCGTCCAGCGGAACATCGCGTTGCAGCGCGAGTGGTACGGGGAGCCGCTCGGCGACCGCGTGCGCCGGCTCGTCGTCGCGTTCGACGTTTCGCAGGCGTTCTTGGCCGAGGTCCTCGGGATCAGCGCCCCCATGCTCAGCCAGGTGATGAGCGGGCGGCGGGCGAAGATCGGCAACCCGGTCGTGCTGGCCAGGATGATCATGCTGGAGCGCAAGATCCTCGTGCCCGAGGTCGCCGCCGGCAACCGCGACGCGATGCTGGCCGCGATGGAGGACGTCCGCGACTCGCGCCCCACCGTCGGCCGCGACAACATCCCGGTGGTCAACGAAGACGCGAAGGTCCTCGCGTACCTGCGCGACCTGGCCGAGGACGAAGACCTGGGCGAGGCCGCCAAGCGCCTCGACGACGAGTTCCCGGCCATCGCCGACCTGCTCCGCCGGGCGGGCCACGGCTCCTGATGCCGGTCCTGTTCAGCGCGCTGTTCCCGCCGGACGACGTCGTCGCCGCGGTCGCGGACGCCGTGGGCGAGCCGGAACCCGGCCTGCGCTGGGAGCCGCCGGAGCGCTGGCACGTCACGCTCGCCTACTACGGGCCGGACGACGTCGAGGCGCGCGGCGCCTGGCTGGCCGGGCGCCTGGCCGGGCGGACCGGCGTCGACGTCCGGCTGGAAAAGGCCGCGACGTTCCCCGGGGTGCTGTGGTTGACTGTCGCCGGAACGGAGCTGACGCCGCTCGCGCACGCCGCGGGCGCCGACGCCGAAGCGAGGCCGTACGCGGCCCACCTGACGCTCGCGCGGTTCCCCCGGGAAGAACCGGGGCTCGCCGCGCGTTGGACCGAAAAGCTGGCCGGCTTCACGAGCCGGAGCTGGCGAGCCGCCGAGGTGGAGCTGGTCACCAGCGAGCGCGAGCCGGGTGGTCCCCGCTACCGGGTGGCGCGCGTCTTCGAGCTGGACGGCGCCTGAAGCCGCTGTTCAGCGGGCTGGTAACCTCACGACCGGGTCCGGCTGCAGTCCGTGGCGGCCGTGACCGTCTTCCCGGCGTCCATTCCGCGTCCGGGGCCGCACGGCACTGATTATTTCGAGGAGCAACACAAGTGGCGCTGTCCACCGAAGAGAAGAAGTCGATCCTGGCCGAGTACGGCGTGCACGACTCGGACACGGGATCCCCCGAGGCCCAGGTCGCGCTGCTGACCAAGCGGATCGTCGGCCTCACCGAGCACCTCAAGGCTCACAAGCACGACCACCACTCGCGTCGCGGGCTCCTGCTGCTGGTCGGCCGTCGCCGCCGGCTGCTGAACTACGTGATGAAGGTGGACATCGAGCGTTACCGTGCGCTGATCCAGCGCCTCGGCCTGCGCCGATAGCTGCACCCCGAGGGGGAGTGACCACATCGGTCGCTCCCCCTCGGTCTGAAAGAGAACGAACGGCGCGAGCGCGCACGAGGGTCCGTCCGCCGGTCCTCGGTAGTGGTTCCCGGGAAGCGTCCCGGGGGCTTCGATCGAAGACCGGCCTCATTCCTCGAGCGTCCTCAGGCGAAACGGGTCCCAGGGTGGGAGACTCGCGCCGACTGAAGGAACCAAAGAGGAGAAGCATCTATGACCGACTCCACCGGAGTCACCGTGCACGAGACCGAAGCCGTCATCGACAACGGCAAGTTCGGCACTCGCACCGTTCGTTTCGAGACGGGCCGCCTGGCCAAGCAGGCCGCCGGCGCCGTCGTCGCGTACCTCGACGAAGAGACCATGCTGCTCTCGGCGACGACCGCGTCGAAGCACCCGAAGGAGCACTTCGACTTCTTCCCGCTGACCGTGGACGTCGAAGAGCGCATGTACGCCGCGGGCCGCATCCCCGGCGCGTTCTTCCGCCGCGAGGGCCGCCCGTCGACCGACGCGATCCTGACCTGCCGCCTGATCGACCGGCCGCTGCGCCCGTCGTTCGCCGACGGTCTCCGCAACGAGATCCAGGTCGTCATCACCGTCCAGAGCCTCAACCCGGACGACCCGTACGACGTGCTGGCCATCAACGCCGCTTCGGCGTCGACCCAGATCGCCGGCCTCCCGTTCTCCGGCCCGGTCGGCGGCGTCCGCGTCGCGCTGATCGAGGGCCAGTGGGTCGCGTTCCCGACCTGGTCGCAGCTGGAGAAGGCGACCTTCAACATGGTCGTCGCCGGCCGCATCGTCGGTGATGACGTCGCGATCATGATGGTCGAGGCCGAGGGCACCGAGAACACGCTCGACCTGATCGCCGACGGCGGCAAGGCGCCCGACGAGGTCGCGGTCGCCGAGGGTCTCGAGGCCGCGAAGCCGTTCATCAAGGTCCTGTGCGAGGCGCAGCAGCGCCTGGCCGACGCGGCCGCGAAGCCGACCGGCGAGTTCCCGGTCTACCCGGCCTACCAGCAGGACGTCTACGAGGCCGTCGCCGCCATCGCGACCGACGACCTGGCGAACGCCCTCCAGATCGCCGGCAAGCAGGACCGCGACGCCGCGACCGACCAGGTCAAGGCCGCCGTGCTGGAGAAGGTCGGCCTGGGCGAGGGCGAAGCCTTCGCGGGGCGCGACAAGGAGATCGGCGGGGCGTTCAAGGCCCTGACGAAGAAGATCATGCGCCAGCGCGTCCTCACGGAGAAGATCCGCATGGACGGCCGCGGCCTCACCGACATCCGGTCGCTCGCGGCCGAGGTCGCCGTGATCCCGCGGGCGCACGGTTCGGCGCTGTTCGAGCGCGGCGAAACCCAGATCCTGGGCGTCACCACGCTGAACATGCTTCGCCTGGAGCAGCAGATCGACTCGCTGTCCCCGGAGACGCACAAGCGCTACATGCACCACTACAACTTCCCGCCCTTCTCCACCGGTGAGACCGGCCGCGTCGGTTCGCCGAAGCGCCGCGAAATCGGCCACGGCATGCTCGCCGAGCGCGCCCTGGTGCCGGTGCTGCCGAAGCGGGACGAGTTCCCGTACGCGATCCGCCAGGTCTCCGAGGCGCTGGGCTCCAACGGCTCGACGTCGATGGGCTCGGTCTGCGCGTCCACGATGAGCCTGTACAACGCCGGCGTGCCGCTCAAGGCGCCGGTCGCGGGCATCGCGATGGGCCTGGTCTCGGACGAGGTCGACGGCGAGACCCGCTACGTGGCGCTCACCGACATCCTCGGTGCCGAGGACGCCCTCGGCGACATGGACTTCAAGGTCGCGGGCACCAAGGACATCATCACCGCGCTGCAGCTCGACACGAAGCTCGACGGCATCCCGTCGGAGGTCCTCGCGGCCGCGCTGAAGCAGGCGAAGGACGCCCGGACCACCATCCTGGAGGTCATCGCCGAGGCGATCGACAGCCCGGACGAGATGAGCCCGTACTCGCCGCGCGTCACCAGCGTGAAGATCCCGGTCGACAAGATCGGCGAGGTCATCGGCCCGAAGGGCAAGATGATCAACTCGATCACCGAGCAGACCGGCGCCGACATCTCCATCGAGGACGACGGCACGATCTACGTGGGCGCTTCGGACGGCCCGTCGGCGGAGGCGGCGATCGACCTGATCAACGCCATCGCCAACCCGCAGCTGCCCAAGGTCGGCGAGCGCTTCCTCGGCACCGTGGTGAAGACGGCCGCGTTCGGCGCGTTCGTCTCGCTGCTGCCGGGCAAGGACGGCCTGGTGCACATCTCCAAGCTGGGCAACGGCAAGCGGATCGCCAAGGTCGAGGACGTCGTCAACGTGGGCGACAAGCTCCGCGTCGAGATCGCCGACATCGACAACCGCGGCAAGATCAGCCTGATCGTGGTCAAGGAGGACGACGCGAAGCCCGCCGAGGGCGACGCGCCGGCCGCCGACGCCGAGACGGCCGACGCCAAGTAACACCATTCGACGCGAAGGCCTCCTGATCCGCGGTGCCGGGTCGTGGGTGTTCAGGGCGGTTGGAACCGCCCTGAACACCACGACCCGGGCGGGCAGGGGGCCTTCGCGGCATCGTGAGTAAGGAACCCATGGCACGGCAGGTTTCCGGGCACGAACAGCCCATCGGCACCACCCGCACGCTCGAGTCCACCCCGGACGGTGCGGTCGTCAAGCGCAGCGTGCTGCCCGGTGGCCTGCGGGTGATCACCGAGCACGTCCCCGCGTCCCGTTCGGCCACGGTCGGGCTGTGGGTCGGCATCGGTTCCCGCGACGAGCCGGTGGCCGTCGCCGGCGCCGCGCACTACCTCGAGCACCTGCTGTTCAAGGGCACGAAGAACCGCGACGCCACGCAGATCGCCGAGGAGATCGACGCGGTCGGCGGCGAGTTCAACGCCTTCACGGCGAAGGAGCACACCTGCTACTACGCGCAGGTGCTCGACGCCGACCTCCCGCTGGCCGTGGACCTGGTCACCGACGTCGTGTTCGAGGCGCTGTGCACCGACCGCGACATGGACATGGAGCGTAGCGTCGTCCTCGAAGAGATTTCGATGCGCGACGACGACCCCGAGGACCTGCTGCACGAGACGTTCGTCAGCGCGGTCCTGGGTGACCACGCGCTCGGCCGCCCGGTGCTCGGCACCGAGAAGTCGATCGTGGAGATGTCGCCGGTCGCGCTGCGGAACTTCTACAAGCGCCGGTACACCCTGCCGCGGATGGTCCTGGCCGTGGCCGGGAACGTCGACCACGGCCAGGTGCTGCGGCTGGTCCGCAAGGCGCTGAAGGACCGGCTGACCGGGACGGCGACGCCGGTCGCGCCGCGTGAGGGCCGCGCCCGGATCAAGACCCCGCCGAAGCTGGCCCTGCACACCGACGACACCGAGCAGGCGCACGTCATGCTGGGCCTGCGGTCCCTGTCGCGCCACGACGAACGGCGCTTCGCGCTGTCGGTGCTCAACGCGGCCCTCGGCGGCGGCATGAGCTCGCGGCTGTTCCAGGAGATCCGGGAGCGGCGCGGACTGGCCTACCAGGTGTACTCCTCGGTCGCGAGCTACGCCGACACCGGCCACATGGCCGTGTACGCGGGCTGCCAGCCGGAGAAGCTCGGCGACGTCGCCGGCGTCATCCGCGAGGTGCTCGACAAGGTCGGCGTCGACGGCCTGACCGAAGCCGAGGTGGCCCGCGCGAAGGGCCAGCTGCGCGGCGGGATCGTGCTGGGCCTGGAGGACACGTCGTCGCGGATGTCGCGGATCGGCAAGACCGAGCTCAACTACGGCCGCTACCTGGGTGTCGACGACACGGTCGCGCGCATCGACGCCGTCACCACCGAGGAAGTGTGTGCCCTCGCTCGCACTTTGTTCGCGCGCCCGGGCGGGGTCTCGGCGGCGGCGGTCGTCGGGCCGTACGCTCACGCCGACGACCTTCCTGACGACCTCCACGAGGTGATCGCTTCATGACCATCAACGTCGGTGTGCTCGGTGCCCGGGGCCGCATGGGCGCGACGGTGGTGAACGCCGTCGAAAGCGCGGGCGACATGAAGGTCGTCGCGGCGCTGGACGCGGGCGACGACTTCGCGGCCCTCGCCGACGCGCAGGTGGTCGTGGACTTCACCCACCCCGACGCCGTCATGGACAACCTGAAGTACCTGGTGGCGCACGACATCCACGCGGTCGTCGGCACCACCGGCTTCAGCGAGGAGCGGCTGGCCGAGCTGCGCGCGTTGCTGGAGCCGAAGCCTTCGCTCGGTGTGCTGATCGCGCCGAACTTCGCGCTCGGCGCGGTTCTCGCGATGCGCTTCGCGGCCCAGGCGGCGAAGTTCTACGCGTCGGCGGAGATCATCGAGCTGCACCACAACCGCAAGGCCGACGCGCCTTCGGGCACCGCCGCGCACACCGCCCGGATGATCGCGGCGGCGCGCGCGGAGGCCGGCGTGACGCCGGGCCCGGAGGCGACGACGGCCGAGCTGGACGGTGCCCGCGGCGCTTCGGTCGAGGACGTCCGCGTCCACTCGGTCCGCCTGCCGGGCCTGGTCGCGCACGAGGAGATCCTGTTCGGCGGCGAGGGGGAGACCCTGACCATCCGCCACGACTCCCTCGACCGGACGTCGTTCATGCCGGGCGTGCTGCTCGGCGTCCGCACGGTGCTGACGCGCCCCGGCCTGACGGTCGGCCTGGAAAACGTCCTCGACCTGTGAGGGCCCGCAACGTGGCGCTGCTGCTGACGGCGGCGCTGGTGGTGTACCTGGTCCTGCTGGCGGACCGCGCGTTCGCGCTGTTCGCCTCGGGGACACCCCTGGGCATCGCGCTCGGCGTCGGCGTCCTGCTGCTGCCGATCCTCGGCGTCTGGGTCGTGGTCGTGACCTGGCGCAACGGGCTGCAGATCCAGCGCCTGTCACGCCGCCTGGACGCCGAGGGCGCGCTCCCGGACGTCTCCGACCTGCCGCGCCGTCCTTCGGGCCGGGTGGACCGCGACGCGGCGGACGCGTGGTTCGAGCAGCGCCGCGCCGAGGTCGAGGCGGACCAGGAGAACTGGCGGGCCTGGTACAAGCTCGCGTACGCCTACGACATCGCGGGTGACCGCCGCCGGGCACGCGAGACGATGAAGACGGCCGTGGAGCTGGAAGCCGCCGAGCGCTCAGGTGCCGAGTAGCTCCGGCGCGAAGACTTCCTCGACCTGCCGGCGACGGGACGACAGCCCCTGCTCGTGGTGGTACCGCAGGTAGGTTTCGAGCGTCGCGCGGTTGGCGGAAATCCCGTAGGGCCACCAGTTTTCACCGAACTCGGCGAGCGTTTCGTCGACCAGCGCGTCGGCCCACGGCACCATGGTCTGCACCTGGTAGAGCCGCTGCCCGCGGCGGTACCGCTCGGCGGCGGCGTCCTTCGCGGCTTCGAACATGGCGTAGACGCTCCGGGCGAGGCCGGGATCGTCGGCCAGGAGGTCCCGCCGGACGACGACGGCGTGCATGATCGGGAAGATCCCGGTGCGGCGGTGGTAATCGCGTTCGCGCGCGACGTAGTCGGGGAACAGGCGGGCGACGTTCGGGGAGCCGTCGAGCACGCACTGCGGGACGTTGGCGGAGAACAGCGCGTCGATCTCACCGGCGTCGAGCAGATCGCTCAACGTCCTCCCGTCCCCGGCCTGGGTGACGTCGAGGCCGGCCGGGTGCGGGTGGGGGATGAAGCCGAAGGGCGCCGACGGGCGGTCGAGCCCGCCGATCACCCAGCGGTTCTCTTCGGGCTTGAAGCCGTACTCGTCCATGAGGATGCCCTTGGCCCAGACGCCCGAGTCCTGGCCGTAGGTGCCGAATTCGCCGATGGTCCGGCCGGTGAGATCGCCCGGCCCGGCGATGCCCGCGTGGGTGTTGACGAAGACGCAGGAGTGCCGGAACACGCGGTTGGGGAAGATCGGCAGCGCCACGAAGGGCGTGCCTCCTTCGAGCAGGCGCAGGTAGAACGTGAGCCCGAGCTCGGCGACGTCGTATTCGCCGCCGCGGATCGTGCGCTCGAAGATCTCGGGCAGCGTGTCGGCGGTTTCCACGGTGGTGGTTTCGAACAGCTGCCGGGTGGTGTCGTAGGGGAAGCATCCGATCCTGAGGTCCATGCCCCCGATCCTCGGTCCGCGAGCCATCGGGCGTCCAAGACCGGCTGCGTCAGCTCGATACCCTGGAAGTATGGACTTGCGCGTGCTCCGGTACTTCGTCGCGGTGGCCGAGGAACGCCACGTCGGCCGCGCGGCGAGCCGCCTGCACATGGCACAGCCGCCGCTGAGCCGCGCGGTCCGCGGGCTGGAGGACGAGCTGGGCGCGACGCTGTTCGACCGCACCTCGAAGGGCGTCACGCTCACCGCCGCGGGCGCGGTGCTGTACGAGGAGGCGACGGCACTGCTGGCCCAGTCGGCCCGCATCCGCGACCGCGTGACCGCGGCGGCGGGCACGGCGACCCTGGTGGTGGGGACGTTGGCGGACACCGCCGAGCAGGCCGGCGCCCGCCTGGTGGCGCTGTTCCGCGACCGCCACCCGCACGTCGACGTCCGGGTCCACGAGACGGATCTGGCCGACCCGACGGCGGGGTTGCGCACGGGCCTGGTCGACGTGGCCCTGACGCGGACTCCGTTCGGCACCGGGGGAATCAGCACCCACGTCCTGCGCCCGGTCCGCACCGGCGTGGTCCTGCGCGACGACGACCCCCTGTCGGGTCGCCCTTCGGTGTCCTCCGCGGACCTGGCCGGACGCCGCTGGATCCGCCTCCCGGACGGAACGGACCCGCTGTGGGCGGCCTATTGGACGGGCGGCGAGCCCCGGGAAGCCGCCCCGGTCGTCCGGACGATCCAGGAATGCCTGCAGGCGGTGCTGTGGAACGGGATTTCGGCGTTCGCGCCCCTCGGCCAGCCGCTCCCACCGGGCCTGCGCATCGTCCCGGTACCGGACCGCCCGCCGAGCGACCTGGTGGTGGCCTGGCCGAAGTCCGGCGGCGGCCCGCTGGTCCGCGGTTTCGTACGCGTGGCGGCGTCGTTGGGGCCGGCGGACTGGACGCAGTGACGCGGGCCGGCCCCGGCGCGACCGAACCGGCGGCCCTGCCCGCCCCCGAGCGCGCCCGGACCGCTTGCTGTTCCCCTCACCGGCCCGCCGAGGCACTCGACTCACTCAGTGGTGCAGCCACCCGGCGAACACCGCAGGGGAAGCCGCGATCAGGCTGAACCGGATCCACCTTCCGGCCAGCCCGGTCGTCAAGAACGTGGCCAGCCGCATCTGCACCAGCCCGGCCAGCACGCTCGTCGCCATGAACGGCGGCAACCCCACCAGCGAACTGACCCCGTAAGTCCCGGCCATCCAGTGCGGGTGCCGGTGGCAGCGCTCCCGCAACCGTTCGACCCACCCGCGAATCCGCTTCGTCCGCAACTGCCACCGCACCCGCCGCGGCGTCAGAGGCCGCTCGCGGTGCAGCCGGTCGTGCAGCGGCTTCGGCAGCTTGATGGTCCCCCGCGCGGCGAGGTAGTACAGCGTCTTCCCGGCGATCTGCCCGACGGCGACCGCCGCCCCGAGCCACAGCCAGTGCAGGCCCGGCTGGCTCGCGCAGAGCCCGATCAGGAACACCTCGGCGTTGATCAGCGGCACGATGGCCGAACCGAACGCGACGCCCAGCGTCAGCAGGATCCAGCTCATCGTGTCACCTCCCGAAAATCGCTCGCGTTCTTCACGTTATCAGTTCGAAATCCGGAAACACGGGGGTTGGCCCCCGTCTTCGGCCGGGGGTCCGCACCAGAAGATCACCTGCCGGACGGCTTCCGGTCACCTCCCGCTGGAACGCTGACGTCGTGGCCGCCGAGCAACCCCGTACGCCCGCTGACCGCTTCGGCGCCTTCTGCCGGGCCGTCGTCCGGGTACTGCCGCTGGGCCTGTCGCGGATCGTGGCCCCGACGTTCCTCGGCTTCTGCCTCATCAACGGTCTGACGTTCGGCGTCGACCTCGGGTTGCTGACGATCTTCCACGGCCTGCTCGGCTGGCCCGTGTGGCTGGCGATCACGGTCGCCTACGGCTGCGCGTTCGGGCTCAGCTTCGTGCTGAACCGGACGTTCAACTTCCATTCTCACGCCGCCGTCGGAATCCAGCTCGCCCTTTACATCGTGGCGATCGCCGTCAATTACGCCGCGTTTTTGCTGGGTGTGGGCGCGGGCCTGACGGCGCTGGGCGTCGAATACCACGTCGCACGGCTGCTCGCGGGCGCCTGTGAGGGCGTCTTCATGTACGCCGTGCTGCGCTGGGTGATCTTCCGCGACTCAGGTGAGCGCGAGCTCGAGGGTGCCGGTGAGCCGGACCTCGCGGAGCAGCCGCTCGCCGGTGTCGAGCGTGCGGACCGTGCCGTCGGGGTTCCAGCCGGCCCGCCGGTAGAAGGCGAGGGTGGCGTGGTCGCCCTGGGCGACCCAGGCGATGCCGCGGCCGGCGCCGTCGGCCCGCAGGCCCGCGGCGGCCGTCGCGAGTAGCCGGCCGGCGTGGCCGCGCCGTCCCCACCGCGGCTCGACGAGCAGGGTGGCGATCAAGCCGGTGGAGCCGGCGTCCTCGGGCAGGCTGCCGTCGGCGGCGGCGACCTCTTCTTCGGGCGCGCGGCCGGCGACGCAGAACCCGACGGTGAACTCGCCCTCGGTGGCTACGTAGACCAGGCTGCCGGGGTAGTCGATGGTCTCGGTCCAGGTGCCGGCGAGGTCGGCGGCGTCCAGTTCGGCGAGCGCCTGCTTGCCCAGCAGGTCCTCGTAGGCGGCGTGCCAGGTGTCGCGTTGGATGCGGGCGATCTCCGCGGCGTCGGACAGGTCGGCGGGGCGGACGGCGGCGTCGCTCATGGGCAAAAGTTAGTACAGCGGAGCGCAGCTCCTCCGTTGAGGGCGGTGGCGGGGGCATGGATGGATATCGGGTCGCCGAAAACTGTCGGTGGTGGCTGGCATCATGAGCTCACCATGCAAACGATCAGCGTCGCGACGGCCCGGAAGACCTTCCTGGCCGCACAGGGCTTCACCGACCCGCGTCCCTCCGGCGAGCCGTCCCGGCGGCACCTGAAACGCGTGCTTTCGCGCGTCCAGCTGCTGCAGCTCGACTCGGTGAACGTCGCGGTGCGGGCGCACTACATGCCGGTGTTCTCGCGCCTCGGTGCGTACGAGCCCGCGCTGCTGGACGCGGCGGCGTGGGCGCACTCGGCGCGTCAGCCGCGCCTGCTGGTGGAGACGTGGGCGCACGAGGCGAGCCTGCTGCCGATCGAAGACTGGCCGCTGATCCGCTCGGGCGCGAAGCGCGACGGCTGGTGGAAGCACTATGGCCCCTTGATCGAGAAGTCGCCGGGGCTGGTCGAAGAGATCCTTTCGGTGGTCAAGGAACTCGGCCCGATCGGCGCGGGCGGCATCGAGCGCGAGGTCGAGGCGGACGCGCAGCGGCGGGGGCCGGGCTCGTGGTGGGAGCGGTCCGAGGTCAAGCGCGTCTGCGAGTACCTGTTCGGCATCGGCCAGCTGACCACGGGCACGCGCCGGTCGTTCGAGCGGCTGTACGACCTGACCGAACGGGTGGTCCCGCCGGACGTCCTGGCCCGGACGGTCTCGGCGGAGGAGGGCGCGCGCGGCCTGATCGAGCGTTCGGCGCGCGCACTGGGCGTCGCGACGGAGACGGACCTGCGCGACTACTACCGCCTCGGCCCGGCCCCGGCACGCCAGGCGGTGGCGGAGCTGGTCGAATCCGGTGTCCTGGAGCCGGTTTCGGTGCGCGGCTGGAAGGCGGTGGCGTACCGGCACGCCGAGGCCCGCACGCCGCGGTCGGTGACCGGCCGGGCGCTGCTGTGCCCGTTCGACCCGCTGATCTGGGAACGCGCGCGCACCGAGCGGCTCTTCGGGTTCCACTACCGGATCGAGATCTACGTCCCGGAGCCGAAGCGCGTGTACGGCTACTACGTGTTCCCGTTCCTGCTGGACGGCGAACTGGTCGGGCGGGTGGACCTGAAGTCCGACCGCGCGGCGGGTGTCCTGCGGGTGCAGGGCGCCTTCGCGGAGGAGGGCGCCGACGTGGCGCGCGTGCTCCCGGAGCTGGCCGCGGAGCTGCGGCACATGGCGGAGTGGCTCGGCCTGTCCGGCGTCGCGGTGGGCACCCGCGGCGAGCTGGCCCGGCCCCTGGCGAAACTGGTGCGCTGACGGCTATTCCACCGCATGGACCGTGCCGATCCCGGTCAGGATGAGGTCGACGCCCGCCAGGAACTGTTCGCGGTCGTCGTGGTCGCGCATCTCGTCGGCGACCGCCCGCGCGAAGGGGTACTCCTCGGCGTCGAGCGCCTCCCACGCGGTCGAGACGGCGTCGAGGAACTCGCCGCGGCCGGCGCCGGGGTGCACGACGCGCGCGTTCGCGGCGTTCTGGCCGGCGGCGCCGAGAACGTAGTGCACCAGCGCCGAGGTCGCCGTGAACCAGCTGCCCTTCGGCACGCCCAGGTCGCGGACGTGCCGTCCGAAGCTCTCGAAGATCTTCGGCGTCACCGAACCCGACGGACCGCGCGAAAGCTGCGCCGAGAGCTGCGGGGCGAGCCACGGGTGGCCCTCGATCGCGTCGAACAGGCCGAGCGCGACGGCGCGGACCTCGTCCTGCGGTGACCCGGCGGGCTCGGCGCGCCCGGCCCTCAACGCGGCCGAGACCACGGCGCCGGTCGCGGCGTCGAGCAGTTCGCCCTTGTTCGCCACGTGCCAGTAGATCGCCCCGGGGCCGGTGGCGAGGCGCTCGGTCAGCGCGCGGAACGTCAACCCGCGCTCGCCGTCGGCGTCGAGCAGTTCGACCGCCGTCTCGATGATGCGCGCCCGCGAGAGGGCTTCTGTGCGCCGTTGTGCCATGCCTCATCTTGACATGTCTGGAACGCCGTTCCAATATTGGAACCACGTTCCAGAAAGAGGAGTCGCGATGTCCATCCCCGTCACGATCGTCGGCGCCGGCCTCGGCGGGCTCACGCTCGCCCGCGTCCTGCACGTCCACGGCATCCCGGTCACGGTCCACGAAGCGGAGAGCTCGCCGTCCGCGCGCACGCAGGGCGGCATGCTCGACATCCACGAGCACAACGGCCAGCCGGCCCTCGAGGCAGCGGGGCTGACCGACGGCTTCCGCGCCCTGATCCTGGAGGGCCGCGAAGCTACGCGGATCCTGGACCGGACGGGCAAGGTCCTGCTCGACGAGCCGGACGACGGCACCGGCGGCCGCCCCGAGGTCCAGCGAGGCGAGCTGCGCGGCCTCCTGCTCGACTCACTGCCCGCGGGCACGGTCCGCTGGGACCACAAGGTCACCGCGGCCCGGTCCCTGGGCGACGGCCGCCACGAGCTGACGTTCGCCGACGGCACGACGGCGACCACCGGCCTGCTGGTCGGCGCGGACGGCGCGTGGTCCCGCATCCGCCCCCTGGTGTCGGACGCGGTCCCGGAGTACGTCGGCACGTCGTTCGTGGAGACGTACCTGTTCGACAGCGACACCCGCCACCCGGCAACCGCGAAGGCGGCCGGGGGAGGAGCGCTGTTCGTGCCGGAGCCGGGCAAGGGCATCCAGGCGCACCGCGAAACGGGCGGCACGCTCCACACGTACGTGGTGCTGGCGAAACCGCAGGACTGGTTCACCGACTTCACCGACCCGGACGCGGCCAGAGCCCAGATCGCGGCCGAGTTCACGGACTGGGCCCCGGAACTGACGGCCCTGATCACCGACGGCGAGACGGCACCGGTGTTGCGCCCGATCAACGCCCTGCCGCCCGGCCACAACTGGCCCCGCACCCCGGGCGTGACGCTCCTGGGCGACGCGGCCCACCTATCGGTCCCGAACGGCGAAGGCGCCAACCTGGCGATGCAGGACGGCGCGGAACTGGGCCGAGCAATCGCCGCCCACCCGGACGACCCGGAGGCCGCCTTGGCCGAGTACGAGCGGGAGTTGTTCCCCCGCAGCGCAAAGGAAGCGGCGGAGGCGGAGCGTGATTTCGAGACCTGCTTCGGCGAGCGGACCCCGCACAGCCTGATCGACCTGTTCACGGGCCAGGGCTAGGGTCCGGCGCCGGTCCACAGTGGACTCAGGGGGGTTGCGTGCCGCCGATGCCACGGCCAGGCCCGCGTAGCCGCCAACCGCGACCGCCGCGTCGACATCGCGGTCCGGTGGCCATGCCGCCTCGCCCCGCGACTGCGCCGCCGAGCGCCGCAACCGCTGTTTCCGCCGGCTGTACTCACCGACTCGGCCCCGACCCGCCGCGCTCGCCGCGGCGACATGCCGCCCGCCGCTCCCACGGTCGTGGTCGGCGGCCGCGGCAACCGATGGCGTTGCCTGCAGCCGCGGCCCCCTGGCAGCCGCATTTGGCGGCCGTCGCCTGCCGTGCTCGCCGCCCCGGCGATATGCTCGTCGCCGCGGCGACGGCCCGCGGGCGCCCGGATACCGCGCTGCCACGTCCCGCGACCGCTCCCGCCGGGGAGCTGCCCCAGCCGCATCGCCACCGCCACATCGCCCCGGCCACATGCCAGTCGCCCCGGCGACATGCTCGTCGCCGCAACGACGGCCCGTGGCGGCCCCGGATACCGCGCCGTCGCGTCCCGTCCAACGACCGCTCCCGCCAGAGAGCTGCCCCAACCGCATCGCCACCGCCGCGTCGCCCCGGCCACATCGGCACTCCACCGCATCGCCTCAGCCCCGTCGTCGCGGCGACCGGCCACATCTCCCCACGCACGCAGACGGGCCGTCCCCGGCACCCCCGCCGGGAACGGCCCGTCTCCCCCTTACTCAGCCGGCCGCGCGTGTCACCACGGCGTTGCCGGAACCCGTCCGCGCCCGGACCCTCAGCTTCACGTCACCCTCCGGCGCCGCCGCCAGCACGTCCAGCTCGCTGGAAACCCGCCCGCCGCTCGACGTCAGATCGATCTCCGCCGCCGTGCCGCCGCGGATCCCGATCCGCACCTCGCCCGAGCCCGTGATCAAGTCCAGCGAGCCCGAAGCCGCATCGGCCACCGACAGGTCGCCGCTTCCCGTACGGGCCATCACCTCGCCCGAAACCGCGCCCAGCCAGACGTTGCCCGTTCCGGTCGCCAGCGTGGCCGAGCCCGCCACCGAGGACGCCTCGACGTGGCCGCTGCCGCTGCGGAGCTGGAGGCCGGCCAGGGTCGGGCCGAGGGTGATGCCGCCGCTGCCGGTGCGGATCGTGGCCGAGCCGTCCGCGCGGTCGAGCTTGACCTCGCCGGAGCCCGTCAGCAGGTCGACGCGGCCGGCCGAACCCGTCACCGTCACGTCCGCCGCGCCCGCGCGCACCTCCACGTGCGAGCCCGCCGGGGCGTGCACCTTCACCGACAGCGCGACGTTTCGCAGCTGCCACGCCTTCGGGGCCTGGACGACCAGGCGGTTGCCCAGCTTCTCGATCCGGCTCTGCCGCACCGCTTCGGCGGGGGAGCTCGCCGGGTCCACGCCCAGCTGGTCGCCGAAGCGCTCGCCGACCCACGACAGCAGGTTGTTCACCCCCGCCACCCACGGCTGCTGCTCACCCTGGTCGTGCCGCAGCTCCACCCGCGCGCCCGAGTCGCCGTCGAGGACGACTTCGACGCGCCCGATCGTCACGCTGACGTCGAGCTCCAGCGGGCCTTCGGCCTCGAAGTCGTCGACCCGCACCAGCTCGTCGGCCGGCGTCGTCTGTTCCTCGCTCATTTCCGTCCCCTCAGCCTTCGACCCAGCCGTGCAGGCGCGACCCGGATCGGTCGTCCTTGCCGTGGTGCTGCTTGTGCCCGCCGCCGCCGAGCGCGCCCTGCACCGCCTGGGAAACGAACGTGTTCAGCGAGACTCCCTGCGCCGCCGCCGCGCGCTCGGCCTGCCCCTTGATCTGCTCGACCAGGCGCAGGGTGATGCGGGTGATGTCGCCGCCGTCGATCGGTGGTGGCGGTGTGGTGTCACGTGGTGTCGCGCGTGGTGCCGGCTCCTCGGCGGCACCGGTGACGACCACGCGGACGTCGCGCCCGTCCAGCCGCACGTCCACGACCTGGCCCGGCAAGGCGGCCGTGACCTCGGCGGCGAGGTCGGCGAGGGCGTTCATCAACGTCAGGCGGACGGCTGGTTCGAGCGCGGAGGACAGCAACGCGGCCGCTCGCCGGGTCTGCTCGTCCCCGGCGGCAGCCGTGTTCGCGAGGTCCTCGCGAAGGTTGGCGATGTACGGCGTCAAGTCCATGACACCACTATGACGTCAACCGTGGTGTCAGTCAAGGAAGCCGATGGTGTCACGCGTCGCCCGGGACTCCCGCACGGCCCGCGGATAGGCTGCCGGGGGAGTCGTGGACAAGGAGTGCTGACGTGACCGAAACCGTGTCACCCAGGGTGCAGCTGATCGCGAAAACGGAGTTCTTCCCGCCCGAGGATGTCCCGTGGTCGACCGACGCCGACGGCGGCGAGGCGCTGGCCGAGTTCGCCGGCCGGGCCTGCTACCAGTCGTGGCAGAAGCCGAACCCCGCCACCGCGACCAACGCCGGCTACCTCGAGCACATCATGGACGTCGGGCACCTTTCGGTGCTGGAGCACGGCTCGGTGACCTTCTACATCACCGGCATCTCGCGGTCGCTGACGCACGAGCTGATCCGCCACCGCCACTTCTCCTACTCCCAGCTCTCGCAGCGCTACGTCCCGGAGCGCACCGCCGCCGTCGTCGAGCCGGACGTGATCGCGAACGACCCGGTGCTGCACGAGAAGTTCCTCGCCGCGACGCAGGCGAGCGTCGACGCCTACACCGAGCTCCTCGCCGGCCTGGAGGAGAAGTTCGCCGACGTCCCGAGCGCGACGCTGCGCCGCAAGCAGGCCCGCCAGGCCGCGCGGGCGGTGCTGCCCAACGCGACCGAGACGCGCATCGTCGTCACCGGCAACTACCGCGCCTGGCGCCACTTCGTCGCGATGCGCGCGACCGAGCACGCCGACGTCGAGATCCGTGAGCTCGCCGTCGAATGCCTGCGCCAGCTGCAGAAAGCGGCCGCGAACGTCTTCGCGGACTTCACGATCTCGACGCTGCCGGACGGCACCGAGATCGCCACTAGCCCGAAGGTGTTCGAAGGCTGATGAAACGACTCGCGATCGACGTCCGGCCCGGTGACTACGCCGTTGTCCGGCTGCCCGCGGACGCCCCGGTGCCCGCCGAGCTCTTCGAGCCCGGCGAAGCCTTCGTCTCGGTGACCCGCACCCCCCAGGAGCTGTCGGTGATCTGCCCGGCCGGCCGCGAGCCGGCCGGCAGCACGGCGGCGGAGGACGGCTGGCGGCTCCTGTCCGTCCGCGGCCCGCTGGAGTTCACGCTGACCGGCATCATCGCCGCGCTGGCTTCGGAGCTGGCCGCGGCCGGGGTCGCGCTGTTCTCGATGTCGACGTTCGACACCGACCACATCCTCGTCCGCGCCACCGATCTCGAGCACGCGGTGACGGCGCTGCGCGAATCCGGGCACGAGGTCGGGCACGCCTGACGCTTTTCGGCGGGCGATCACCGGGTACTCCGGGCACGACGGTGGGAACCGTCACCCTTGAAATCGAAAGTTCGGCGCGCCTAAACTTCGATTTGGGGTCCCCGACATCCGGTTGAGAGGCAGGCGCCGTGGCAGTGACCGAGGCCGTGCGGCCGAGACTGGCCACCCGCCTGCGCACGGGCTCGGCCCTGCTCGGGCCCGCGTTCGTCGCCGCGATCGCGTACGTCGACCCCGGGAACGTCGCCTCCAACATCAGCGCCGGTGCCCGCTACGGCTACCTGCTGGTCTGGGTGATCGTCGCGGCGAACCTGATGGCCGTGCTGGTGCAGTACCTGTCGGCGAAACTGGGCCTGGTCAGCGGGATGTCGCTGCCGGAGGCCCTGCGCGCCCGGCTGTCCGGGCCCGCGCGGCTGGCCTACTGGGCGCAGGCCGAGGTCGTCGCCATCGCCACCGACCTGGCCGAGGTCGTCGGCGGCGCGATCGCCCTCACCCTGCTGTTCGACCTGCCGCTCGTCGTCGGCGGCCTGATCACCGGCGCGGTTTCGCTGACGCTGCTGGCGGTCCAGGACCGCGGCGGCCAGCGGACGTTCGAGCGCGTCGTCACCGGCCTGCTGCTGGTCATCGCCGTCGGCTTCCTGGCGAGCCTGTTCGTCGAGCCGCCGTCGGCCGCGGACACCCTCGGCGGCCTGGTCCCGAAGTTCGACGGCGCCGGCAGCGTCCTCATCGCCGCCGCGATGCTCGGCGCCACGGTCATGCCGCACGCCGTCTACCTGCACTCCGGCCTGGTCCGCGACCGCCACGGCCTGCCGGACGTCACCACCCGCCGTCGCCTGCTGCGCGCGACCCGCGCCGACGTCGGCCTGGCGATGCTCCTGGCCGGCGCGGTGAACCTCGGCATGCTCCTGCTGGCCGCGACGAACCTCCAGGGCCAAGCCGGCGTGGACAGCATCGAAGGCGCGCACACCGCGGTCGCCGGGGCACTCGGCCCGGGCGTCGCGCTGCTGTTCGCGATCGGCCTGCTGGCCTCCGGCCTGGCCTCGACGTCGGTCGGCGCGTACGCGGGCGCGATGATCATGCAGGGCCTGCTGCACAAGCGGATCCCGCTGGTCCTGCGCCGGCTCGCCACCCTCACTCCGGCGATCGTGGTGCTGGCGGTGGGCACCGACCCGAGCGCCGCGCTGGTCGTGTCCCAGGTGGTGCTGTCGTTCGGGATCCCGTTCGCCCTGGTGCCGCTGATCCGCCTGACGGCCGACCGCACGCTGATGGGCGAAAACGCCAACCACCGGCTGACGACGGTGGCCGCCTGGGTGATCGCGGCGATCATCATCGCGCTGAACCTGGTCCTCATCTACCTGACCTTCGTAAGCTGAGCCGGTGACCCGGGTCTACGCCCTCAACGCCGAATGCGGCGCGCGGGAGAACCACGCTCGTGACCTTGCCCGCCATTTCGACGGCTGGCCCACCTCTGTCTTCTCCGACGGCGCCGGCTGGTGGTGCGGAGTGGCGCCCGAAGGCCCCTCCGGGGTCGCCCCGGCCGAAGACGCGGCGACGATGACCGCGGCGGGCCGGCGGCTGTACTGGCAGCTCCGGACCGCTCCACCGGTCTACCGCTACGCCCTCGCCGGGGTCGGCACCGGCGGGTTCCGCGTCTACACCGACCTGGTGACCGAGGACCTGACCGCTTTCCCCGGCCTGGTGGTTTCCGAAGACATCTGGGCGGCGACCGGCGGCCGCGCCGAGTTCAGCGTCTTCGCGCCCGGCTACCGGTGGCTCCCGTACCGCGGCGAGACTCACCGCTGAGTCACGAATTCCGCGGAACCCGCGGCGCCCGGCGGCGGTCCGACTAGCATCTGCGCGACCGCCGCCAAAAGGAGCACCGTGACCGACGAACAGACCCGTCCGTACCCACCCCAGGCGCCTGTCACGCCTGGTCAGCGGGTCGTCGCCGGCCGCTACCTGCTGCTCGGCGAACTCGGCCGCGGCGGCATGGGCGTCGTGTGGCGGGCGCAGGACCAGGTCATCGGGCGGCAGGTCGCCGTCAAGGAACTGCGCCTGCCCGACGCCGAGTCCGCCGCCGTCTTCTCCGAGCGCGCGCTGCGGGAGGTGCGCACCGGCGGCCGGCTCAACGACCCCGCGGTCGTCACCGTCTACGACGTCGTCACCGACGGCGGCACCACGTTCATCGTCATGGAGCTCGTCGAAGCGCCGTCGCTGGCCGACCTCGTGCGCCAGCGCGGCCCGATGCCCGGCGCGCAGGCCGCGCTGATGGGGGAGCGGGTGCTGGCCGCGCTGCAGGCCGCGCACACCGCCGGGATCGTGCACCGCGACGTCAAGCCGGCCAACATCCTGGTCGCGCCGGACGGCCGCGTGAAGCTCACCGACTTCGGCATCGCGCACGCCGTCGACGACCCGCGCCTGACCACCAGCGGCATGATCGTCGGCTCGCCCGCGTTCATGGCGCCCGAGCGCGTCGAAGGCCGCGAAGCGCTGCCCGCGTCCGACCTGTGGTCCCTCGGCGCGACGCTGTTCTTCGCCGTCGAAGGCACGATCCCGTTCGAGCGCGCCACCACGGCGGCGACGCTGCACGCGATCATGACCGAAATCCCGTACCTGACCCGCGGCCACGGCCCGATCGCCGCGGCCATCCTCGGCCTGCTCGTCGCGAACCCCGACGCGCGGCTGTCCGCCGCCCAGGCACAGAACCTGCTGACCACGGCGCAGGGCGTGCGCCCGACCCCGCCGAACGGCACCGCGATGCTGGCCGGCCCCGCGACGCGGATGGCCCCGCAGGCGCCGCCGAAGAAGAACCTCCGCGCGCTGTGGCTCTCGCTGGCCGTGGTGCTCGTCGTCGGTGCCCTGATCGGCGGGTTCTTCGCGGGCAAGGCCTACCAGACCCCGGCTGTCGACCAGCAGAAGCAGCCGACCATGACCTTCGGCCTCAACGGGCAGCTCCGCACCGCCATCGGCGGCTACTACCGGTGCTTCAACACCCCGGTGCAGGACGGCTCGATCATCAGCGACGACGACAACAAGACCGACTGCGAAAAGAGCCACACGCTGGAGGTCTACGAGATCGGCGGCCTGCTGTCGGTCGAGAACTGGAACTCCGACGACGCCAAGGTGGCCGCCTACCCCGGCCAGGCCGCGGTGACGGCGAGCGCCGAGGCGGCGTGCGCGACCGCGTTCCGCTCGTCGATCGTGCCCGAGCCCAAGCGGCCGGACCTCACCTTCCGCGCGCTCGTGCCGACCCAGGCGGCGTGGGAGAGCGCGCCGTCGAAGAGCGGCGAGGAGCCCACCCGCGAGTTCTACTGCGTGCTCGCCCGGTCCGACGGCGGGCCGATCACCGCGCCGATCGTGACCAAGGTCAAGTAGAAGTTCCGCGACGAGCGGCCGGGTCCCGGAAATCCTCCGCACTTCGCCGGAGGTGACCAGGTCGGCGCGGTTTTGTCGGGGGGACGGGGTACCGTCTGGGCATGTCCAACCCACCTACCGCAGCGCCCGGACGGCCGTTCGGGCGCGTGCTCACCGCGATGGCCACCCCCTTCGACGCCGACGGGTCACTGGACCTGAAGCGGGCGCAGGAGCTCGCCGAGCACCTCGTGGAGCTGGGTAACGACGGCCTGGTCGTCAACGGCACCACCGGCGAGAGCCCGACCACGACCGACGACGAGAAGCAGCAGCTGATCCGCGCCGTGGTCGAGGCGGTCGGCGACCGCGCGACGATCGTGGCCGGCGCGGGCACCAACAACACCGCGCACAGCATCGTGCAGGCGAAGCAGGCCGAGGCGGCGGGCGCGCACGGCCTGCTCGTGGTCACCCCGTACTACTCGCGGCCGAGCCAGGCCGGGCTGTACGCGCACTTCACCACGGTCGCCGACAGCAGCGGGCTGCCGGTGATGCTCTACGACATCCCGCCGCGCTCGGTCGTCCCGATCGAGGTCGACACGCTGCTGCGGCTGGCCGAGCACCCGCGGATCGTCGCGGTCAAGGACGCCAAGGGCGACCTCATCGCCGGCTCCGAGGTCATCGCGAACACCCACCTCGCGTACTACTCGGGTGACGACGGCCTGAACCTGCCGTGGATCTCCGTCGGCGGCACCGGCGTGGTGAGTGTGATCGGTCACGTCGTCGCGGGCCGGATCCGCGCGATGATCGACGCCTACGAGAACGGCGACACGTCCACCGCGCGCACGAACCACCGTGCGATGCTGCCGGTGCTGCGCGCGATGTCGCGGGTCGGCGGGGTCGCGTTCAGCAAGGCGGCGCTGCGGCTGCGCGGCTTCGACATCGGCCACCCGCGCCTCCCGATCGCCCCGGCGACCGAGGAGCAGGTGGTCGCGATCGCCGCCGATCTGGCCCAGGGCGGCGTGCCGCTGGGCGACACGGCGGCCCAGGACTGGCATGGTGAGCGGGTGGCACAAGCAGACTCGAGGGCCGCCTACGTGGCGCCGACCTCGCACACCAGCGTTGGGACCCTGCCTCGGTGAGCTCACTTCCCCCCGGTCCAGGCCCCACCAACGCCCCGCCCGCACTCCCCGAGGGAGCCCTGCGCGTCGTCGCGCTGGGCGGCATCGGCGAGGTCGGGCGCAACATGACCGTCTTCGAATTCGGCGGCCGGCTCCTCATCGTCGACTGCGGGGTGCTCTTCCCCGAGGACGACCAGCCCGGCGTCGACTTGATCCTGCCCGACTTCCGCGCGATCGAGGATCGCCTCGACGACATCGAAGGCCTGGTGCTCACCCACGGGCACGAGGACCACATCGGTGCCGTCCCGTTCCTCTTGCGCCTGCGGCCGGACCTGCCGATCTACGGCTCTCGGTTCACCAACGCGCTGCTCGCGGCCAAGGCCAAGGAACACCGGCAGCGGCCGAAGCTGATCGAGGTCCGCGAGGGCGAGCGCCGCGACGTCGGCGTGTTCAACCTCGAGTTCTTCGCGGTGAACCACTCGATCCCGGATGCGCTGGCCGTGGCCATCCGCACGCCGGCGGGCGTGGTCCTGCACACCGGCGACATCAAGCTCGACCAGCTCCCGCTGGACGGGCGCCTCACCGACCTGGCCGGCTTCTCGCGGCTCGGCGACGAGGGCGTCGACCTGTTCTGCGTCGACTCGACCAACGCCGAGGTCCCCGGGTTCGTCATGCCCGAGCGCGACATCGGCCCGGTCCTCGACGACGTCATCCGGCGCGTCGACCAGCGCGTGATCGTGGCCTGCTTCGCCAGCCACGTCCACCGCGTCCAGCAGGTGCTGGACGCGGCGCACCGGCACGGCCGCCGGATCGCGTTCGTCGGCCGCTCGATGGTCCGCAACATGGGCATCGCCGCCGAGCTGGGCCTGCTCAACGTGCCGGACGGCCTGCTGGTCGACCTCGACCAGGCGAGCAACCTGCCCGAGAGCAAGGTCCTGTTCGTCTCGACGGGCTCGCAGGGCGAGCCCCTCTCGGCGCTGTCGAGGATGGCGCGCGGCGAGCACCGCCAGATCTCGATCCGCGCGGGCGACACGGTCGTGCTGGCCAGCTCGATGATCCCGGGCAACGAGACAGCGGTGTTCGGCGTGGTCAACGGCCTGACCCGGCTCGGCGCGAACGTCGTCCACCAGGGCAACGCGAAGGTCCACGTGTCCGGCCACGCGTCGGCGGGCGAGCTGCTGTACCTGTACAACGCGGTGCGCCCGAGCAACGTGATGCCGGTCCACGGCGAGTGGAAGCACCTGCGCGCGAACGGCGAGCTGGCCATCCGCACCGGCGTGGCCGCGGAGAACGTGGTCATCGCCGAGGACGGCGTGGTCGTCGACCTGGTCGACGGCAAGGCCACCCGCACCGGCCGCGTCGAGGTCGGCCACGTCTACGTCGACGGCCTCTCGGTCGGCGACGTGGGCGAGTCGACCCTGTCGGACCGCCTGGTTCTCGGCGAGGGCGGCTTCATCGCGATCAACGTGGCGGTGGACTCGAACACGGGCCGGCCGGTCAGCCCCCCGACGGTCGCGGGCCGCGGCTTCTCGGACGACCCGAAGGCCCTCGACGCGGTCGTCCCGCTGGTGGAGATGGAGCTGGCCCGCACGGAGGCGGAGGGGATCACCGACACCCACCGCATCGCCCAGGCGGTCCGCCGCGTGGTCGGCCGCTGGGTGGCGGACACCTACCGCCGCCGCCCGATGATCGTCCCGACGGTCATCCCGGTCTGATTTACCTCGCTTCGTGAAGGCCACCTCGGATCATCGAGGTGGCCTTCACGGCGTTCAGCGGGCTTTGGCCAGCAGCAGCGCCAGCGTGACGGTGACCCCCTGGCGGAGAAGCGCCCGCCGAGCCCGGCGCTGTTCGGCACGTGTCGGCTTCATGGAGACAAGTGTTTCGCCTGACGCGGGCCCGGACATCCCGCTATCGGCCGGACCGGGTCCCTCCCAGGGATGAGCTTGCCCCTAGGGGCCTGTCCGCTTAGCCACGGGTAGCGGCCCGAACGTCTCGGCGGGGAGGTAGTCGTTGTGTCCGTTTTCGGTCACGCGCCAGCCCAACGATCGCCAGGCACCTTCGCTGCAACACACCAACTCATGGGTCACTGCATCGAAGACGGCGAATTCATCTCCTGGTAGCAGGACGAACTTATGGTTCGTAAGGCTCTCGAGGTCAGGGTTCCAGATGTGGACAGTGTTGTCGTCGCCGCCGGTGAGTATGCGGGTGCTGTCGGGTGACCAGGCGACGGCGCGTACCCGGCCGGTGTGGGCGGTGAGTTGGTGGAGTTGTTGGCCGGTGTTGGCGTCCCAGATGCGTGCGGTGTGGTCGTCGCCGCCGGTGAGTATGCGGGCGCCATCGGGTGACCAGGCCACTGCCTGCACCCAATTGGTGTGGCCGGTGAGTTGGTGGAGTTGTTGGCCGGTGCTGGCGTCCCAGATGCGTGCGGTGTGGTCGTCGCCGCCGGTGAGTATGCGGGCGCCATCGGGCGACCAGGCAACAGCGCGTACCCAGTCGGTGTGGCCGATGAGCTCGCGGACCGGCTGGCCGTTTTCGGCGTCCCAAACGTAGATGGTGTGGTCGTCGCCGCTGGCCAGGATGTGCGTACCGTCGGGTGACCAGGCCACTGCCTGTACCCATTTCGTATGGGCGGTGAATTCGTCGAGTTGTTGGCCGGTGTCAGCGTCCCAAAGGAAGACTGCGCTGTCGTCACCGCCGGTGAGAATTCGGGTGCCGTCGGGTGACCAGGCCACGGATTCGATCCAACCGGTGTGGGCGGTGAGTTGGTGGAGTTGTTGGCCGGTGTTGGCGTCCCAGATGCGTGCGGTGTGGTCGTCGCCGCCGGTGAGAACGCGGGTGTCGTCTGGTGACCACGTTGCTGCGGTGATCGCGCTGCTGTGGCCGGTGAGTTGGTGGAGTTGCTCACCGCTGCCGGCGTCCCAAATACGGATGGCGCTGTCGTCGCCAGTGAGGATGCGAGTTCCGTCTGGTGACCACGTTGCCGAGGTGATCGTGCTTCTACGATGGCTGAGCTGGCGGAGTTGTTGGCCGGTGTTGGCGTCCCAGATGCGTGCGGTGTTGTCGTTGCCGCCGGTGAGAACGTGGGTGCCGTCGGGTGACCAGGCCGCGGCTTTTACCCAGCCGGTGTGGCCGGTGAGTTGGTGGAGTTGTTGGCCGGTGTTGGCGTCCCAGATGCGGGACGTATCGCCGCTGTCGCTGGCGAGGATTCGAGTCCCGTCCGGCGACCAGGCTACGGCCTGCACCCAGCCGGTTTGGTCGGCGAGTTGATGGAGTTGTTGGCCGGTCTCGGTGTCCCAAACATATACGACGCTGTCGTCGCCGCCGGTGAGGATGCGGGTGCTGTCGGGTGACCAGGCGACGGCGCGTACCCAGTCGTTGTGGCCGGTGAGTTGGTGGATTGGTCGGCTGGTGTCAGCGTCCCAAAGGAAGACTGTGCTGTCGTCGCCGCCGGTGAGGATGCGGGTGCTGTCGGGTGACCAGGCGACGGCGCGTACCCGGCCGGTGTGGGCGGTGAGTTGGTGGAGTTGTCCGCCGGTTTCGGCGTCCCAGATGTGGGCGTTGTAATCGTTGCCGCCGGTGAGGATGCGGGTGCTGTCGGGAGACCAGGCGACGGCGCGTACCCGGCCGGTGAGTTGGTGGAGTTGTCGGCCGGTGTCGGCATTCCAGACGCGAGTAGTGCTATCGTTGCCGCCGGTGAGAATGCGCGTGCCATCGGGTGACCACGATGCCACAAGTACTGAGCCGACGTGGCCGGTGAATTGATCGAGAAGCTGGCCGGTGACTCTATCCCAGATCTTCGCTCCGCCGTCGCCGCCGGTGAGAATGCGCGTGCCGTCAGGCGACCAAGTCACCGAGTTAACGTGACCTGTGTGTCCGAAGAGCGGGACCAAACGATCTTCACTCGCCGGACGGGCTCCTGAGCGGGGAGCGATTCTGAGTCCAGGGACTTTGTAGTGCAACGGCGTGCAGGAGAGGGCCTGGGTTCGGTAGACGGCGGCGCGGTCGAGCCTCGCCCCTTCAATGTCGCAACCGCGAATAATTGTACCTGTTATTCGGGCTGATTCCCACCGAGTATTGCGCATCGATGAATCTCGAATTTCCGCGTTTGTCAAATCTGCGTTGTCGAAGTTGGCGCCGCTGAGGTCTATGTTGGAAAATACGGTCCGCCGAAGATCTGCGCCAGCGAAGTTGGCTCCCGGCATTCGAAGAGGGGTCTGGTCGGAGTCGATCTGCATGTCGGCGAGGTATGCGCCGCCGAGTTGCACTCCGGCGAGGCTGTGGTGGGGGTAGTCGTATTTCTTTGCGTGTAGTGCATAGGCAAGGGCGAGCTCGGACGCTTGACGTGCGTAGCTTCGCCCGACCCGTCTGAGAGATTCCAGGGCTTGGGGCTGAAGGTCGCCGGAAATCAACTGCCCCAGGAAGTCCAGAGTTTCTGCACTGGGTACCCTGAGTGCGATTGTCTCGATGCGAAAATCTCGGTCATTCAACGAATGATAAATATATTGTGCTAAGAAGTACTCGAATAAAGAACGGTGACCGAACTCGAACGAGTCTTCCTCACGCTTCAAAAATGTCGCCGTACGGAAGTCTGATTTCCACAAATCTGGTACGCGCTCTCGATAGTGGCGCTGCAGATCCGGGCGTCGGTCCAGTAGTGCGAGCAGCCAGTCGTCCACCTCGGCGGGGCTCCATGAATTCTTTTCCGATCGCCACAGTTCCGCTGCGATCTCTTCCATCAGCAGACGCTTGTGTTCTGGAGTCAGTGTGTGCTTGCCTTCGTCGCGGGATATCCAGCGATCGACGACCTCTGAGTAGATGTCCACCGAGCGGAGGACTCGGTTTTCTAGCTTTGCCAGTTCGATGAATTCGACCTGGTCGGCGATCATGCGAAGGGTGATCGGCCGCCGGGCCAGATCGGGGAGGTCGTGGACGGCGGCGATCGTTTCCAAGAAGCGGTCCACCCACTCCGCGCCGCGGGTGAGGTTGCCGACCAAGTATTCGCGGATCTGTTTGTCGCGGAACGGTAGCATCAACAGGGCCAGGTAGTCACTGCCTCTTATTCCTTGCCGGGTCTCGCCGGTGAAATAAGTGACCTCATCCCGGATCGTTCGGAAATACTGGGTTCGGCAGCTGAGCAACAAGCGCACGCTCGGGTGGTCGCCCAGCACCCGCCAAATCTGCCGGGTGAAGAGTTGCCGGTCCTGTGGGCCCAGATGCACCAGCACCTCGTCGAGACCGTCGAACACGACCACCACGTTGCCCTTGGACAGTCGGTTTCGAAGCACGGCCGCGTTGAGCCGATCCGACGGCACGCCCGCCGGTCGGGTGGCCTCGAGCATCGCATCCAGGATGTGATCGAGGCTCATCGACCCGGCAAGACCGGCGACCCGGACGTCGCGCAGATCGAAGAGAATGGTCAATGGCACCATTGCGTCGCTCTCGCGCATTTTCAGCAGGTGCTGGGTGAACAGTTTCGTGGTGGTGGTTTTGCCCATGCCGACGTCGCCGAGTAGTGCACAGAGACGTGGCGCACCTGGACGCTCGTCGGTTGCCCAATCGGCGATGCGATGGACAGCACGCAATGGGGGACTGGCGGCCCTTTGCGACGAATCCAGAAGCGATTCCTGAAGACTGGCTTCCGAAATTTCGGGTGGGACGAGATGCCGGCTGTCATCCCTTCGCTGTCGCCGGGCCACCTCGATGGTCCAGTGCATCAAGTCGTCGTCGGTGGTGGCCGTGTGGTCTTGGACGACCGCAGGGCCTGGCGACAGCGCCCGCCTGATCTCTCGAAGCAGAATCCTGACGTAGTTCTTGCGTTGTTCGGCCCGAGTCAGTTCGTCCCAAGGTTTTTCCTGTTGCTGCACGTCGTGCCAGCGCAGCGGAGCCAGATCGAGTGGGCCGTTCGGCAGGCCGCTCAACGCGAAGGCCACTACCGGTCTCGAGGGGTCGAGGGCGCGGCGGCGTTCTTCCTTGTCCGACAGGTATCCCGCACTCAGGAGAACGACACGGACGTCGGCCTCGGCGCTGAGGCGGTCGCGTACTCGGGTGATGTCCTCGCCGAGCGGGACCGATCTCGAGTCGGTGACCTCCCACTTGCGTTCGGAGTCCGCGGCCAGGGATTCACGCACCTGATCGAGCAAAGTCGTCGTTCGCCGCATCGGGCCGGCCTCGACGTGGTAGCTGAGGTACACGCGCGTAGTCGGTTCGCCTAGCTCCGCGACTTCGGCATCCACCGGCCTCCGAATGTCGGTACGGCCGGCGGCAACCTCGGAGAGGGCTACGAGGCCCTTTTCGACTAGGTCGCCGCCGCTGAACCAGCCGTGGCGCTGGTCAGGAGTAGTTTTCCGGGTGTCGAGCTCCAGGCGGAGGTCGACCCCGGCCTTCTCCGCTGCGTCGTTCGCCCGCTTCCGGAAGTCCTTGAAGCTGTCCTGCGCGCGGCTGTCCGGTCCCGAGAACTCCGCGACTTCGAGCGCCTCCCGCAGCAGGAACCGGCCGTCGGCGTCGAGGATGCGGCTGATCTCCGCGAGCCTGGTCGCCTGCATCGTCGTCAAATGCGGGCGCAGCGTCTCGAGGTACTGCTCGACCTCTTGCTGCTGAAGTCGGCTGGTCACAGTGATCGGTATCCGTTCCCGCCCAGGCCGCGCCGGCGGATCGACGCTGCCAGGTCGATGGCGAAGTTCGAGCGCTTGGCGCCGCTCTGTTCACTGAAGCTTCGGCGACCGTCGGCGAAGAAGACGAGTTTGTCCTCGACACCGCAGAAGTCGTGCTGAGGCTCGAACCTGGGCAGCGGACTCAGGGCGACCGGGAGCGCCTGCTTGTCTGCCGTCGGCCCGGCGAACCGGGGGAGCTCGTGTTCCAGGATGAACGGGCTGCCGAAGTAGCGATTGCTCAGCAGGATCAGCCCGAAGTCGGCTTCGTCCAGCCGGTCGAGGATGCCGGGCAGGAGCTCCTCACCGCAGGTCAGGTGGCTGTCCTCCCACCATTCGACCTTGAAGTCACTGAAGACGCTCAGCGCCGGCATCAGGTCGCCGAGCAGGGCCTCCTTGAGCTTCTTGTCGAGCCGGCACCAGCTGAGGAAGATCCGGATCCGCATCTTCGCCTCCTCCGGAACACTCCGGAACGGACTCCGGATCGAAAAAGGGTAACATCGCCACCGTCCGACTGCGGGCTGTTACGCCGTCTGGACCACGAGATGCCGCTTTGCCGCGGGATAACCTTGGTCCCCAGTCGTCTCGCGCAGAGAGGCCGCGCCGATGGGACGTCACTCGCCGGATGGGCGACGCCGGCTGCTCGTGCCCGCCCTCGCGATCGGGCTCGTGCTCGTCCTCGGTGGCGCGGCCTGGGTGACCGTGTCGGCCGTCGGCCGGAAGCCCGGGTGTGACCAGCCCGCGAACGTGCTCGTGACGGCGTCCTCGGACATCGCGCCCGCGTTGTCGCTCGTCGCGCGGGGTCTGGACCTCGCGTGCGGCAGCGTCGAGGTCCAGACCAGGGAGGCGACGCAGGCCGCCGAGCGGCTCGCCATGTCCGACGGCAGCCCACGCCCGCAGGTGTGGGTGCCCGACTCCACGCTCGCCCTGCGCCGCGCGCACCAGCTCGGGGCCGCTGACGTGCCCGAAAGCGGGGCGTCGGTGGCCAGTTCGCCGGTGGTGCTCGGCGTCGCCGCGGACGTCGCCAAGGGCCTCGGCTGGCCCGACCGCACGCCGACGTGGGCGGAGGTCCTGGCCGGGCCCGGGGTCGTCCCCGGCATGCCCGACCCGGCCCATGACGCGGTCGGCGCGCTGGCGCTGCTCGGCCTGCGTGACAGCGTGAAGGCCGCGCCCGAGCCCTCGGCCGCGTACGTCGCGCTGCTGCGGCGGTTCTCGGTCAACGCGCTCGGCGCCGAGACGGACCTGATCGCGCGGCTGCCGGGCTCGAGCGACGGCAGCGGCACGGCCGCGGTGACGGCGTTCCCCGCGTCGGAGAACTCCTTGCTGCGCCACAACATCGAGGACACGTCGTCGCCGCTCGTCGCCGTCTACTCGACCGCGGTGCCCACTTTGGACTACCCGTTCGCGGAACTGGGCGGCATCACCCCGAAGCAACGCCCGATCATCGACGCGCTGCGGGAGGCACTACTCGGCGGCCCCGGCGCCGACGCGATCGCGAAGACGGGCCTGCGCGCGGCGGGCGGCCAGGCGCTGCGCGACCACACCGACGACCCCCGCGTGGCGCCGACGGGCTTCAAGGCCACCAACCTGCCGCCGGCCACCACCGTCGACGAGCTCCTCAACCAATGGGCGGGCGTCAACCTGAGCGCGCGCGTGCAGGTGCTGCTCGACGTCTCGGGTTCGATGAACGCGCAGGTGCCCGGCACGTCGCTGAACCGGATGCAGCTGACGGTGGAGGCGACGCAGAAGGCGTTGCACCTCTTCAAACCGGCGACGCAGCTGCGCATGCTGGCGTTCTCGACCAAGCTCGACGGCGACAAGGACTACTGCGAGATCCTGCCGATGGCCCCGGTGGCCCAGCACCTGGCCGGCGGCGCACTGGACAAGCTCGCCCAGCTGAAGGCAACCGCGGACGGCGGAACCGGCTTGTACGACAGCGTTCTGGACACCTACCGCACCGCCCGCCGCGAGTGGGAGCCCGGCCGCCTCAACCTGGTGATCGTGATGACGGACGGCCGCAACGAGGACCCGCACAGCATCAGCCGCCCGGACCTGCTGGCCGAGCTGGCCAAACTCCAGGACCCCCGCCGCCCCATCCCGCTGATCGGCGTGGGCGTCGGCCCGGACGCGGACAAACCGGAACTGGACCAGATCACGGCGGCAACGGGCGGCCAGGCGTTCGTGGCCCCGGACCCGGCGAGGATCACGGACGTGTTCTTCGGAGCCCTGAGCCGCATCGCCGGCGGCTAGCTGAACCAGGCGCCGAACATCGAACTGTGCGACCGGCCGCTGAGCCGCTCGTCCAGGTCGACGGCTTGGGCTTCGGTCAGCACACAGATGTAGTCGACGACCGCCCGTGCTTCCCGCGCTTCCGCGGACCCTCGGTAAGCGGAGTCGAAGTCAGGGTCCCGCCCCAGTTCTCGATAGATCGAGCGAAGCTGGATCGGCAACCGGGGGCTCTTGGGTGATTCGGTCAGGCAGTCGCGGAGCCGGTCGTAGAGGGATTGGACGATCCGCTTCTGCCCTTCTTGCATCACCGCCAAGGACGGCTTGTCGATGACGTAGTACCAAGTGAGCTCCTTCAAGGCTTCGACCAGGTACTGGCAACGGGCATCGACTGCTATGTGCGGGGGATCCGCCGCGAAGGAAACAGCATTGACGCAGTCGGTGATGTTCGCCGTCGTGATCACGTTCATCGCGGAGCGGTTCTGGCGGGTGTCCCAGCACGAAGACGTGATCTTTCCGAACCTGCTGATGACTTTGTCCAATCCGGCGTCGAACAGAGCCGGCTCGAAGTCCGGCAGCTTGCCAAGCCGGCGTCGGGCGTGTCTGGCGATGCGGTCCCGGTCGCTCACCAGGTCGTGCAGGGGAATGAGCCCGGCCCGGAAACAGTCTTCGATGTCGTGGGTCGCGTAGGTGATGTCGTCCGCCCAATCCATGAGGATGGCATTGGCTGACCTGAGGCTGCTCGTTGCTCCTTTGCGAGCCCACCGGAAGTCCTCGAGTTCGCTCGCGTACGCGCCCCACTTGCTGCCGAATCGGCGATCCGTCCAGGTCGGAGCGGTGAACAGATCGTCTGCGGACCGTGGCCTCGGCCGGGGGTACTTGAGCATCGCGTCGAGTGCGGCCCGGGTGAGGTCGAGACCCGCGTACTCCGTTCTGCGTCTGGCGAGTTTCGTGACGATCCGGAACGACTGGGCGTTCCCTTCGAAGCCTTCCAGCCCGACGGCCCGGCGGAGGCAGGCGTCGAGGACCGGTTCGGACACGTGCCCGAACGGCGGGTGCCCGATGTCGTGCACGAGTCCTGCCGTTTCGACGACGTCGGCGTTGATTCCGAAGCTCTTCCGGAACTCCCGAGCTTCCGCCGAGTCTCCCTGCTTCAGGTGTTGAACCAGCCGACGCCCGAGTTGAGCCACTTTGAGGCTGTGGGTGAGGCGGTTGTGCAGTACCCGTTGTTCGTTCACGGCGGCGACTTGGGCCACTCCGGACAGTCGCCGGAACGCCGACGAATAAAGTACCCGGTCGCGGTCTCGCTGATAAGGAGTTCGGAAAGGATCGTCCTCGGATTTTTCGTGTCGTCGCTTCCACTTTCGTGGGTTCCCCATGGTCGCCCCTCGCTCGTTCGCAGTTGCCGTATACCAACGTCGTGGCCGGCGGCTTGTTACTGCGTGGAAGGGGAAGATCGCCATAGTTGCAGTGTTGTGTCAGATCCGGAAGCATGTTGCGACCCGTGGATGCCGTCGATTGCGGTTCGGCATCGCCGGTCGCGGCTCAGTCGGGTGGGTCGACTGCCGCAGTTCGGATGGATCGCCGGCGGATGAGGGCGTAAACGCCCAAGATCACCGCCAGACTGATCAAACTCAAATACAGCTGGGACCGCGCATCCGAGTCCACGAACAGCATCGACGCCACCACCGCCAGCGTCAGTACCAGCGTCACCCAGCTCAGCCACGGGTACCCCCACATCCGCAGCTTCAGCTTCTCCGGCGCCGAAGCCTCCAGCGCACGCCGCATCCGCAACTGGGACCCGCAGATGATCGCGTACACGAACAACGCCACCGCGCCCGCCGAATTGATGATGAAGTAGAAGATCTTGTCCGGGGACACGTAACTCATCACCACCGCCACGTAACCGACCGAAGTGGACACCAGGATCGCCTTCCACGGGACGCCCCGCTTGTTCGTGTCCGAGATCCACGACGGCGCCCAGCCGTGGCGTCGCAGCGCGAACAGCATGCGGGATGCCGTGTACAGTCCCGAATTCAGCACCGACAGGGCCGCCGTCAGGGCCACCGCGCTCACGATCGTCGACGCCGCCGGGACGCCGAAGCGGCCGAACGCTGCCGCGAACGGGCTTGTCTCGCTCGGGATTTCGCGCCACGGCGTGATCATCACCAGCAGGGTCACCGAACCCACGTAGAACACGATCACGCGCCAGACGATCGTCGACGTCGCCTTGCGGACCGCCGTCTCCGGCTGGTCGGACTCCGCCGCCGCGATCGTCACGATTTCCGCGCCGAAATAGGAAAAAATCACGATCACCACGCCGTGGACGACCGAAAAGCCGCCGTGGGGCACGAAACCGTCGAGAGCGATGTTGCCGACCGAGAAGTGCGCGCCCGGCCAGAGTCCCAGCACGAACAGCAGGCCCAGCACCAGGAACACCACGATCGTCGCGACCTTGATCGACGCCAGCCAGAACTCCGTCTCCCCGAACGAGCGCGCCGACGCCAGGTTCGTCGCCGTCAGCAGGAGCATCAGCGCCAGCGAGAACACCCACGGCGGCACGCCGGGGATCCAGCCCTGCAGGATCTTCGCGCCGGCCACCGCCTCGAACGCGACCACGCCGACCCAGAAGTACCAGTACAGCCAGCCGATCGTGAAGCCCGCCCAGCCGCCGAGCGAGTCGCGGGCGTACTCCATGAACGAGCCCAGTGCGGGGGCGGCCGTCGCCATCTCGCCGAGCATCCGCATCACCAGCACGACGAGCAGGCCGCCCAGCGCGTACGAGAGCACGGCCGCCGGACCTACGGTGCGGATCACCGCGCCGCTGCCGATGAACAGGCTCGCGCCGATGATGCCGCCGAGGGCGATCATGCGGACGTGCCGCTGCCGCAGGTCGGGCCGCAGCCCGGACTTCGTCGTCACGGTGTGGGATTCTCGCACTTCGGCGCCACATCGTGAAGAACTCAGGTCGCGAGGATCTCCGACTTCCGCTGCACCAGGTACGCGCCGCCGAGCAGGATCGCCGAACCGAGCAGCTGCAGCCAGGTGAGCTCCTCGCCGAGCAGCGCCCACGCCGTGACGGTGACGATCACCGGCTCGACCAGCCCCAGCACGCTCGCCACCGACGCCGGCAGGTGCCGCAGCGACGAAATCCCGAAGACGTAGGCCAGCACGGTCGCCACCAGCACCAGCAGGGTGATCAGCAGCCACACGGGCGGGTGCCACGCGCCGAAGCCGACGTCGGTGGCGAGCAGCCCGACCGGCCACGTCCACGGCGGCGCGGCGAAGCTGATGGCGACCGCGCCGATCACCATGCCCCAGGTGACCAGGCCCAGCGGGTCGATGTCGGCCACCGCGCGCTCGCCGAGCAGGAAGTACCCGGCCGAGCAGAGCGCCGCGCCGAAGCCGGCGAGCAGGCCGACGCCGTCGAGCGTCACGCCCTGCCAGACCTGCGCGACCAGCGACAGCCCGACCATCGCCAGCGCGATGCCGCCCCACACCGACCGCGGCAGCCGGTGCCGCCGCACGAACCGCACCCACAGCGCGATCAGCACGGGGGAGACGAACTCCAGCAGGATCGCGATGCCGACGGGGATCCGGCCCGCGGCGACGAAGTAGAGCAGCTGCACGCCGGCGACGCCGAGGAGGCCGTAGCCGGCCAGTACCGGCAGCTCGGCCCGGCCCACCCGGAGTTTCCGCGGCGCGACCAGCGCGACCCCGGCGAGCAGCACCAACCCGGCCAGCGCGATGCGCATCGAGGCCACCTGCTCCGGGGTGATCCCGGCGCTCATCGCGGACTTGCCCAGCGTGCCCGACGTGCTGAAGAACAGCGCGGCCAGCAGGACGAGGGTGGTCCCGCGGCCGCGATGGGCGACCCGGGGCGGGGCGAGGACGGGCAGCTCGGTGGTCACCCCGGCGACTCTAAGCGTGACCGCGTCACTGCCAAAGCGGTTTTCACGGTTACTCGGCCTGCTTGAGCCCCGTCGCGACGTGCGTGGTGATGGTCGCCAGCCGCCGCCCCTGGACGCGCAGCGCGCCGAGGGCGAGGTCGTCGGGCGCCGCGGACTTGCGGGACACGAACGAGCCGCCGTACGGGTTGCCCGACTCCATCAGGTGCGGGTCGGCGTAGCCGAGCGGCACGACGATCGCGCCCCAGTGGTAGAAGACGTTGTTGATCGCCAGCAGCGTCGACTCCAGACCGCCGTGCGCGGTGGACGCCGTCGTGAACGACGTCGCGACCTTGTCGGCCAGCTTCCCCTTCGCCCACAAGCCGCCCGTGCTGTCCAGGAAGGACTTCAGCTGGGCGGCCGGGCCGCCGAACCGGGTCGGGCTGCCGATCGCGAGGCCGTCGGCCCACTCGAGGTCGGCGAGCTCGGCCAGCGCGTGGTGCGGGCCGGCGTCGATCCAGGCCTGCCAGCGCGGGTTCTGCGCGACGGCCTGCTCGGGCGCGGTCTCCCGCACGGTCCGCACCCGCACGTCGGCGCCGGTTTCGCGGGCGCCGGCGGCGAGGGACTCGGCGAGGGCCGCGGTGTTGCCGGTCGAGCTGTAGTAGACGACGAGGATCCGTGTGCTCACGTCCGCCGACTCTAGGGTGCCGGGCCGGGCGTCTCAGGATCCGGACACGGGCTTCCAGGGGCTGACCGTGTCGGTCGGCCGCGTCGGGTCGTGGAAGCGCGGGCGGTCCAGCTCGCCGCGGCGCAGCGGGACCAGGCCGTCGGCGATCGCCTGCATGATCTTCGCGTGCGCGCGCACGCCGGCGCCGGGCCGCTCCGGTTCGATGTCCGAGAGGTCGACGGGGTCGCCGAAGTGCACCTGGAACCGCGGCCGGCGCAGCGGCGCGCTGAGCCCGGAGCGGGCGAGCGGGACCAGGTCGGCCGGGCCGTTGACGGTCTCGGTGCCCCAGTAGACGGCCTCGTGTGCGCCCCACTGGCTGATCGGGATCACCGGCACGCCCGAGGCGAGCGCCAGGCGGGCCGCGCCGGTCTTGCCGCGCTCGGGCCACAGGCCGGGGTCGTGGCTGATCCGGCCCTCGGGGTAGACGATGATCGGCTCGCGCGTGGTCTTCATCGCCTCGACGGCCTCGGCGAACTGCCCGACGGCGGTCCCGGCGTGCTTGCGGTCGACCCGCAGGTGCCCGCTGACCCGCAGCGCCGGCCCGATCACGGGCGCGTCGAGGATGCCGCCGGCCAGCATGAACCGCGGGTTGATGCCGATCCGCTTGCACGCCGCCATCAGCACGAACGCGTCGAACACGCCGATGTGGTTCGCGGTCATCAGCAGTGGCTTGCCGCGCAGCTGAGCCGGGATCCGGCCGGTGACGGTGAGCCGCCCGACCAGGTTCACCAGACCGCGGTCGATGTTCAGCATGGTCCGCCAGATGGCGGGGGCACGGCGGGGCGGTTCGGCGGTGCGCAGCGCGAGCATGGGGCAGAGCATGGCAGACGCCGATTTCACCCGAATGCGCACTGGCCGGATCGGTTCACCCGGATGGCCCCGCCGCGCCGGTTGTGAGGCAGAAGTTCACCCTGAGCCGAGAGTGGCGCACGAGGCGAACGGGCACGGGCGGTTACCGTTGACGCATGGCTGGGTCGGCGACGAGGAAGAGAAGCACGGGAAGCGGCGCGAAGGGGGCAGCGGCGCGCAAGCCGCGTACGCCCGCGAAGCCACGGCCACGTTCGTCGCCCGCCCGCAAGCCGGCCCCGCGCCGCAAGACGCCCGGGATCTTCGGCAAGGGCGTCCGCGGCACCTGGAACCTGCTGGCCAAGGGCACCGGAACGCTGGCACGCACGGTCGGCCGCACCCGTGAGCTCGAGGCCGAACACCGTCGCGACGGCCTGGCGCTCGGCCTGATCGCGCTGGCCATCATCGCCGCCGTCGGCGTCTGGTGGCGGGCCGCCGGGCCGATCGGAGCCGGGGTCGAGATCGCCACCCGGAGCGTGCTCGGCGCCGGGGCCGTGACGCTGCCGCTCGTGCTGGTCGTCGTCGCCGTCGCGCTGATGCGGTCCGAACCGCACCCCGAGACGCGGCCGCGGATGGTCATCGGCACGATCATGGTCGTGCTGTCCGTGCTCGGGATGCTGCACATCTTCACCGCGCTCCCGGACACCAACGACGGCCGGATGTACGCCGGCGGCATCATCGGCGCCTTCTCCGGCGGCCTGCTCACCATGGGCGTCACCACCTGGGTCGCGGTGCCGCTGCTGATCCTTGCGCTCGTCTTCGGCATCCTCGTCTTCACCGGCACGCCGGTCCGCGAGATCCCGCAGCGGCTGCGCAACTGGGGCCTCGACGAGGAGGAGATCGCCGAGGCCGAGGCCCAGCGCTCCGGGTTCGCCACCGACGAGGACGCCGTCACCGACGCCGACCCGAAGGCCGCGCGGCTGCGCAAGCCGTCGCGGCGCCGCCAGGCCGCCGACGCGGACCCCGAGCAGCTCGACATCGACGCGATGCTGGCCGAGGCACCGACGCCGATCAAGCCGCCGAAGGCGCTGCCCAAGCCCCCGGTCGAGGTGCCCGAGAAGAAGCCGAAGAAGGCCCCCGAGCCTCCGCTGGCCGTCACGCGGACCGTCGAGGGGGACTACCAGCTCCCGCCGCCCGACCTGCTGAAGCTCGGCGACGCGCCGAAGTCCCGCAGCAAGGCCAACGACGCCATGATCGAGGCGATCACCGGCGTGCTGGAGCAGTTCAGCATCGACGCGCAGGTCACCGGCTTCACCCGCGGCCCGACGGTCACGCGCTACGAGGTCGAGCTCGGCCCGGGCGTGAAGGTCGAGAAGATCACCGCGCTGACCAAGAACATCGCCTACGCGGTCGCCACCGACAACGTCCGGCTGCTGGCGCCGATCCCCGGCAAGTCCGCGGTCGGCATCGAGGTGCCGAACTCCGACCGCGAGATGGTCCGCCTGGGCGACGTGCTGCGCGCGCCGTCCACGGTCAAGGACAACCACCCGATGGTGATCGGCCTCGGCAAGGACATCGAGGGCCACTTCGTCACCGCGAACCTGACGAAGATGCCCCACCTGCTGGTCGCGGGCTCCACCGGTTCCGGTAAGTCGAGCTTCGTCAACTCGATGCTGGTGTCGCTGCTCGCGCGCTCGACGCCGGACGAGTGCCGGATGATCCTGATCGACCCGAAGATGGTCGAGCTGACGCCCTACGAGGGCATCCCGCACCTGATCACGCCCATCATCACCCAGCCGAAGAAGGCCGCCGCCGCGCTGGCCTGGCTGGTCGAGGAGATGGAGCAGCGCTACCAGGACATGCAGGTCAACAAGGTCCGGCACATCGACGACTACAACAAGAAGGTCAAGTCCGGCGAGATCACCGCGCCGCCGGGGTCCGAGCGCGAGTACCGGCCGTACCCGTACATCATGGCGATCGTCGACGAGCTCGCCGACCTGATGATGACCGCCCCGCGCGACGTCGAGGACGCGATCGTCCGGATCACGCAGAAGGCGCGCGCGGCGGGCATCCACCTGGTCCTGGCCACGCAGCGGCCGTCGGTCGACGTCGTCACCGGCCTGATCAAGACCAACGTGCCCTCGCGGCTGGCGTTCGCGACGTCGTCGCTGACCGACTCGCGGGTCATCCTCGACCAGCCGGGCGCGGAGAAGCTGATCGGCATGGGCGACGCGCTCTACCTGCCGATGGGCGCCGGCAAACCGGTCCGCATCCAGGGCGCGTTCGTCGGTGACGAAGAGATCGCCGCGGTCGTCAACTACGCCAAGGAGCAGGCGCAGCCGGACTACCAGGACGGCGTCACCGCGCAGAAGGCCGGCGAGAAGAAGGAGATCGACCCGGACATCGGGGACGACCTGGACGTCCTGCTGCAGGCGGCGGAGCTGATCGTGACGTCCCAGTTCGGCTCGACGTCGATGCTGCAGCGCAAGCTGCGGGTCGGCTTCGCGAAGGCCGGGCGCCTGATGGACCTGCTGGAAAGCCGGGGCGTGGTCGGGCCGTCGGAGGGCTCGAAGGCCCGCGACGTGCTGATCAAGCCGGAGGAGCTGGAAGGCGTCCTGTTCATGATCCGCGGCGGCGGCCCGGTGGACGCCGACGCCGACGGCGACGACGAGTAGACGGTGCAACCCGTGACGCCGTCCGTTCCGTCCTGAGCACGTGGACCTGAAGCGATTCGTAGCCGGGCTGTTCGCCTTCGCCGTCGTGACGGTGGGCGCCGGGAGCTCGGTCGCCACCGGGCAGCCCGCCGCCCCCGGGCCGGCCACGCCACCGTCCTCGACGGTGAGCGCCCCGGCCGGCCGCGACGTCACCCTGCGGCTCGGGCAGGAGGCCGCCGTCCAGGGCAAGGACCTGACCGTGCGCTACACCCGGGTCGTCTCGGACTCGCGGTGCCGCCCGGGCATGACGTGCATCTGGCAGGGGGAGGCCACGCTGGCGTTCCTGCTGAAGGAGCCCGGCCGCGGCGAGAGCACGACGGCCGAGCTGCACAGCGGCCCGCGTACGGGCCCTCAGGCGACGTCGTTCGCGGCCAGCCGCATCGAACTGGTGTCGGTCAGCGAGGACGGCGGGGAAGCCACGGTCCGGGTCACCTGAGCCGCCGAGGCCCAAGGTGATCCAGACCGCGGCGGCGATCCGCGCCACGTGCCCTTGGTCGCGGCCCGGCCAGGAATGCGATGGCCGCGAGCATGCCGCCGATGGTCTTGACCGGCCCGGACTCCTCGAAGAGTGCGTTGAACTCCAGGAATCACCCGAGCGGCGTGCCCCAGTGGTCCTGGAAGGCCACTTCGGACAGCGGGGTGCGCGGCGCGGGCTTGAAGTCCGGCACGGTCGTGTACGCCACCGGCAGCAGCCCGGCCTGCGTGTGGCCCTCCGGGATGCCGAGGATCTCCGCCGCCTCGGCCTCGCGGGAGAGGTGGTACGTCGTGAGCGTCGAGCCGAGGCCGCGTGAGCGCAGCGCCAGCTGGAAGTTCCACACCGCCGGGAAGATGCCGCCGTAGAAGGCCGCGTCGACCGCGTTGTCCCCGGCCGGGCGGCCCCGCAGGACCGGGATCACGAACACCGGGACGCGCTCGATCACGTCGATCAGGTGCTGCCCGGACGCCAGCGCCCGCGGGTCGCCCGTCTTCGTCGCGAGGTAGGCCTCGCCGACCTCGCGGAACAGCACCCCGAGCCGGTTCTTCACATCCTGGTCGCGCACGACGAGCCAGCGCCAGGCCTGGACGTTGCCGGGTGTCGGCGCCTGCAGCGCCAGGTTCAGGCACTCCTCGACGACGGCGGGTTCGACGGGCCGGTCGAGGTCGAGCTTGCGGCGCACCGCGCGGGTCGTGCCGAGCAGGTGATCGATCTCCATGACCCCATCCTGGCCCAGGCGCGCGCGAGCGCACCCGGGCCGGGGCGCGGGCTCAGCCGCCGAACTTGCGGACCGCCTGGTAGTACGTCCAGGCGGCGCCCTTGCAGGCCACGTTGGAGCCGCAGACGCTCTTGAGGTCGCTGTAGAGGTTGTCGTCGATCTTCAGCCGGTTCGCCTCGGAGAAGCGGCCCTGCTTCTTGTAGTTGCGGTAGCCGAAGTCGTGCCGGTGGCAGCCGGGCAGGAACTGCCAGCCGAACGGCGTGTCCGGCGACCACGAGCAGCCGTCCGACGACCAGTCGAGCTGGCCGGAGTAGGGCGCCTGGTTCCGGATCGACTCGAAGCCGGAGAGGGACGTGGAGAAGAGGTACTGGTCGGTGACCGTCGGGATGTCGACGGCCGCCGCGGTGCTGGCGCCCGCGAGGACGCCTCCGCCGACAGTCACGGCCACCGCCACGGTGGCCCCCAGGTTCCGCAGTGTCGTGCGCATCGTTGCTTCCTTGCCGATCGAGTGACTTGGTGCCCGACCAGCTTCGGGCAGGCCAGTGGCGTGGGTCACCGCCCGAAAGGATGTTGTTGGGAAAATTTCCCCCTGACTTCGCCCCCTAGGCGGGAATCGTCCAGACGACCTAGGGGTGGCCGACCCGGCCGCGTCAGAGCTGCAGCAGCATCCGCGAGTTGCCCAGCGTGTTCGGCTTCGCGTACGGCAGGTCCAGGAACTCCGCCACGCCCGTGTCGTGCGAGCGCCGCATCTCCTCGAACACCTCGTGCGAAACCGGCGTCCCGTCGATCTCCACGAAGCCGTGCCCGGCGAAGAAGCTCGTCTCGAAGGTCAGCACGAACAGCCGCCTGAGACCCAGCTCACGGGCCTCCTCCACCAGCCGCGCCACGAGCAGCCGCCCGACACCCTGGCCGCGGACCGCCTTGTCGACCACCACCGTGCGCAGCTCGGCGATGTCCTCCCAGAGCACGTGCAGGGCCGCCGCGCCGACGACTTCGTCACCCAGTTCGGCGACCCAGAACTCCTGGACCGCCTCGTAGAGCGTGACCAGGTCCTTCTCCAGCAGGACGCGGCCGGCGTCCGAATCGACGAGGGCCTTGATCTTGCGGACGTCGGCGATCCGCGCGCGGCGGACGGTCGGGCGGGGGGAGGCGGACGGCACGATCGTCAACCCTGCCACATCGCCCGGCGCGCGCGGCGACGCAGCTCGCTCTTCGGGTCCGGTTGTCGCAGCCGGGCCACGCCGTCGTCAGGCCGCGTGCACCCGGCGGCTACCCTGAACTTCGTGCCTTCCCCTGCCACGGACCCAGCCGCCACCCGACGCGTCTCCCTGCTGACCCTGGGCTGCGCCCGCAACGAGGTCGACTCGGAGGAGCTCGCGGGCCGGCTCGCGGCCGGCGGCTGGGAGCTGGCGGCCGATCCCGAAGAGTCCGACGTCGTGGTGGTCAACACCTGCGGCTTCGTCGAATCGGCCAAAAAGGACTCGGTGGACACGCTGCTGGCGGCGTCCGACACGGGCAAGAAGGTCGTCGCCGTCGGCTGCATGGCCGAGCGCTACGGCCACGAGCTCGCCGACAGCCTCCCCGAAGCCGACGCCGTGCTGGGCTTCGACCACTACGCCGACCTCTCGGCCCGGCTCGACGACGTCGTCGCCGGCCGCAAGATCGCCTCGCACACCCCCGGCGACCGCCGCAAGCTGCTGCCGATCAGCCCGGTCCAGCGGCCCGCCGCCGCGGAGACCGTCGAGGTCCCGGGCCACGCGCAGCACGGCTGGGGCCCGCGGGTGCTGCGCACGCGCCTCGACGACGCGCCGGTCGCCGCGCTGAAGATCGCCTCCGGCTGCGACCGGCGCTGCTCGTTCTGCGCGATCCCGTCGTTCCGCGGCTCCTTCGTCTCGCGGCAGCCCGACGAGATCGTCGCCGAAGCGATGTGGCTGGCCGAAAACGGCGTCAAGGAACTGTTCCTGGTCAGCGAGAACTCGACGTCGTACGGCAAGGACTTCGGCCGCGACGGCGCCACCGCGCTGGAGCGGCTGCTGCCGCGCCTGGCGGCGGTCGACGGCATCGAGCGCGTCCGCGTCTCCTACCTGCAGCCGGCCGAGACGCGCCCGCAGCTGGTCAAGGCCATCGCCACCACGCCGGGCGTCGCCGAGTACTTCGACCTGTCGTTCCAGCACTCCAGCGAGCAGGTGCTGCGCCGGATGCGCCGGTTCGGCTCGACCGACTCGTTCCTCGCGCTGACCGAGCAGATCCGCGAGTACGCGCCCGAGGCGGGCATCCGCACCAACGTGATCGTCGGGTTCCCCGGTGAGACCGAGCACGACCTGAGCGAGCTGGAGCGCTTCCTGACCGGCGCGCGCCTCGACGCGGTCGGCGTCTTCGGCTACTCCGACGAGGACGGCACCGAGGCCGAGGGCTTCGACGGCAAGCTCGACGCCGAAGAGGTCGCGAAGCGGGTCACCCGGATCTCGGCGCTGGTCGAGGAGCTGACCTCGCAGCGCGCCGAGGACCGGATCGGCACCTTCGTCGACGTCCTGGTCGAGCTGGACGACGACGGCGAGGTCACCGGCCGCGCCGCGCACCAGGCCCCCGAGGTCGACGGCGAGTGCATCATCCTCGACGCGCCGGAGAAGGCCCAGGTCGGCGACTTCCTGCGGTGCGAGGTCGTGGACTCGGCGGGCGTCGACCTGATCGTCCGCGCGGTACCGGACGCCGACCGGTGAGTGCGCTCCCCAGCGACGCCGCCGACGAGGGCCTGACGCACGACGCCCCCGCCCAGGTCCCCGAGCCGACCCCGGTCCCGACGCTCAACGTCGCGAACCTGCTGACGCTGTCGCGGCTGGTCCTGGTCCCGCTGTTCGTCGCCGCGCTGTTCGTCGGCGACGGCCACGACACCACCTGGCGCGCGCTCGCGACCGGCCTCTTCGCCATCGCTTCGGCCACCGACCAGCTGGACGGCTGGGTCGCCCGCAAGTACGGCCTAATCACCGACTTCGGCAAGATCGCCGACCCGATCGCGGACAAGGCGCTGACCGGCGCCGCGCTGGTGGGGCTGAGCGTTCTCGGCGAGCTGGGCTGGTGGGTCACGATCGTGATCGCGGTCCGCGAGATCGGCGTGACGCTGCTGCGCTTCTGGGTGATCCGCCACGGCGTGATCCCGGCCAGCCGGGGCGGGAAGGCGAAGACGATGGCGCAGATCGCGGCCATCGTGGCGTACCTGCTGCCGCTGCCGGCCGGCGCGGACCCTGTCCGCTGGTCGCTGATGGGCCTGGCCCTGGTGCTGACGGTGGTGACGGGCGTGGACTACCTGGTCCGCGCGATCCGGCTGCGCGCGGCCGGGCGCCGGGTCACCGGGAGCTGAGCTTGGCCGAGGTGCCGCGAACGACTCAGGGGGGACCGCCGGCGTCCCGAATGAGTCATTGGCGACCTCCGGCCGGCCCGGCCGCTGCGCGCGAGGTGGCCGCGGGCGGCACCGCCGGGGCGGACCGGCGCCTGTCCCTCACGACCGGGCCGAGGTGCCGCGAATGACTCATTCGCGATCTCCGGCCATCCCCGCCGAGGGTGACGAGCAGGCCGCCGCCCTCGTCGCGGCCCTCACCCGGCGCGGGGAGACCGTCGCCGCCGCCGAGTCGCTGACCGCCGGGCTCGTCTGCGCCACCCTCGCGCGCGTGCCCGGGGCCAGCGCGGCCCTGCGTGGCGGGCTCGTCGTCTACGCCACCGAACTCAAGACCGTCCTCGCCGGCGTCGACGCCACCCTGCTGGCCGAGCACGGCGCCGTCCACCCCGAGGTCGCCGCGCAGCTCGCCGAGGGTGCCCGTGAGCGGTGCGGGGCCACCTGGGGCCTCGGGCTCACCGGCGTGGCCGGCCCGGGCGCGCAGGACGGCGTCGAGCCCGGAACCGTGCACGTCGGGCTGGCGGGGCCAGGAACACGCACACCGCGTGTTTCGGGGGTTCGGGTGGCGGAGCCCCCGACCCGAGGCGAAGCCTCGTTTGTCACAGTCCGTACGCTGGCGTTGAGCGGCGATCGCGACTTGATCAGGACCCGATCGGTCCAGGCCGCGTTTGCCCTGCTTGGGGAACATCTGACGTGAATCCGGCGTTCGCCCTTGGCGTACGGGAGCACCAACTCCTGCGCCCAGGGCACCGCTCTGGGTAACGTAGGGGGTACTTGTACGGAAGGGAGGCGCGTGATGACCGTGCTGTTGCGTGAGGCGATCGGTGATCGGCTCCGTCATGCCCGCACCAACCAGCGTCGTACGCTGCGCGACATCTCCCGCGCCGCCAGGGTCAGCCTCGGCTACCTCTCGGAGGTGGAACGGGGCCAGAAGGAGGCGTCGAGCGAGCTGCTCGCGTCCATCTGCCAGGCTCTGGACCTTCCGCTCGGCGAACTGCTGCACAAGGTGGCGGCGGACGTTTCGGCCCTCGACAACGTCGAGGTCGCGCCGGTCGACGAGCGGATCGTGGAGGGCAGGCCCCGGGAGAAGCGGGGTGCCGAGGCCTCGGCGGCCGGTATCGAAGGCGGCCGCCTGATGTCCGAGCTGATCGGGAACGACCTCGCCGACCTGCGGGTTTCCCCGGCACCGCGGATGAACACCACCCTGCGGACGACGATCGGCCAGCCCAAGCTGGCCTCGACGATCGCGGCATAGTCACAGGTCGGACACGACGACGGCCCCGGGCAACCCGCCCGGGGCCGTTCGCGTTGCCTACTCGGGGTGATCAGGGCGATCCCTGAATTCCGCCGGGTCGCCTGGAACGGACGTGGCCGACCTGACACGATGGAACCCAACGCCGGGGTCGGTGCGTTGCAGAAGCAGGGGAGCGACGCCCCACCCCGAGTACTCAAGGCCCGTGGGACGCAAGAAGGCAGGCGGAGGAGATGGCCAACCCGTTCGTGAAGTTCTGGAAGTACATGATGGCGGCGTTCTCGTCGAAGATCGACGAGCACGCCGACCCGAAGGTACAGATCCAGCAGGCCATCGAGGAGGCGCAGCGCAACCACCAGGCGCTGACGCAGCAGGCCGCCTCCGTGATCGGCAACCAGCGGCAGCTGGAGATGAAGCTCAACCGGCAGCTCGGCGACGTCGAAAAGCTGCAGGCGTCCACCCGGCAGGCGCTCGTCCTCGCGGACGAGGCCCGCAGCAAGGGTGACGAGCAGAAGGCCACCGAGTTCGAGAACGCCGCGGAGAGCTTCGCGACGCAGCTCGTCACGGCCGAGCAGAACATCGAGGACCTGAAGACGCTGCACGACCAGTCGCTGCAGGCCGCGGCCCAGGCCAAGAAGGCCGTGGAGCGCAACTCGCAGATGCTGCAGCAGAAGCTGGCCGAGCGCACGAAGCTGCTCTCGCAGCTGGAGCAGGCGAAGATGCAGGAGCAGGTCTCCGCTTCGCTGAACCAGATGAGCCAGCTGGCGGCGCCGGGCAACACGCCGTCGCTGGAAGAGGTCCGCGACAAGATCGAGAAGCGCTACACCACGGCGCTGGGCTCGGCCGAGCTGGCGCAGAACTCGGTCCAGGGGCGGATGATGGAGGTCCAGGCCTCCACCACGCAGCTGGCCGGCCAGTCGCGGCTGCAGCAGATCCGCGCGTCGATGCACGGCGACTCGGTCGCCCAGGTGACCGACGGCGGCGCGGCGGCCCAGAAGCCGGCGAGCAGCTCGGCGGACATCCAGCGGGAGATCCAGGCGCGCGTGCAGGCCGAGCAGGGCAAGAACCCGGCCTGACCCGGGCTTGAACCAGGGCGAAGGGGGCGAAAGCGATGGGGCAGCAAGGCAAGCGGCGTGACTTCGGCGAACTGAGCGCCAAGCTGGAGAAGCACATCGAGAAGCTGCCCGACTACGCCGTCCGCGCCCAGGAAAAGCTCCAAAAGGTGCAGAAGTACTTCCCGCCGGCCGAGCAGGCCGGCGGGAAGTCTCCGCGCCCGAACCCGCTGCAACGGCCGCCCGTGCGGCGGCCGGACGTGACGACGTCGCTGACGTCGATGGCGAACCAGGTCCCGGCCTTCGCCGAGGCCCGGGCCAAGTGGGACCGCTGGAACCACCCGGCCGCGAAGCTCGAACGCCGCAAGCGGCGCACGGCGAAGGCGCTCACGCTGTGGATCATCCTCACGATCCTGTGCGGCGTGGTCACCGTGGCGGCCGCCGTGGGCTGGATCAGCCCCACCCACGCCGCGATGATGCCGCAGGCGATCACGGCGTTCGCCGGAGTCGTCATCTTCGGCACGTTCAGCGTCCGGTCCGGCCTCAAGCTGCGCGACCTCAAGCGCACCCCGATCCCGGCGGCGCCGGCCGGCCCACCGCCGCTGCCGGCCGCCCGGTCGGCGGCCCGCGAACCCATGGAACGGCTCGCCGAGTGCGAGGCGTCGCTGATCGAGCTGCTGCGCCAGCTTTCGGTGCCGTCCCCGGTGGGCACGGCCCCGGTTTCCGAGGTGGCCGTCGCGGACGCCCGGCAGACGGCGAACGAAGCCGCCGCCGCGCTGCGCGGCCTGGCGGCCCGCATCCAGGCGATCGAGCGCGGCCGGGACTCCGCGCCGGCCCGGGAGAAGGCGGCCTTGGCCGCGGCGGTCGGCAAGCTCCGCGAACAGCTCGACGACGGCATCGAGGGCTACCGCGGCCTGGTCGCCGCGGCGGGCCACACGGTCGCCGCCTCCAGCGACGGCCTGGTGACGTCGAAGCAGGACCTCACCGACGCGACCGACCGCCTGGCGGGGCTGGCGATGGCCCTGCGCGAGCTCTCCTGACCGTCCGATTCCGCCCGGCGCGCTCGCCCGGCGGAACGAAATCCGGCTGATCCCAGCCGGATCCCACGTTTTCCTCGCCCGTCACGCGAATCCGGCTTCGCTGCGCCATCCGGGCACCTCGCTCCGCCGTTCGAGGGCGCCCATGCGGCCGTCCGGCCCGTTCGTCACCCCGCGTGCGTGATCGTGCGTTTCACCCCGGCGTCGCCCCCTGTTCACCTCTTGGTGCCGAAACACGCGCGTAATCGGAAACTGATCGCGACGGAAACGTCGGCGAACTAACGTTTCTGTCATGCATGCAGAGGTGTCACTCGCCGGGAGGCCCGCCGTGCACTGAGGTTCGCCGGCGCCGACCGTACACAGTGGACTTTCTCGACCCGCCGAGGAAAGGACGCCCCGTGAACACGCTCCCGCCGGACCCGGACCTCGTCCCGGTCACCCCGCCCACCGCCTCGCACCGCGTCGTCGCCGCCTTCGAGCGCATCACCGAAGCCGGCCGCCCCGAAATCTGGACCACCCTCCGCGCCGTCGAAGACGTCCTCGTCGACGCCAAGACCGTCGACGAACGCGTCAAAGCCGGGGAAGACCTGCCGCTGGCCGGCACCGTGTTCGCCGTGCAGGACCTGATCGACGTCGCCGGGCAGCCGTCCGGGACCGGCGTGCCGGAGACCAGCGCCCCGGTCGTCGCCCGGCTCATCGCCGCCGGTGCCCTCGTGCTCGGCAAGACCGGTGCCGCCATGGTTTCCGGGACCTGGGACCGCACCAAGGCCGGCGGGAACGGCGCGGCGGTCGCCGTCGCGCTGGGCATCGTCGACCTGGCGCTGAGCACCGGGGGAGCCGTCCCCGCGGCGCTGAACGCCGTCGCCGCCGTGAAGCCGACACGCGGCCTGCTGCCCGCCGCCGACGGCGTCTCCGTCTACTCGAACGGCCTGGTCACCGCGCACCGCGCGCTCACGCAGATGACCGGCGGCGACCGGTCCTGGCCCGCCGACGTCCGCCTCGGCGCCGGCGAGCACCCGAGAATCGGCTACCCCGCCGACCTGCCCCTCGGCGAGGCCGCGAGCCTGGCGCTCGAGACCGTCGTCGCCCGGCTGACGGCGTCGGGGGCCGTGCTGACCCCGTTCTCCGTGCGAGAGCCCGGGTTCGACGGGTTCGACGCCCTCGTCGTGCCCACCGTCCCGGAGCACCCCGGGATCGCCGAAGCGCTGGCCGACCCGGCCGGCGTGGGCCACCGCCTGGCCGCCTGCACGGCGTTCGCGAACCTCCTCGACGTGGCCGCGGTGTCGGTCCCGGTGTCGCCGGGCGACCGCCGTCCGTTCGGCGTCACCTTCCTGACGCGGGCGTTCGAAGACCAGATCGCGCTGGACCTCGCGACCGTCTGCACGGACGAGCCGATGACGCCCTACCCCGAGCCGGGCGAGGACGTCGTCGTGTTCGGCGCGCACCTGCGCGGCCAGCCGCTCAACGCCGAGCTCACCGGGCTCGGCGCCCGGTTCGGCGGACCGGTCCGGACCATCGAGGGCTACCGGATGGTGCTCCTGGGCACCGAGCCGCCGCAACCCGGCGTGCTCGCCGGTGGCGCCGTCCTCGACGGCGAACGCTGGCGGCTGTCCCCGGCCGCGTTCGAGCGGTTCGCCGCCGCGCTCAAGGAACCCTTCGTGCTCGACCGCGTCGAGCTGGACGACGGCACCGCCCCGCTCGCCGTCCGCTGCCTCGCCGCGGACGGGCCCGCTCTGGACCGCTACGAGTCCTGGCGCGGGTACGTCCGGTTCGCTTCTACCGCCGGCCTGCGAGCCCCCGGCTGACGCGGCGCACCAGGCCCGGCCCGTGCAGCGCGAAGCCCGTGTAGAGCTGCACGAGCGACGCACCGGCGTCCACGAGCCGGAGCGCGTCGTCCGGGCCCAGGACGCCGCCGACGCCGATGATCGGCAGGGTCCCGCCGGTGTGGTCGTGCACGAACCGCACGACCTCGGCCGCGCGGGTGGTCAGCGGCCGGCCGGACAGCCCTCCCGCCTGTCCGGCCAGGCCGCTCTCCGCGGCCGCGATGCCGTCGCGGGACAACGTCGTGTTCGTCGCGATGATCCCGGCGACGCCGTGCTCGACCGCGACCTCCAGCAGCTCGCCCAGCGCGTCGTCGGTCAGGTCGGGCGCGACCTTCACCAGCAGCGGCGTCGGCGTGCCCTGGCCGGCCAGCTCCGCGGACGTCGCCCGCAGCTCGCCGAGCAGCTCGGCCAGCGCGGCGCGGTCCTGCAGCTGCCGCAGGCCCGGCGTGTTCGGGGAGCTGACGTTGATCGCGAAGTAGTCCGCGTACGGGTACAGCGCCCGCAGCGAGAACCGGTAGTCCTCGACGGCCTCGTCGAGCGGCGTCACCTTCGACTTGCCGATGCTGATCCCCAGCGGGACGCCGGGTTTGCCGTCGCGAGCCAGCTTCGCCGCGAGCGCTTCGGCGCCGTCGTTGTTGAAGCCCATGCGGTTGATCACCGCGTCGGACGCGGGGAGGCTGAACAGCCGCGGCCGGGGGTTGCCCGGCTGCGCCAGCCGCGTCACCGTGCCGACCTCGACGAACCCGAAGCCCAGCGCGGCCCACGCGGGCAGCGCGCGGCCGTTCTTGTCCATCCCGGCGGCCAGGCCGACGCGGTTGGGGAAGCGCAGGCCGAGCACCGTCACCGGGTCGTCGACGCGGAGGGCGCCGCCGAGCGCGGGCGCCGCCTTGCCGAGCCGGGCGAGGACGCTGATCGTGCGCTCGTGCACCAGCTCGGGGTCGTGGTAGGACAGCCGGTACAGCGCCGGGCGGACGATCTTGTCGAAGAACACGCCCCCATGCTGCCAAACCGCCCGCGGCCCGCTACCGGAGCGCCGCCTTCACGTGAAAGCGGCCACTACGCGCCCGAGGCCCGGAGGTCTTTCCACTCGTCTTCGAGCAGGGCGTAGATCAGCTCGTCGGTCCACTCGCCCTTGACGATCTCGTTCTCCTTAAGATGCGCTTCCCGGCGCATCCCGAGGCGTTCCATCAGCGCGGCGGACGCGGTGTTCCGGCCGTCGCAGCGGCCGATGACGCGGTGCAGCCCCAGGTCTTCGAAGGCCAGCCGCAGCAGTTCGGTCGTCGCCTCGGCGGCCAGGCCCTTGCCGTGGTGGTCCGGGTGGAAGACGAAGCCGATCTCGCCCTGGCGGTGCTCGCTGCTGATCCACTCGAGGTTCAGGTCGCCGATCAGCTGCCCGGTCGAGGCCAGTTCGACCGCCACGGCCAGGAACTGCCCTTCCTTCGTCAGCGTGGAGCTGTGGACCCGCTTGGCCAGCGCGGCGGCCGACTCGGCCCGGCTGCGCGGCCCCCAGTAGAGGTAACGGGCGACGTCGGCACGGGACTGGAAGGAGTTCAGCGCGTCGAGGTCGCCGGGCGTGAACGGGCGCAGGAGCAGCCGATCCGTGGTGATCGGGTAGTCGGGCCTGAGCATGCGTCCAGGCTAGCGACCTTCAGCCGTCCGGGTGACAGAACGGGGAAACGCTGATCGCCGGACGGTCGTCCCGCGACGCCGGGTGGCGCGACCTGCACAAATGAGCACTCCATCGAGAAAATGGAGGAACCCCCGGGGTGCCTCTCGGACGCCGTCAAACGTCCGAGCCCGAGCCGGACTGGTGCTCGGGAACCCCGGGGGCACGGTGACTGCCTGGTATTCGCTATCAGGCATCACGTGGAGCAGGCGATGAGCCAGAAGGTGGCTCAGCTGTAGCGCTGCTCAAAGTCCTCCACGTGCCATCCGCTAGCGGACAGCCACCTCACGAGTCCTGTTGGAATACAACTTGGGACCACCTCCTCTCTCGTGTACTTCCACGCTAGGCGAAGCTCCCAGGGTCCGGCAATGTCATTTTCGCGATCTCACTCCGCAGACGGCCTTCGCGCTGCTCGCCGAGGAAGGACGCGTCGACGGCGTGCTTCGCGAGCCGCGCCGGGGTCGGCCGCAGCCAGCCCCAGCCCCTCGGCGACGTACTCGCCGGTCATGCGCCGCACCGGGTGTGCGGCGACGCTGGTGAGCTGCGCGGTCCGGACGTCGGGCACGCTTCAAGCGAGATCCGGTGCGCCGCACGGTGTTCCCGCAGCGCGGGGTCGGCCGCGAAGCCGGTGCCGTGCCCGATCCGGTGGTTTCGCCCGTGTGCAGGACGGTGTGCAGCCCGGCTTCCCGCGCCCGCGTGAAGAACGGGCCGAACCGCGCTCGCCCGACGCCCGGTTCCGGCCCACCCAACCCGAAGGACACCAGGCCCTCAGGGCGTTCGCGCAGCGCGAACACGAGCGTCTCCCGCCCGGCTTTGACGCCCGTTTCTCCCGGGATGTCGGAGCACCAGGCCAGTTCCACGCCCAGCCCGGCCGCTCTCCAGCCCGGACAGCAGTTCGTCGCCGGGCACTCCGTCGAGCACGTGGTTGTTCGGCGTGACGGTGACTTCGGCGTAGCGGCAGCTCTGCGCGGCGAGATCGGCGGGCCAGTGCGAGGACGGTCGCCAAACGCGCGGCACGGGGCCTACTGCGGCGGGTGCGGTCCGGCCTGGTCCTTCGGGCAGAACCAGGTCGGCCGGCGCTGGACGTCGTGGCCCTGCGTGCGGACCAGGAGCCGTCCGCCGCAGCGGAAGCAGCCCTGGCGGGTGCGCTCGTAGACCCAGTTCTTCCGGTTGCGGTCGAGGTGCCCGGTGGTGCTCTGGTCGAAGCGGCCGGAGCGGGCGTTGGCCAGCAACAGCTTGCGGGCCAGCGCGACCGTGGTGGCGGCGTCCACTTCGGACACCGGAACCCACGGCGTGACGCCGAGCAGGAAGGCGATCTCGCACTTGTAGAGGTTCCCGACCCCCGCCATGACCCGCTGGTCGAGCAGTGCCAGCCCCAGTTCGCGCTCCGGTGCGGCGGTCAGGTTCGCCACCGCGCGCGCCGCGTGCTCTTCCGTCCACTGTGGATCGAGCAGGTCCGGGCCGAGGTGCGCGACGAGGTCGTGTTCCTTCGGCGTGGCGACGATCCTGAGGTCGTGGACGCGGAAGCCGATCACCTGGACGTCGGCCGCGGTGAAGACCACGCGGGCGTGGTGGCCGGGCCGCCGCCACTTCGCGCCGGCGGCGTAGACGTCCCACATGCCGTCCATCATCAGGTGCGAGTGGAGCGTCAGGTCGCCGGAGAAGCGCGTGAAGAGGTGCTTGCCGACCGTGCCGACGCCGAGGACCTCGCGTCCGGCGAGGTCCACAGTGGCCAGCTGGGGCACGCGGAACTCCCCGCGCAGCAGCGTTTTGCCGGCCAGTGCCTTGTCGAAGCGCTTCCCGACGAGGTAGACGGTGTCACCTTCGGGCACGGCTCACCCCGCCGATTCGGACACCTCGGCGGGCGCCTCGGGCGTCTCCGGCGCCGGGCCTTCTGGCCAGTCCGGGCCCTCGGGCTCTTCGCCGGCGACGCGGTGGCGGCCGGCCCGGTTCGAGCGCAGGATCTTCGCCAGCACCATGTTGAACGTCAGCGCGATCTCCTGGGCACCGGGGGAGTGCCATTCGTGGATCGGGCTGCACGCGCCCTGGGCCTGCTGCACCGCCAGGCGGTCGGTGATCGCCGTCGGCATCACCAGCGAACCGAAGTTCTCGCGCAGCTCGGCGATCCGGAACTGGTGCTCGTAGGACCGGACACGCAGCTTGTTCACCAGCACGCCGATCGGGCGCAGCCGCGGGTTGAGGTCCTTGCGGATCTTCTCGATCGCTTCCAGAGCCCGGTGCGCGCCCGCGACGGCGTACATGGTCGGCTCGGTGACGATGAGCGCGCTGTCCGCGGCGACCAGCGCCGACTTCGTCAGCCGGCCCAGCGACGGCGGGCAGTCGAGGATCACCAGCTCGTAGGGCAGCTCGCCGAGCGGCTCGCGGTGCAGTTCGTCGAGCGCGCGGGAGAAGTTCGCCAGCCGCTCGCTGTCGGCGTCGGGGTCGTTGAGCAGTTCCAGCTCTTCGGTGCCGACGAGGACGTCGACGTCCTCGCTCCACACGCTGGGCGCGATCGCGCGTTCGAGCATCTCCCGGGTCGGGGTCTCGAGCACGTCCGCGAGGGTGGCGTCGGTGAACGGCGGGTCGAGCGAGGTGGTGGCGTTGCCCTGCGGGTCGAGGTCGACCACCAGCGTTCGCGTGCCCCTACGCAAGGCGGCGGACGCGATACCGAGAGCGACCGTCGTCTTGCCGACGCCTCCCTTGAGGCTGAGTACGGCGACCGTGTGCACGACGACCAGCCTACGGGTGTGGGCGAGGCGCGCCGTCGGGCAAGGGGCGTTCACTCGAAGGGAGGAGCCGGGGAGGCGGGCGGGGGCGGGCACTACCCTGTCCGGCATGAAGACGGAGACCGTGGCCGCCCGGGGTTCGGGCGCCGTTCGCCGGGTGCTCGAGGCCGAGCTGAAGGCCGCCCGCGCCCGGGGCGTCGAGCACCCCCGCGTCGTCGACGTGGGCGGCGGCAGCGGCGGCTGGGCGGTGCCGTTCGCGGCGGCGGGCTGCCGGGTGACGGTCGTCGAACCGAGCCCCAACGCGCTGGCCACGCTGCAGCGGCGGGCCGAGGAAGAGGGCGTCGCCGACCGGATCACGGTGATCGCGGACGACTCCGACGCGCTGGGCAGGCACGTCGAGGCCGGCTCGGCCGACCTGGTGCTGGCGCACGGCCTGCTGGAGATCGTCGACGACCCGGCGGCGGTGCTGACGGCACTGGCCACGGCGGTCGCCCCGGGCGGCGCGGTGTCGGTGCTGGTGGCCAACCGCCACGCGTCGGTCCTCTACCGGGCGCTGTCCGGCCGCGTCGCCGAAGCCCGGCAGCTGCTGGAGAGCGCGGACGGCGTGGTCGCGGGCGACACCGTGCTGCGGCGCTTCGACGCCGACGGCCTGCGCGCCCAGCTGGTGACGGCGGGCTTGGACGTGACGCTGCTGCAGGGCGACCGGGTGATCTCGGACCTGGTGGGCGGCGACGTCCGCGAAGACGAGCTGGCGGACTTCGAGCGCGTGGCGGCGGCCACCCCGGCGTTGCGGGAGATCGCGAGCCGCCTGCACGCGGTGGCGCGGCCCCCGGCCTGAGCGGCGGATTTCGGCTGACGTGCGGCCGTGACCGGCGGATTCCGGTCGTCGCGCACCGCTTGATCCGGAATTGTCGGTGGTGCCCGGTAGCGTCCCGGGCGTGGGGCGAAATGCTGAACTGCCGGGCGGGATGGCCCGGTTCCGCGTCCGGCCGGGGGAGCCGGCGCCGGACGACGCCGGCTGCGGGCTGCTGCACGTCGACATGGACGCGTTCTTCGTGTCCGTCGAGCTGCGCACCCGCCCCGAGCTGGCGGACAAACCGGTCGTCGTGTCGGGCGGCGGCCCCCGCGCGGTCGTGGCGGCGGCGAACTACCCGGCGCGCAAGTTCGGTGTGCGCTCGGCGATGCCGTTCTCGACCGCCAAGCGCCTCTGCCCGCACCTGATCAACATCCCGCCGACGTCGGGCCTGTACGGCGAGGTCTCCCGCGGGGTGATGGGGATCTTCCGCGAGCTGACGCCGCTGGTCGAGCCGCTGAGCCTGGATGAGGCGTTCCTGGACGTCAGCGGAGCACTGCGCCGCCTGGGCGCGACACCCGCTTCGCTGGGCGCGCAGATCCGGGCGCGGGTCGAGGCCGAGCACGGGATCACCTGCTCGGTCGGCGTGGCGAAGGTCAAGTTCGTGGCGAAGCTGGCGTCGGGGATGGCGAAGCCGGACGGCATGGTCGTCGTCCCGGCGGCGGAAACGCTGGCCTTCCTGCACCCGCTGCCGGTCTCGGCGCTGTGGGGCGTCGGCGCCCGCACGGAGGAACAGCTGAAGCGGCTCGGCCTGGACACGATCGCGGACGTGGCCGCGTTCCCGCCGGAGCGCCTGAAGAAGTCGCTGGGAACGGCGATCGGCGAGCACCTGTACCGGCTGGCGCATGGAGTCGACGAGCGCGCGGTGGTGATCGACTCCCCGGAGAAGTCGATCGGCGCCGAGCACACTTTCGACGTCGACCGCCATGACCGGGCTTCGCTGGGCCTGGAGCTGCTGAGGCTCTCCGAGCGGGTGGGGGCGACGCTGCGGGAGCGGGGCGTCCGCGGCCGCACGGTGTCGATCAAGGTGCGCTTCGCGGATTTCCGCACGATCACCCGTGCCCGCACGCTGATGTCGGCGACGGACGTGGCCCGGGAGATCCACGCGGTGGCGGTGGCGCTGCTGGCGGAGCACGCGCCGACGGGGGCGGTCAGGTTGATCGGCGTCCGCGTGGAGGGCCTGGACACGGGGGAGGCGGGCGAGCAGCTGGTGTTCGATTCCGCGGCGCCCCGCTGGCGCGACGCCGAGGTGGCGGCCGACGTGGCGAGATCGAAGTTCGGCTCGGCAGCGGTGCGGCCGGCGTCGTTGCTGGCACCGCGGGAGCAGTGAGGGGAGAGCGGCCGGAAGTGGCGAGGGAGCCGGTGGAGGGGAGCGGTCGCCCGCCGCCCGCACTGCCATCCGCTCAATCGCCTTCCCCATCCGCCATCCGCTCGCTCGCCGCCTCAACCCGCCATCCGGTCGCGAGCCCCGCCGCCACCCGCCAATCTTGTTGTTCGGCCGCGCACCGGCGGCGAGCGCCAACCCTCCGCTCGCCGCCGGTCACCAGACCACCCGCCGCCGATCCCGCCGTCCGGCAGCGCGCCCGCCGCCCCAACCTGCCTCCACCGCCGACCCCGGTTCAGCCCGCCACTGCCAACCCCGCCCCGCCGGACCGCGAACCGGCTGCCCCACCCCGCCCGCCGACCCCGCGAACCGGCTGCCCCACCCCGCCCGCCGACCCCGCCAACCGTCCGTCCCACCCCGTCCGCGGTCCGGCTGCCGATCCCGCCTCGACCGTTGATTCCGGTTCGGCCGCCTGCTGCCGCCAACCCCGCCCGACCGCCGACCCCGCCAACCGGCCGCCCCACCCCGTCCGCGACCCGGCCACCCACCCCGCCCCACCACCGGTCGTGTACGGAAGGTGATCTTCCGCTCGTCCGCCATCCCCCACATCGCCGCTCAGGCCGTTAACCGGTCACGATGGGCCACCGTGACCCTCCGCGACGCCCCTCCGGCGGGATTTAGCCCAATTCGATCCCTACTGGATGCGGGATCGGGTAGTCGTGCGGGCGCGGGCCTCGTATCCTGGACAGTGCCACCCCGCCTGGGGTTGGCTGTTGGGTCCAGGACGTTGCGCGGCCCGGCGCCCGCGACAGCTGTGCCGGAGGAGGAAAGATGCCACTCTCCGAGCATGAGCAGCGGCTGCTCGATCAAATCGAGCGCGAGCTCTATGCCGAGGACCCCAAGTTCGCATCCACGGTGCGTGGCACCCGGTTGCGTCGCCCCGCTCGCCGACGGCGGATTCAGGGCATCGCCCTGTTCGTGGTGGGCGTGGCCCTGCTGGTGCTGGGCGTGGTGGTGCCGCAGTTCCGGGTGGCCGACATCCCGCTGATCAGCGTGCTCGGGTTCCTCGTGATGTTCTTCGGGGTCATGTTGGCCGTCACATCGATTCGGCACGCCGCCGAGGGGGACGGCAAGGGCGGTGGATCGGGCGCCCGCGGTGGCAAGCAGCCAGGGCGGCGCAGTTCCTTCACCCAGCGGATGGAAGAACGCTTCCGCCAGCGCTTCGAGGAGCAGTAGCGCCGCAAGACCACGAGATCCGCGTCCGGCCACCCAGGCCGGACGCGGATCTTCTTGTGTGCTCTACGCCTCGCCCCGGTGGGTCACCCGCGTCCGTGACAACGGGTGACCCCCGATCGGGTCAACTGCTCAGTCCCGGTTGCGGAACAGGGACTTCGGGAAGAGCCGGCCCTTCCAGGACAGCGGCGCGTTGCGGTGCAGGCTCCGGCGGAGGTGGTCGAACGCCGACGGCAGCGTCGGGTCGCCTTCACCTTCTCCGCCGTACCAAGACCGCTCGACCACGCCGATGACCGTGCGGAGGCCCTCGCGGCCCTCGTCGTCCAGGTGGTGCTTCGCTGCCAGTTTCTGGCCGGCCACGCGGACCGTGTCGCTCGGCGGAATCGGCAACCCGCGGTCAGCGCACTCGGCGCGCAGCTCGGACCACGCCGCGTCCGCCGCGCCCGGGCGGTGGCCGACGATCTCCTGCAGCCGCCGTCGCCTGCCGACGTCGCGGGCGGCCGAGGGGCCGAGCAGCCCGGCCAGGAGCAGCACGACCAGCAGGCTGAACCACCAGGCCACCAGCCAGGTCAGCACGCCGAGCAGCGCCACCCACAGCGCCGCGGCGATCAGCGGCAGCCAGTTCTTGAGCAGCGCGCTCAGCCCGGTGGCCGCCGGTTCGCGGTCCGGCCGTCGTCGTCGTCCGCCGGCGATCACCAGGACCGTCGCCAGCAGCGCGAGCGCGAGCAGCGCCAGCACCAGCGCCCACACCCAGTCCGGCGTGCCCGGGTCGGCCTGCTCCGGGCCCTGCGCCTGCTGGTTCTGCCCGGTGTCGCGCGGGACGCCGGTCGGCGCCGCGCTCGACTGGACCGTGCTGGGCGCCACCTGGGTGTCGTCCGGCTGGTCGCCGTCCTGCGGGCCGGCCTGCAGGTACGGCGGGGTGATGCCGCGCCCGTCGGACAGCGGGGTCGGGTCGAACGTCACCCAGCCCTTGTCGCCGAAGTACGCCTCGACCCACGCGTGCGCGTCCTGGGTGCTGATCGACAGGTAGTCGTTGACCTGCGAGCCGGGGGTGAAGCCGATCGCCACCCGCGACGGGATGCCCGCCACCCGCAGCATCACGGCCATCGCCGAGGCGAACTGCTCGCAGAAGCCGCGCTTGCCGTTGAGGATGAAGTCGGCGAGCGCGTCCGCGTCGTTGGCCGGCGCGGTCTTCGTGTCGTAGACGAAGCCGTTCTGCGCCGTGAAGTACCGCCAGATCGCCGACGCGCGGTCGAAGTCGTTGCCCGCGCCGGCGATCAGCTGCTGCGTCTTCGCGCGGACGCGGTCGTCGACCCGGTCGAGCTCGGTGTAGCGCGGCGGCAGGTCGTCGACGCGCGCGGTCACGCGCAGCTCGGCGGCCGTCGGCTCCTTCAGCGACGCGTATTCGACGTACGACGGCGGGGTTTCGCTGCGCGTGGTGAACACCGTGCCGCTGACCTGGTCGTAGAGGTAGCCGTTGCCGGCACCGTCGATCACCCGCGGCGCGCCGAACACCGGCAGCCAGTTGTCGCGCCAGCTCGTCGGCTCGACGTCGATCTTGCGCGCGGCGCCGGTGCCGTCGTCGCCCGGCGCGGCCGGCAGCTGCGGCCCGACCGGGACGCCCTGCTGCGAACGGCCCTCGTCGTGCAGGCCCCAGCCCTTGTTCGGGTAGAAGGTGTCCAGCGTCATCGCGCGCAGCAGCCGCCGGTCGGTGCCGAGGCCGCGGACCTTGAACAGCTCGCGGTTGGAGCCCTGGTCGAGCATCCCGCGCAGCTCGGTGAACGGCTGGATGCCGAAGCCGCCGGAGCCCGCGCCGGCGCCGTTCCCGCTGGCGCCGAAGGGGATCCGCCCGACCGTGCCGACCCACGTGATCGCGCCGCCGAACAGGCCGAGCACGATCGCCGCGCTGACGACCGCGACCGGCGCGGACAACACGCCCTGCTTGCCGCTGCGGCCGGGTGCTTCACGGGTCCGCCAGCGCCGGTGCCGGTGGTTGCCGTCGACGGCCAGCAGGCCGGCGAAGGCCGCGCCGCCGAGCAGGAACGTCCACCAGGGCAGCATTTCCTCGCTCAGCGCGGCCGGCACGGCGTAGACGCAGAGCAGCACGAGCCCGGTCGCGGCCGGCGCCGCGGCGGCCACCGTCAGCGTGTCGACCAGGACGGCGACCAGGCCGATCAGGATCGTCACCAGGCACAGGATCGGCTGGCTGCCCTCGACCGGCGGCAGCCCGACGCGGATCTGCTCGGCGGCGGCCGAAAGCGTCGTGCCGATCTCTTCGAACGCGTCCGGGCCGGGGATCACCTGCAGGATCCCGTTCGTGGTGAACGCGCCGGTGATGAGGAACAGCAGCACCAGCAGCTGGCCGAGGCCGACCAGCACGGTCGGCACCTGCAGCGAGCGCAGCGCCAGCCCGGTCGCGCCGATCAGCAGGACCGCGACGAAGAGGTAGCCGAACCAGGCCAGTCCGGCCACGACGCTGGTCACCGACGTCGCCGCGCAGAGCGTCGCGATGCCGGCCGCGGCCGGCGCCAGCAGGCTGCTCCGCCAGGCCGACAGCGGGTGCTGGGACGACGGGCGGTTCGCCGGGCGCGGGGGTGCGGAGGTGCTCATCGCTGACCGCCGATCAACGTGTGGCCGCGGGCACCGCTGCGGCTGAGCTCGGCCCACACCTGCGGCATCGGCGAGCCGGGCCCGGCGATGACCACGCCCCAGCCCGACGCGCGCAGCAGCGCGGCCGAGTCTTCGGTGGCCGCGGCCCGCTGCTCGGGCGCGCTCACCCCCGCCGACCAGGTGGGCGTGTCGAGCAGGACGGCGAGGCTGCGGATGCCGCGCGGACGGTACTGGGTCAGTTCGTGGACGGCTTCGGTGCTGACCGTGCCGAGCACGGCGATCAGCTCCTGGCCCTCGCCGGGGTCGCCGGCCAGCGTGATGTCCCGCTGGTGTGCCGGCTGCAGCGCGGCCAGCGCGTCGAGCAGGACGTTGTCGTAGTGGTCCCCGCCTTCGCCGGGGGTGTCGGCGAGGGTGATCCCGTGCTCGCTGACCAGCCGGACGCGGTGCCCGGACCGGCGCAGGTGCAGCGCGGCCGACGCGGTGAACGACACCGCCCACTCCAGGCTGGCGGCCGGGCCGCTGCCGTGGTGCGCGGCGGCGCGGTGGTCGAGCAGCACGGTGGTGCCGCCGCGCCACGGCCGTTCTTCGACGCGCACCATGATCTCGTCGCGGCGCGCGGTCGAGCGCCAGTGCACCTTCCGCAGGTCGTCGCCCTGGCGGTACTGGCGGACGATGACGTCGGCCTCGCCCTGCCCGGCGTGCAGCCGGACGGTGCCGTCGTCGCCGACGCCGATCCCGGCGCCGCTCGGCATGCCCCACAGCGGGACCACCCGGGGCACGACGACCAGCCGCGAGTGCCCGATCAGCTCGCGCTCGAACTCGCACAGCCCGAACGGGTCGGTGATGGTCGCGCGCAGCGGCCCGACCTGCTGGACCCCGCGCAGCACCGGCTGCAGCGGGTAGCGCAGCGCGACGCGGCGGTCGTGCGGGAGCCGCTCGACGACGAACCGCGGCCGCGAACCCAGCGCGTACGGCACGCCGTCCTCGAGCAGGATCTCGCCGGCCGGCAGCCGGCCGCTGCGCCACAGCTCCAGGTGGACTTCGCCGTTGCCGCCGACCGCGACGCGCTGCGGGTTCAGCGTGCGGGTGGCGCCGATGCGCAGCCGGGTCGCCGAGATGAACGCGGCGACCAGCAGCGGCAGCGCCACCACGAACACCGCCACGCGCAGCAGGTCGCGTTCGTTGAGCACGAACGAGCACACCGCGGCCGCGATCCCCGCGGCCAGGAGGCAGCGGCCGCGGGTGGTCAGGCCGGACAGGGCACGCAGCATGCCGTTCTCTTCCCCTTCGCGCGCTGGAACAATTTTTCGGGGGTTCGGGTGGCGGAGCCCCCGACCTGGGGCGAAGCCCCAGATGTCACCAGCTAGGGACGGGAGCCCTGCGGCACCGGGACCCGGTGCAGCACCGCGCGCACGACGTCGGTCGCCGACCGCCGCGCCGCGTGGGCCTCGGTGGTCAGCACCAGGCGGTGCGCCAGCACCGGAACCGCGACCGTGTGCAGGTCGTCCGGGACGACGTAGTCGCGGCCCGACAGCGCCGCCTGCGCCCGCGCCGCGCGGACCAGGTGCAGCGTGGCCCGCGGGGAGGCGCCGAGGCGGATCTCCGGGACCTGCCGGGTGGCCGCGACGACGTCGACGGCGTACCGGCGGACCTCCGGCGCCATGTGCACGTTGCGGACCGTCTCGATCAGGCGGTGCACGGTCTCGCCGTCGGACACCGGCTGCAGCTCTTCGAGGGGGTTGTGGCCGGCGTGCTCGTCGACCATGGCCAGCTCGGCCTGCTGGTCGGGGTAGCCGATGGAGACGCGCGCGGTGAAGCGGTCGCGCTGGGCCTCGGGGAGGGCGTAGGTGCCTTCCATCTCGATCGGGTTCTGGGTCGCGATGACCATGAACGGCTCTTCGAGGCGGTAGGTCGAGGTGTCGACGGTGACCTGGTGCTCTTCCATGCACTCCAGCAGCGCCGACTGCGTCTTCGGCGAGGCGCGGTTGATCTCGTCGCCGACCACGATGTTCGCGAACACCGGGCCGGGGCGGAAGTCGAACTCGCCGGACTGGCGGTTGTAGATCGAGACGCCGGTGACGTCGCTCGGCAGCAGGTCCGGGGTGAACTGGATGCGGCTGACCGTGCAGTCGATCGACCGGGCGAGCGCCTTGGCCAGCGACGTCTTCCCGACGCCGGGGACGTCTTCGACCAGGAGGTGGCCTTCGGCGAGCAGCGTGACCAGCGCGATCCGGATGACGTCGGGCTTGCCGACCAGCACGCGTTCGACGTTGGCGGCGATCCGGCGGGCGGTTTCGTGCAGCTCGTCCAGCGACACTCTGGCGGGCCGGCCGGCGGCCCGGCCGTTGCCCGTGGACTCCGCCGGGTAAGGCGGCCGTCCGGATGCCTGCTCGCCCGATCCGGGCGTCGCAGACTGGATTCTCGACGTCACTCGACCTCCTGGTGGCGCGTGGCCGCGCGCACTGTGCGCACCGCCGGGCCGAACGGCCCCCATCGCTGCTGTCCGCGCGCAGCGACCAGCCTTCCATCCAGTGTGTCAAACCCGGGCGAACCAGGGGCCGGAACCCCGTGAACCCCGGGCAATCACGCCCGCCACGGCGGTTGATGACACTGCGCAAGCAGCGACGATACCCCGAACGGGTGTGTTGTCACCCGATTCTGGGTGCTCCCGCTGACACCCCGCTTTGTCGTATGCTGCGTTTCGAGGTCGCCCGGCTACAGAGAGGCGTAACCGCTCATGAGCGACGTGCGCGCGCAACCGCCGTTCGACGTGCGCGGCTTCGCGGTCGCGCCCGAGCTGGCCGCGGACGCCTACGGGAAGCTCGGTCGGCTGCAGGACGTCGTCGGCGAGATGGTCCGCGAGGCCAAGGTGCTGGGGCGGACGGTGCCGCTCGGCGGCGGGTACGCGGGGGAGCTGGGCCGGTTCATGGCCGAGTACGGCATCGGCGGCCAGGGGTCGGCCGTGCAGCAGCTGACGGCGTTCGGCAAGGAGCTCGAGACGCTCAAGCACCGGATCTCGGAGGCGCTGGCGAAGTACCAGCACGCCGACGAGCAGGCGGCGGACGGGGTGGACTGCTCGGGTGGCTGATCGGATGCGACTGCTGGGGGTCCCGGTCGCGCTGGTGGTGCTCGCCGGCTGCGCGCAGACCTCGCCGCGAACCGAGATCGGCCACACCACGTCGACCCCGGCGTCGTCGACGCCGCCCGTCGCGTGGACCGGCCTGGCCGCGATGGACCCGTGCACCTTGCTCAGCCCCCAGGACCGCTCGAGCGCCGGGGTGAGCGTGCTCGGCAAGCCCAAGGAGATCGCGGGCGCCCGCGCGTGCGACTGGACCGTGCCCGGCGCCTTCGGCGTCACCGTGACCCTCAGCGAGACCGACGGCCTGGCCGACCTCGAAGTCGCGAAGAAGACCGCGACGAAGACGACGGTCGGCAGCCACCCGGCGCTGAAGGTGATGGACAAGAAGGCCGCCGACGGCACCTGCGCCGTGCTGCTCGGGGTCGGCGACGCGGCCAGCGTCCAGATCGACGTCAGCAACACCGGTTTTTCGGACACCCCGCTCGCGTGCCGCCGCGCGGGCACGGTGGCCGGCCTGGTGGAACCGAAACTGCCCTGACCACGAGAGGTGCGCCGTGCCCGACGCCCAACCGCCCGTCCCCACCGCGCGGTACGAGTCCTACAGCCACGAGGCCATGGCCGCGGAGGTCGAGGCGGGCAACGACCCGGTCGCCGCGGGCGAGGCGGGCGCGCGCTGGGACGGGCTGGCGAAACGGCTGCAGGAGTCGACCGCCGAACTGGCCGGGCTGATCACGTCGTCGCGGGAGAACTGGCGGGGCGGCGCGGGCGACGCGGCGCGGGCGGCCCTCGGCCGGGCCGCGGACTGGCTTTCGCACTCCGCCGCCGTCTCGGCTTCGGTCGGCCGCGCGGTCGGCGCGCAGGCGGAGGCGGCGGCGCGGGCTCGGGCCGACATGCCGCCGCCGGTGGGCTACGACCCGGCGTCGATGATCCGGGACGCGGCTTCGTCGGGGAACCTGCAGGTCCTGGCAGGACTGTCGGACGAGCTGGCGGTCCGCCGCGCCGAGGCGGAAGCCGCGCGGCAGAAGGCGATCGACGTGATGCGCACCCGCGACGCGGCGCTGCACGGCCACGTGCCGGCCGAGACGTTCCCCGCCGCGCCGTCGCTGGGGCAGGCTTGATCCGCGTCTCGGCGTCGGCGTTCGACATCCTGTGGACCGACCTCGGCCACGACCGCCCGCCGGAGCCGCTGAGCGTCCGCAGCGTCGGCGGCACCGAGGAGGAACGCGCCGAGGTCCGCAAGGCGGTGTACGACAACCTGGCCGAGCGCGGGCTCTACGACGGTTCTGCGCTGGAGCCGGCGTTGACGGAGCGGCTCGCGCTGCTCGCCTCGGCGGAGGTCTTCGTGGCGTGCGAAGCGATGGTGGACATGACGGCGGAAGCCCCGTTCCGCGCGGTGACGGCGGTCCGCGGCCGCCGGGGCGTCCTGGCGACCCAGCCGGAGCAGACGATCGCACTGGCGGCCATCCGCGACGCCGAGCTGTGCACGGCGATCATCGACGTCCTCCCGGAGCTGACGGCCGGCCCGGGGTACGGGGTGAGCCTGCCGGCGTCGTCCTTGGCGGGCTCGGTGGAGGACCCGGTGTTCTCTTCCCGCGGCGCGGCTTCGGCGGCTTCGTCGGCTCAGCTGCGGGAGGTGCTGGCGATCCAGGCGCGCCCGGTGTACTCGGCGGGGTCGTTCAGCGTGAGCCGCCGTGGCCCGTCGGGGAGGGTGGCGCGGGTGGGCGGGCTGTCGTGGTTCGACACGGACGTGGGCGCGTATTGCGCGACGAAGACGCCGGGGCGGGGCGGGCAGGACTGGGTGAACGTGACCCCGGTGGACAGCACCCGCCTGGCGGCGCGGGTCGCGTCACTGCTCACTCCGGAGGACTGACCCGGCCCCGCAACGTCATGAACGACTCTTTCATGTCGTCAGGCGCCATGAACGACTCTTTCGTGACGTCCGGTCAGGACCACGGGCGGACGCGGGTGGGTTGCGGCGGCCTGGTACGCGGAGATCAGCTCGGCGACGACGGCTCGGGGGTCGTCGCGCAGGCGGCTCGGCACGGTCTGGACCACGGCGACGCCGGCGGCCGCGTAGCGGTTGTTGCGGGCGAGGGTTGCCGCGTAACCGGGCTGCCCGAAGTGGAACTCGTAGGAGTCGATCTCCCAGGCGAGGGCGACGTCGTCGAACCAGGCGTCCGGGGTGGCGATGTAGCGGCCCCGGTCATCGCGGAGTTCGAAGTTCCAGACGGGCTCCGGCAGGCCTGTCCGGCGCCACACCGCCATGGCTTCGGCTTCCGCGGCCGAACGGGCGCCATCGGTGATCTCCCGGAGCGCTGAACGCGGCAACGCGGTTCCCCGCTTGCTGCCGGCCTCCAGCTCAGCGGCCAGCTCGGCCGGGTCGACGCCGAGCTGCTGGACCGCCTCGGCGAGCAAGGCCCGGATCGGTGCCCGCTCACGCAAACGCCGGCACTCGTCGAGCACCGCCCGCACCGCCGGTGCGACGACGAGCCCGTCGCACCGGACCGGAACGGGCATGCGCTTGGTACGTTCGACGAGGACGTAGCCGGTGCTGGTGGTCTTCAGGTGCAGCGGCAGCAGGACGTGGATCAGCTCGCCCGGCACGGCCGGCCGGTCGAGGCCCTGCCTGCGGCACGCTTCGACACCCGTGACCACGGCTTGGTCGCCGCAGTGGAGGAGAGCGCCTTCGACCAGCTGCCGCCGTGTGGGTTCGCCGGTGCGCAGCAGCACCACACCCGGGAGGAGCCGCCGCCAGGGCCCGCCGGGGAGGCACCGCCGGTAGCTGGTTCCCTGCGGCACGCCCAGCGCCTCCAGGTGCGCCACCGCGATCACGCCTCGTCGGCTGGCCGCGAAGAGCGCTTCCGCGTCGCGCGTCCAAGATCCTCTTGTCACTCGCCGATCGTGACTCGTTCGGCCAGAGGGAACCAGAGCTTTGCGCGATCTGTGGACTACTCGGGGTGACTTCGCGTGCCTGTGGACAAGTCCCGGTGTGGTCCGGACGTCATGAACGACTCTTTCATGGCGTCCGGCGAGGTGAACGACTCTTTCATGACATCCACGCGCGGCGGGGGAGGGGCGGGGTGCTCTTCGCTGGATCCAGCCGGGAGCTCCCTTCGGTCCCCACGCACCCCCACTGGCGTCCCGGCGCGCCCGCACCCGGGGGCTCCACGTTCCCCACCCACAGCCCCACGTGCCCTCACCCGTGTCCCCACGGGACCCCACCGAAGGCCCCACGCATCCCCACCCGGGGCCCCACGCACCCCCACCCGGGTCCCCACGGGACCCCACCCGGGGCCCTTAGGGTTCCTTCGCGGCCGTTATGCGGACGTCCGGGGTACAGCTGAGGTTGCTCCGGCCCCCGCCGAGGGGGATCTTGGCCACCGCCCCCCACACTGGCCCCCACCTGCCCCCACCTCGTTGACCTGCGTAAACGGACCACACGACGGAGTGAGCCGTCGGTTTCTCGCGTTGACTGTGGTGAAAAGTGGGGTACGGTGGTGGCCAGTGGGGCGGAAGGGAAGCCCTGGAGCCGTAGACGGTGGTTCGCCACCGGGTGCGGTAGGGAGGTGGAGGCCGTGTTCCTCGGCACCCACACCCCGAAGCTGGACGACAAAGGGCGGCTCGCGCTGCCCGCGAAGTTCCGCGACGCCTTGGCCGGCGGGCTGATGCTCACCAAGGGGCAGGACCACTGCCTCTTCGTCTTCCCCCGCGCCGAGTTCGAGCAGATGGCGCGCAAGGTCGCCGAGGCCCCGTTCACGAACGAGGCGGTTCGGGCCTACCAGCGCTACCTGTTCGCCGGGACGGACGAGCAACGGCCGGACGGCCAGGGGCGCATCACGATCGCGTCCGAGCTCCGCCGCTACGCGGGGCTCAGCAAGGAGTGCGTGGTGATCGGGGCGATCACCAGGCTGGAGATCTGGGACGCCCAAGCGTGGCAGGGCTACCTGGAAGAACACGAAGACAGCTACGCGAAGGCTCGAGAGGAAGTACTGCCGGGCGTCTTCTAGACGTGCGGACGCGGTGCACCTTCGTCGTCGGGGGACGAAGAGGTTCGCCGCCCGCGCGAAGAGGGGAAGCCCACCCGGATGCCGTGAGGCCTCTGTCCGCTCAACAGCCCTGGTGCACCTTCCCCGGTACCAGGTCCGCAGCGGGCGGACAGGGACCTGACGGCATCCGCCATATTTCCCCCGGGCCGCCCAGGCGAGAAAGGGGGAGGGAACACCATGGCGGCACCCGAACACGTCCCGGTACTGCTGAGGCGCATCGTCGAGCTGTTCACCCCTGTGTTCGCCGACCGAGACGGCGTCCTCGTGGACGCGACCGTCGGGCTCGGCGGCCACTCCGACGCCCTCCTCGAAACGTTCCCGCGGCTGCGCCTCGTCGCCTTGGACCGCGACCCGGCCGCGCTGGAGAAGTCCGGGGAGCGCCTCGCGCGCCACGGTGACCGCGTCGACTTCGTGCACACGGTCTACGACGGACTGCCGGAAGCCCTCGAGGGGCTGAAGATCGACAAGGCCGACGGCATCCTGTTCGACCTCGGCGTCTCCTCGATGCAGCTGGACCGGGCCGAGCGCGGGTTCGCCTACTCCAAGGACTCGCCGCTGGACATGCGGATGGACCCGACCACCGGGTTCACCGCCGCCGACGTGCTGAACACCTACGCGCCCGGCGAGCTGATCCGGATCCTGCGGGACTACGGCGAAGAACGCTTCGCGCAGCGGATCGTCAAGGCCGTCGTGAAAGCCCGCGAACAGGAGCCGTTCACCACGAGCGGGCGCCTGGTCGAGCTGCTCTACGACGCCGTCCCGGCCGCCACCCGCCGCACCGGCGGGCACCCGGCCAAGCGCACCTTCCAGGCGCTGCGGATCGAGGTCAACGGCGAGCTCGAGGTGCTCCGCCGAGCCATGCCAGCGGCACTGGGCGCCCTGAAGACGGGCGGGCGGATCGTCGTCGAGTCCTACCAGTCCCTGGAAGACCGGCTCGTCAAGCAGGCGCTGGCCGAGCTCGCGAAGTCCCGCACGCCGGAAGGACTCCCGGTCGAACTGCCGGGACACGGACCTGAGCTGAAGCTCCTCACCCGCGGGGCCGAGAAGGCCGGCGACGAGGAGATCGAACGGAACCCGCGCGCCGCCTCGGTGCGGCTGCGGGCCGCAGAGAGGATCGGAGAGCCGCGATGACCGCTCCCACGAGGTCCCGCCGCCGCACCGCGCCGGCGACGCGGGGACGCGGCGAGGCCGCCCGCACCTCGACCACCGTCGAGCCGGACCCGCAGACCACCGAACCGGGCAAGGCGTCGCCCCGGCGCGCGTCACGAGGCCGCACGTCCGCGGCCGAACGCGCCTACGCCCGCCGTGCCCAGCGCGCCGACCTGCTCAAGGAGCGCGAGCCGCGCCCGCAGCCGAAGGCGGCCCAGCCCGGCACGCCCGCACCGAAGCTCAAGCTGAAGCTGCGGCTGCCGAAGTCGCGCGCCTCGTTCGTGCTGCTGATGATGGCGCTGCTCGCCGTCGGCGTGGCCACCACGCTGTGGCTGTCCACGCAGGCGATCGCCGACTCTTACCGGCTCGAGCAGCTGCGCACCACCAACGCGAGCCTGGCCGAGGCGAAGGAACAGCTCCAGCGCGACGTCGCCAAGGCCGAGTCGCCCGCGTCGCTGGCCCCCGCGGCCCAGCAGCTGGGCATGGTGCCCGGCGGCGACCCGGCGCGGATCGTCGTCGGCCCGGACGGCAAGACCTCGCTCGTCGGCGAGCCCAAGAAGGCCAAGGGGGACACGCCGGCGGTGCCGGTCGCGCCGCCGGCCGCGCCCGCCGCGGGCACGCAGTCGCAGCAGGGCGCGCCGATCGAAGGTGACCAGCCCGCCGTGCCCGCGGAGGAGCAGCCGCCGCCCGCGCAGCCGGGGGCCGGTCAGTGATGGCTTCGTCCAGCCGGGGACAGGTCCGCGCGCGCTCCGCCGGGAGCGCGCGCCGGACCTACTCCGCCGGGACGCGCAGCGCGGCCGCGCGCCGGGGCAACGGCGGCAACCGCACCCGGTTCTCCGCCGTGCGCCTGATCCTGGTCGCCGTGCTGCTCGTCGCCGGCGGGAAACTGGTGCAGGTGCAGTGGTTCGAGGCCGGGGCGCTGTCCGCCGCGGCCGAGCGGCAGCGCACCCAGACCATCGACATCCCGGCCCAGCGCGGGTCCATTGTGGACCGCAGCGGCGCCAAGCTGGCGTTCAGCGTCGAGGTGCGCACGCTTTCGGTGAACCTCAAGGCGCTGCACAAGAGCATGGACGACTTCGCGACGAAGAACCCCGGCACCGCGCGGACCTTCGACAGCGAAACCGCCGCCGCCGCGAAGTACATCGCCGGCAAGCTGCCGAACGTCATCGGCGAGCAGCAGCTGCTGGACCTGTTCCACAAGCAGGCGTCCTTCACCTACCTGGTGAACAACGTCGAGCCGTCGATCGCCACCGACATCGTCAAGCACTTCGCCTGGATCGGCGTCGAGAAGCGCGCGCTGCGCGAATACCCGGGCGGCAGCCTGGCTTCGAACATCGTCGGCGCCGCGAACTGGCGTTCCGACGACCCGGACGTCTCCAAGCACAACCTGCACGGCCTGGTCGGGCTGGAGCTGCTGCGCGACAACGACCTGGCGGGTACGCCGGGCCGGATGATGGTCAACACCAAGAACGGCAGCGACAACGTCGTCATCCCGGGCACGGAGCACGACCTCCAGGCCGCCGTCCCCGGCTCGGACCTCGAGCTGACCATCGACTCCGACCTGCAGTACGAGGTGCAGCGGCAGCTGTCGGACTACGTCCAGCAGTCGCACGCCAAGGGCGGGCAGGCGGTCGTCACGGACACCAAGACCGGCGAGGTCTACGCGCTGGCCAACGACAAGACGTTCGACCCCAACGACCAGTCGACCTGGACCAACGAGGACCTGGCCAACCCCGCGGTCACGACGCCGTTCGAACCGGGTTCGGTGAACAAGGTCGTCACCGCCACCGGCGCGATCGACGAAGGCATCGCGACGCCGGAGTCGACGATCCAGGTGCCGGGCGCGCTGCAGGTCGCCGACAAGACCGTGCACGACGCCTGGACCCACGGCACGCAGACGTTCACCACCGCCGGCATCTTCGCCAAGTCGTCCAACATCGGCACGCTGCTGCTCGCCCAGAAGATCGGCGAGGAGCACTACTCGGAGCTGCTCAAGCGGTTCGGCCTCGGGCAGCGCACCGGCGTCGGCCTCCCCGGCGAGAGCGCGGGCGTGGTGCCCGCGCGCAGCCAGTGGTCGGCGACGACGTTCGGCAACCTGCCGATCGGGCAGGGCCTGTCGATGACCGTCCTGCAGATGGCGGGGATGTACCAGGCGATCGCGAACGACGGCCTGCGCGTGGAACCCCGGATCGTCAAGGCGAAGGTCAACCCGGACGGGACGACGGTGCCCGAGCCGGCGCCGAAGAGCGTCCAGGTGGTCAGCCCGCAGACGGCGAAGACGGTGCGCGACATGATGCGCGCGGTCGCCCAGAACGGCAAGGGCGTGCAGAAGGGCACCGCGCCGACGGCGGCGGTCGAGGGCTACCAGATCTCCGGCAAGACGGGCACCGGCCAGCAGGTCGACCCGCGGACGAAGGCCTACAGCGACCACCTGTACAACATCACCTTCGCCGGCATCCTGCCCGCCGACCACCCGCGGTTCGTGGTGGGCATCCGGCTGGACGCGCCGGACACGACGCTGCCGGTCGGGCACTCCGCGGCGCCGCTGTTCCACAGCATCGCGTCGTACCTGACGCAGCGGTACCAGATCCCGCTGTCGGACGGCCCTTCGCCGGAAGTCCCGCTCATCGTCCAGTAAGCACTGTGCGTCAAAGGCCCCTCACTCCGGTGGGGGGCCTTTGACGCGCCCATCGTCCACATCGGTCCGGAGCGCGGGGGAAGTCCTTGCGGTGCAACAAGGTCCGGGACGTCGCTTAGCACATCTGCCTCAGCCGCGCGCAATCGCCGTACCGCGTGCGGGCGCCCGAACCGGCCGCCGGTAGCCTCTTGGCCGTGTCCGTGTCCTCGTCCAGTTCCCAGGTGCCGGAAAGCCCGGTGAAAGCGGTCCCCGCGCCGCCCCGCCCGGCGCGCATCGACCCGGTCCCGCTGGCGACGCTGCTCGCCAGGGCGGACGCCCGGCTGATCGCCGACTCGCCCGACGCCGCCGACCTCACCGTCACCGGCACCACCCTGCGGGCCCAGCACGTGCTGCCCGGCGACCTCTTCGCCGCCCTCCCGGGGGCCAGGGCCCACGGCGCCGACTTCAGCGACCAGGCGGTCGCCGCCGGTGCCGTCGCGGTGCTCACCGACGCCGCGGGTGCCGAGCGGCCCGCCCTGCGCGACGCCGGTGTCCCGATCCTCGTGCACACCGACCCGCGCGCCGCCCTCGGCGAGATCGCCGCCTGGATCTACGGCGAGCCCTCCCTGCGGCTGGCCGTCCTCGGCGTCACCGGCACGTCCGGCAAGACCACGACGTCGTACCTGGTCGACGCCGGGCTGCAGGCCGCGGGCCTGACCACCGGCCTGATCGGCACGGTCGAGACGCGGATCGCGGGCGAACGCCTGGTCAGCGGCTTCACGACGCCCGAGGCGCCGGACCTGCAGGCGCTGCTCGCGGTGATGCTCGAGCGCGGCGTCACGCACGTGCCGATGGAGGTCTCCAGCCACGCGCTCGCGCTGGGCCGCGCCAACGGCACCCGGTTCGCGGTCGGCGCGTTCACCAACCTCTCCCAGGACCACCTGGACTTCCACAAGGACATGCAGGAGTACTTCGCCGCGAAGTCGCTGCTGTTCGACGGCCGCTCGACCAGCGAGGTCGTCGTGGTCGACAGCGCGTGGGGCCAGGCGCTGCTCACGCCGCAGACGATCACCGTGACCACCGACCCGGGCACCGAAGCGGCGTGGAAGGCCACCGACCTGGAGGCCACCCCGCACGGTGAGCAGACGTTCACCCTGCACGGCCCGGACGGCGCCAGCGCCGCGGCGAAGATCCCGCTGCCCGGCGAGTTCAACGTCGCCAACGCCGTGCTCGCGGCCGCGATCCTGAGCACCGCCGGGGTGGGCCTGGAGCACATCGTCGCCGGGCTCGCGCAGGTGCAGGTGCCTGGGCGGATGGAGCGTGTTTACGTCGGCCAGGAGTTCACCGCCGTCGTCGACTACGCCCACAAGCCGGCCGCGGTCGCCCAGGGCCTGGACGCGCTGCGGGCCCGCACCGAGGGCCGGATCATCACCGTGCTCGGCTGCGGCGGCGACCGGGACACCGCCAAGCGCCCGATGATGGGCGAGGCGGCGGCCCGCCGCAGCGAGTTCCTGATCGTCACCGACGACAACCCGCGTTCCGAAGACCCCGCGGCGATCCGCGCGGCGATGCTGGCCGGCGCCCGCGCGGTCGGACCCGCCGAGGGCGGCGAGGTCATCGAAATCGGCGACCGCCGCGAAGCCATCGAGCACGCGGTCGCGCTCGCGCGGCCGGGCGACATCGTCTTCCTCGCCGGCAAGGGGCACGAGTCCGGCCAGGAGGCCGGCGGCGTCGTGCACCCGTTCTCCGACCGCGACGAGCTGGCCGCGGCCATCCGCAACAAACTCGAGGTGAATGTGTGATCGTGCTCAGCCTGGCCGAGATCGCCGACGTCGTCGGCGGCCGGCTGCACCGCGCCGAACCGGGCGTGCGGGTGACCGGCAGCGTGGAGTTCGACACCCGGCAGCTCACCCCCGGTGGCCTGTTCGTCGCCCTGCCGGGCGAGAAGGTCGACGGCCACGACTTCGCCGCGCAGGCCGTCGAGGCCGGCGCCGTCGCCGTGCTGGCCGCCCGCGAGGTCGACGCGCCCGCGATCGTCGTGCCCCCATTGGGGGAGGGGGAGGCCCACGAGCGGTCGGTCGCGCTGACCGGCGACAAGGACGGCTCCGGCGCCGCGGTGCTGGGCGCGCTGGCCAAGCTCGCCCGGTACGTCGTGCAGCGGCTGGCCGAGGGCGAGCTGACCGTCGTCGGCGTCACCGGCTCGTCCGGCAAGACGTCGACGAAGGACGTCATCGCGCAGCTGCTCGAGCCGCTCGGCCCGACGGTCGCGCCGCCCGGGTCGTTCAACAACGAGCTCGGTCACCCCTGGACGGCCCTGCGGGCCGACGCGAGCACCCGCCACCTCGTGCTGGAGCTGTCCGCGCGCGGCCCCGGGCACATCGCCCACCTCGCCGAGATCGCGCCGCCGAAGATCGGCGTCGTGCTCAACGTCGGCACCGCGCACGTCGGCGAGTTCGGCTCGCGCGAAGGCATCGCGAAGACCAAGGGCGAGCTGGTCGAGGCCCTGCCCGCCGACGGCGTCGCGATCCTCAACGCCGACGACCCGCTGGTCAGCGCCATGGCGAGCCGCACGAAGGCCCGGGTCGTGTTCGTCGGCGAGAGCCCGTCCGCGCAGGTCCGCGCCGAGGGCATCACCCTCGACGACGAGGCCCGCGCGTCCTTCCGGCTGGTCACCCCGGCCGGCGAGGCCGACGTCAAGCTGCCATTGCACGGCGAGCACCACGTCGGCAACGCGCTTTCGGCCGCGGCGGTCGCCCTGGAGCTGGGCGCGACCCCGGCGGAGGTCGCCACGCGGCTCTCGGGCCTCGAACGGCGGTCCGCGCGCCGCATGGAGGTCGTGACGCGCGAAGACGGCGTCACGATCCTCAACGACTCCTTCAACGCCAACCCCGAGTCGATGCGGGCCGGCCTCAAGGCGCTCGCGGCGATGACGCGGGAGAGCGGCCGCCGGTCCTGGGCCGTGCTCGGCGTGATGGGCGAGCTCGGCGCGGACGCGATCACCGCGCACGATGAGATCGGCCGCCTGGTCGTCCGGCTCAACATCGCCAAGCTCGTCGTGATCGGCCCGGAAGCGGCCGCCATGCACCAGGGGGCGCACCAGGAGGGTTCCTGGGGCGAGGAATCGACCCTGGTACCCGACGTACGCGCCGCCATCGCCCTGCTGCATGATCAGCTCCGCCCCGGGGACGTGGTGCTGGTGAAGGCCTCCAAGGCCGCCGGCCTCTGGCGGGTCGCCGAAGCACTGCTCGAACCCCGGGAAACCGACAACTCCGAGAATCGCTCGAACGGTGGTGACGCGTGATCAGCATCCTGATCGCGGCCGCGGCGGGCCTGCTGGTCTCCATCATGCTGACGCCCTACCTGATCCGGGTCTTCTCCCGGCAGGGCTTCGGCCAGGAGATCCGCGAGGAAGGCCCCCAGGGACACAAGTCCAAGCGCGGTACCCCGACCATGGGCGGTGTCGCGATCATCATCGCGATGGTCGTCGGGTACTTCGCCGCGCACTTGATCAACTGGATGTTCAACTCCCGCAGCGGCGCGCCGACGGCCTCCGGGCTGCTCGTGCTGATGCTGGCGGTGGGCCTGGGGATCGTCGGGTTCCTCGACGACTTCATCAAGATCCGCAAGCAGCGCAACCTGGGGCTGAACAAGACCGCGAAACTGGTCGGCCAGCTCGTGGTCACCATCGCGTTCGCGGTGCTGGCGCTGAACTTCGCGGACGCCCGCGGCATCACGCCGGCGTCGGAGAGCCTCTCCTACGTCCGCGACCTCGCGCTGATCACGTTCCCGGCGGTGATCTTCGTGATCTTCTGCTACGTCGTGATCTCCGGCTGGTCGAACGCGGTGAACTTCACCGACGGGCTCGACGGCCTGGCCGGCGGCTCGGCGGCGATGGTGCTGGCCACCTACGTCGTCATCGCGTTCTGGCAGGAGCGGCTGAACTGCGCCAACGGCCCGGCGCCCGCCTGCTACGACGTCCGCGACCCGCTCGACCTGGCGGTGGTCGCCGCCGCGGCCACCGGCGCCTGCGTCGGGTTCCTCTGGTGGAACGCGGCCCCGGCGAAGATCTTCATGGGCGACACCGGCTCACTGGCCCTCGGCGGCCTGGTCGCCGGCCTGTCCATGACCACCCGCACCGAGCTGCTCGCCATCGTCATCGGCGGCCTGTTCATGGTCGAGATGATCTCGGTGGTCGCGCAGATCGCGGTGTTCCGGACGACCCGGCGAAGGCTCTTCCGGATGGCACCGTTCCACCACCACTTCGAGCTCGCCGGGTGGGCGGAAACCACGGTCATCATCCGGTTCTGGCTGCTCTCGGCGATCTGCTGCATGTTCGGGCTCGGCCTGTTCTACAGCGAGCAGCTCGGCTTCGGCGGCTGACGTGGAGATCTCCGGTCGTCACGTTCTCGTCGCCGGTGCGGGGGTCACCGGGAAGTCGATCGTGCCCGTGCTCACCGAGCTGGGCGCGCGCGTCACCGTCACCGACGGCAACGCCGAGCGCCTGGCCGAGCTGGACGGCCTGGGCGCCGAGCTGGTGCCCGGGCTGACCGAACCGCCCGAAGACGTCGTCCTCGTCGTCACCAGTCCCGGCTGGCGGCCGACGTCGCCGCTGCTGGTCGCCGCCGCCGAGGCGGGCGTCGAGGTGATCGGCGACGTCGAGCTGGCCTGGCGGGTCGGGCAGCTGCGCGAGCACCCGCCGGCGTGGCTCGTGGTGACCGGGACCAACGGCAAGACGACCACCGTCGGCATGCTCGAGTCGATCCTCAAGTCGGCCGGCGCCAACGCCGTGGCCTGCGGGAACATCGGCTACGCGGCACTCGACGCGGTCCGCGCGGGCTACGACGTCCTCGCCGTGGAGCTGTCGAGCTTCCAGCTGCACTGGTCCTCGACGCTGGCCCCGGACGCGGCCGTGGTGCTGAACCTGGCCGAGGACCACATCGACTGGCACGGCTCCATGGACGAGTACGCGGCCGCGAAGGGCCGGGTCTACACCCGCGCCAAGGTCGCCGTGCACAACGCCGACGACGACTGGTCCACCCGGATCGCCGGCGCGCACGCGCCCGAGAGTGCCCGCCGCGTCGGCTTCCGGCTCGACACCCCGCGGGTCGGCGAGCTCGGCCTGGTCGAAGACCTGCTGGTCGACCGCGCGTTCGTCGCCGACCCGGCGACCAGCGCCGAGGAACTGGCCACCCTCGCCGACGTCCGCCCGGCGGGCCCGCACAACGTCTCGAACGCCCTCGCGGCGGCCGCGCTGGCCCGCGCGCACGGCGTCTCCCCGGAGGCCGTGCTGAAGGGCCTGCGCGAGTACCAGCCCGCGCCGCACCGGGCCGTCGAGGTGGCCGAGGTCGCCGGCGTCCGGTACGTCAACGACTCGAAGGCGACCAACCCGCACGCGGCGGCCGGGTCGCTGCGCGCGCACCAGAGCATCGTGTGGATCGCCGGGGGCCAGCTCAAGGGCGCTTCGGTCGACGAATTGGTGAGCAGCATCGCGGGCCGCCTGCGCGGAGTTGTGCTACTCGGTGTCGATTCACCCGTGATCGCCGCCGCGGTCGCGCGACACGCGCCGGATGTCCCGGTGAACAGCCTCCGTCCGGGTGACCATGAACCCATGACTGCGGCGGTGAGTGCGGCCAGCGAGATGGCCCGGCCAGGTGATGTGGTGCTGCTGGCACCCGCCGCGGCGTCGTTGGACATGTTCCCGAACTACGGCGCGCGCGGCGACGCGTTCGCCGCGGCGGTGCACGTCCTCCGCGACGACGCAGCGGGGGAGCCGAGTGACGGCCACTGAGCCCAAGACACCCAAGCCCCGGGAAGCGCCGAAGCGGCCGCGCCGCGAGCGCAAGGAGAGCGGCTTCGTCGCCTTCCGGACCGCGCTGACCGCGTGGCTCTCGCGCCCGCTGGCGTCGTTCCACCTCGTGCTGGCCCTCACCGGCGTGCTCACCGTGATCGGCGCCGTCATGGTGCTGTCGGCGTCGTCGGTCGAGTCCTACAACCCGAAGACCGGCAGCGGGGTGTACTCGCTGTTCATCAAGCACCTGGTGTTCGTCGCCATCGGCTCGGTCGTGTTCTGGCTGGGCCTGCGGGTCAAGCTGGAGCGGATCCGTGCGATGTCGGCCACTGCGACGGTCGTCTGCCTCGGCCTGCTGGTCCTGGTCCTGACGCCGCTGGGCTCGACGGTGAACGGCTCGCAGGGCTGGTTCCGGATCGGTGACTTCACCTTCCAGCCGGTCGAGGCCGCGAAGGTCGCGCTGGCGTTCTGGGGCGCGCACATCCTGGTGATCAAGTACAACGTGATCCACCAGTGGCGGCACCTGCTGGTGCCGGTGGTGCCGATCGCGCTGCTGATGTTCGCCCTGGTCATGCTGCAACCCGACCTCGGCGGCACGGTCACCCTGGCCGTCGTGCTCCTGGCGCTCCTGTGGTTCGCCGGCGCCCCGAAACGGCTGTTCGGCGTGATCCTCGCGGGCGGCCTGGCCGGCGTGCTCGTGCTCGCCCTCATCGCGCCCTACCGGCTCGCCCGCGTCATGTCGTTCCTCTCGCCGGACGCCGACACCAGCGCCGAGGGGTTCCAGGCCAACCAGGCCAAGCTGGCGCTCGCCGACGGCGGGCTGTTCGGCAAGGGCCTCGGCCAGGGCGCGGCCAGCTGGAGCTACCTGCCGAACGTGCAGAACGACTTCATCTTCGCCCTGATCGGCGAAGAGCTCGGCTTCATCGGCTGCATCGTGGTGCTGAGCCTGTTCGCCGGCGTCGCCGTGGTGGGCCTGCGGATCGCCACCCGCAACATCGACCCGTGGATCCGGATCGTCTCCGGCACGCTGACGGTGTTCCTGGTGGCGCAGGCCGGCATCAACATCGGCTACGTCGTCGGCCTGCTGCCGGTCACCGGCGTGACGCTGCCGCTGATCTCCTACGGCGGGACGTCGCTGGTGATCACCATGCTCATCATGGGCGTGCTCGCCAACGCGGCCCGGCACGAACCGGAGGCGGTGGCCGCGCTGCGCACACAGGGGCCGGGTAAATTCGGACGCCTGCTGCGGCTGCCCGCGCCCGATCCGTACCGCCCGCCCGCCACCCGCAAGGGTGCGGCGCGCGCCGGGGCGAAGGCGGCCAGGCCCGCGCCCCGTGCGGCGCGGGCCGCCCCGGCGCAGGAACGGCGCAGGTCGGTCCGCGAGCCGGTGCGCCGCAGCGCGGCACGGACGAGCACGACCCGCACGAGCACCGCTCGCGGCGGGGCCGCGCGGACAACAGCGAGCCGTGGTACCCGGAGTACCGCGAACCGGAGAGGTCATTGGTGAGTAAGCCCGTCAAGGGAACCGAGCGATCAGCCGCAGGCAGAGGGCCTGTGGTCGTGGTCGCCGGAGGTGGCACCGCAGGACACATCGAACCCGCTCTCGCACTGGCCGACGCCGTCATGCGGCTGCGCCCGGACGCGACCGTGATCGCCCTCGGGACCGAGCGCGGCCTGGAGAACAAGCTGGTCCCGGCCCGCGGTTACGACCTTGAGCTGATCCCGCCGGTGCCGCTGCCGCGCAAGCCGACACCGGAGCTGCTGCGGCTGCCGCTGAAGGTCCGCGACTCGGTGCGCAAGACCCGCGCGGTGCTCGACCGGGTCGGCGCGGACGTCGTCGTCGGCTTCGGCGGCTACGTCGCCCTGCCGGCCTACCTGGCCGCGCGCGGGCGCGTCCCGATCGTCGTGCACGAGGCCAACAAGTCGGCCGGCCTGGCGAACAAGGTCGGCGCGCGGTTCGCCGAGCGCGTCGCCGTCGCCGTCCCGGGAACCCCGCTGCCGAAGGCCGAGGTCGTCGGGATCCCGCTGCGGCGGTCGATCACCTCGCTGGACCGCGCCGCGCTGCGCGCCGAGGCCCGCGCCCACTTCGGGCTGGACCCGGACGCGCCGACGCTGCTGGTGTTCGGCGGTTCGCAGGGTGCGGCGTCGATCAACAACGCGCTGTCCGGCGCGGCGAAGGACCTGGCCGACGCGGGCGTCGGCGTGCTGCACGCGCACGGCCCGAAGAACACGCTGGTCGTGCAGGAGTTCCCGGGCAAGCCGGCCTACGTGCCGGTGCCGTACCTGGAGCGGATGGACCTGGCCTACGCCGCGGCCGACGTCGCCGTGTGCCGGTCGGGCGCGATGACCGTGGCCGAGGTGACCGCGGTCGGGCTGCCCGCCGTGTTCGTCCCGCTGCCGCACGGCAACGGCGAGCAGGCTTCGAACGGCCGTCCCGCGGTCGACGCCGGCGCCGCGCTGATGGTCGACGACGCCGAGCTCACCCCGGCCAAGGTCGCCGAGCTGGTCGTGCCGCTGGTCACCGACCCCGACCGCGTCGCGAAGATGAGCGCGGCCGCCGTCGGCATGGGTCACCGCGAGGCCGACGAGACCCTCGCTCGCATCGTCTTGGAGGCCGCCGGTGCCTGAACTGCCTGAAGAGCTGCGCCGGGCGCACCTGATCGGGATCGGCGGTGCCGGCATGTCCGGCATCGCGCGGATCCTGCTGGCCCGGGGCGCTTTCGTGTCGGGCTCGGACGCCAAGGAGTCGCGCGCGCTGCTGTCGCTGCGGGCCCAGGGTGCCGAGCTGTTCATCGGCCAGCGCGCCGAGAACATCTCCGCGCTGCCCGAGCCGCCGTCCGCGGTCGTCGTCTCGACGGCGATCAAGGAGACCAACCCCGAGCTGGCCGCGGCCCGCGAGGCCGGCATCCCGGTGCTGCACCGGGCGCAGGCGCTGGCCGGGCTGATGGAGGGACACCGCGTCGCCTGCATCGCGGGCACGCACGGCAAGACGTCGACGACGTCGATGCTCACCGTGGCGCTGCAGCACTGCCGGCTCGACCCGTCGTTCGCCATCGGCGGCGACCTCAACGAGTCCGGCGCCAACGCCCACCACGGCGAAGGCGGCATCTTCGTCGCCGAGGCCGACGAGAGCGACGGCTCGTTCCTGACCTACTCGCCGTCGGTCGCGGTCGTGACGAACGTCGAGCCCGACCACCTGGACCACCACGGCACCGCCGAGGCTTACACGAAGGTGTTCACCGAATTCGTGGGCCGGATCGTGCCGGGCGGGCTGCTGATCGTCTGCGGTGACGACGCCGCGGCCGACGAGCTCGGCAAGCAGGCGGCGGAGCTGGGTGTCCGGGTGCGCCGCTACGGCCGCACGGTCACCGGCCCGGACGACGCGCGCGTGCTCGACTACGCGCCGGCCCCCGACGGCGGCGTCGTGCGGCTCCTGCTGGACGGCTCCGAGCTGTCGGTGCGGGTCGCCGTGCCGGGTGAGCACATGGCGCTCAACGCGGTCGCGGCGCTGCTGGCCGGGATCGAGCTGGGCGCGCCGGCCGCCGGGCTGGCCGAGGGGCTGGCCGCGTTCGGCGGGGTCCGGCGCCGCTTCGAGTTCAAGGGCCGCTCCGGCGACGTCCGCGTCTACGACGACTACGCCCACCACCCGACCGAGGTGGACGCGCAACTGCGCGCGGTCCGGACCGCGGCCGGGGACGGCCGGGTGGTCGTCGTGTTCCAGCCGCACCTGTTCTCGCGGACCAAGCTGTTCTCGAAGGAGTTCGCCGCGGCGCTGTCGCTGGCGGACGAGGTCGTCGTGCTGGACGTCTACGGGGCTCGCGAGGAACCGGAGCCGGGTGTCACGGGTGCGCTGATCGCCGATGGCGTGACCGTGCCGGTGCACTACGAGCCCGCGTTCGACGTCGCCGCCGGCCTGGTGGCCGGGCTCGTGCGCGGCAACGACCTCGTCGTCACCATGGGCGCCGGGGACGTGACGCAGCTGGGCCCGGAGATCCTCGCCGAGCTGGACAAGCGCTGACACCATGAGTCCGACCAGGGAACGCCGCCGTCCGTCCGAAACCGGCGATCGGGATCGTGCTGCCCTGGCGCGGGAACGGCGCGGGCGGCGCTCCGACGAGGAGCGCCGCCGCACCCGCGCCGCGCGCGCGAAGACGGCGCCGCGCACCCGGCCCCACCGGCCCAACCGGCAGGTGGAGATCCGCCGCCGGTGGGTCGCGCTGCTGACCGTGGTGACCGTCGTCGCGGGCGTGTACCTGCTGTTCTTCAGCTCGATGCTGGGCGTCAAGGACGTCGCGGTGGCGGGCGCGCGCACGGTGAGCGCGGACCAGATCCGCGCGGCGGCGGCGGTGCCGGCCGGGAAACCGTTGCTGCGCCTGGACGCCGACGAGATCCGCGACCGGGTGGCGGGCATGCCGGGTATCGCGACGGTCGAGGTGTCCCGCTCCTGGCCGAGCACGATCGAGATCACGGTGACCGAGCGAACGGCCATCGCGTTCTTCGACAGCGGCCCGGGCGGCGACGGCGTCCACCTGGTCGACGGCGGCGGCGTGGTCTTCAAGACGGTTCCGGCCCGCCCAGCCGGCCTGCCGGAACTGAAGCTCCCCAAGGTGTCGGCGGACGACCCGGTGACCCGAGCGGTGACGGCGGTCCTCGGCGTGATCCCGGAGCAGTTGCTGAAGCAGGTGACGACGGCGACGGCGAAGACACCGGCGAGCGTGGAGTTCACGTTGTCGAGCGGGAAGATCGTCCGCTGGGGGACGGCGGAGCAGACGGACCGCAAGGCGAAGGTCCTGGCGGCCCTGCTGACGCAGGAGGGCAAGGTCTACGACGTGGCGGCCCCGGAACTGCCGACGATCACGTCCTGACCCTCGTCCGCGGGTCGTGACTCGGGTCGGGGTACATCGGCGGGCAGCCGTGCTCGACAGCTTCGGGGCGCAGCTCGAAGTGCCACGGTTCGTTGCGGTAGATCTGGCACAGCCCGTACCCCGCACCGTGCTCGGACAGCCACCGCCGGGCCGCCGCGGGGCCGACGTCGACGGCGTTGCCCGACACGTGCGCCGAGGTGCCGGGCGGGGCCACCCAGCGGCGGGCTTCCCGTTCCGAGCCGTACTCGGCGACCGCCCGGCGGAACAGCTCTTCCTGGTACTCGGGCGACCGCCAGCCACCGTTGACGAGGATCGGGATCCCGGCGTCGGCCGCGGCCCGGCGCAGGGCGGCGAGCAGCTGCGGATCGAGGTTGGCGACCGCCGGGGTCTCGTCGTCGAAGACGCTCACCGGGTGGGGGACGGCGCCGCGGACGACCAGTTCGCGAGGAGTCATGCGCCCAGTCAAGGCAGGGCCGCGATGCCGGCCCGTATCCGGTTTTCGATACGCCGCCGATAGGAGCCGGCTCGTACGATCGGGAGCGTGCGTGTGCTGGTCGTCGAGGACGAACCCTATCTGGCCGAAGGCATCCGGGACGGGCTGCGCCTGGCGGCGATCGCGGCCGACATCGCCGGCGACGGGGACACCGCGCTGGAGCTGCTGAGCGTCACCACCTACGACATCGCCGTGCTCGACCGCGACATCCCCGGGCCGTCCGGCGACGAGGTCGCGCGGCACATCGTCGCCTCCGGCAGCGGCACCCCGATCCTCATGCTCACCGCCGCCGACCGGATCGACGACAAGGCCACCGGGTTCGAGCTCGGTGCCGACGACTACCTCACCAAGCCGTTCGCGCTGCGGGAGCTCGTGCTGCGGCTGCGGGCGCTCGACCGGCGGCGCGCCCACAACCGGCCGCCCGTGCGGGAGATCGCCGGCCTGCGGCTGGACCCGTTCCGCCGCGAGGTCTACCGCGACGGCCGTTACGTCGCCCTGACCCGGAAGCAGTTCGCCGTGCTGGAGGTCCTCGTCGCCGCCGAAGGGGGTGTCGTCAGCGCCGAGGACCTCCTGGAACGGGCTTGGGACGAGAACGCCGACCCGTTCACCAACGCCGTCCGCATCACGGTGTCGGCGTTGCGCAAACGGCTCGGGGAACCCGGGATCATCGCCACCGTGCCCGGCGCCGGCTACCGCATCGAGCCGGGAGCCGGCCGTGGATAGGGTGCCCGGCCTGAGCGTCCGCCTCAAACTGACCCTCAGCTACGCCGGTTTCGTCATGCTCACGGGCACGCTGCTGCTCGCCGCCATCGGCCTGTTCCTGCTGTACTACCAGCAGCTCGGCATGGAGCTCATGCCGGTGGTGATGGCCCCGCCGGGCCGCGTCCTCATCCGGGCCTTCGCACCGTCCGCGGCGGCTTGCCTGATCTTCCTGCTGGTGTTCGGGCTGACGGGCGGGTGGTTCCTCGCCGGGCGGATGCTCGCCCCGCTGACCCGCATCACCGACGCCACCCGCACGGCCGCGGACGGCCTGCTCTCGCACCGGATCCGGCTGCCGGGCCGGCGCGACGAGTTCCGCGAGCTCGCCGACGCCTTCGACACCATGCTCGCCCGGCTCGAAGCCCAAGTCGCCGAACAGCGGCGGTTCGCCGCCAACGCGTCCCACGAACTGCGCACGCCGCTGGCGATCACGCGGACGCTCCTCGAGGTCGCCCGTCACGACGGCGACCGTGACGTCGACGAGCTCGTCGGCCGGCTCGACGCCGTCAACACCCGGGCGATCGACCTCGCCGAAGCGCTGCTCCTGCTCAGCCGCGCCGACCAGCGGTCGTTCACGCCGGAGCCCGTCGACCTGTCGCTGGTCGCGGAAGAGGCCGCCGAGACGCTCCTCCCGTTCGCGGAGAAGCGCGGCGTCGGGCTTTCGGTGTCCGGCGAGCCGGCCGCCGCCACCGGCTCGGCCGCGTTGCTGCTGCAGCTGACGACGAACCTCGTGCACAACGCGATCGTCCACAACCTGCCGGTGGCGGGCACGGTGTGGGTCGAGACGAGCGTCCACGCCGGGAGCGTCGAGCTCACCGTCGAGAACACCGGCGAGCCGCTCCCGCCGGAGCTGGTGGCGACGCTCGCCGAGCCGTTCCGGCGCGGTACCGAACGCGTGAAGAGCGACCAGGCGGGCGTCGGCCTCGGCCTGGCCATCGTCAGCAGCATCGCCCGCGCGCACGACGGAACGCTCACCCTGACGCCCCGGCTCGACGGCGGCCTCCGCGTCACCGTGCGCGTGCCCGCCGCTCCTCGAGCGCGGTGAGCACGTGCCGGGCCAGGACGACGTCCGCGTCGGGCGCACTGGTCGCCCTCGCACGCGCCGACATCGCCGCGATCCGCGCCGGATCGGTGAGCACCGGGACGAGGGTGGTCTCGATCCAGGCCGCGTCGAGGTCTTCGTCGTCGACGAGCAGGGCCGCGCCGGCCGAGACGGCGGGCTCGGCGTTCAGCCGCTGTTCGCCACCGCGGTCGGGGAGCGGGACGTACGCCGCCGGCAGCCCGACGGCGGCCAGTTCGGCGCAGGTCATCGCCCCCGAGCGGCAGAGCACGAAGTCGGCGGCGGCGTAGGCGTAGCGCATCTCGTCGACGTAGGGGACGACGACGTAGGACGGGTCGCCGTCAGCAAGCTGTGGCGCGTCGGCGGGCCGCGGCCCGGTGGCCGCCCGCAGTGCCGCCGTCGTGTCGGCCACGTGCCGCGGTCCCGTGATGTGCAGGACCTGCACCCCGGCCGCCCGCAACGCCGCCGCCGCGCCGGTCACCGCGGCGTTGATCGTCCGCGCACCCTGCGAACCACCGGTGACCACCAGCACCGGCCCGGAGGAGCGCAAGCCGGACCGCCGCCGGGCGGCATCGCGCAGTGCGGGCCGGTCGAGGCCGGTGATCGCCGGTCGCAGCGGGATCCCGATGGCGGTCGCGTGCGGCAGCCGGACCCCCGGTGCGGCCGTGAACACGTGCGGCGTCAGGCGGGCGGCCAGCCGGTTCGCCACCCCGGGCCGCGCGTTCGCCTCGTGCACGACGATCGGCAGGCCCCGCCGCCGGGCGGCGAGGTAGGCGGGCCCGGCCACATAACCGCCGAAACCCACCACGACCTCGGCGCGCACGCGGTCGAGCACCGCCGCGGCCGCCCGCACCGAGTCCAGCAGCCGCGCCGGTGCCCGCACCAGGGCCGGGTCCGCGCCACGCGGCAGCGGCGCCGGCGGGATGAGTTCGAGCCGGTAGCCGCGGGCCGGGACGAGCGTGGTGTCCAGGCCGCGGACGGTCCCCAGCGCGGTGACTTCCGCGGTGGGTGCCAGGCGGCGCAACGCGTCGGCGAAGTTCAACATGGGTTCGATGTGCCCGGCCGAATGACCCCCGGCGACGACGACGCGCGGCGCCGTCACGATCGCCACGGCACGGGGAAGTCGAAGTAGGTGTCCGGGTAGGGCTCGCCGTTCAGCGTGTAGTGCCACCATTCGCGGTCGTACCGGCGGAACCCGCAGGACTCCATGATGGCGCAGAGGTGCCGCCGGTTCTCCGCCTCGGCCGGCGTGATCCCGGCCGCCCCGTGGTGCGAGACCGCGTCCATCAGGTCGTGGCCACCACCCATCGCGGCGAGCTCGCCGGTGTCCAGGTGGTAGAGCGTCAGGTCGACGGTGCTGCCCCGGCTGTGTCCCGACTTCGTGGCCACGTAACCCTTTTCGACCATCGCGGCCCGCTCGATGTTCGGGTAGTGCCGCGGCTTGGTCCGGCCGTCCTCGGGTTTCCGCGACCAGCGCAAGAAGCACTCGACGGCCCGCTGCGGGCGGTAGCCGTCCCACAGGAGCAGCCCGAACCCGAGGGTTTCGGCCTTTTCCCGGGCCCGTTCCAAAGCCGCGCACAACGCCCGGGTGCCGACGACCCGGTTGGCGAGGTAGCCGTCCACGGGCCTGCCGGTGAAGTTGTCCCAGGTGGCGTACTTGGCGTCCCAGCGGATCCCGGGCACGAACTCGTCCACGAAGACGAAGCCGTCCTTCACCGCGTTTTCTCCTTCAGCGCCAGCGAAATCAGCCGGTCGAGGACGTCCCCGAGCGGCAGTCCCGCGGCGGCCATCATCCTCGGGTAGCGGCTGTAGGAGGTCAGGCCGGGCAGGGTGTTGACCTCGTTGAGCACGACGGTCCCGTCCTCCTTGAGGAACACGTCGACCCGCGCCAGCCCCCGGCACCGCAGGGCGCGGTAGACGGCCTTCGCCGTCTCCAGGACGAGCGCACGCGCCGCCGCCGGGATGTCCGCGGGCACGATGAACGCGGAGTTCTCGGACCCGCTTTCCGGGTTCTCCTCCTGGTGGATCTTGAAGAACCCGTGGCTGAGCGCGACCCGGTCCAGCTCGCCCGTGATCAGGTCGGAACCATCGCCCAGCAGGGAACACCCGATCTCGCTGCCGACGACGGCTTCCTCGACCAGCACCTTCTCGTCGTACTGCCGTGCGGCTTCCACCGCGTCCGGCAGGTCTTCCGCGCGGAGCACTTTGCTGACCCCGAAGGAAGAACCCGACCGCGCGGGCTTGACGAAGACGGGATAGGTGAACTCGCCGGGGTTTTCGTCCGCGTCCCAGTGCTTCGGCGTGGCGATGCCCGCGCTCGCGACGACGAGGTAGGTGAGGGACTTGTCCATGCACAGCGCGGAACCGGTGACGTCACAGCCGGCGTACGGAACGCCGGCCAGTTCGAGTAAACCCTGCACCGCGCCGTCCTCGCCGAACCGGCCGTGCAGCACCGGCAGCACGACGTCCAGCCGGATCACCTCGTACTTCCCGTCGGAAAGCACGAGCAACCCGTCCGGCGACAGCACGACCGGGCTGCCGTGCTCCGCGCCGGGACCGTCGCAGAGTTCCCAGTCACCGTCCTGGGAGATCCGGATCCAGACCGGCTCGTACTTTCCGGCGTCGAGGTGCCCGGCGACCTCGCGCGCGGACTTGACGGAGACGGGGTGTTCCTCGGACGGGCCCCCGAAGAGGATCCCGACTTTCAGCTTAACCACGGTGGTTCCCGCTTTCGAAGCTCAGGCAGTTGACGAGGCTGTTTTCGACGGTGTCGCTCAGGGCGTGGTCGGTGTAGTAGGCGGTGTGCGGGCTGATCACGACGTTGGGCAGTTTCTGCAGCCGCACCAGCACTTCGGTTTCGATGGCCTTCCCCCGGCAGTCGGCGTAGAAAACGCCTTCCTCGCCTTCGAGGACGTCCAGCGCGGCGCCGCCCAGCCGCCCGCTTTCCAGCCCACGCAGGAGAGCGTCGGTGTCGAGGAGCGGCCCGCGCCCGGTGTTGACGACGAAGGCACCCCGCTTCAGCCGCGCGATCCGCCGCCGGTCGAGCAGGTGGTGCGTGTCCGGCGTCAACGGCGTGTGGAGCGTGACGATGTCGCTGACCTGCAGGAGTTCGTCGAGCGGAACGTAGTCGGCGGAGTTCCGTGGCAGGCTGTCGTGCGCCAGGATGCGGCACCCGAACCCCCGCAGCCGATCCATGACGGCGACCCCGATGCGCCCGGTGCCGACCACCCCGACGGTCAGGTCCCGCAGTTCCTTCCCGCGGACGTCGTTCAACCGGAAGTCGTGGACTTCCGCGCGCCGCAAGGTGGTCTTCGCGTCCCGGAGCACCATCAGCATGAGCAGCAAGGTGTAGTCGGCCACGCTGTCGGGCGAGTAGGCGACGTTTTCCACGGTGATGCCGACGGACTTCGCGTAGCCGACGTCGATGTGGTCGTAGCCGACGCTCCGGGTGGAGACGTACTCCACGCCGATCCGGCTCAGCGCGAGCAGGGTGGCCGCGGTGACCCGCGTCTTGTGCCCGACGCTGACGCACCGCATGCCGGTGGCCAGCCCGGCGTTGGCCGCGGAGACGGCGGCCTCGGTGATGGCGGGCGTGACCCCGCAGTGCACCGCCAGCTCCCGGAAGAGAGCGGCCTCGTCGGCCCCGCACCCGTAGACGGCGACCCCGGTGGTCACGGACCCCGGCCCCCGGGCCGGCGCTTGCTGGCTGTCGGTCATGCGCCCCAGTCAAGAGCGGCCGCCGTTGCCGTCCCGTATGCGGATTTCGATACACCGGCGATATCCCGGGGCGCCGAGGCCGGCATCGACCGGCCGGAAGGCCTCCGCCGGCCGCGGTCACCCGGACCGCGTCACGACTCGATGCGACGACCGGCCGCGCTCGGTACCTGCTCGGGCCGCGGGAGCCAGACCGGCTGGTCGGCGCCGCGGGGCGACAGCACGTTCATGTAGTGGTGCGGGGTCCGTCGCGCGCGCCCAGGCCGAGCCGGGCGACGACATGCTCGGCCTTGGCACGCTGGCCCTGCTGCGCCACCCCGACCAGCCGGCGCTGGTGCGCGACGACCCGGCCGCGGTCGAGCCCGAGGTGGCGGAACTGCTTCGCCGGCTCTCGATCGTCCACGTCGGCGTCCCCCGCAAGACGACCACCGAGGTGGAGATCGCCGGGCACAAGACCCCCGCCGGTGAGCAGCTGGTGCCGGCCCGGCCTGCGGCGAACCGGGACTCGCCGCTCACCGAGTGCGTCGAGTTCCGCGCGTTCCACGTCGTCGACGGACTGCACGCCCTGCCCATCACCTGGTGAGTCAACGTACGGGCATGGCGTCAGCGTGCGGACGGCGCCTCCGGGGCGACGCGGTGCGCAACCACGAGCGCATCGTCGCGGCGGCGGGCCAGGCCTTCGAGGAAGACGGCCCCGGGGTGACACGTCGAGGACGTCGTTCAGCGCGCGGGCGACGGTGTACCGGCGCGTCCGCAAACCGCGACCTGGCCGCGGTGGTCGTGATGACGCCGGCCACCGCCCACCCCGGTGATCCCGCGGGCGCCGACCGCAAGGGTACCTCGCGCTCCTCATCGACGGGCCGCGCCCGGTGTCGACCACCGCCTCCGTCCACATCGGACCGCCAGGCGTCCGGTTCGCCTTGAGCTCGGTCAGCAGACCTCGATCGCTTCCCTGAAGCGCAGCGGGAAGAGGCCGATGGTGCGGAGGATCGGGCTGCCGGCGGAAACCCTGACGGTGCAAAGGATCTGGTGCTGACACGCCCGGAGGTAGCCGTGTTCGAGGACGGAGAGCCCGGCGGCACTGAGGAAGCCGACCTCGGTGAGGTCGATCACGAGCCGCCGCAGGGTGCTGTTGGCGCGGGCCTCGAGCAGCTCGGCCAGCCGCGGCGCACCGGCGGCGTCGAGATCACCGCCGACTTCGACGACGGCGGTGCCGCTCTCCGGCCGGTGGGTCCGCACCCACAGGTCGGTCGGCAGGGTGATGGCGGGCTGGACCGTGGTGCGGTCGAGTTCGATGGTCATGGTGGCCTGCTTTCGTAGGACACACCCTAGGTACAACGCTGAAGTGTGATCGCGGTGAGAAGGCCGCGCGACAACTGATGCCCCGAGCGCGGGGTACAGGTTTGCGGCCGTTGTCTCGACCGGTTCACCACCCACGGTAGAACAAGTAGCCGGTCGGGGCCACTTTCGGGTGACGTCGGCGCGGCGGGCAGCACCACGGCGGCGGCCGACCTGGGCACCGTCGCGCCTACCGGTCGAGCGGCCGGAAAGTCCGCTCGCTTTCGATCCCGCCGTCGCGGTCGTGGACGACGTGCGCGACGTGTCGCTTCTTCGCGGTCTGCCGTCCGGCGACGACGGCGTCCACCCGGTGCCGCGAGGTGTTGGAAGCGCGGACGCCGCCCTCGATGCGGTTTTTCCACTGGCTGTCTTCGAAGTAGGTGTGCACGTCGCCGTCGGCCATGGGGAACCCCTTCGCTCGGGTGCTCGGCAGCGCAGGCGGGACGGCCGCGCGAGCGGTGGCCGTCGCGGCGCCCGAGCTGGGGTTGAACCCGAGACCACTTCCGAGGGCGGACCGTGGGGATCCGGCGTCGGTCGGTGGCTGCGTGCCTTGACGTCGAGCGGATACCCGGACGAGCGCGATCGAACCCTCAGGTGTGTTCGCGGGAAAACCGGGAAGCCCGCTATCCGTGCCGGAAGGCGGCACGTCTCTGATGCGGTTCCACGAAGGGAAAGCCATGTCGGCAACCAGTCCTGCTCGCACGCGGACACCGGTGCAGCTCACCGCGATGGTCGTGTCGGTCGTGTTCCTGCTGGTCGGCGTACTCGGGTTCGTCCCCGGCGTCACCACGGACTACGACCAGCTGAGCTTCGCCGGCCACGACTCGATGGCCATGCTGCTGGGCGTGTTCATGGTCTCGGTCCTGCACAACGTCGTGCACCTGCTGTTCGGCGTCGTCGGCCTCGCTTCGGCCCGCACCGCACGAGGCGCGCGGACGTTCCTGATCGGCGGCGGGGCCGTCTACCTCGTTCTCTGGCTGTACGGGCTGGTCATCGACCACGGCAGCGACGCCAACTTCGTCCCGGTCAACACCGCGGACAACTGGCTGCACCTGGGCCTGGGCGTCGCCATGATCGCGCTGGGCCTGCTCACCGCCCGAGCCGGCGCGAACTCCCGCGCGGCCCGCGGTCCGGGTCTCGGCTAGTCCGGCGTCACGGTCGCCGCGAGACCGATCAGCCCGGGGAGCTCGACGGGGCTGTCTCACCCGGGGTCGGCCTGCCGCTCAGGGCGCCGCGCGCGCTGATCAGCGTGATCACGCTGATCAGGACCCAGACGAAGTTCGCGGCGACCCCGGGCCAGGCACCGCTGGCGGCGGCCGAGACGGCGAGCAGGGCGGCGCCCGACAGGTTGAGCGACTGGAACGTGGCCGAGCCCGATTCGACCACCCGGCCGGAGACCAGGCCGTACGCCGTTGCGGTTCCGAGTGCTCCCAGCCAGCCGGCCGTGGTGGCGGCCAGTGACAACATTTCCTCCATGGCGCCATCGTGACGGGCCGCGGGGGTACAACGCAATCGAAGTTATCTGCTCCGGGGGTTAAGCTCTGCTGAATGCAGATCGATCCGCGCCGGCTCGCCGTCCTGCTCGCCGTGCACCGCGCAGGCGGCGTGCTCGCCGCCGGTGATCTCCTGCACCTGACGCCCTCGGCGGTGTCCCAGCAGATCGCCCGTCTCGAGGAGTCGACCGGCACGGCGGTGCTCGACCGCCAGCCCACCGGCGCCGTCCTGACCCCGGCCGGGCGGGTCCTGGCCGAGGCGGCCGAGCACATCGAGGCCGAACTCATCGACGCGCGCAAAGCCCTGGCCGCCCTTGCCGAAGACGTCACCGGCACGGTCGTCATCGCCGGGTTCCAGTCCGTCATCCGCTCGCTGCTGATCCCGCTCGTGCACCAGTTGCGGGAGCAGTTCCCCGCGCTGGAAGTGGTGATCCGCGAGATGGAGACCGGCAAGGCGCTGCAATCACTGCGTTCGGGCACGGTCGATCTGCTCATCCTCGAGGACCGAAGCCTTTCAGGCGAGGGAAAACCGGCGCGCGGCACCCGCGACGTCCCGATCCTGGAAGAACCGTGGCTGGTCGTCCTGCCCACCGGAACTCCGGACCCGGCCAGCACGGCCGACTTGGAGCACCTGACCTGGCTGGGCGTCGACTCCGAAACGGCAGCGCACACGGCCACCGAGCACGCCCGCCGCGCATTTCCGCCCGCCCCGGCGCCCGGCCACAGCTACTACGACTACAACGTCGCCCTGTCGATGGTGGCGGGCGGCCTGGGCATCGCGCTCGTGCCCGCGCTCGCGGTGCGGGAAGCGGTCCCGGACGGTGCGAAGGCGGTGTCGTTGCCCGGCCTCGGAACCCGCACCCTCGTCGCGCGGCACCGCACCACCCGCTCGGAGCCACGCAAGGAGGTGGTGACGGTCCTCAACGCGATCGTCGCCCTCGCCGCCGGTCTCGACGCCGACATGCCGCGGACCGAAAACCCGGCAGATCCGTCCTGACGCGTCGGTGCCACGCTTGTCATGGCCGGCAGCGCAACCCGTCCAGCACGAGGGTGATGACACCGTCGGCCTCGGCCCGCCAGCCCGGTCGGTCGTGGGCCGCGCCGATGCCGTGCAGCGCCATCATCACGGCACCGGCGTCCACGTCGTCACGGACGGCGCCGTCCCGCACGGCGGCGGCCACCAGGTCGGCGACCGCCTGCTCCAGCGCCCGGCTGCCTTCGGCGAGGTCGCCGGCCCGATCGGCCATGAGCGTGGCCAGCGTCCGGGCCAGGCCCTCGTGGGCCGCGATGTGGTCGACCATGCCGCGCAGGAAGGTCGCCAAGGCCTCCGCCGGGGGCAACGTGGCCTGCAGCCGGCGGGCGCGGTCGCACAGGGCGGCGACTTCCCCGCGGTAGACCGCTTCGGCCAGCGACTCCCGGGTGGGGAAGTGGCGGTACAACGTGCCGGTGCCCACCCCGGCCAACCGGGCGAAGTCGTCGAAGCGCAGGTCGAAGAAGCCGCCGGCGTCGAAGACCTCCCGGGCCTTGGCGAGCAGGGCATCGCGCTTGCGCTGGGCATCGGCCCGCAGCGGCTTCTCTGCGGTCACGAACCACCCTCCCGTTGACAAATGGAGATGATCTCCATATTTTCAGAAGTGGAGATGACCTCCAGATCGAGAGAATACCCCACGAGGTGCGCGTGAAGATCCTGATGTTCGGCCGAGGCGTGATCGCCACCGTTTACGGCTGGGCCCTCCAACGGGCGGGGCACGACGTCGAGTTCTACGTCCGGCCAGGCCGCGCGGCGACGTACGGGGACACGGTGGAGCTCGACCTGAGCGACCTGCGGCGCCGGGTGTGGGGGCAGCGCGTCACCGAGAAGTGGCCGGTGCGCTACCGCGAGGCCCTGGAGCCCGGCCACGACTTCGACCTGATCGTGCTCAGCGTGCCGCACCACCGCCTCGAGGAGGCAACGGCCTTCCTGGCCCCGCGCCTCGGCCAGGCCACGGTTCTGGTCTTCGGCAACATCTGGACGGAGCCCCCGGCCGCGATCGGCGCACTTCCGGCCGACCGCATCGCATGGGGCTTCCCTCAGGCCGGCGGCGGCTTCGACGCGGGAGGAGTGCTCCGTGGAATGCTGATGCGTTCGGTCGTCTTCGGCACGCTCGGCGAACCCCCGACCGACCGAGAACTGGCGGCGCGCCAGGCATTCCGCGAGGCCGGACTCCGCATCAAGGAACGCCCCGACTTCCGCGGCTGGCTGTGGGTCCACTTCGCGTCGGACGCGGGCCTGCTCTCACAGGGGCTGCGAGTGGGGTCTCTGTCCAAACTGGCCGGGTCGAGGAGAGACTTGCGCGAGGGACTGCTGGCGGCCCGCGAGCTGCTGCCACTCCTCGAGGCACGCGGCGTCGACTTACGCCGTCACCGGGGCGGGGTGCTGCTGTTCCGGGCACCCACCTGGCTGACAGCTCCGGTGCTCGCCTGGCTCACCGCTCACGTCGAGCCGGCGCGCGTGAGTATGGCGGCGCACTCCGACCCCGAGGCCGAGGAGCCACGCGAGGTCTGCCGGGACACACTGACCGAAGCACGACGGTTGGGCATTCCGGTACCACGGCTGGAAGCGGCGGAACCGAACTTCGCCCGGTAGCAGAGCCCGGAACCGCAGGCGTACTCGTCCACGTTCGGCCGACGTCCACTGTGGTCAGCCGGCCTACTGGTTCTCGGCACCAGCCAGACGTTGAGCGCGGCCAACCCGGCGCCGCCGCCCAGCCGCCCCGCGGGCGACCGTGGATGTGCGACCTGCGGCCGGCTGACGCAGATGTGGCAACATCCCCGCCATGTCTCTGGTGACCTGGGAGTTCGATGGCGGCTTGTACTGCGCTGCGACCATCGAGACCGGCGTAGGCGAGGATCGGACCACGTATTTCGAGCTCAGTGAGGCGCGCACGGTTCCGGCCTCAGCTGCTATGCCTGCTTCACCGGCTCCAGGACCGACCGCCGTGACGGTGGTGGTCTACGCGCCCGAAGAAGAGAAGCCGGCGGACGTCTTCTTCGACGGGGAGCAGACGCTGCCGTTCGTCGTCTTGCAGCACTTCGTCGAGATCGTCGCTTCACAGGCTGGCGAGCACGGAATCCTGGGGCTGCCGTCCTGACTGCCCCGGACGCAGCTGGATCAGACAAGTGCGGCCCCTGCCCAGGTTCTGCCTGGTCAGGGGCCGTTTTCTGCTGGTGCTCGCGAGTCCCCCGGTGAGATTCCGGCGGCAATCACACCAATCGTCCTGCCCGATGGCCTGCTGATCCGCGTTGACGTACGGCTGGTGATGGAGCGTCGGTCGCGGGGGAGCGCGCGGTGAACGTGATGCGCAGTTCGAGGCGATGAGGAGGCGGTTGCGGTCTACTCCGCCGACGCGGCGGCCGCGGCTACGCCCCGGCGAGCGTCACGACTGTCCTGGTCGGCACCGATTCGCTCAGCGTCAGCCGGACTCGTCGGCGAGCGGGGGCACCGGTATCCGGTTCGTACCAGCAACGCGATCCAGTCCGCTTAGGTTGACAGCTCGGCTTCACGCCGGGCAGCCTTGAGAAGGACGAAGAAAAGCACGTAGGGTGAGCAGGGGAGTTCAGGTGAACCAAGAGCAGACCGCCCGGCGGTTGCTCAGGTCGTCGGCCGATCGATCGTATGATCCGCAGGTGGATATCGATTGGCGCGCGCCAATTGACGAAGACAAGCTCTTCTTCCCGACGCATCGTTTACCTCTGTACGGCACCCCATTGTGGGACTCACTCTCTCCCGAGCAGCGGATCGAGCTGGCGCGGCAGGAAGCGATCACCTTGTCGTCCGTGGTCATCCACGCCGAGCTCAGTCTCATGCGGTCACTGCTTCGTGCAGTGCAGGAGGGTGCTCCGGCGTCGGATCCGGCGTTGTACGCCCTGACCGAAGTCGCCGACGAGTGCCGGCATTCGACCATGTTCGCGAAAGCGACAACGTGGCTCGGCGGTTCGGTCGTGCCGCAGTCGAGGCTCGTCACCAAGTTGGTGAACGTCGTTTCGGCGATTATCCCGCAAGGTCCGTTCTTCTGGGCCAGCGCGCTCTTCTTCGAGGAACCGGTCGATCGCCTGCAGCGTGAGGCGATGAACGACGAGAGCATTCAACCATTGCTGCGAATGGTTTACCGGATCCACGTTCTGGAGGAGAGCCGGCACGTGACCTACGCGCGTGAGGCCGCGCTGCGCACGATGACGGAAGCCGGGCCGCTTTCACGCCGGCTGAACCGAATCGGCGTGGCGTTGCTGGGGTGGTCGCTGGGACGCACGCTGCTCCGGCCGGCGACCTACCGGCGAGCCGGATTGAGTTCGCGGGCCGCCTACCGGGCTGCCCTCGCCAATCCGCGTTACCACGAGTCCTTGCGCTGGATGTCCGAACGGCTGGTGGCCTTCTGCAAGGACGCCGGCTTCATTGAAGGTTGGTTGACCTCGGCCATCTGGCGACGATCGCACCTGCTCTGAGCAAGACTCAGTGACGTGACCGGGGCACCTGGGCATGGACGAAGCCGCCGAAAAACCAGATCGGTCCTTGGACCGACCCGTCGGGACGTGTCAAGTATCGGCGTTGGGCCGCGGCGGCTTCCAGGTCTTCGACCAGGTGCAGCCGGTGCGCGGCGAGCAGTTCTTCGGCGCGGCCTCGCCGGATGCCCCAGCGCCACGGCTCGCCGCGCGCGGCTACCTGCCGGAGGATGGCCTGAGCCTCGGGGATGACGGCCGTGCCGTCCAGGATTTCCTGCCAGCAGTAGTCGAAGACCAGAGAACTTCCGGGCGCCAGCCGCGCGAACCAGCGCAATGTTGTTTCGACGCTCTCCGCCCGCAGGTACGGCGTCACGCCTGACCACAGCACGACGGTCCTGAGGGTCTGGTCGAAGCCGGCCGATTGCAGAACTCCGTCCAGATCTTCTTTCTCGAGATCGACGGTCACGTACCGGACGCCGTGCTCGGGCAGGGTGCGGACGCACTCCTGCTTGCGCGCGGACATGTGCGGCTGATCCACCTCGAAGACCGACGCAGTCCCGAGCGCCTTCCGCAGGCGGTGGACGCGGCTGTCGAAGCCGGCACCGAGGAGGACGACCTGAGACGCGCCGGCCGCTGTCGAGGCGGACAACACGTCGTCCATGTATTTCGTCCGAATCACCTCGTACCACATCCCCGCGGCGTGCTTCTTCCGGATGGCCCGGCTGATCAGCAAACGTATCCCGGGAACCTTGATCAAAGCAGGCAGAGGTGGCCACCACGGCAGGACCCGGGATGCGAGCAAGTCGGGATTGCGCAGTTCCCGCTCCGGCTGAAGGGCCCCTGCTGCCCGCAGCAGCGTGACCGATTCCGCTGTCGATATCGTGGGCATCTCGTTCACCTCACAGGGCTGTGGTGGGCATCCAGGCGTTCTCGTACTCGATCGATCTCGGGGACGCCCAGCTGGCCGTAGAGTTCCAACGCCTGTTGCCAGTGAACGGTTGCCGAACGTGCATCAGCGTACTCGATGCGGGCGTCGCCGACCCCCTCGTGTGCGCGTGCTTCTTCGTAGCGGTTTCCGGTCTCTTTCGCGAGGTGAAGAGCTTCTTCGTACCTCTGGCAGGATTTCTCGGGTTCGCCAAGGCGGCGATGGATCTCACCGAGCGTGCGAAGCGCTCGGTTTTCGATGTTTCTGTTCCTGGTCCGGCGCGCCAACTCCAACGCTCGCACGCAATGCTTGAAGGCCTTGCGGTGCTCGTTGATGTTGGAAAAGATTTCGCCGAGAGCGCGGAGTGCGTAGCCCTCGATCGTTTCGTTTCCCGCTCGTCGCGCGACCGACACGGCTTCCTCGTAGCTGGTGATGGCGTCCGCGTACTCGCTGCGATTGAAGTAGATTTCGCCGAGACCTCGCAGCGCATATCCCTCGAGGTCGTGATCGCCGGTTTCCCGGCCGGCGGCGAGGGTGCGAAGCAGGACGTCTGCGGCTTCTTCGTTCGAACCGAGTCTCGTGTGGACCAGGCCCAGTGCGTGCAGTGCGCGGCCCTCGAGACTGCGGTCACCCTCGTCGGCCGCGATGCGAACGGCCGCTTGGCAGTCGGCGAGTGCTTGTTGATATTGACCGAGGAACCAGCGGATGTATCCGCGGCTGGCCAGTGCGTCCGCTTCGAAGAGGACGTTGCCGAGAGACAACGCCGCGGCGAGTGCGTTCGTGTGCACGACCAGAGCCTCGTCGTGGTTGCCGGAGATGTGAAAATACCGCCACACGGTCGACGAAAGCAGGGATGCGTGAGCCGGCCAGCCGTGCGAGGCGGAGAATTCCGACATCGCGACCAGATTCGAGCGTTCGGCGTTGAGCCAGCCGAGCGCACGGTCGTAGTCCGAGACGTCTGCAGTCGCGGCTGCGCGTTCGGGGAGTGTCGGACGGTGTGCCCCGTCGGTCGGCGCGACCGAGTCCATCGCCTTCGACGCTGTGGAAAGGTAGTAGTCGAACAATCGAGTGAGGGCCGCGCGGCGGCCCGCTTCACTGTCGGCGGCAGCCGACAGCTTGGCCGCGTGCGCCCGGATCAGATCGTGGAACCGGTACCGGGCCGGGATTGTCTGCTGAAGGAGGTGCGCGTCGACGAGGTTCTCGAGCTTCCTCTCCGCCTCCTCCGGGGCGCAACCGGTCAGCGCGGCCACCGCGTGCGGTTCGACGTCGGCACCGGGAGCCACTCCGGCCATGCGAAAGGCATGCTTCTCGTCGTCGGGAAGTTGCTCGTAGGACAGCGAAAAGGCGGCCGCGACACTGAGGTCGCCGGTTTCGAGTTCCTCGAGCCGCCGGTGGTCGTCGCGCAGCCGCGCAGCCATGAAAGAAGTGGTCCACGCCGTTCGATGGCGTAGCCGGGCTCCGGCGATCCGGATCGCCAGAGGAAGGCAACCGCACAGCCTCAGTACCTCTTCGGTGGCGCCGGGATCGGCGAGTGGCCGGTCGTCGCCGACGACCTTCACGAACAGTTCACGCGCATCGGCGAGGGGCATCACGTCGAGCGAGACGAGGTTGGCGTCGAGATTGGTGAGCCGATGCCTGCTGGTGACCAGGGCCAGGCTCTGCGTCGATCCCGGGAGCAGGGGCTTGATCTGGGCGGTGTCGGCCGCGTTGTCCAGGACGACGAGGACGCGCCGGCGGGCCAGCTGGGCCCGCCAAAGCGCCGACCGGTCTTCGAGTTCGGGTGGGATGACCTCGGTGCCCAACCCGAGCGCCCGCAACAACTTCTCCAGGGCCGCTGACGGCGACATGGGCGTCCGGCCGGGGGTGTGCGCGTTCAGGTCCACGAAGAGCTGAGCGTCGGGGAACCTCCCGGCGAGCCGGTGTGCCACGTGCACCGCGAGTGTTGTCTTGCCGACGCCGGCCATCCCGTCGATCGCGGAGATCACCACGGTACCGCCCGCGGTTCTCGCGGAGACCGACAGGATTCGTTCGAGCGCGGGCCGCCGGCCGGTGAAGTAGCTGATGTCGCGAGGCAGGTCGTTGCGAGGCGTCCATTGTTCGGCGGCAGGTGCGGAAGGCGTGTTGGTGACCTGTTCTCGCAGGCGTTTCAGCTCGGGGCCTGGAGCGATTCCGAGCTGCTCACCCAGCGCGTTCTCGATGCGCTTGTAGGCGAGCAGGGCCTGGGCGGGTGTACCCGACCGGTGCCACGCGACCATCAATTGAGCGGCGAGCCGTTCCCGGAGCGGATGCTCTTCCGCCCACCGTGTCAGCTCGTCCGTGAGCTGACGGTGCCGGCCCAGCTCCAGCTCGAGCGCCACGCACTCTTCGTAGGCGGCAAGCCGTTGTTCCTGGAGCCCGGTGATCTGCGGAGCCAGGGCCGGGCACTCGAGCCCGGCCAGCACGGCGCCCCGCCACATGCCCAACGCGCTACGAAATTCGTCGACTGCGTCCGCCATTCGCGATGTTTTTCGCATTTCCCGTGCCAGTTGGAGGCGGCTTGTGAAGTCGATTGCGTCCAGTGTGCCGGCGGCCAGGACGTAACCCCTCGACGCGTATTCGATGACGTGCCCGTTGCCCCCAAGGGCTCCCCGAAGGTTTGAAACGGCGTTGCGGACCTGCTTCTCGGCGCTGGGAGGAGGTTCGGACTCCCACACCACGTCGACGAGGGTTTCGATCGGAACGACGTGGCCATGGGCCAACAGGAGAGCAGCGAGGACTTTCTGCTGCTTCGGCCCGCCGAGCGGCAGTCGCCGGTCACCATCTGTCACCTCCAGAGGTCCCAGCACGCCAAATCGCACAGCGTCCCCTCCCTTGGACGTACCTGATCATGACAACAATACCAAGATTCGCAAAGGGAGCGAGGACAGAACGAGGACGGCCTGAGGCAGCATCTCTCACCGTCGGCCGTGGCGCCGAATGCTCGACGGTGAGCCGAAAGGGGCAGTGTTGCGGCACAGAAGTCGTCGTCAGGACACGGAAAAGCGAGCAACACGGCCGGGCCGGAGAGCCGGAAAAGGCCGCGGCCGGGCGCGATTCGCGGCCTGGATGACCGGGGCCGGCCCACGTCAACTCGCTGCGCGCCTTTTTGCGGCACCTTGGAAGCAATGGTCTCCTCGGGAACCCTGTCGTCGCCGTGCGTGCTCGCCCGCGTCGAGCCGTCGTAGCCGCACGCCCGGTGGACAGGTACGAAATCGAGGGGATCGCAACGATGATCATCAGCCGCGCGGACATGACTGCCCACATCGAAGCAGGTCGGGCCCGGCCCTGGACCCGGGCACTCGGGTCGGAAAACATGGTTCCCGCGGTCGCGCAACTGAATGGCGAGTGGTTCGTCGTCGTGGCCGGAACCGACGGGTACCAGCGAGCACCGGAACCGTTGGCCTGGCTGCTCACGGCTGCGCAGCTGGTGCTGGGAGCCGGCGACGAGGAGACGTCAGCGGGCAATGTCACCTGAATCGGTGCCGGTGCACGGCGGTGGCTGCCGGGACCGGGTGGTTCCGCTCATCGGGACCGGGGAACATCGCCTTTTCGCACCGCCGCTCACCGGCGATGGCGAGCAGTCACGCAGCTGCGGCCGTGAATGCGTGGTGGCCGTGCCCGGCGCGGTGCCGGTCCGCATTCGATGCGCCGGCTCAGCGAGCCCGCGAACCGGCACCGGCGGCGGAGCGCTACCCCTCGGTCGCCGGCTTCGCCCCGCCGTCGCGCTTCGCCGTCTCGACCTGGAGGAAGGCCTGAACCATCTGGGCCATCGCCTCGCGGCCGGCGAAGGTCTTGACCTTGGCCAGTTCCAGCGCGAGCTGAAGCACGCCGGCCTCCCGCAAGTCGCGCAGCACGGCCAGTCGCGGGTTGACGCGCTCGGCGGCCGTGCCGTCGACGAGGTAGGAGACCGTGACGCCGAACAACGCGGCCAGCTTTCGCAACGAACGGATGCCGATGTCGACGTCGGCACCCGCACGCAGGCCTTGGAGGTCCTCCGGAGCGCAGTCGATGGCCTCGGCGACCTCGACGTCGGTGTACTCCTGGTCGCCGCCGCCGGGGCGCACCGCATCGAAACAGGCGTTGAGCCGGTCGGCCAGGGTCTGGTCGCCCTGGCCGGCGTGGGTCGCGGCCACCCGCTGGTCGACCTCGGCCACCGGGTCCGTGTCGTCCTCGGCCAGGTAGGAGACTGGGACCCCGAACACCGTCGCCAGCTTTCGCAGCACCTTGATGGTGGGGTTGTCCTTCTCCCCCCGGCGCAGGTAGCCGATGTACTCCGGCGTGCTGCCGACCGCGGTGGCCACCTCAGCGTAGGTCCACGGCCGCAGCGCTCGCTCGATCGTGTGGTCGCCGCCGGCGGCGGCGACGGCCCGAGCGTGCTCCTTGTCCGTGACTTCGCGCAAAACCGTGGTGAACAGGTAGTCGAGCTTGGCCGCGAGGGTGGGGTGCCGGCTCGAGCTGGTCCCGGCCTTCGACGGAGCGGACATGGCTCAGTCCCCTTGCATCTCCTGCGGCTGCCTTCGACAACTCTAACCGATGTGGGGCGGCGTGACGCGGGCGCTTGCCATCGCAGTTAGCCCGACTGGCTCGTTGCCGGCTACCGACCGTCGCAACGTTGGTCTGATGGGGGTAGATCGAATCGCGTGGTGGCCGGAAGTCGCCAAACTGACTTAGAGTCGTATCGCGGATGGTCTTGAAATGAGTTAGGTCAGACACCGTGTGGGCGCCATGAGGGGTGGGCGCGGTCCACGAGAACGACGTTCGGGGCTTCAGACGCCAGTGCCGTCAGCCGGCGCGCTGTGCGAACCCGGCTCGGGTCGGCGCTGGGTGGGCGTGCTCGGACACCTTCAGGCTGAGGCCGGGCGCTCAAGGCGAGGGGAGGATTACGCATGGGTACTGCCCGTGAAGACGACACTGTGGTCGTGATGTGGTCGAATCCCGACAAGAGCCATCGGGATCCCGGCACCTACGAGTCGGCGCATCTCTTTCCAGGACAGCAGATGTGCTTCGGCATCTCGAGCCGGTCCGGGGCTTTCGACCCGCGCCCGGCACGCAGTGTCGGGGCCTTCGAAATCGTGTCGGGCAACTTGCACATCTCGAACTTCACCTCCACCACGACCTTCGCGATCGAGAATCTCGAGGGGGGCGCCGAACTCGTCAAAGTCACTTCGCGACGCCGCCGGATGGTGATCCCGTTCGAGATGTCGCGCGTTCTCATCCCGTCGTGGGCCGGGCTGATCGCGGTCACGGTCTTCGGCAGGCCGCCGGAAGTGGTTCACGAAGCGGGGGTCGTCGACCTGCCCGAGTCATCGCCGTTCCAGCTGGACGAGACCAGCAAGTACTTCCTGGTGCTGGTCGCGCTCTGTGAACCGCGGCTGCGCGGTTCCTCCATGGCAGCGGTGCCCTCCGTCCAGGAGGTCGTCGATCGGCTCCGGCAGAACGACCGCTTCAAGGAGGCGAACCGCAGCAGCGTGAACTACCACATCGACTACCTCCGCGAACGGAAGCTGCGGGTCGAGCAGTGGGCGATGTACTCCGCCAACGGGCGCATGCACTCGAAGCGTGAGGCGCTTGTTTCCTTCGCATTGCGCTACGACCTCGTGCGAGAGGAACACCTCAGCCTCCTTTCGCCGCCCGTCACACCGGTGGCGTCTCGAGACGACGTGGTCGTCCCGAGAGTGGGAATCCACACTGCTTGAGGACGGAACCCCAGGTCGGCCGCTGGTACCGGTGTCACACCGGGATCGAGGTCACAGCAGCGTCGGCCGGCACAGTTCACCCGTTCTCCACGTGCGGGGACTCGATGGTCAACGGTGGCACGGCGTCGCCGGTGAGTTGGTTCAGGTGGGTGACCGTGCGGTCCAGGTGCTCGGCGAGGCGGGGGATGGTGCTCGGTGGCAGGTAGGAATCGGCGCCGGCGTTGAGCAGGCGGCGAACCGGACCCTGGTAGCTCACGCCGAGTTCACTGTCTTCGATCTCCGTGATGATCACCCGGGCTTTCGGGAACATGGCCCGGAAGCTTCCGATCAGCTGGGGGCTGATCGGCGGCACCAACAGTACGTCGACGCTCTTCGGGGCCGACTTCATGTCCAGCACGATGTAGTCGGGCCCGAGCTTGTCCGACAACGACGACCGGGCCGACTCCGACAGCTTCATCGCGGTAGCCACCACAGTCACGTCTTCGCCGGCCGGCGAGCCTTCGGCCGTCGAGTGGTGCCGGCCGAGGGTGTCGGCGGTCTCGGCGCCGAACGCGCCGCGCGCGCTGGAAATGGTCGCGATCGGTTCCCCGTTTCGGGTGATGAGCAGATCTTCGCCGGAGCCGAGGGCATCAATGAGCGCGACGAGGCCTTCGGGCAGAAGAGCGGCGTCGATTCGCCCCGCGGGCTGTTCACTCACTGTCAGTCCGGAAGACACGGGAAACCGCGACGGCGTGGGTGCTTGGCGAGGACGTCACGACGATTGATTGTTCCACACCTGATCGGGCTTCGGCCAATCGGCGCCAGCTGCCCCCTCGGTCGGCGCGCCGCTCCTGACCGGTGTCAGTACGGTCCGCCGCGTGGATCGACAATCCTGCTGAAGCCGGTCAATCCCACCGGACGATGTCGTCGAAGTCGAGCGGAAGGCGGCCATGGCCAACTCGCCCGAAACCGCGTGGAATACGTACGAGGTGCCGATACCGGCGGGGATCCTTCGCGCGGTTCCGGCCGTCGGCGATCAGCTCGACCTGCTGGTAGCCGCGTACGCCAAGGTGACCTCGGTCCTCACGGGGGAGCGGGCGGTGTCCGCGGGGTTCCGGTCGGCGGCGCATGAACGGGCACGGCTGCTTCGATTGACCGTCGAGGACGGCTCCTGGCTCGATCTGCTGAAGCTGTCGCACGAGGCCAGACAGCGCCCGGCCGATCGCCTTCCGGCGGGTACCCTGCCGGGCGAAACCGGTGCGGGATACGAAACGGCGTTGGACCTCTCCGGCTGGACAGGCCCTTCGGGGCCGGACATCGACCACTCCGGACTGGTCTCGCTGTGGAGTCTCGTCGAGGTCGGCGGCGCGCCGGCACTCCGGATGAAGTACCGCCCGGACTGCTGCAGCGAAGTGAGCGCCGTGCGTCGCGGAGGCTATTTCTGCCGTGCGCTCGAAGCCATCGTCCACGATGTCGCTGCGGATCACGGCGACCACGTCCTCGTTTCGCCGGAAGAACTCGAACTGCAGATGCGGGAGCTCTCCGGACCGGCGGCCGATCTCCCTCCGGAGCCGTTCCACCGCGCGTTTTCGGCGCAGTGCGCAAAGACTCCGGACGCACCGGCCGTCAAGGACGGTGACCGGGCATGCTCCTACCTGGAGCTCGACCGGCTGGCGAACCGGATCGCGCACTCTCTGCTGCGGCACGGTCTCAGTGCCGAAGGCGTCGTCGCGGTAAGCCTGCCGAGGTCTGTCGAGTGGGTCGCGGCCATCATCGGGGTGCTGCGGGCAGGCGGTGCCTACCTCCCGGTGGATCCCGGTTGGCCGGCAGAGCGGGCGAAAGTCGTTCTGGAGCAGGCCGAAGCGCAGATCCTGCTGACTGGCGAGCCTGCCGAGGACGGCGGGGGCGGGACCGGCGAACCGGCCTTCAGCGCCGCACGAGTGCTGAACATCCGCACGGCGCTGCAGGAATCGAACGAGGGCACCCCGGACGTCGATGTGGTGGCGTCGCAGTTGGCGTACATCTACTTCACCTCCGGCTCCACCGGCGCGCCGAAGGGAGCGATGTGCGAGCACGCCGGGGTGATGAACCACCTCGTGGCGAAGCTGGAACACCTCGACATCACCGCCGAGGACCTCCTGGTGCAGAGTGCGCCGGCCACGTTCGACATCTCGTTGTGGCAAGCGATCGCCCCGCTGCTCGTCGGCGCGGCGACGATGATCGTCCCCGCCGGGCAGGTCCGGGACATCGATGCCTTCATCACCGAAGCCGGGAAGGCGGGGGCGACGGTGCTGCAGGTCGTCCCGTCCTACCTGGAACTGCTCACGACGCGACTGGCAGAGCTGGAGCCGGCACACCGGCTGCCTACCGTGCGGCACGTGGTGGTCACGGGGGAAGTCCTGAAGAAGGAGCTCGTGGAGCGGTGGTTCGCGCTGTGTTCCATCCCGTTGACGAACGCGTACGGGGCGACCGAGGCGTCGGACGACACCACGCACCACACGATGGTGGAGCCCCCCGCCTCGACGTCGGTGCCGGTCGGCAAGCCCGTGCGCAACGTGCGTGTGCTGATCATCGACGACCGTGCCCAGGTACTGCCTCTGGGGGCGCCGGGAGAAATCGCCTTTGCCGGTGTGTGCGTCGGCCGGGGCTACGTCAACGACGAAAAGCGCACGGCAAGGGCCTTCTCGTACAGCCGGACCGATCCACCGGTGCGGATCTACCGGACCGGCGACTACGGGCGGTGGTGCCCGGACGGGGTGCTCGAATTCCTCGGCCGCCGCGACGAGCAGATCAAGATCCGCGGTATGCGCGTGGAGCTCGGTGAAATCGAGAACGCGATGCTCCGCGTCAGTGGCGTGCGCGACGCCGCGGTGGTCGTCAAGCGCGGCGCAGATCCCGACACGGGATTGGTCGGGTACTACACGGCAGCGCACCCCGTCGCGGCCGCGGATCTTCGATCAGCCCTGGCCGGGACGCTGCCCGGGTACATGATTCCCGCGCACCTGCGCCGCCTGCCGGTCATGCCGTTGACCGACAACTCGAAGATCGACAAAGCCGCCCTGGTGGACCAGGCGGATGTCGCCGGCCCGGCCAGGGAGGAGGGTGCGGCACCGCGAACAGAATCCGAGCTGATGCTGGCACAGCTCTGGGCGGAGCTCCTCGGCCTGCCGCTGTCGAACATCGGCCGCAACGACGACTTCTTCCGCAGAGGAGGCAGCTCCCTGTCGGCCATCCAGCTCGTCGTCAGACTGGGCAAACGGGTGTCGCTGCTCGACGTCGTGAGCAATCCGGTCCTGGCCGACCTCGCCGCCGCTGTCGACGGAAGTCGCCACCCGGGAGGCGAGCCGTGATGCAGGACGGTGATCACCGGGCGAAGCTGCTGCGGGCTCTGGAGTACCGTCGATCGTTCGACGCCCGGCTCGAACGGATGGACCGGGAGACGCCATTCGATCGGGTTCACGGCGTGGACACCGGGACGCCGGTCGAGCTCTGGGAGCTACCCGAAGCGGACCTGATGCCGATCGGGCGGAACGCCCGGTACGCGCCGGCGCCCGTTCGCACGGTGCGGAACGTGCTCGCTTCCTGTGGTCTCGTGCACGAAGAAGTCACGTTCGTCGACGTCGGGTGCGGCAAGGGACGGGTCCTGCTGCTGGCCGCGGAATTCCCCTTCCGCCGGATCGTCGGAGTCGAGGCGTCGGAGACGCTGTGCGACATCGCGCGGGACAACGTGCACACCATGTCACATGTCCACGGCGGGTACGACCGGATCGAAGTGGTGAACGCCGATGCCGCGCAGTTCGACGTCCCCGGCGACGCAGGGTTTTTCTTCTTCTACGAACCCTTCTCCGCCGAGGTGTCATCGACCGTTCTCGAGCGCATCGAGAGTTCGATCCGGCAGTGCCCCCGCGACGTCCTCCTGTGCTTCACAGGCCGGGGACAACCGGAAGACGAGGACGGTGAAGCCCAGTCGCGGCCGGTGGCGGCCGCGGCCGCGGAGGCGCGAGCCGGCTGGCGGGCGGCCGGAACCGTAGCGTCACCGGACGCGAAATTCTACGACTCGTTCCTGTTCGAGTACCTGGGGTGAGAACTGCTGTCGCAGCGCTGTACCCAACCGATGGGGAAGGAAGCCCGAAGATGACCGCTCAGTTCGAATCGATCAGGACCTTGCAGGACCGCGTCCCCGAACAGGAGAAGGACCAGATTCGCGAGATCTACGACGACATCGCGGCGGAGTACGACCGGCGGATCCCGGGCGAGGGGCCCACGGACCACATCTTCACCGAGTCCGAGTCCGAATTCCTGCTGTCGAAGACGCACGCGGGTGATGAAGTCCTCGATCTGGGCTGCGGGACCGGACGGTTCACCATTCCCCTGGCCGAATCCGGCGCGGTCGTGACCGGGTTGGACCTGTCGCCCGGCATGCTCGCGGTGGCCCGCGCCAAGCTGGGGGAGCGGGGGCTGCGGGCGGACCTGCGGGAAGGGGACATGGCCGACCTGCCGTTCCCCGACGCCTGCTTCGACGTCGTGACCAGCATGCTGGCCCTGATGCACATCCCGATCCCGGACCGGCCGAGGGTGTTCCGCGAGGTGCACCGGGTCTTGAAGCCGGGTGGCCGCATGGTGCTGTGTGTGAAGAATGCGGTTTTCGAGCGAATGTTCACCGGCGACCGGTTCGCCTCGGTGGACATCACGGACGTGCAGGACAAGAAACTGATCTTCACCGGTACCGGTAACGGCACCGAGCACACCGCGTCGTGGTACAGCTTCGCGCCGCACGACTTGGCCGCGCTCTTCGCCGGGGCAGGGATGGCGGTGACGCACCTGAAAGGCAACAGCCCGGTCAGCGCGTGGCTGGCGGACGAAGTCCTCGCCGACGTCCGGGTACGGGGATTCGTCCGGACGCTGGAACGGGCGCTGTCCGACGTGCCGCCCTTCAACCACCTCGGCTACTACCTGCTGGCCGAAGCGGTCAAACCAGTCGCTTGACCGCTTCTCCGGCGCCGCCGGCCGGCTCCTGCGGGAGCGAGGACCGGTGGCGCCGGAGCGGAGCGGGGACGGAGGCAAGTCATGACCAGCGTGATTCTCACGGTGACGATCGACTGCGTGGACGCCGAATCATTGTCCGAATTCTGGTGCCGGGTACTCGGCTACGCGAAGATCAGGCGGTTCACCGACGCCAAGGGCGTCGAATACATCGAGGTCGGCGGCGACCGGGAGCCGGTGCTGCTCTTCCAGCCTGTGCCCGACGCCAAATCGGGGAAGAACCGGCTGCACCTCGACATGGCGCCGGCCGAGGGCAGCCTGGCCGACGAAGTCCGCCGCCTGGTCGGCCTCGGCGCCCGCCTGCTGGTGGACGACCCGGAGTGCCCGTGGACCGTCCTGGCCGATCCCGAAGGCAACGAGTTCTGCGTCCTGCCCCGGGCATGACCGCAGCTCCTCTCGTGCCCGCTGCCGTCCCCGGCATCCGTCTCAGCCGCGGCGGACCGCCGTGCGCGGCGTGACGAAGCTGCCATTGATCACGTAGCCGTCCAAGCCGTGCTTCTCGCCGTAGGCGATGAGGTCGCTGGTGCGGTTGATGAAGCCTCGTCCGTTGTTGTTCAGCGAGGTGTTGCACAGGACGCTGAAGCCGGTGCGGTCGCGGAAGGCCTCGAGCAGGTCCGCGATGCCGGGGTTTTGCTCACGCGTGACCGTCTGGGTCCGCGCGGTGCCGTCGACGTGGGTGACCGCCTTGAGCCGGTCGGACGTGACGTGGTTGAAGTAGAGCATGTACGGGTCCACGACCGATCCGGCGAACCACCGGGGCGCATCGGACTCCAGCACGATCGGGGCGATCGGACGGTATCCTTCGCGGCGCTTGATCCGGTTGAGCCGGACCGTGGTGTCCTCCGTGAAGGGTGCGGCCAAGATGGACCGGTTGCCCAGCGCACGGGGCCCCATTTCGTAGCGACCGCGGGCCCAGCCGATGATGTGGCCGCGTTCGAGGTGTTCGGCGACGTCCGCGGCGACCAGCGGACGCACGGCGTAGGCCGACGGGTCAGGCTGGACGTCTTCGACGAATTCCTCGCCCGCGTAGACCGTCCAGTCGATCGTGGCCTGACCGGTGTAGAACCATTGGGCGTCGATGGCGGTGCCAAGAGCGGAGCCGCTGTCGTTCGGGCACGGCGGGACGAACACCGATTCGAACAGGTCGCTCTCCCGCCACATCCGGTTCCAGTCGCAGTTGAGCCCGCAGCCGCCGGAGACCAGCAGCGGCAGACCTTCGGTGAGGTTCTTCTCGGCGTAGTCGTGGAAAGCGGAAAAGATCGCATCGGAGTGCCGCTTGGCGAGGTTCCGGTACTCCTGCGACTCGACACCCTTGTCATGTACGGGAGACCACGACATGGCTTCCTTGGGCAGCGACGAAAAGACCCGGTTCTGGGCCAGGATGAACTCGATCGTCTTCAGCTCTCGCCCGGTGAGCGGCACGTCTTCGGCGAAGCCGGTCAGCGCCATCTGCTTGCCGGCGTCGCCGAAGCGGAAGACAGCACCGCCGGGGTGCGCCGGATCGGCGAGCGCGAACAGGAACGCGTACTTGCTGCCCGGGTCGCTCATCACCTCCTTGAGGTGGGTGGCTTCGCCCTTGGCGTCCACGCGGTAGAACGATCCGATGTGGCCTTCCCAGACCAGCGCGTAGTACTCCTTGCCAGGAGCCGCCGGTGCCATCCCGAGAGAGGCGTAGATGTGCGACCGTTCGTGGGTCGAGGAGAAGTGCCGGATCTGCTTGCCGAAGATCCGGCCCGCCGCATCGGAGGTCGAGCCTTCGCCGACTCCGAAGTATCCCGTCCGTGACGGCGGATCGGCCAAGGAGAAGCCTTTCATCCACCCGCCGAGCGCTACGACGTCCGGAACCCGGTCCAGTGCGCCGACGGCTCGGGTGACCACGTCGGCGGTCAGCCGGTCGTACCGCGGGAAGTTGTCCTTCTCCGCCTCGAGCGAGAACAGCAGCTTGCCGTCCTCGATCGCGGCGACGCCGCCGTCGTGCCCTTCCTTCATGGCCAAGATCAACATGTCGGCCTTTCTCCGTTCGCCGGTTCCGCGGGAAGAAGGGAGTTCATCGCGTCGAATGCCAGCCCTTCGGCGACGCGGTCGAAGGTGCCCCGCTGCAGGGCGTCGCTCGCCGTGGCCATGGTGACCGCCATCGCGGTCTGCGCGAGCCAGCTGCCGAGGCTGATCCTCCGTACGCCGGCGCCAGCCAGCTCGGCGACCGTGGGGCCGCCCGGCATGATCCCGGCGTTGACCGGCAGGGGCGTGGTCGTACTGATCCTCTTCAACGTGTCCAGGTCGAACAGCCACGGGACGAAGAGCCCGTCTGCGCCCGCGTCGGCGTAGGCCTCGGCCCGGCACAGCACCTCGTCCAGCCGCCCGGCCGGATCGCCGATCGCGAACAGGTATCCGTCGGTGCGTGCGTTGACGAAGAGCTCCGGGCAGCCCGCTGCTGCCGCCGCGTCTTTCGCCGCCCTGATGCGGGCACACTGCGCTGCGACGTCGAAGAGCGGTCCACCGGGCCGCCGTGAGTCCTCCAGGTTGACGCCCACCGCGCCGGCGTGGATGATCGCCGTCACGGTCGCGGCCACGTCGGCCGGATCGGGACCGTAACCGGCTTCGATGTCGGCGGTCACCGGCAGGTCGACGACCCGCGTGATCCGCCGAACGGCAGCCGCCATCTCGGCGGCCGGTATCCGCTCGCCGTCGCGGTAACCCTGGCTCCACGCCACGCCGGCGCTGCTGGTCGCGATGGCCTTCGCGCCGGTGGCGGCCACGACGACCGCACTGGCCGCGTCCCAGGCGTTCGCCAGGAGCAACGGCTTGCCGTCGTGTGCCGCGCGAAACAGCTTCGCCTTGGCTGACCAGGAACCGTTGCTCACGATGACAACATTCCTTCCCCCGATCGTAAAGGTGGCCGCGGCTGCGACACACAGGACTTTTCCAGCCAGGGCCGCGCGCTGCTCCTGACTGATGTCAGTACGGGCGGGGTGCGTTGCCGGATAGCGTCCTGTTTGACGGGGAGGAGAACGCATGGTGCCGTGTGTTCCGGATGCATCGGCCGGGGACGGACCTTCCGCACGGCAACGCCGAGTCGCTCTCGGAAGCGTTTCCCCGCTCGGCATTCCCGAGTTGCGCGAGGCGATCGTCGGTCGGGAACGAGCGGTGTCGAAGAGCGCCTTCGTCGGCAAAGCGAACGTGGCGGTCACCGAGGGAAGCGCGAACGCGGTCGGCGCCGCCTTGCGTCATTGTTCCGCCCGCGGCTACCGGAAGGCCGTCTGCGGGGCTCCGGTGCCGCTCCGGATCCGGAAATCGATGGCTTCCGCGGGATTCGCCGTGAAGGCGCTGCCACTGGCGTACGAGGAAGATGACTGGTTCGTCCTGCACCGCGCCTGCGGGGACCGGGCGGTGATCTACCTGAGCTTGCCCGATGACCCCACCGGAGCGGTGGCCACGGCCGGCTACCTGTCGATGCTCGCAGGGTTCGCCGCTTCGCATGACGTGGTTCTCGTGTACGACGCCAGGTTGGACGCGTTCCGGTTCACGGCGGACAGCTGCCCGACGCCGGTCGATCTCGCCGTTTCGGCCTCGAACGTCGTCGTCGTCAACTCGCTGGCGGAGAACTACGGCGGGACAGGCGACCGTGTCGGGTGGATCGTCGCACACGAGGCGGTCGTCGACGGCCTGGCACACCAGCCCGGGTGGGCCGCGAACCGGGTGAGTCTCAGTGACCAGCTGGCGGCGGTGCGCGTCCTGGGCGAGGGCAACGACGCGGTGACAGCCGAGGTCCGGAACGGCCGCGCCGCGTACCAGGCCCGCGTGGCGGGGCACCGGATCTTGGACGTGCCCCTCCCGGGGGGTGGCAGCCGGCTGTGGCTGGATCTCGGCGTCCGCGACGTCGACTCGCTGGCCAAGTACGCGCGGATCGAGCACCAGCTCGTGCTCACGACCTCGTCCGGCTACGCACCGCCGGAGCCGGGACACATCCTCTTCCCCACCGGGGTTCCGGTCCACCGCCTGTGCGAAGGCGTGGACAAGCTCGAACGGGTGCTCGCCGGATGGGGAGACGGGCCTTGACACCTGAGCCACCACGCTGCCCGAAGCTGACCCTGCGCCGAGGAAGGTACCCGTTCCGATGCCCCGAAGTCCCCACGCTGCGGACCACGTCGCCGCCTTGACCACCATCTGGCGAGAGGTCCTGCGCAACGACCACCTCGACGCGACCGCCGATCTGTTCGAGAACGGCGGTACGTCGCTCCACGTGCTGCAGATCGTCGGCCGGATCTACGACACGCTGGGTGTGGAAGTCCGGCCCCGGCACGTCTTCCTGCACGCCTCACCGCAGGACCTCACGGCGTTCCTGGTCGAAGATCCGGCTAGTGAGCGGCCGGCCGGCCGGCGGTCGGACGACGATCGAACCCACTCGCGACCCCGGAGGTAGACGATGGCGACCCGCCGGGCGGGGTATTCCTCAGGTCCGACGTCGCTCCACGAAGAGGAGCGCCTGTCGGGAGAGTACGCGGACTGGAGCAACCTGGTCCTGGGAACGGCGTGGCTCACCGGTGAGCTGGACATCGCCGCGGTCCGCGAAGCATGGCGACGGGTCTGCCTGCGGCACGACGTCATGCGGCGGACCTACGCCGGCGTAGACGAAGCGCGGACCTACGCAGACCCGCTGAGCGACGTCGAATTCCACGTCCGCGAGACCGACGCGGAGGCCATCGAACTGATGCGGGCGACTCTCGGCGTTCCGTTTTCCCTGTTCGGCATGGGGTTCTCCCGTATCGCGATCGTGCGGACGGGGGAACACCGCCACCTCGTGGGAATCGCATTCGACCACATCATCACGGACGAGCTTTCGTGGAGCCTCCTGATGACCGACTTCACCGAGTTCTACCGCCGGGCCCGGGAAGCCGGCGTCGGCGCCGTCGCCCAAGCCAGGTCTTACCACGATTTCGCAGTCCTGCAACGGCGGGAGCTCGGCGGCGAATGGGGTCGGCGACGCAGGGAGTTCTGGCGGTCGTACACGACCGAGTTCGGCACCTCTCCACCGGGCTTTTCGACGCGGGCGAGTTCCGTGGCCCCGCCCGTGAAAAAGGTGCTGCGCCAGGACCTGCCGGCCGACACGAAGGAGAGGGTGGCGGATTTCGCCCGGCGGGCGCGGGTGACGCCGTTCGCGGTGACGGCCTCGAGCGTTCTCGCGGCGATGCGGGAATTGGCCGGCGACACGTCGGTGGGGCTTTTCACCGGCTGGTCGAGCCGCACACTTCCCGGCACGTCACGGACCGTCGGGCTGCTGGTCCACAACGCCCCGCTGCACCTCAGCAGGCGGACGGCAGATCCCCTGGAGGTGGTGCGGGAGGTTTTTCGCCGCAGCATCGACCTCTCGGAATACGGCCTGCCGCTCGTGGGGGCCGGCAGGCTGTGGGGAGAGGAACTGATGTCGCCGGGCGCAAAGGCGGGCGTACACCTGTTCTTCTACGACGGCACGGCGGTTCCGAAGGTCCGTGCTCTCGCCGGGACGTCCACCGAGCCTGTCCTGTTGGAAGTCCCGGGCAGTCCCCGCATCTGGGAGGACACGATCAGCGTCGACTGCCAGGTCGGCGAGAAGGATCCGCGGATGGTCGCCGTGTACAACGAGAATCTCTTCCCCGGTGACCTCGTCGAACAGCTGCTGCGGGTGGCCGCGAGGTTCGTCCTGTCGTGATGGGACCGAGCCTGTGTTCAGGACACGGAAAGAGGAGTGATTCAGGAATGCCGCGAGTTTCCGCCCGGCCGACGTTGCCGGAGATCGATCACCAGCTGCACTCGGCCGGGGAGCGGGGTGCGGACGCGCTCTTCCGGCGGGGCGAGGAGGTGGTCCGCCGCCTCACCGATCCGGCCGAACTGAGGTCGCTAGTCGAGCAGGTGCTGGCAGACGAGACCCGTCTCGCGCGGATCGCCGCGCGTTCGTACTACCACGCGAACAACTTCCTGAAGGTGGTCCTGATGGGAGGAGCCGGGGACACCTGGAAGCTCCGCCTGCACGTGTGGCACCCGCAGCCGGCGGGTGCCACGTTGAAACAGGAGGACGTGCACTCGCACCGGTGGGACTTCACCACCGCCATCGTGCTCGGGAAGTACCACGCCCGCGAGTTCGGCATCGCGCCCGGTGAGGAGTACCACCACTACAACTACCTCCCGGTCGGCGACTCGCGATCGTTCTCCTTGGTCTCGCGTGGCCCCGAACAGCTCCGCACGGTGTTCGACGCCACTTTGCCCATGGGGACCGTGTACCACCTCGACCACCGGGTTCTCCACAGCATTTCCCAGGCCGACACCGAGCCGGTGGCGTCGGTCGTCATGCAGGGCGTGCCGGTCCGCGACGCGACAGACGTCTACCGCACGACACGGATCGGCGACGAGCCCACCACCGAAAACGCGGTCCACCGGCCGTCGTCCGCACTGCTGGCGAAGGAGCTGGTGCAGTTCCTGTCCTGGATCTGAGCGGAGGGCACCATGACCCGATATCGGCACACCGCCCGGGACGCGGCGCGGTTCTCCAAACACGGGATCGACCTCACGGTCTACGGTCAGACTTCGTCCTTGGTCACCGTCGCGCGGGTGTATGTCGAGAAAGGACACTTCGAGGAGTTCTTCGATCTGCGGAGCACCTACCTCTACTACATCGTGAGTGGCCGGGGAACGTTTGTCCTCGACGATGAAGCGGTGGTCGCCGAAGAGACCGACCTGGTGGTCGTTCCACCGAACACGCGCATCTACTACTTCGGGACGATGGAGATCCTCCTGACTGTGTCTCCTTCGTTCGACGAGCGCAACGAGCGGCACGTGCGGTTCGTGGCCGACAGCGAGAGTCCCTACCGATGACGGCGGGAGCCGGTTCGGTGAAGCTCGCCACCTGGAACATCGGGGGTGGCGTCCTGGGGCCGTCCCACCAGAGCGGCGGCGAGCCGTCGCTCGGCTACCACGCGTCGATCCTGGCGGCGCACTCACCCGACGTGGTCTGCCTGCAGGAGGCGCACGACTACCGGGGACGCGGGGAGAGCCAGCCGGACCGCCTGGCCCGCGAGCTGGGCTACCCGTACGTGGCGTCCTTCCCGGTTTGCGAGTCGCACCTGGACGAGAACGCCGCATTGGCACTGGCGATCCTGTCGCGTTTCCCGGTGCTGGACGTCGTCGGCACGAAGCTGCCCAACCCCGGGCTGACCTGGACCGGCCCGGACGGTACTCCGTGGACACTGGCCGACAAGGGCTATGTCACGGCGGTCGTCGACTTGGGCGACCGGGAGATCGGCATCCTCAACGGGCACTGCTTTCCCCTGCACTACTTCGGGGCGAGCCCGCTCGAGGCCCGGTTCGCGCCGGGGTGGGAGGCACTCGGGGCGGACCTGATGGCGATGAAGGCGGAACGGTCCGCATTCGCCGCCCTCGACCTCAACCACGAGCCGGTGCACAGCGTGCTGCGGGATGTCCTCGGCGCGGATGGCTACGCCACCGCGTTCGAGAACACACCCACGACGCCCAAAGGTGTGCAGCAGGACTACATCCTCTACGATTCCGCGGTGCGGATGCTCACGTCCACCGTGGCCGGCACGCGCGCCGACCACTTCTACTGCGAGGCCGGTTTCCTCGTGTGAGCCGGGCCTGCCCCGGTCGTCCCGGGCCTACGCGGAAAGCCGGTGGCGAAGGTGACCAGGAATTCGGGAGAGCCCTCGTAGGCCGAGCGGCCCTGCGCCGTGGCGATGTTGTCGACGAGCAGCAGATCTCCCCGGTGCCATGGGACCTCCGACGTGACGGCGTCCCAGGCGCGCTGCACGGCGGCGACGTCTTCCACCGACAGCGGCGAGCCGTCGCCGAACGAAGTGTCCATGGGCATGTCCCTTCCGAAGGCCTTGGTCATGACCGTGCGTTCGGCTGGGTCCAGGCTGTGGGCGTTGAGGAAAGAGATCTGGTTGAACCAGCACTCCTGCCCGGTTGCCGGGTGCGCTATGACCCCGGGCCGGTGCCGGATCGTGCGCAGCACGCCCTCGGAGAGTTGCTGGTGGCCGATTCCTCCGGCTTCGAAGACCTCTTCGAGCGCGGCCCGGTCCGGGACGGAAAAAGCTTCCTCCGGCGACAGGCCGAACCCGTCGTGGAAGACCCGGGTCATGATCCAGCCGTCCGCCCGCACCCGGCTGGCCAGGCGGGTGGGCAGGTGGCCGGCAATCCGTCGGGCATCGGCGAGGCGGGCCCGCCCGGTGCCCGCCGGCGGGGTGAGGCACGCGGTGAGCACCACCGACGGGAACGTCATGCTGAAAGCGCTCTCCTGGAACGGGCACACCGCACGATCCTGCGGCCAGTCGATCGGTGAGACGACTCCCCGGCTGAATTCGCCTCTTCGGGTGAACGCCTCGACGGGCCGCTGGACGGTGAGACCCAGGGCCTCCCTCGCGTCGGCGAGGGCATCGGGTCCGTCGAGGGGAAGGCCCTGGACGAGCACCGCGCCGTAGCGCAGCAGATGTTCACCGACGGCCTCCGCCGTCTCGCGCAGCCACGAGAACGGGTCCTCCGCCGGGGCGCCGAAGCTGGGGATCCAGGTCTCGACGGACGCCCCGGCGGTGGGGAACCTCGCGGCACAGAGAGAAGGGGTGGCTTCGCTCACCGGGTCCTCCTTGTGAACGGCGGGCCGCCGGGTCAGTGACGGGCTGCGGCGGCGAGGTCGGCGGCGGTCGCGACCGCCTCGATGATCTCCGTCGTTTGCTCGGAGGTGAGTGGCAGCGGCGGGGCGATCCGGATCACGCCGCGTTCGTGACGTGTCAGCACGCCGGCCTGGGCCGTGGCGGTCGCGATGGCCTCGCCGGATTCCGGGCCATCGGTTTCGAGAGCGACCATCAGCCCGAGCCCCCGGACGTCGGCGATCAACGGGTTCGGCTCGAGCTTCCGCAGGCCGGCCAGGAGCTCGCCGCCCTGGGCGGCCGCGTTTTCGACCAGCTTCTCCTCGGCCATGACGTCGAGCACGGTGTTGGCGACCGCGCTGGCGACGGCGTGCCCGCCCGTGGTGTGCCCGTAGCGGAGTCCTTGGGCGATCGGCTCTCGCCGGAACGAGTCTTTGATCGGCGTCGTGACCGTCACTGCGGCCAGCGGAACGTAGCCGCTGCTGATCCCCTTGCTCATGGTGACGATGTCCGGCGTGATGCCGTCGTGGTCGAAGCCGAACATCCGGCCCGTGCGGCCGAACCCGCACAAGACCTCGTCGATCACGAGGAGCGTTCCGTGCCGGTCGCAGAGCTGCCTGAGCCGGGTGAGGAAACCGGCGGGGAGCACGACGCAGCCGCCGAGGCCGAGCAGCGGCTCCACCATGACCGCTGCCGCCGGGGTGCCGTTTTCCAGCGCGTCGGAGAACCTCGCGATCAGCGCGTCGCACGCTTCTTCGGTTCGCGCATCGCGGGGGGAGGTGGGCACGGTCACGTGGTCGACCGGAAACGGCCGGTCCCACTCGCTCATGGTGAAGGGGAGCCCCGACAACTGCTGGGCGAGGAACGTGGAACCGTGGTACCCCGTTTCGAAGGTGATGACCCGGTTGCGGTTCTCGCCGATGTTGCGCCAGTACTGCAGGGCGATCCTGATCGCCGCTTCGGTCGCCTCCGAGCCGCTGTTGAGCAGGCAGGTTTCGTTCAGCTCGCCCGGCAGGATCCCGGCGAGCCGCGCCGTAAGCGTCTCGGCGGGGTCGTGGCTCGACACCATGAGGTCGTAGTGGACGAGCTGCCGGAGCTGCCGGGTCGCGGCCTCGATCAGCGCGGGGTGCCCGTGGCCGCACGAGGCGTTGAGGACGCCGGAAATGCCGTCGAGGTACCAGTTGCCCTCCGCGTCGCGGACGCGGTTGCCCTGCGCCTCGACGATCCGCATGGCGCCGGCTTGCTGGGCGATAGGCGTCCACGGACGCCACAGTTTGCTCGTCGGGTGGGAATTCGGCATGGTCACACCTTTCATGGGGACGTGGGTGGTGAGGATTTCGCTTCGGTGAGGGTCGAGATCGCCGCGGCAAGCCAGTGGTGCCAGCGGCTGCCGAATTCGCGTGCTCCGTAGCCGGTGATGCGCTCGTCGAGGCTGAGCCGGAGGTGGAGTGCGTCGCCGGAGACGACAGCAGCCGCCTGGAAGGCGCAGGTCGGTGGGGTGCGCACGTGGGTCTGCGGCACCCTGACGGCCGGGACACCGGCGACGGGCACGGCGAGGTCCGCCACGTGGGTGTAGTCGAGGTAAGCCGCGACGGCTCCGTGGAATACGGGGCCGAGCGCCGCGACCGCGGTGTACGGCACGTCGGCGTGCTCGATTTCGTCGTGCCACTGCGCGACGAAGTCTTCCGGCTTCCGGGCCGGCCCGCCCGGAGCGATGGACAGCACGGTGTTCATGAAGCACCCGACGACGTCGGAGTGCGAGGGAGGCCGGTTGGCCCAGGGGTAGCCGATGACGGTCGGCCCGGGCCCCCCGACGTCCTGCAAGGCGCGGTGGAGCGAGTAGAGGACGTAGGGGAAGGGGGAACCGCGGAAGCCGGCGGGGACGGCGACGCTCGGGAGTTTTCGGACCGGGACGAACCGCGCGGTCTCCTCGTGCGGTTTCGGAAAGCTGCCACCGGCGGTTTCGAGGCGGTCCGCCCAGAACTCGATCCCGGGCCCGCCGGCGGCCGCGGCTTCGGCCGCGATCTGCTGCTCGACCGCTTCTCGGTATCGCGTCGGCCGGCACCTGTCCGGCTCGGCGGGGGCAGCCAGCTGCCGCTTGACGAGCTCGAGCGACTGTTCGTCGACGAAGGCGTGGTCGAGAACGAGGACCAGCTCGTCACATTCGGGCGACCGGATGAGGCGCGCCGAGATGGGGGGACCTTCCGTTGCGGATTCCGATTCCTCGATCGCTTCGAGCACCCGTTGCGAACGGGATTCGCTGTTCGGCGCGCGCAGTTCGGCGAACTCGCATTCAGCGGGGTACCACTCCTGGTGGACGGAGCCTTGGGAGAACACGATCCGGTGAGACAACGCCGGGTTCCGCAACACCAGCGATCGCAGGACGGCGCGCACGGAGCCGGTCGCGAGCCGAGCCGGCGGTGTGCGGAACCTCAAGGCGATGACGGCTTTCCGGTCCGAGCGCTGCGTGTACATCGCGAAGGCCAGCTGGGCGCTGAGCAGGGGAAGCCGTTCCGTCATACGACTTCTCCTTTCGGCTTCCGGTGCCCCTCCGAGCTTCGTGGAATCCTGCTCCCGGAAGTCCTGGCATCTGACAGGAACAGGGTGCCCGCGTGCTGTTCGCCGTGGTCGGAAAGCGGCGGGTCGCGCGGACCCGGCGGTTCCCGGAATCGGGCGTGCTAGGTTGCCTCAGATGACGGATGAATCGACGGATCCGCAGCCTGCCGGGTCCAGGTCCGGTAGTCCGGCGCTGTGGCGTCACCGGGATTTCATGTTGCTTTGGAGCGGGCAGACGATCAGCGAGATGGGGTCCGCAGTCACCCAGATCGCCCTGCCGTTGGTCGCCGTACTCCTGCTCGACGCCAGCACGTTCGAGGTCGGGTTGCTGGCGGCGGCGGGTACGGCGGCGTTCGTGCTGATCGCGCTGCCCGCCGGGTCGATCGTGGACAGCCGGCCCAAACGCTCGGTCATGATCGTCTGCAACGTTCTCCGCCTGGTGGTCGTCGGGTCGGTCCCGGCGGCCGCCGCGTTCGGCGTGCTGACGATGGCGCAGCTGTACGCGGTCGCGTTGGCGGCCGGGGTGTGCACGGTGTTCTTCGACGTCGCCTACCAGAGTTACGTGCCGTCCCTGATCGCCGCCGACGACCTGATGGACGCCAACGGCAAGCTGGGAACCACCCAGGCGTTCGCGCAGCTGGGTGGGCCAAGCCTGGGCGGGGGACTGGTCGGCCTGTTCGGCGCCGCGGGCGCGATGGTGGCCGATGCGCTCTCCTACGTGGTCTCCGTCCTGTCGATCCTCGGGATCGCGAAACGCGAGGAGCCTCCGGCGCGGCCGGTGGACGAGCCGCTGCGGCGCCGGATCACCGGGGGCCTGAGGTTCGTCCTCGGTCACCCCGTGCTGCGCCAGGTCGTCGCGTGCACGGGCACCGCGAACCTGTTCTCCGGTATGAGCTGGTCGCTGGCGATCGTGTTCCTCGTCCGCGAGCTGCACGTGAAGCCCGCCCTGACCGGGCTGGTGATGGCGGCCGCCGCGGTCGGCGGGATAGCCGGGGGAGCGCTGGCCGGGCGCCTCGCGAAGAAGATCGGTTCGGCGCGGATCATCTGGGTGTCGACCCTCGTTTTCGGGGCGCCGCAGACCATCGTGGCGGCTGCCTGGCCGGGCTGGGGAGTGCTGCTGGCCCCGCTGGGCTGGGCCATCGGCTATTTCGCCTCGATGGTTTACAACATCGCGCAGCTCAGCTACCGCCAGTCGGTGACACCGCCGGAGCTGATGGGCCGGATGAACGCGGCCGTCCGCTGGGTGGTGTGGGGCACGCTCCCGCTCGGCGGCGTTCTCGGTGGCCTGCTGGGCACACTGATCGGCGTGCGGGCGACGTTGTGGCTCGCGTTCGGCGGCGCTTGGGCGGCCGGCTGGTTCGTTTTCTTTTCTCCGCTTCGCCGACTCCGTGACGTTCCGCAGTCCGTGCCGGAGTCCGCCTCACGCTGAGGCAGTCCGACGCCCCGAGATCGTCGGAGTCCTATCCGATGTCAGTACGGACCGGTGTCGCAAGCGCATTAGCGTCTTCGTCGTCGCATCGCCCCACTACGAACGCCTAGCTCTTGAGCTGGCGGCTTGTCGCAGGGAAAGGCTGGTCCGTGACGGAGCAAGTCGAGGCAGTTCGTGATCGGACGGCGCTCGGAGCGGGCCCGGTGCGGCCGCTCCCGGATCGCCGCGTTCACGAGCTCTTCGCGGAGTGCGCGCGCAACACGCCGTCAGGAGTCGCGGCCGTGCACCGCGGCGTCCGCCGGACCTACGCCGAACTCGACGAGGCTGCCGATCGGGTGGCCGGGACGCTGCTGGCAGCCGGGCTTCCCGCCGAGGGCGTCGTCGCGGTGATCAGTCAGCGTTCGCTCGACTGGCTCGCGGCGATCCTGGGCGTTTTCAAAGCGGGCGGGGTCTACCTGCCGATCGATCCCGCGTTCTCCGACGACCGCATCGCAGAACTGCTGCGCCGCAGTGGTTGCCGGTTCTCGCTGGTCGAGGGGGAAGCGGCGGTGGGCCGGGTCGAGGCGGCGGCGGTGCGCGCGCTGCCGCTGGTGCCGGAGGGAAACCCCGGAGGACGGGCTGAGTGCGTTCCGGCCGGAGCACCGGCCTACCTCTTCTTCACCTTCCGGTCCACAGGCGAGGCGAAGGGCGCTGTCTGCGAACACGCCGGCTTCCTCAACCACCTGCTGGCCAAGGTGGAGGTCTTCGAACTGAGGCCGGGCGCAGTCGTCGCCCAGACCGCGTCCCAGTGCTTCGACATCTCGCTGTGGCAGGCGCTGGCGCCGCTCGTCGTCGGCGGTACCACCGTGGTCGTGGACCCCGAAACGATGCTGGACGTGCCCGAGCTGTTGCGGCTGCTGGCCGCCGAGGAGGTCGACGTCCTGCAGCTGGTCCCGAACTACCTTTCCCTGCTGGTCACCCGGCTGGAACAGGGACACCGGATGCCCGATTCCCTCAGGATGCTGGGCATCACCGGCGAAGCCGTGAGCTCTCGGCTGCTCGCCCGGTGGTTCGCCAGTTGCCCGGCGGTCCCGGTGGTCAACGGTTACGGCGCGACGGAGGCGTCGGACGACACCACTCACGAGGTCATTCGCACCACGGCGGACGGCGGGCAGGTGAACGTGGGCGCGCCGATCGCGAACGTCTTCGTCGACGTCGTCGGCGCGGACGGGCTACCGGTCGGCGGGATCGGCGAAATCGGCGAGGTCACCTTCTCCGGCGTCTGCGTCGGCCGGGGTTACGTCGACGACCCCAAGCACACGGCGGAGGTGTTCGGTGCCGATCCGCTCCGGCCCGGACTGCGCCGCTACTTGACCGGAGACTGCGGGCGCTGGCTGCCCGGTGGCCGGCTCAAGCTGGTCGGGCGGCGGGACGAGCAGTTGACGATCGATGGCGTCCAGGTGGAGGCCGGTGCGGTCGAGGCCACCCTCCAAGGGGTGCCGGGGGTCCGGTCGGCGTGTGTGATCGTCGTCCCCGACGGGCCGGCCAAACGCCTGGCCGGTTTCTACACCGCGGCGTCGCCGATGGCCGATATCGGTGACCTGCTGGCCGGGCTGGTGCCCCGGCAGCAGGTGCCGTCCACGCTGCGCTGGCTACCGGAGCTCCCGCTCACCGGTAACGGGAAGGTCGACCGGCGTGGGCTGGCCGACCTCGAGACGAGCATGGCGAACGGCAACACCATCCTGCCCCCGCGGACAGCCACTGAGCGGGTGATCGCCACGGCCTGGGCAGAGGTGCTCGGCCTGCCGCTCGGGGAAGTCGGCCGGACCGACGACTTCTTCGTGCGCGGTGGCGGCTCACTGGCCGGCGTCCGGCTCGTGGTGCAGCTTCGCGGCCTCGTGTCCCTCGTGGACCTCATGGCGAACCCGGTGCTCGCTGACCTGGCGGCGGTCGCGGACGGTGTCCGACCGCGTGGCTCTTCGCTTCTCCAAGAGCTCTCGGTGCCGGAGAACGCAGTCGCGGCCTTGGTCTGCGTGCCGTACGAGGCGGGCAACGCGCTCAACTTCGAGTCGATGGCCCGGGCGCTGGCGCCGGCGGCCGTGGCGGTGTACGCGGTGGAACTGCCGGGCCACGATGCCGCCCGCCCGGACGAAGAGCTGGCCGGCCTCGACCGGCTGGCCGGCCGCTTGACCCGGGAGATCGTCGACCGGATCGGGCACCCCGTGGCGCTGTGGGGCCACGGGACCGGCGCGGCGCTCGCGATGGAAACCGGCCGATCACTGCTGGCCGCCGGGATGCCGCCTCGGCACCTGTTCGTCGCGGCGGCGACCCGGCAGGAGCCACGCGACAGTGCTGCGGCAGCCGTGGAAGCCGGCGCGTGGTTACGCGATTCTGGAGCGCTGACCGATGTGGACCACTGGCGCACCGCGCGCGGCGAGCTGATCGAGCGCGCCTACCGGCACGACATCGATGTGGCGGAGCGATATTTCGCCACTTGCGGAGAGCCCATCGACATTCCCGCGACCATTGTCGTGGTCCCGCGGGCGCCCGGGGAGAGCGGCGCCGCGGCTCGGTGCACGGCCGTCCTTCCCGCGGTACGGACAACGTGGTTCGAGGACCCGGATCGGTATTTCGTCCGCAACGATCCCCGCACGGCGGCGCACCTCGTCGCTGCGACGATCGCGGCCGCGGAGGAAGGCGGTTCCCGGTGACGCTGACCGGCAGGCTTGCGGAGACGCCGCACGACTTCATCCGGCAGGAATTCCTCGAACCACAGTTCCGGCACGAGGTCGCTCACCTTTTGCGCTGGTACGTGCTGATCGAGAAAGCGCTCCTAACCGAGTACCGCCGCCTTGGCCTCCTGTCCGCCCGGCAGGTCGGTCAGATCGCGGCGGCGCTCGACGGACTGACTCCCGAGGAACTCACCGTCACTGCCGGAGCGGCTCTCTCGGACATCGCCCTGGCGATGGAGACGCGGGTCACCGAGGCGCTGCCGGAGCCGGCACCGACCTGGCACGTCGACCGGAGCCGCAACGACCTGCAAGCCTGCGCACAACTGCTGCACGGACGTGAGCGGCTCGGTGAGGTCGCCGCCATGCTCGCCCAGCTGGCCGAAGTGGCGCACGAACGCGCGGGCCACGACGTGAGCTCGCCGATGCCCGGGTACACGCAGTTGCAGTCGGCGCAGGTCATCACCCCCGGTTTCTACCTCAGCGCCGTGGTGGAGCACGTGCTGCGAGTGTCGTCCCGATTGCTCGGTACCTACGACCGGATCAACTTCTCCCCGCTCGGCGCCGGGCCGATGGCAGGCCAGGAACTGGCTTGGGACCGGGACCGCCTGGCGCGGGCCGTCGGCTGCGCCGGTCCGGTCCCCCACGCGCTGACCGCCGTGGCGTCGCGGGACTGGCTGCTCGATATCGCCGCAGACATCGCCTCCGCGGGGGTGGGGTTCAGCCGCTTCCTGACCGACCTCATGGCCTGGTCGTCGAGTGCGTACGGCTTCGTCGAGCTGCCGGACGAGCTGGCCGGGATCTCGGCGGCCATGCCTCAGAAGAAGAACTACCCGCTGCTGGAGCGGCTGCGCGGCCGTACCAGCCACCTGACCGCGTGCTACGTCGACTTCGCGACCGGTCAGCGGAACACGTCGTTCAGCAACACGGTGGAGGTTTCGAAAGAAGCGGGGACGCACGCGGGCGCGATGTTCACCGCGATCCGCACGGTGCTGACCGGGTTCACCCTGGTCGTCGGAAGTCTGCGGTGGCGCACCGACCGGATGCGCTCAGCTTCGGAAGAAGACCACTTCGGTGCCTTCGGGCTGGCCAACGAGCTGACCCTGCGCGCGGGCATTCCCTGGCGGACCGCTCAGGTGATCGCCGGCCGGTACGTCACCGCTGTGCTCGCCGAAGCGGGCGGCCGCGGTGGGCACATTGCGCCGGCGGCGCTGGCCACGGCGGCGCGAAGCGCGGGTTGTCAACTGGACGATCCGGCCTCCTACCTGGCGAATTCCACCGATCCGGACGCCCAGCTGCGCGCGAAGGTGTCCTCGGGTTCGACCAGCCCGGACTCCGTCGTTGCGCTGCTGGCCGGGCAGCGTGAGCGGCTCGACGAGCTGGCGGCGGAATGGGGCGCCCGGCGGGCCGCCGTCCGGGAAGCCGTCGCGGCAACCGATGCCGCTACGCGGACCGGCTCCAGGAGTGCCGGATGACGGGCCATCAGCTCATTCGCAGGCCGGCTTCCGCTCGCGCGGTCGCGGTCAGCTCCGCCTTCGGCACCTTCGGCGAGCTGCTGCAGGGCGCGCTGCCCGATGACGGTCCCGACTTCTTGGTCACGTTGCCCATTGCCCGGTGGGCCACCGCGACTTTCGAATACGAAAACACCCGCGACGGTGTCGAGGTGTTCCCGGCCAGGAAGACGAAGGCCCGGCGGGTGGCCGAAGCCGTGCTCGCCCGGTACCGCGGCGGCGGGGGGACGCTGCGACTGGGCGGCACCCTGCCGGAGGGGAGGGGAATGGCGAGCTCCTCCGCCGACCTCGTGGCGACGGCGCGGGCCGTGGCGAGCGCGATCGGAGTGGACTTGGCACCGCAACGCGTCGAGGACCTGCTGCGGGGCATCGAGCCGACGGACGGCGTCATGTACCCGGGGGTCGTGGCGTTCGAGCACCGCAACGTGGTCCTGCTGGAACAGCTCGGCGGCGTGCCACCGATGACGATCGTGGGCATCGACGAGGGCGGTACCGTGGACACGGTCGCGTTCAACCGGATCCCGAAGAACTTCACCGCTTCGGAGCGGCTCGAGTACGCGCGGCTGCTCGACGAGCTCCGGGGCGCGGTCGCGGCGGGCGACGTGGCGGCGATCGGCCGGGTGTCGACCCGCAGCGCCCACCTCAACCAGCGGCTCTGCCCGAAGCGCACGCTGTCGGCCATGACTGCGCTCAGCGCCGAGATCGGCGGGGCCGGGGTGGTCACCGCGCACAGCGGCACGGCGATCGGGGTCCTGATCCCGGACGACGTCCCGAGGTTCCGGAGCCGGCTGGCCGAGGCCATCACGCGGTGCGGTCAGCTCGTTCCCCGCGATCGGGTGCTCTGCTGCCAGACGCTGGGGTTCGCGCGCACGGGCGAGCGGGCTACGCCATGATCTTCGACAACCTCGTCGACGCGATCGGGCACACGCCGGTCGTCCGCTTGCGGTCGGCGCCCGCGCACGTCACGGCGCTGGCCAAACTGGAGCTGCAGAACCTGTTCGCGATGAAGGACCGGGTGGCCCGCCAGGTCATCGTCGAGGCCCGCGAGAACGGAGTGCTGGCCCCCGGTGCGCCGATCATCGAGAGCTCGTCGGGAACGATGGCGCTCGGGCTCGCCGTGGCCGGCAGCGCGCTCGGCCACCCCGTCCACATCGTGACGGACCCCCGCATCGACGCCATCACGCTCGCGAAGCTGAGGGCGCTCGGCTGCTCGGTGCACGTCGTCGAGGCGATGACCACGCATGGCTGGCAGAGCGCGCGGCTGGAGCGGCTGGCCATCCTCCGGGGGCAGTACCCGGAGGCGTTCTGGCCACGGCAGTACTCGAATCCGCAGAACCCGCTCGCCTACGCCACCTTGGCCCGCGAACTGGTGGCGGACGTGGGCCGGATCGACGTCCTCGTCGGCGCGGTCGGCAGTGGCGGCTCGCTGTGCGGCACCGCCCGGGCCCTGCGCCGGGCGCTCGGAGACGCAGGGAAACCCGGCCCGTTGCGGGTGGTCGGCGTCGACGCTGTCGGCAGCGCGCTCTTCGCGCAGCCGGACCGGCCGGAGCGCAAGCAGAGCGGTATCGGCAACAGCCTGATCCCGGGCAATCTGGACTATGCGCAGCTGGACGAGGTCCACTGGCTCAACGATCGGGAGGCGTTCGCCGCGACACGCGAACTCGCCCGCCGCGAAGGCATCTTCGCGGGGAATTCGTCGGGATCCGTTTACCGGGTGCTGACGCACTTGGCGGCCACCGCCACCGCCGGGACGCGCATTGTCGGTATCTTCCCGGACCGCGGCGACCGGTACGCGGACTCGATCTACGACGACGACTACTGGCGGCGTACCGGTATAGCGGCGCAGCCGGTCCGGGCCCGGCCGCGCCGGGTGCGTTACGGCACGGAAGTCGGCAGCTGGGCGCAGGCAAGGGTACCGTCCGAACCGCGCAAGCACCTGGTGTTCGTCGAGGCGAACACCACGGGTACCGGAATGCTTGCTCTGCTTCGCGCCAGAGACCTCGGGCTCGTACCTGCGCTGCTCACCAACCGGCCGAGCCGGTACCAGGGCGTCGGCGAAGCCGATTGCGAGATCATCCGCTGCGACACCACCAGTGTGACGGCACTGACCGCCGCCGTGCGAGCTCACCTGCATCCCGGCGAGGTGGGCGGCGTCACCACCACCAGCGAGTTCTCCCTGGAGGTCACGGCTGCGCTGGCCGAATCGCTCGGCTTGCCGGGCAACCCGCTGCCGGCCGTGCAGGCGTGCCGCCGCAAGCCGCTGACCCGCCGGTTGCTGGCAGGTGCAGGTCTGCCGCAGCCGGTCTCGGTGGTCGTGACCGAAGCGGCCGACGTCCCGGAGGCCGTGGCGGCGACCGGCCTGCCGTGCGTGGTCAAACCGGCATCGGATTCGGGCTCCACGGGGGTACTGCTCTGCACCTCGGTCCGGCAGGCGCGGGCACACGCGGCGAGATTGCTCGCGATCACGCACAATGCGCGCGGGCAGGTCGTCTTGCCGGAGGTGCTGGTCGAAGAGCTGGTCCAGGGGCCGGAGTTCAGCGTGGAAACGGTCTTCTCCGAAGGGGAGCTCCACGTGCTGGGGACAACGAGGACATCGCTGTCGCCGCCGCCTTCGTTCGTCGAGCTCCGGCACGTTTTCCCCGCACCGCTGGACGAGTCCGCGTCCCGCGAGGTCGAGAAGACCGTCCGGACCGCGATCGCGGCCATCGGACTGAGCCACGGCGCCTGCCACACCGAGTTGCGCCTGGCCGCGGCCGGACCGACGATCATCGAGGTCAACGCACGGCTCGCGGGCGGCATGATCCCCGAGCTGATCCGGCTGGCCGGCGGAGCCGACCCACTGGCCCAGCAGCTGAGGGCGGCGGCGGGGATGCCCGTCGAGCTGCCGCGGGAACCGCTGCGCCGGGCCGGCGTCGCCTTCATCACCAGCCCGGAGGAGGGGCGGTTGGTGCGCCTGGACGGTAGGGAAGCAGCCCGGCAGGTCGACGGTGTGTCCGAAGTCCGGATCGCGCGCTGTGCGGGAGATCCGGTGCGGCCGGCTGCCGACGCCTCCGACCGGCTCGGCTACGTCATCGCGTCGGCTGCCTCGGTCGGGCACCTCGACCGGTCGCTCGACGCGGCGCTGGACCGCATCACGGTTCGCGTGGCAGGCGAGGCGGACGGGAGCGCAGTGACGTGATCGAAATGCGGAGCGACACCTTCACCCTGCCCACCCGGCAGATGCTCGAGGCGATCGCGGGGGCAGCGCTCGGAGACGACGTGTACGGCGAAGACCCGACGGTCGCGCGGCTGGAGGAGCTCGCCGCGGAGATGGTCGGCAAGCCGGCCGCGTGCTTCATGCCCAGCGGCACGATGGCGAACCTCGCCGCCCTGCTGGTCCACGTGCCGCGAGGCGGAAGAGTGCTCGTCGGGAACGAGAGCGACATCTACCTGTATGAAGCCGGCGGGGCGAGCGTCTGCGGTGGGCTCGTCTACGAACCTGTTCCCACGCAGTCGGACGGCACGCTCGCACCGGCCGATCTGGCCGCGACGATGCCACCCGATCCGGACGATCCCCAGTTCGCGCCGCCGGGGCTGATCTGCGTGGAGAACACCCACAACCGGATGGGTGGACGGGTGCTGAGCCGGCGGTATCTGGCCGAGCTGAGGGAATTCGCGGCCGGCCACGGTCTCCCCGTGCACATGGACGGCGCCAGGATCTTCAACGCGGCCGTCGCGACGGGTGTGCCGGCCGCCCGGATCGCCGCTCACGCCGACTCAGTCCAGTTCTGTTTGTCCAAAGGCCTTTCGGCGCCGGCCGGGTCGATCCTGGCCGGTGAATCCGCCTTCGTCACCAGGGCGCGACGCGTCCGCAAGATGCTCGGCGGTGGCATGCGGCAAGCCGGCCTGCTCGCGGCAGCCGGCATCGTCGCGCTGACGTCCATGACGGACCGGCTCGCCGAAGACCACGAGCTGGCGGCGGCGTTCGCCGCGAGCCTGGCGCAAGTGGACGGCATCGAGATCGAAGCGGGCGCCGTGGTCACGAACATCGTCCTGTTCCGCGTCGAAGCCGGCGGGCTGGACGACGAGTCGTTCCTGCGGGCCGCTCGGGGCCGCGGACTGGCCATGGCCGAATTCGGGCACGGGAGGATCCGGGCCGTCACGCACCGCGGCCTCACCGCCACCGACATCGCCGATGCCGCGGCGATCGTGGCGGATGTGGTGCGTACGGGCAATCCTGCCGTCTGACGGGATCTCCCGACCGGTCACGGCCGGTACGGTGAAAACGAGGTCGCCGTCGCGGCCGTGCGGTTTCCCGCCAACCGGGGCCTGCCTGACGCGCATCCGCCCCGTCGTCCCCTGGCCGGGCGCTGACGATCGGAGAACCAGTCGATGTTCGGACTTTCCGCCTCGCAGGAGATCGTGTGGCTGCACGAGCAACTCGCGCCCGGCAGCCGGGCCTACAACTTCACGGCGACGCTCGATCTGCGCGGTGGCCTGGACACGACCGCGCTCCGGGACGCACTGGGCGCCGCCGTCGAACGCAATTCCGGACTCCGGCTGGAACTCGTGGCCAAACCGGGACACCTTCCCGTGCAACGGGTTCGCGAGCAGTGCGCGCCTCGGATGCGGGTAGTCGACTTCAGCGGAGAAGCCGATCCCGAGAGCGCTTTCGCGGAGCTGCTCACAACCGAGGCTCGCACGCCGCTGGACACCTTCGCGGCGCCGCTGCTGAGATGGTGTGTAGTCAGGCTGGGCGAGCGCCATCACCGGATCATCCACGTCGAGCACCACCTGATTCACGACGGATTGTCCCTGGCCCTGTTGCTGCGTGAAGTGTTCGGCGGTTACCGGGCGTTGCTGTTGGACGAAGAAATCGAGCCGCTGCCGGTGGGTTCGTACGAGGAACACGTGCTCGCACAGCGGGAACCCAGTGCGGAGAGCGTCGAATTCTGGCGCCGTGAACTGGACGGTGCCACGTTCGACATGCCGCTGCCGGCAATGAGCCGGGCGCGGGCAGAGCGCACGCGTGACGGGAAGCAGCTGCGGAACACCATCGACCCGGAAACCGCGACGGCACTGCGGAAGGCGGCCCAGGAACGCGGCCACACACCGTTCGCCGTCTTGCTCGGCCTGCTCGCCGAGCTGCTGCGCCGGCACAGCGGCCGTTCCGACATGGTGATCGGTACGGCGGTCGGCAATCGGCCCGCGGGTACCGAGACAACGATCGGCATGTTCGTCAACACGATCCCGCTGCGGCTCCGGCTGGACCCGGAAGTCACCGCAACATCCATTGTGGACAACGTCATGGACAAGCTCTTCCTTTGCTTGTCCTACCAGGACGTGCCGGTACAGACGATCACGAGAGCAGCGGGGTTGAACAGCGACGGCGTGGACAACCCCCTGTTCGACGTGATGTTCAGTGCGTACGACGCTGTGCTGCCCGACATCGACGTGCCGGATCTCGAAATCTCGCTCTTCGAAGGCGTCAACACCGGTACGACGCGACTCGACCTGGACATCTTGCTGATCCCCGACGACCGGCGTGTCGTGGGTTCCCGATCCGGGCCGGGCGGCATGATCCTCGTCTGGGAATTCGACAAGGGCCGGTTCACCGACGCGGCCGTGACCGAACTCCAGGGCAGGTTGGTCAGCCTGCTCAAAGCCTACCTCGCCGACCCGGACGCGGCCATCGCCTCCCTCGACACGATGCCGGTGGTCCCGGCGGGGGAGCCGGACCCGGCCGAAGACGCGTTCCTGGACGGCGGGCGTCACCGGCCCTCGGAAAGCCCGGCGATCGTTTCGGGAGCGGACCACCTCACCTACGGCGAACTCGACCGGCGCGTGACGTCCTTGGCGGAGCGGCTGCGGGGCGCCGGAGTGCGAGCAGGGCAGCCGGTTTGCGTCGTCCTGCCCAGGGGCGTCGCGTCCGTCATCGCCCTCTTGGCGTGCCTGCGGCTGTCGGCCGTGTACTGCCCCCTCTCGCCCGATGACCCGCCCGCGCGCCTGGCGCACCTGACGCGTGGAGTGAACCCCGCTCTCCTGGTCGCGGGCGAGGCGCTGCCGCTCGGTCCGGGCACGGCACCGGTCGCGGTACTGGGCGAGGACGTGTTTCCCCGTGCCGTCCCGGTTCCGGTGATCGAGGGCGATGCCGCGTACGTGATCCACACGTCCGGATCGACCGGAAAACCGAAACCGGTCGTGGTGAGCCGGGCCGCACTGGCCCGTCACATCGAACGGACGATCGTCCGGTTCGAACTGACGGCTCGAGATCGCGTGCTGCACTTCTCGCCGCCGGTGTTCGATGTCGCGCTGGAGGAGGTGCTGTCCGGTCTGCACGTGGGTGCCTGCCTCGTCGTGCCGCACCTCGATCTGCCGACGCCGGCGGAACTGGTCGGTGTCCTGGCGGCCCGCCGGGTCTCGGTGGTGAACCTGGTCACCAGCCACGTGGTGACCGCCCGGGCGGAGATGTGCGCCGCGCTCGCGGACGGACGGTGGTCGCCACGGTTGATCGTGCTGGGCGGCGAACGACCGCCGGTCAGCGTGCTCCGGCAACTGCGGAACGCCACCGACGCGGCGGTGTTGAACGTCTATGGCGTCACCGAGGCCGTGGTCACGACCACGGCACACGAGCTGTCGGAGGCAGACCTGGACACCGACGACGTGCCGCTGGGCGTCGAGCTCGCCGGATCGCACGTGCACGTGCTGGACAACGGTCGCTGGCCGCTGCCCGACGGTGCGGTCGGCGAGCTGGCCATCGCGGGTGGGGTCTTGGCCACCGGCTATCTCGGCGACGGACCGGCGACCGCTGCGCGGTTCCCCGTGGTGGCGGGTGGGCGGGTCTACCGCACCGGCGACCTCGGTTACCGGGACGCGGCCGGCCGCCTGCACTTCATCGGCCGGTCGGACAACCAGGTGAAGCTGCGCGGCAACCGGATCGAGCTCGAAGAGATCGAAGCGGTGGCCGCCGAAGAACTCGACCTGCCGGGCTGCGTGGTCGTGCTGGACCAGGCGGCCGAGGTGCCGCGCCTGGTCGGGTTCTACAGCGGGGAGAAGCACCTCGACGAAGCTGCCGTGCATGCGAAACTCGCCCGGCGGTTGCCCGCCGCACTCGTGCCCGCCGACTGGGAGCGGCTGGACGCCATGCCGGCGCTGCCGAGCGGCAAGCCGGATCGCGGCACGCTGCAGAAGCTGGCCGCTGACGTACGACCGGTCGAAGAAGCCCCGTTCACCGAAACCGAGAACGACGCGATGCAGAGCCTCGTGGGGCGAGGCTGGCGGGAAGTGCTCGGTCACGACCGGTTCACCAGTTCGTCGGACTTCTTCCGTGTCGGCGGGCATTCCATGTTGCTCGGCCAGCTGGCGGCGTGGCTGGAAATGCAACTGGGCGACCGTCCTCCGCTCCGCCTGCTTTTCCAGCACACAGTGCTGGCGAAGCAGGCGGAGGCGATGAGGGAGCTGGTGTCGTGAGGACTCCGTCGTCCGTTTTCGCGGCTGAGCACCGGGAAATCATCGACGCGTTCGAAGATTTCGTGCGACGGGAACTCGCGCCACTGGCTGCCGAACTGCCGCCGGAGGCCGACATCGTGCCTGCCGAGCTGCACGACTACGTCCGGACGCGTTCGGCACGTCTCGGCTTCTACGCGGGCGACTACCCCGAAGAGCTGGGTGGGGCGGGGATGCCGGTGGCCGCGATCGTGCACCTCCACCACGCCGCCGGACGCAGCGGTTGCCGGCTCGCTCCGCTCGCGCTGACCGGCTCGGACGGACCGAGCCCGATCCTCCGGAACGGTGACCGCGAACAGGTCAAGCGTTACCTGGAGCCCCTGGTGCGCGGGGAAGCGACACGGTGCCTGGCGCTCACCGAACCGGCGACCGGATCCGACGCTTTCGCCCTCGCGACGACGGCCCGTCAGGACCCGGCGACCGAGGAATGGGTCCTCGACGGCCGGAAGACCTTCGTGAGCCACGCCGACCGTGCCGACTTCGCCATCGTGATCGCCCGGGTCGGGGACCACGGACCCACCGCGTTCGTGGTGGCCAAGGGCACCCCGGGAATGCGGATCGGGCAGCGTTACGTCGGCATGTCGGGTGAGCCGGTCTTCGAACTGCTCCTGGATGGGGTCCGGCTGCCCGCCGACGCGGTGATCGGCGGGGTCGGTGCGGCGATGGCTGACACCATCGACAGCTTGAGCCGGGGCCGGATCATGATCGCCGCGATGTGCACCGGGATCGCCGAGTACGCGCTGGAGCTCGGAGTCGAGCACGCCCGCCGGCGCGTCGCGTTCGGCGAGCCGATCGGGGCGTTCCAGCACGTGCAGGAGCACTTGGTGACCAGCGCGGCGGACGTGGAGACGGCGAAACTGCTCACGTTCGGCAGTGCTCGACTGGTCGACGAGGGCGTGACGAGTCCGGAGAACGCGGCGCTGGCCAAGCTCACGGCCAGCGAAACGGCCGTCCGGGTCGTGGACCGGGCGATGCAGGTGCACGGCGGAGCCGGCTGGCTGCGCGGTCACCCGCTGGAACGCCTGTACCGCCAGGTCCGGGTGATGACGATCATCGACGGCACCTCCGAGATCCAGAAGGTCATCATCGCCCGCGCCCTGGGGCTCGGGTGAGCCAACCGGACGGCCTCGGCGCCGGCCGAGTGCGGATCACCCATGCGTCAGTGGCCAAGGCCCGAGTCATCAGGCAACCCGAGGAGCCGGCATGCCCCTTCCGCTTTCGGCCGCACAGCGGCGCCTGTACGAGCTCGCCGAGTCGAGTCCCGGTGTTTCCTGCCACGGCAGGCCCTTCGCCGTCGACATCACCGGTGACCTCGACGTAACCGCGGTGGCCGGTGCCGTCGGCGAAATCGTGCGCCGTCACGAGCCTCTCCGGACCGGCGTGCGTCGCGACCGCGACGGCGAGCTTCGGCGAGTGGTCCACCCCGCCGGACCGGTCACGATCCCGGTGCTCGATCCCGCAGGAGCGGAACGGTTCGCGGATGAGCCGTTCGACCTCGCCGGTGGCTCCCTCTTCCGGGTCGCTCTCGTACGGCACGGCGAACGCACCCACAGGTTGCTGGTGAACGCCCACCAAATCGTTTTCGACGGCCTGTCGCCACACATCTTCGTCACCGAACTCATGGCGTTGTACCAGGGCGAGGAGCTGGCGGAACTGCCCGTGACCGAACCCGGCCGGCTCGGAGAACCGCCTGACGCGTCGGTCCGGTACTGGGCCGAGCGGCTGCGCGGGGCACCGGAGGTGATGGAGCTGCCCCTCAGCGGGGCCCGGTCCGCGAGCGGCGGCCGGCTGCCGGCGCGGCGGTTCCGGGTGCTGCCGCCGGAACTCGGTGAATCGATGCAGGCTCTGGCCCGGCGCACCGGCGCGACCGTGTTCATGGTGCTGAAGGCCGCCTGCGATGTCCTGCTGCGTCAGCACGGTGCGGCCGACGTGCTGGTCCGTGCGACGCTTTCCGGGCGGGACAGCGCCGAAGCCGCCAAGCTCATCGGTCCCTTCGCCCAGCCCGTCGTCCTGCGTACCACGCTGTCCGACGAGCACAGCTTCACCGACGTCGTCGACTTGGTGCGCGCCGACATCGGCGCGGCTCGAGGTCACGGCGAGCTGCCGATCGACGCCGTGCTGGCCGCGCTGGGCGTGGCGCGCGACCCCGGTTTCGAGCCGTTCCAGCAGGTCAGTTTCGGCTATGTGGAGCAGCTGCCACACGGCACCGTGAACGGCGTCGAGTTCAGCAGCGCCCCGATCCCGGTACCCGGGGCTGCCGCCGAACTGGACATGACGGTGCACGAAGCCGACGGCGGCCTCCGCGCGGATTTCGGTTACCGGGCCGACTTGTTCGACGAGGTGACCATCGATCGGATGCTGTACCGGCTGGAAGTCCTCCTGCGCCGCGTCACGGCCGACCCGCACGCGCGGGTGGCCGACTTGATCTTGCCGGACGAAGCCGAGCACCGCCAGGCGGTCGTGACGTGGAACAGCACCCGTGCCGAGTACCCCCGGGAAAGCGGGATCCACGAGCTCTTCGAGAAGCAGGCCGACCGCACCCCGCACGCGGTCGCGGTCGTGGACGGCGACCGTACCTGGACCTACGGCGAGCTCGACGTGCTGGCGAATCGGGTGGCCCACCGGCTGCGCGACGCGGGGATCGGGCCGGAGGTACCCGTCGGGGTGTGCCTGCCCCGATCCGGCGAACTGCTCGCGGTCATGCTGGGGATCTTCAAGGCGGGCGGAGTCTACTTGCCGTTGGAACCCGGCCTGCCGACCCGCCGGCTGCGGGCCATGGTCGACGACGCCCGGCCGGCGGTGATCCTCGCCGGAGGGCCTCTGGCGGACCTGGGCGCACCGGTGGTGCGAGTCGACGCCGACGGCCGCCCCACCGACCGGCTGCCGGCCCGGGGCAGTGGGCGTAACGCCGCCTACATCCTCTTCACCTCAGGGTCGACCGGGAGCCCGAAGGGCGTCGTGCTGGAACACCGCAATCTCTGCAACCTGCTGACGTGGGCGCACCGGACGCTCGGTGCGGACACCTTCGCCTCGGTACCGTTCATCAGCTCGTTGTCGTTCGACGTGTCGATGTGGGAGATCTTCACGACGTTGACCTGCGGCGGCAAGGTGATCATTGCGGAGGACGCCTTCGCCATGCGCGGAACGACCCCGGTGAGCCTGCTGACCGCCGTGCCGTCGATCCACGCGGAACTGCTCAAACTGGGGAGCATCCCGGCATCCGCAGGCACGATCATCTCCAACGGCGAGGTCCTGCCGCCTTCCGTACTGGCCGCGTTGGCCGGCCTCGGGACAGCCGAAGTGATCTACAACATGTACGCACCCACGGAGACCACCACCTTCTCGCTGTACAACGTCGTCCGTCCGGGAGAGCCGATTCCTCTCGGCCGTCCGATGGACAACACCATGGCCTACGTCCTGGACAGCCGGCTGCGCCCGGTGCCGGCCGGTGTCGTGGGCCAGCTCTACCTCGGCGGCGCCGGTGTCGCCCGCGGATACCTGAACAAGCCCGCGTTGACCGCGGACCGGTTCCTGCCCGATCCGTTCACCGACGAGCCCGGGCAGCGGATGTACGCCACCGGCGACCTCGTGCGGCACGGCGCCGACGGCCGGATACTGTTCGTCGGCCGCGTCGACCACCAGGTGAAACTCCGCGGGGCAAGGATCGAGCTCGGCGAGGTCGAAGCCACCTTGCGCACGCACCCCGCGGTCGTCGAAGCGTGCGCCGTTGTCCTGCGCGGGAGCCCCGATTCGCTCGCCGCCGTGGTGGTGACCCGGCCGGGAGCCGACAGAGAAGCCGCCGGGTTGCGCGCATACCTCCGGGATCGCCTGCCGGGGTACATGGTTCCCGACAAGATCCGGGTGCTGGGCACCCTGCCGTTGTTGCCGAGCGGAAAGCTCGACCGGAAGCGCATCGCCCAGGAGCTCGTAGCCGGGCGGGACCCGGTGGCCGCCGACCCGCCGGCCGGTGAGCTGGAGACCAAGGTCGCTGCGGCATGGGAGACGGTGCTCGGCCGCCCGGTGGGGGTGAACCAGCACTTCCTCGAAGCCGGCGGCACGTCTCTCGCGTTGTTGTCACTCCGTGAACGGTTGCGAGCCGAGTTGGGGAAGGAAGTGCGGCCGGTCGAGTTGCTGCGGAACCCGACGATCCGTGCGATGGCCGCTTTCCTGACGCCCAGCGGTGCCAGCCGCGAGGTCCCTTGACCGGCCGACACCGCCGGTGTCCGACACACCCTTCGTTGTTTCCGAGCTTGGGGGATGATGATCTTGACGATGTCCGATGCGGCGGCGTCCGCCGTCGACCTGGCCGAACTGCGCGCGCAGACCCTGGAGATGCTGCGCTCCGCGATGACCGACGTCAACTTCGCCGGGGCGCGGCGGTGCGTCGACCGGTTGCTGTCCACCCTGCCGAAACGGCGACTGCGGGAGAACGTCGTGCTGGTCGCCTACGGTGGCGGGAAGGACAGCTCGTATTCGCTGGCGTTCTGCCGGGCCGTGCAGCTCATGGTGTTCGCGAATCAGGGTGAGACGTTCCGGCTGCGCTCGGTCACCAACCGGCATACAGCCATGCCGAGAGCGGTGATGGACAACATCGACCGCGCGTACCGGGCGTTGCGCATTCCCGATGATCCCGATTGCGAAGCACTGCTGGTCGACGGCGACGAGGTGAAGCCCTTCCAGGTGGACGAGGTCCTCGCCGCGCCGGTCATCGCGCGAAACCGGGTGGACCTGCTGATGACCGGGCACCGGACGGCAGCCGAGTCGAGGCCGACGTTCTGCAACGCCTGCAACCTGAGCATGGTGAACTCCTTCGGCGTCGCCGCCGCTTACGACGGAGGTGTCGACGTGATCGTCACCGGTGATTCGCCCGAGGAGCAGCGCGCGTACTACCTCTGGGTCAACCGGCTCACTCGCCATTACGGCCGGAACCCCGCCCCCTCGAAGGAAACGGGGTTCCGCCGGTTCCTGGAGAAAGCCGACGACCTGGCCCAGGTCTACTTCACCGGCATCCTCGGCCCCGATTCGGCGGCCGAGGTCGAAAGCCGGCGCGTCACCCACGAGGTCCCGCGCGCCCTCACCTTCTTCTCGATCTACGAGGACACCCGGTATTCGGCGGCAGAGCACTGGCACCTGCTCAACGACTACCTGGGGTTCGTGTTCGACGAGCTGGCCTTCAGCTTCACCGAGTCCGATTGCGGCGCACCGACTCTGATGGCCCACCTGCGCGGGCTCAAGTGTGAACGGTTGTACCGGCGCAGCTACGCGGAAGGGCTGGCGGAATACGTCGGGTTCGCGCTCGGCCTGATGCGTCGCAAGGAATTCCCGGAACGATTGATCGAGCGGATGCGTGCGCGCTACGCCGACGAGGACAGCATCAACCGGATGCGAGCCAAAGCGAACGATTTCGCACGGGAAGCTTTCGCGCTGGGCGAGGACCAGCTGGTCTGCATGCTCTATTCGCCGTTTCCGGGCCGGGGTGAAGGCCTGGAAGCTTACCTGGCGGCCGAACAGCCCGACCTCGCCGCGGTCGCGGCGGAAATCCATGCCCTGCTGGACGAGACCGCGGAATCCGGGGACGACCGGGACCTGGTGACCCGGCTGGAAGAGCTCAGCGGACTCGGACTGGAGCGGCTGCGCACCCTCTACCGGAGCCCCGCGATCCCCGGGCGGGGCACGCACGCGAACGGGGATCTTGTGGGCGCGATCTTGGCCGGGGATCCGCACAAAGCTGTCATCCCGACCCGGCACGCGCCGGGCGGGCCGGTGGTGCACGAACTGATCAGCGGTCGTTGAGAGGCTGAGTAGCTGCCGTGAGTGAAACTCTCCACCAGGTGGTCCGCAACCAGGAGGACCAGTACTCGATCTGGCCGGCGGGGCGGCAGCTTCCGCGCGGCTGGGACGCCGATGGCCCCCACGGAACGAAGGCCGAATGACTGGACCACATCAGCGCGGTCTGGAACGACATGCGCCCGTCGAGCGCGCGTAGGCAGGCAGAGACCCGCTGAAGGCCTTCTCCGGGATGCGGGCTCCGTGGCCGCGGCTCCTGGTCCGGCCGACCGACACGGTCAGGTCAAACGCTCAGGTCGCCGGCCAGTTCGAGCGCGGGGACGATCTCGTCGGCCGCGGCGACCGACGCGCTGAACCTGCGCACTCCCTGCTTCGCCAGCGTTTCGACGCGGGCGGCGACGTCCGATCGTGTCCCGGCGATGACGAACCGCTCCAGAAGGTAGTCGCGTACGCCCAGCCGTGAAGCCAGTTCGCGGTAGCCGGCGGCTTGCTGGGCCGTCATGCTGCCGTGGGTTCCGAGGTCGTACGCCTCGCCGAGCGCGCGGATGCCGGCGTGGTACTTCTCCGGCACGAACTTGCCGTGCAACGAGAACCGGGAGAAGTGGTGGGCGAAGGACGCCACCAGCCATTCCGCTTTTCGTGCGGCGGCTGCGGAATCCTCGTCGATGTGGATCCCCCCGGAGTTCCAGGTGAGCTGCAGGTCTTCGGGTCCGCCGCCGAAGCGGCCACGGACGTCGGCGATGATGTTCAGCACCGGTTCCACGACGTCCGGGCTGTGCCCCAGGCCCAGGAGCAGACCGTCGGCCAGTTCCGCGCCGAGCTCGAGGGATCGCCTGCCGTGCGCGGCCAGGTAAACGGGAACGCTTCCGCGGGGCCGGATGGACGTGTGGTACGCCTTCCCGGCCACCTTGGTCCGACCGGAGCCCAGTAGCTCCTTGACGGCCACGACGAAGATCCTCAGGTCCGCGAGCGTGCAGGCCCGTCCGCCGAGGTTGTACACGCCGCTGTCGCCGGTGCCGACGCCGAGGTACACCCCGGCTTCGGTGGCGTGGCTCAGTGAAGCGACCGCGTTGGCGGTCACCACGAGGTGCCGCGTCGTCGGATTCGTCACACACACGCCGATGGGCGTGGTGGTGACCTCCCGGGACAGGACACCCAGCGCCACCCACGGGTCGAGGTAAAGAGCGGGCGAATCCCACACGCCGATCTGGTCGGCGCCCATCAGCTCGGCGGTACGGGCGATCGAGATGGCCTGGTCCATTGAGGACGGATTGATGTTCACTTCGATCTCGAACTTGCGCATGTGTGCTGTCCGTTCCCGGAAAATCAAGCCTGGACGGAAAGGTTACCGTTCCGCGCGACGGCACGTGCTCCTGATGGGTGTCAGTACGGTTCGGCGCCGGAATCGACGATCGTTCCGGGTGCCGAATTCTCCAGTGTGCCGGTTTGGTCTGTGATCGATGGGGGTTCACGGTTATGTCGCTCTTGCTGACTGAGCGGTTCTCACGAGGACTGGAGCTGTCAGCCGATGGTCCCGCCATCCGGATCGGCCGGAGTGAACTCACCTACCGGCAGGTGCACGAGAAGGCGTTGCGCTGGGCGGGAGCTCTGCTGGCGGATGGGGCTCCTCGCCCGGTGGGCGTTTTGACGGCCAAGAGCATGACGACGTACGTGGGCCTGCTAGCGGCGCTGTACGCCGGGGCCACGGTCGTTCCGCTGCAGCCGGATTTCCCCGCCGCGCTTCTCCGTCGTATGGTGAAGCTGGCCGGGGTGGGCACCTTCATCGCCGACGAACGCGGCCTGGCCGTCCTGCCGGAAATCCTCGGTCGCGACAGCAGCGCCCGAGTGCTCGACACCGGCGGCGTCGGTGACCGGTTCCCGGTGGTTCCGTCGGCGTCGTGTCCGGCGATCAGCGCCCCGGTCGAGGTGAACCCGGCCGACCCGGCGTACATCCTCTTCACCTCCGGATCGACCGGTGAGCCGAAGGGTGTTCCTGTGTCGCACCGTGGTTTCGCCCACTATTTCGGTCAGCTCGACAAGCGCTGCGACTTCGGCCCGGACGACGTGTTCTCCCAAACCTTCGACCTCAACTTCGACCCCGGTATCCACGACGTGTTCGCCGCCTGGGGCGCCGGTGCCGCACTGGTCGCGGTACCGCCGTCAGCCTACCGCGATCTTCCGGGGTTCCTGGCCGAGCACGGGGTCACGGTGTGGCACTCCACGCCGAGTGGCATCTGGATGGCCAGGGAAATGGGGGGTCTGAAGGAAAACGCGCTTGACGGTCTGCGGTGGTCCTTCTTCGGGGGAGAAGCACTGCGGTGCCGGGACGTCGCGGACTGGGTGGTGGCCGCACCGCATTCGAAGGTGGAAAACCTGTACGGGCCGACCGAGTTTTCGATCGGCATATCCTGGCACCGGTGGCTCGGTGCGGAGTCGGTGCGACGCGGCGCCAACGGGACCGTTCCGATCGGGAGGGTCCACGACGGACACGATTTCCTCTTGATGACCGAGAGCGGACAGCGGTCCCCGGTCGAGGGTGAGTTGTGGATCACGGGTACGCAGATTACGACCGGATACCTCGAGCCTGCCCAGGATGCAGGCCGGTACGTCGACCACGACGGCCGGCGGTGGTACCGCACGGGCGATCGGGTACGCATGACTTCAGGGGGCGAGCTCACCTACCTCGGACGGGTGGATTCCCAGGTCAAGGTGCACGCTTGGCGGGTCGAGCTGGCTGAGGTGGACCAGGCGGCTCGCAGTTGCGCCGGAGTCCGCGATGCGGTCACCGTCACACGGTCCGCGGCGCACGGCACGGAACTGGTGGTGTTCTACACCGGCGAGGAAGTGCCGGAGCGGGTGTTGGCCGAGGGGCTGCGTGCCGTGCTGCCGGACAGCGTTCTGCCGCGTCACTACGTCCACACGGAGATGTTTCCGTTGAATTCCAACCGGAAGGTCGACCGGCTCGCCCTACGTGAGCGCGCCGAAAACCTGCCCGGCTTCAGTGCGGCGGCTGCCCAGGGGACCCGCTGACGCACTCGTGAAATGCATTGGAGAACTTATCATGTCACGGTCGCTCGACTCGATCACGGATGCCGCCTACGAGCGGCGCCGCGGTGAAATCTCGGCTCTCTCGGCCGGCCTGCCGCCTGAGGCGTCCGTTCCGGTGGTCGAGTACACCGACTGGGAGCACGACGTGTGGCGGACGGTTCGCGCAGAACTCGCCGGCCGGCACCGCACGTGTGCGGCCGCGGAATACCTCGATTCTGTGGAACAACTGGCGGTCCCCGTGGATCACGTTCCTCAGTTGCGGGACGTGAGCAGCCGCTTGGCCTCGATCTCCGGGTTCCGCTTCCGGGCGGCTCCCGCGCTTGTCCCGTTTCCCGAGTTCTGCGGTGGCCTTGCGAAGTCCGTCTTCCACTCCACGCAGTACCTCAGGCACCCTCGTTCGCCTTTCTACACCGAGGAACCGGACCTGCTGCACGACGTCGTGGGCCACGGCGGCGTCCTGACGAGTAAACGCTTCGCCCGCCTGTACCGACTGGCGGGCGAGGCGGCTGTTCGGGTACGGCGCGCAGAGTCGGTGCAATTCATCAGCAAGGTATTTTGGTTCACGCTCGAATGCGGTGTGGTTCGTGAACGCGGTATGCACAAGGCTTATGGCGCCACGCTGGTCTCGTCATGCGGAGAGCTCGACCAGTTCCGTGCGGCCGAGTTCCGGCCGCTGGACATCAAGGGCCTCGTCGACATCGGGTACGACATCTCGACTTACCAGCCCATCCTGTTCGAAGTGAGCTCGATGGACCAGCTCGAGGACACAGCAGGCACCTTCTGGAACGAGTGCGACGACGACAGCATCGCCGCACTGCTCCGATCCGGTCCCTCAAGGTCCGGCTGAGCTGCAAGCTCGACGCCACCGCCATGGTCACGACCGTCCGAGCCACATTGACGACCGCGACCGTGTGCTGGGCGCTCCACGCCGGCTTCGTCCTCGGCAGGCACGGCGAGCTCGCCTTCACTCCCCAAGCCGGTCAGGCCGCTCACGGCCGACCACGTTCGCTGCGGGGCAATGGATCAGGATCGGCGCTGCGTGGTGACGCCGCGGCGGCGGCCGTCCGGCAGCGGGCGGCCGCGTTGCAGGTCGCGGCGGGTGGTGGAGCGCAGCTGCCACGGCACGCTTGTCACCATCACCCCGGGCTCGAACAGCGGCCGGCCCTTGAGCCGCAGCGAACTCTGGTTGTGGAGGACGTTCTCCCCACCAGTGACCGACGAGGTATTCGGGAATGCGGATGCAGACCACGTCGCGAGGCTGTCGCGCCGGAGGTTCTTGACGTACTGCACGACCGGGCGGGTGATCTCGCGGTAGGGGATTCGATCACCTTCAGCGGGATCTTCATTGCGCGCCGCTCCTGCCGGCGCTGCACCTCGCGGGTGTCGGCGTCGTCGGCGTCAACGGTGATGGCGCTCAGCGTGTCGGCCGAGTGGCGCGGCGAACGCGATGGCGCGCTGGCCCGGTTTGTGCAATGTGGGCACGAGGACGATCGCGTGGACGCGGCTGGGAGCAGTTCGAATTCGTCGTCCGGCTGGAGTTCTTCGCGGACGTGGGTGTAGTGCCGGTGGATCGCGCGCATCAGCGGGGGATGGCGATGACTACCAGGTCGGCGCCGCCGCGGTGTTCGCGAGTGTCGGTGGTGTCGGCGAGGACTCGGTTCCAGTGCCGGACCGTGCTGGCCTGGCACAGGGTGAAGGAGGTGTACACCCCGAGGACGTAGAGCTGGATCAGGCGAGTGCTCCAGCCGTTGAAGGCGAAGCGCAGCCTCCCGGCGATGAGCGAGAGCGTGACGATGCCGTTGGAGAAGGCGGGCCGGGTCGCCGCGGGTGTGCAGCTGCCGGGGCAGGTAGCGGTCCTGGGCCAGGATCGAGGCCGGCAGGGGGAAGCCGTTGAACCGGTGTTCGCCGCGAGGATCAGGATGAGGGCCGCGGCGGCCTGCAGGACGCAGAACAGGACGGCGTGATCGCCGCCGAAGAACCGCGGCGCCGATCTGGCTGATCACGGTGCGCCGCGGGTCGGTGGCACAGTCCCCGCGGAAGCCGGTCAGGTCACAGGTGTTCTCCGCGATGTGCACCTTGGTGATCAACGCCGGCGCGGTGATGCCGCCGAACATGACCACGGCGGTGACCCCCATGGCGGTCATCGTGCGGGCGGCGTTCAGCGCCTTCGGCTTCCGGAACGCGGGCACGCGGTTCGAGATCGCCTCGGCACCGGTCAGCGCGGTGCAGCGGAGGAGAACGACCGCAGCACCGCCTGGCCTGGATCGGCCAATCCGGACCATCGGGGTGCTGGTGCGACGCGGCACCGCCCGAGCCAGCCTGTGCGGTCCCGGGCCTTGCGGCCCGGTCGATGTCGGGACAGAGAAGTTCTTGTCGCGCAGACCGATGATCGTGGTCGGGAATGGTGAGGTGGCCGCCCAGACAGGGATCTTCTTCCGGTCTTTGCCGGTGCGACCCCTGAGGGATTCGAACTCACACGCCTTGACCTGGGTAAACGCTGACTGCCAGGCAGCAACGTTGCCTCTGTATAGGCCGCTGACCTGGGATTTCCTCGTGCCCCCGGTGAGATTCGAACTCACACTGGACGGGTTTTGAATCCGTTGCCTCTGCCAGTTGGGCTACGGGGGCGCGACGCGACAACCCTACGGGATCACCGCTCTCCTCCGACCTTCGGGGGCGGGAGTGTCGTCCCCGCCACTTCGTGGTGAACGCCATCTCTCGAACTGGATCGTTCCCGGTAGGCTTCAGGTTCGCGGGAAGCCGCGAAAAACCGACTGTCCCGCCGAGTCTTCAGGAGGACCCCGGTGACCGATCAGGCTACCGAGGCCAACGGTGCCGCCACCGTGCCGCAGCGACGGGTGCTCGTCGCGGAGGACGAGGCGCTCATCCGGCTGGACCTCGTCGAAATGCTGCGTGAAGAGGGTTACGAAGTCGTCGGCGAAGCCGGGGATGGGGAGCAGGCCATCGCGCTGGCCACCGATCTCAAGCCCGATCTCGTGATCCTCGACGTGAAGATGCCCAAGCTGGACGGGATCGAGGCCGCGGCCAAGATCACCGGGGATCGGATCGCGCCCGTCGTCATCCTCACCGCCTTCAGCCAGCGGGATCTCGTCGAGCGCGCGCGAGACGCCGGCACCATGGCCTACCTCGTCAAGCCCTTCGCGAAGCGGGACCTCGTGCCCGCCATCGAGCTCGCCGTCAGCCGGTTCTCCGAGCTGCAGGCGCTCGAGGCCGAGGTCGCCGGGCTCACTGACCGGCTCGAGACGCGCAAGGTCATCGACCGGGCCAAGGGGCTGCTTATGAGCCGCCAGGGGCTCACCGAGCCCGATGCCTTCCGCTGGATCCAGCGCACCGCCATGGACCGGCGGACGACCATGAAGGCCGTCGCCGAGGCCGTCGTGGAGAGCATCGGGAGCTGAACCACCACCGACACGGGGTGTGCCGGGACGACCGGCGCACCCCGTTTTCGTGACGCTCCGGGTGCCCGAAAGGGCGTTGTTGGTACCTTTGCGAACCTTCCCGGCGTGGCCGGGCGCGGTGATCGACTCGTGGTCCGTAGACTCTGCACACGTTGAACCGGGCGTCAAGGGGCACTCCGCGGGCTGTTGAGCACCGAGAGTCACCACCCGCTGGTCAGATTACGACGAGCGGGTGTAAATCATACGTTAATACTCGTGACGACCGTCACGATGTGGCTACAAGAGCACGTGTGACTCTGTGCAACGGCTCCCGGGGCGGCTACTTTCAGCGGCCAGTCAGGTCCCACATGGGGACAGCCGTCCTACCGGGCGGTCAGGTGGCATTTGGAGGAACGAGTGCAGAAAGCACGACTTGCGCGGTTCATCGTGCTGGCCGCTGCCGGGGCCATTTCGCTCAGCGCGTGTTCGGCACGCACGGACAGCGGCTCGGGCGACAGCAGCGCGAGCTCGCAGTCCCAGGCCGCGGCTCCGTCCGCCGCCGCCGACGCGGCCGACCCCGCCGGTGACGGCAAGGCCCAGTGTTCCCCGACCTCCATCGCGTACGCGGGCACCATCAACGGCGCCAACGCCGCGCTGGGCGTCAACATCCTGAACGGCGCGAAGCTCGCCGTGGAGCAGCACAACAAGGCCAACCCGGGCTGCCAGGTCAAGCTGGAGCAGTTCGACACCGAGGGCACGCCCGACAAGGCGCCCGGCATCGTGACGCAGATCGTCAACACGCCGGGCATCATCGGCGTCGTCGGCCTGCCCTTCTCCGGCGAGTCCAAGGCCGCGGGCAACATCTTCAACGGCGCGGGTCTGGTCACGGTCACCCCGTCGGCCACCAACCCGACCCTGTCCCAGAACGGCTGGAAGACCTTCTTCCGCGGCCTGGGCAACGACAACACCCAGGGCCCGGCCGCCGCGAAGTTCATGACCGGCGAGCTCAAGGCCAACAAGGTGTGCGTCATCAAGGACGACTCCGACTACGGCACCGGCCTGGCCGCGTCGACCATCCAGGCGCTCGGCGACAAGGGCACCTGCCAGGACTCCGTCAAGACGAAGCAGACCGACTTCTCGGCCGTGGTCAACAAGATCAAGAGCGAGAAGCCGGACGCGGTGTTCTACTCCGGGTACTACCAGGAAGCCGCTCCGTTCGCGCAGCAGCTGAACGACGCGGGCGTCGAGGCCAAGTTCGTCGGCCCGGACGGCGTCAAGGACGACGAGTTCGTCAAGGGCGCCGGCGAGGCGGCCTCGAAGGCGTACTTCACCTGCCCGTGCGTCCCGGCGGACCAGTTCACCAAGTTCACCGACGCCTACAAGGCCGCGGTCGGCAAGGACCCGGGCACCTACTCGCCCGAGGCCTACGACCTGGCGACGATCCTGCTCAAGGGCATCGACGCGGGCAAGAAGGACCGCGCCGGCCTGCTGGACTTCGTCAAGTCGTACGACGGCCAGGGCATCACGAAGCACTTCAAGTGGGACGACAAGGGCGAGCTGTCCAGCACGACCGTGTGGACCTACAAGGTCGAGGGCGGGAAGATCGTCCGCAACACCGAGATCAAGTAGCGCAACGCTCCCGTTCTGATTCCCGGGGTGCTCGCCCGGCGGCTCGATCCCGCCGGGTGGGCACCCCGGTCCCACATGGAGAACTAGTGTGTCATTGACTCATCACTTGAGCTCGGTCGTTCTGGCGCAGAGCGACAGCTGGATCACGTTCGACGTGAGCGCGTTCCTCGACCAGTTCTGGAACAACACGTTCGACGGGCTCGCCTACGGCAGCATCTACGCGCTCGTGGCGCTGGGGTACACCCTCGTCTACGGCGTCCTGAAGCTCATCAACTTCGCCCACTCCGAGGTGTTCATCTACGGCGTCTACGCGACGTGGTTCACCTTCTACGGCCTCGGGTTCCGCCCCGGTAACACGCCCACGCTCACCGTGATCGAGCTGATCGGCTTCCTGCTCCTCGCGTTGCTGGCGTCGATGGCGATCTCCGGCGGCACGGCGGTGGTCCTCGAACGGGTCGCCTACCGGCCGCTGAGAAAACGCGGCGCGCCCAAGCTGGTCTTCCTGATCACCGCGATCGGCGCTTCCTTCGTGCTGCAGCAGCTCATCTTCATCTGGCGCGGCGGCAACCCCGAGCTGGGCATCCGGCTCATGCGCAACCAGGAAGTCTTCACGCTCTTCGGCGGCAGCGTCACCAACGTCACGATCATCACGGTCGTCGCGTCGATCCTGCTGATGCTCGGCGCCAACTACTTCGTGAACAAGACGAAGTTCGGGCGCGGCATCCGCGCCGTGGCGCAGGACCCGGACACCGCGACGCTGATGGGCGTCAACAAGGAACGCGTCATCATGCTGACCTTCCTCATCGGCGGCCTGCTCGCCGGTGCGGCGGCGCTGTTCTACATGATGAAGATCCCGCAGGGCGCGTGGTACCAGGGCGGCTTCCTGCTCGGCATCAAGGCGTTCACCGCGGCGGTGCTCGGCGGTATCGGCAACCTGCGCGGCGCGCTGCTGGGCGGCCTGCTGCTCGGCGTCGCGGAGAACTACGGCCAGTCGCTGTTCGGCGGCGGGTGGCGCGACATCGTCGCGTTCGTCCTGCTGGTGCTGGTCCTGATGATCCGGCCCACCGGCATCCTCGGTGAGTCGCTCGGAAAGGCCCGGGTATGACGACGACCACGACCCAGCCGGCGGTGGCGAGCCCCGGCAAGCACTCGCTGCGCGAGCGCTGGAACAACCTGAGCCGCGTCCAGCAGTGGGTCATCCTGATCCCGCTGGTGGTGCTGATCTACTTCCTGCCGGTGCTGAACCCGCCGATCCTGACCACCCAGCCGGGGTACGACTTCCCGATCGCGATGTTCGAGGTGGCCCGCTACGCGCTGGTCGCCATCGGCCTCAACGTCGTGGTCGGCCAGGCGGGCCTGCTGGACCTCGGGTACGTCGGGTTCTTCGCGATCGGCGCGTACGTGATGGCGCTGTTCACGAGTCCCGACTCGTCGCTGTCGCACCTGCCGTTCCTCGTCGTGCTGCCGATCGCCATGGTCGTGACGATGGTGTTCGGCGTGATCCTCGGGACACCGACGCTACGGCTGCGCGGGGACTACCTCGCGATCGTGACGCTCGGGTTCGGCGAGATCGTCCGCCTGCTCGCGGACAACGTCGGCCCGCTGCGCGGCAACTCCGGCTTCAAGGAGGTCGGGCACCCGCCGGGCACGAACGCCGACGGCTCGGCGCTGTTCAACAACTCGAACGGCACGCCGTGGTACTGGCTGTGCGTCACGCTGATCATCGCCGTCCTGTTCCTGGTCGGGAACCTGGAGCGCAGCCGCGTCGGCCGCGCGTGGGTCGCCATCCGGGACGACGAGGACGCGGCGGAGATCATGGGCGTGCCGACGTTCAAGTTCAAGATCTGGGCGTTCATCAGCGGCGCGGCGATCGGCGGCCTCTCCGGGGCGCTCTACGCCGGGCAGCTCGGCTTCGTGAACAACCAGAAGTTCGACGTCGTCACGTCGATGCTGTTCCTGGCCGCGGTGATCCTCGGCGGGTCGGGCAACAAGGTGGGTGTCCTCCTCGGCGCCTGCGTCGTCGCCTACGTCCCGCTGCGCTTCCAGGCGATCGCCGAGTACAAGTACCTGATCTTCGGCCTGGCGCTGATCATCCTGATGATCTTCCGGCCGCAGGGCCTGCTCGGTGCGCGACAGCGGCTGCTCGCCTACGGCAGGCAGGCGTACCAGCGACTGCTGGGCCGCGGTGAGCAGATCAGCAGTGACGGCGCGCTGCAGACCGAACCGACCCCGGGGAGCAAGTCATGACCGAGCCCCAGAACGGCGGGCCGGAGGTCGTCGCCGAGGGCGGCCTCGTCGCCGAACTGCAGCAGATGACGGCGGAGGAGCGGGCCGAGCACGACGCCGAGGTCGCCGAGGTCGTCGCGCCGGACCGCGACATCGAGGTCGAGGTCGGCGAGACGTTGCTCGAGGTCGACGACGTGACGATGCGCTTCGGCGGTCTCGTCGCGCTCGACCAGATCTCCTTCGGCATCCGCCGCGGCGAGATCCTCGGCCTGATCGGGCCGAACGGCGCGGGCAAGACGACGTGCTTCAACGCGATGACCGGCGTCTACCGGCCGACCTCGGGCGAGGTCCGGCTGGAGGGCAAGGCGCTGGGCAAGACGTCGCGGCACGGCATCACCCAGCTGGGCATCGCGCGGACGTTCCAGAACATCCGGCTCTTCAGCGAGATGACCGCGCTGGAGAACGTCGTCGTCGGCACCGACGCGCGGCACAAGACCAGCCTGCTCGGCGCGCTGGTCCGCTCCCCGCGCCACCACCGCGAGGAGAAGGCCGCCGTCGAGAAGGCGATGGCCCTGCTGGAGTTCGTCGGCATCGCCGACCGCGCGGCCGACCGGGCGAAGAACCTGCCCTACGGCTACCAGCGGCGCCTGGAGATCGCGCGGGCACTGGCCACCGAGCCGAAGCTGCTCTGCCTGGACGAGCCCGCGGCGGGCTTCAACCCGGCGGAGAAGGAAGACCTGATGGGCCTGATCCGGACCATCCGCGACGACGGCTACACCGTGCTGCTCATCGAACACGACATGAAGCTCGTCATGGGCGTGACCGACCGGATCGTGGTGCTGGAGTTCGGCAAGAAGATCGCCGAAGGACTGCCCGCCGAGATCCGCGAGAACCCCGCGGTGATCGCGGCCTACCTGGGGGTGCCTGACGATGACGTTGCTTGAGTTGTCGGACGTGTCCGTCCACTACGGACGGATCCAGGCGGTTTCCGGGCTGTCCATCTCGGTCGAGGAAGGCGAGATCGTCACGCTGATCGGGGCCAACGGCGCCGGCAAGTCGACGACGATGCGGGCCATCTCGGGCATCCGGCCGATCTCGTCGGGCAAGATCACGTTCGCCGGCGAGGACATCTCCAAGCTGCGCGGCGACCTCCGGGTCGTCCGCGGCATCTCGCAGGCGCCGGAAGGCCGCGGGATCTTCCCGGGCATGACGGTGATGGAGAACCTCGACATGGGCGCCTACGCCCGCAAGGACCGCAAGGACCTGGCCGAGGACCTGGAACGGGTCTTCGAGCTGTTCCCGCGGCTGGCGGAGCGCAAGGGCCAGTTCGGCGGCACGATGTCCGGCGGCGAGCAGCAGATGCTCGCGATCGGGCGCGCGCTGATGGCGAAGCCGAAGCTGCTGCTGCTGGACGAGCCGTCGATGGGGCTCGCCCCGCAGTTCATCCAGCAGATCTTCCGGATCATCACGGAGATCAACAAGCAGGGCACCACCGTGCTGCTGGTGGAGCAGAACGCGCAGCAGGCGCTGTCCCGCGCCCACCGCGCGTACGTCCTCGAAACCGGCCGGATCACCAAGTCCGGCACCGGCAAGGAACTGCTCGCGGACAACAGCATCAAGGAGGCCTACCTGGGCGTCGGCTGACGTCCCGGCGGCTTTCACCCCGGCCACAACCACCGGTTGTCGTCGCGGTCCGGAAGGCTGTTGGACCCGCTCGTCTTCTCGCGGTTTGCTTGGGGCACGACGAAAACCGAGGGAGCACGAGATGATCGAGGGTATCGCGGCCGGGGTGCCGTTCGTGGCGGTGCCGCCGGCGAACGCCGGCGAACCGGCGGCGCTGGTGGCCGGCTGGCACCTGATGGACGTGCCGTCGAGCGAGCAGGCGATGGCCGAGGCCGTGCCGATGGCGGGTCTCCAGGCGTGGCGGGTGTACTTCGGGCTGCCGCTGAGCGGGGCGCGGCTGCCCGAAGGCGGCCACGACGAGGTCTTCCGGCGGGCGGGCGAGGACGCCGTCTTGAACGTCTTCGAGCCCGTGACCGAGCAGGCGGCGGGCGAGTTCCCGGCGGCGCTGGCCGAGCTGCGCGACCGGCTGCCGGGCGCGAGCGGGCCGCTCGGGGTGTTCGGCGGCTCGGCCGGGGCGATCGTGGCGCTGGAGGTGCTGGCGCGCGGGGACGCCGAGATCACCGCCGCCGCGGTGGTCAGCCCGGTCGTGCAGCTCGCGCCGATGATCGCCGCCAACGAGCGGCGCTTCGGGGTGACCTACGCGTGGACCGAGCGGTCCCGCGCGGTCGCGGCGCGCTACGACTACGTGAACCGGGCCGCCGAGCTGACCGCGCCGCTGCTGCTCGTGACCGGGGCCGACGACGACGTCGCCGTGCGCGAACCGGCCGCGGCCCTGCACGAGAAGCTGGGTGCCGAGCTGGTGGCGGTCGAGGGGATGGCGCACGAACTCCCGCCGGGCACGCCGGCCGCGGCCCGGGTCGACGCCGCGTTCACCGGGTGGTTCGCGCGGCAGCTGCGAGGATGACGTCGTCGTCCGGCACCCAGGCGTGCGCCGGGTCGTAGGCGCACCAGTCCTCTTCGCGGCTGGTGCGCCCGGCCAGCGCCATCAGCCGCTTCAGCGCCGGGTGCGCCTTCCCGCGCCGCCAGACCAGCGACCACGGGAACAGCGGTGACGGCTCGAACGGCAGCACCTTCAGGTTCAGGTCGGGCGCGAGCTCCATGTCCGCGCCGGCGAGCGTGACGCGCCGCTTGCCGTAGCGGGTCTGCTCCAGGGTGTGCCGCAGGTCGTAGCTGACGCCGGAGTCGTCGATCGGCACGCCGAAGCGGGTGCACAGCTCGTGCACGTAGGACAGCCATTCGGCGGGGCCGCCGTGCCCGGGCAGCCAGATCCCGTCGGCGCGGAGGTCGGTCAGCGGCAGGGTGTCCTGCACGGCGAGGGGGTGTTCCGGGGCGAGCAGGGCGACCAGTGGCTCGAGCCGGACGACCCGGTGCTCCAGCTCGTCGGGCAGCGGCCGCCCGAAGCCGTTCACCCGGCCGAAGGCGGCGTCGAGCTCGCCGCTCAGCAGCTTCTCGACGGCGGTGGCGAACCCGCCGCCGGCGACCTTGTCCACCCGCAGCCCCGGGTCCCGCTCGGCGAGCCGGCGCAGCAGGAACATCGGGGAGAGGCGGTAGTCGAGCAGGTCGAGGCGCAGCGGCCGGTCGTCGGCGCCCATGGCGGCCACCGCCGCGTCGGCCACCCGCACCAGCTCCCGCGCGTGCGGCAGGAACCGCTCGCCTTCGGCGGTCAGCTCGACCGACCGGTTGGTGCGCAGGAACAACGGCGCCGCGAGGGCGTCCTCGAGCTTGCGGATGCGCTTCGAGAGCGCCTGCTGGGTGAGGAACAGCGCCTGGGCGGCCCGCCCGAAGTGGCGCTGGTCCGCGGTCACCACGAACGCCCGCACCTGGGCGAGGTCGAGGTCCACCGGCTCAGGCGCCCGGCGGGCGGTCCCGGACGACGCAGGTGAGCCGGGCGGTGCAGGTGCGGCGGCCCTCGTCGTCGGTGAGCACGATCTCCGCGGTGATGGTGCCGCGGCCGACGTGCAGCGGCGTCGCGACCCCGGTGACGGTGCCCGCGCGCACGGCCCGGTGGTGGGTGCAGGACAGCTCGAGCCCCATCGCCGCGCGGCCGGGGCCCGCGTTCAGGGCCGCGACCGTCGAGCCCAGCGCCTCGGCGAGCACCGCGTTCGCGCCGCCGTGCAGCAGGCCGTAGGGCTGGAGGTTGCCCTCGACCGGGATCGTGCCGACCACGCGTTCGGCCGTCGCTTCGAGCAGCTTCATGCCGATCTTGTCGTTCAGCTGCTGGTCCGCCGCCGCCGGGTCGATGCCCGACAGCCGCTCCACGTCGATGGGGGCGGCACTGTCCGTCACACAAAGCTCCTGTTCCTATGCGACACGTAAGAGTGTCGGACCCTCAGCCTAGACTCGGGCCCGTGAGCCCGAGTGAGAAGACGACCGTTGCCAACGCCACAGGATCGACCAGCGTCGCCGAGCGCCCGAAGCTGCTGCTGATCGACGGCCATTCGATGGCCTACCGCGCGTTCTTCGCGCTGCCGGCGGAGAACTTCAAGACCAAGACCGGCCAGGTCACGAACGCGGTCTTCGGCTTCACCTCGATGCTCATCAACCTGCTCCGCGACGAAGCGCCGACCCACCTCGCGGTGGCGTTCGACCTCTCGCGCAAGACGTTCCGCTCGGAGACGTTCGCGGACTACAAGGCGAACCGCAGCGCGACGCCGGACGAGTTCCGCGGCCAGGTCGACCTGGTCAAGGAAGTCCTCGACGTGCTCGGCATCCCGTCGCTGACGAAGGAGAACTTCGAGGCCGACGACATCATCGCCACGCTCACGACGCAGGCGACGGCGGAGGACTTCGACGTCCTGATCTGTACGGGTGACCGGGACGCGCTGCAGCTGGTCACCGAGCACGTGACCGTGCTGTACCCGAAGCGCGGCGTGTCGGAGATGACCCGGTTCACCCCGGACGCCGTCGAGGAGAAGTACGGGCTCACCCCGCGGCAGTACCCGGACTTCGCGGCGCTGCGCGGCGACCCCTCGGACAACCTGCCGAACATCCCGGGCGTCGGCGAGAAGACCGCGGCCAAGTGGATCAAGCAGTTCGGCTCGCTCGACGACCTGATCGACCGCGTCGACGAGGTCAAGGGCAAGGCGGGGGAGGCGCTGCGCGCGCACCTCAGCTCGGTCCAGCTGAACCGCCAGCTCACCGAGCTGATCCGCGACGTCGAGCTGGAGATCGCCCCGGCCGGGCTGGAGCTGCGCCCGTGGGACCGCGAAGCCGTGCACGCGCTGTTCGACGAGCTGGAGTTCCGCGTGCTGCGGGACAGGCTGTTCGCGACGCTGCAGAGCGCCGAGCCGGAGGCCGACGAGGGCTTCGAGGTCTCGGGTGCCGCGCTGGCGCCCGGCGCGCTCGGCGCGTGGCTGGCGGCGCACGCGAGCGGGGGCGAGCCGGTGGCGCTGGCGTTCCGCGCGGTGGGCGCGTCCGTCCGCTCCGACCTGCGCGCGGTCGCTTTCGCGGCGGCGGACGGCGAAGGCGCGTATGTCGACGTCACGGCGATGGACCAGGCGGACGACGCCGCGCTGGCCGCCTGGTTCGCCGACCCGGAGATCCGCAAGACCGGCCACGACCTCAAGGTCGCGCTGCACGCGATCCACGCCCGCGGCTGGACGCTGGCCGGGCTCGCCATGGACACCGCGCTGGCCGCGTACCTGGTGCGCCCGGGTCAGCGCACGTTCGAGCTGGACGACCTCGCGCTGCGCTACCTGCACCGCGAGCTGCGCTCGGAGACCGACGGCGGCGACGGCCAGCTGTCGCTGCTCGACGGCGGCGCGGAAGGCCTGGAGCAGAAGGAAATCCAGGAAGAGCTCGTCAAGGCCCGCGCCATCTTCGAGCTGGCCGGCGCGCTCGAGAAGGAGCTGGAGGAGATCGGCGGCGCGAAACTGCTCGCCGAGCTGGAACTGCCGCTGCTGGAGGTGATCACCGAGCTGGAGATCGCCGGGGTCGCCGTCGACCTGGAGCAGCTGACCACGCTGGAAGCGCACTACCTTTCGCGCGTCACGCAGGCGGCCGAAGAGGCGTACGCGGTGATCGGCAAGCAGATCAACCTCGGTTCGCCGAAGCAGCTGCAGGTCGTGCTCTTCGACGAGCTCGGCATGCCGAAGACCAAGCGCACCAAGACCGGCTACACGACCGACGCCGAGGCGCTGCAGGGGCTGTTCGAGAAGACCGAACACCCGTTCCTGCAGCACATGCTGGAGCACCGGGACGCGACGAAGCTGCGCACGACGGTCGAGGGGCTGATCAAGTCCGTCGCCGACGACGGGCGCATCCACACCACGCTGCTGCAGACGATCGCGGCCACCGGGCGGCTGTCCTCGACCGAGCCCAACCTGCAGAACATCCCCGTGCGCACCGAGGAAGGCCGTCGCATCCGCGACGCGTTCGTCGTCGGTGAGGGCTTTTCCGAGCTGATGACCGCGGACTACAGCCAGATCGAAATGCGGATCATGGCGCACCTGTCGAAGGACGAAGGCCTGATCGAGGCGTTCAACTCCGGTGAAGACCTGCACACGTTCGTGGCGTCGCGGGCGTTCTCGATGCCGCCGGAGGAGATCACGCCGGAGCTGCGCTACCGCGTCAAGGCGATGTCGTACGGCCTCGCGTACGGGCTTTCGGCGTACGGGCTTTCGCAGCAGCTGCGGATTTCCACCGAGGACGCCAAGTCCCAGATGGAGGCGTACTTCGACCGCTTCGGCGGCGTGCGCGACTACCTCCACTCGGTCGTCGGTGTCGCGGCGAAGAACGGTTACACCGAAACGGTCTTCGGCCGCCGCCGCTACCTGCCGGACCTCAACAGCGACAACCGCCAGCGCCGCGAGATGGCCGAGCGGATGGCGCTGAACGCCCCGATCCAGGGCAGCGCGGCCGACATCATCAAGGTCGCGATGCTCAACGTCCACCGCGAACTCGTCAAGGCGAAGCTGAAGAGCCGGATCCTGCTGCAGGTCCACGACGAGCTCGTGCTGGAGGTCGCCGAAGGGGAGCGCGAACAGCTGGAGAAGCTGGTGCGCCACGGCATGGGCTCGGCGTACGAGCTCGCCGTGCCCCTCGAGGTCTCGGTCGGCTACGGGCGGTCGTGGAACGAAGCCGCGCACTGAGTTCACTCAGCGCCACGATCCGGATCACCGGGTCGTGGCGCTGGTGTACTCGGGCGGACGTCGTCGGGAGCCGGTCGCGGCGGCGAAGCTGTCGGGCATGGCCAGTGACTTCCAGCGACGCAAGATCGCCGGCATCTTCGGCGCGATGGACGCCGACGACGACGGCTACCTGACCGAGTCCGACTTCCGCGCGCTCACGGCGAGGTGGCTCGACGTGCGCGGCACCGACGGCGGCACACCCGAAGGCGTGAAGCTCACCTCGATCATGATGGGCTGGTGGACGACGCTGCGCGACGCCTCCGACCGCGACCGCGACGGCAAGGTCTCCCTCGACGAGGTCCTCGCCGTCGTCGACGAGCTCCCGAAGACACCCGGCGCGGTCACCGGAACCGCGTCGGCGATGTTCGAAGCGGTCGACGAAAACGGCGACGGCGCGATCTCGGCGGCGGAGTACCACCGGATGATCGAGGCGTGGAGCGGTGCCACGACGTCGACCTACGACGTGTTCGCGCTGCTCGACACCGACGGCGACGGGCGGCTTTCCCACGCCGAGTTCACCGGGCACTGGTACGAGTTCTGGGCGGGCGACGACCCGGCGGCTCCGGGGAGCGCCGTCTTCGGCCGGGTTTGAGGGTGCACGATCCGATGATCTTTCGGGCAGACCGCTCAGTGGGGCCTCGATCCCGCTGAGCGGTCTCCTCAGGCCTCCGATCACTCATCTGCGCACGAAAACCGTTGGCATTACGACGAACGGAGGACTCCGTTCGGGTGAGCTATTACCGCTGGGTAGGGAGGTCGGCGCCCGAGGCGCGGCGATCACGGCGTAGGGTCCGCCGAATGGGGTTCGAGCGTGAGCGACGACGCTGGCGGGTCCGGCTGCACGACGAACTCGGCCGGGTGTGCGGGGCGGGCACGGTACTGGACGAGTACCACGTGCTGACGAGCGCGCACGTCGTCGAGACGGCCGGCGGGCCGAAGTCCGCGCTGACCGTCGACTTCGTCGGCCTGGCCGAGGCACTGCCCGGCACCGCGACCGTCGTCGAAGGCTGCTGGGTGCCCTCCGACGGTGGCGGGCACGGCGATCTCGCCCTGCTGCGCCTGGACCGCCCCGAATCGCGCGTGTTCCGCGCGCCGCTGCACCGCATGCCGCTCGGCGAGCACCAGCTCGTGCGCGCGTTCGGCTTCCCGCCCGGCTCGGTCGGCCGGTGGACGCACGCCCGGCTCGGCGCCCCGGAACCGACCGGCGGCGAGTGGGTCCGCCTGTTCCGCACCGCCGAAGCCGAGCCGCTCGGCCCCGGCTTCGGCGGCACGGCGGTGCTCGACGAGGCGACCGGCCACGTCGTCGGCGTGGTCGTCGGCAAGGACACCGGGACGTGGATGGTGCCCGTCGAAACCATGCTCGGCCACCTGCCGCAGCTGAGCATCTGGACGTCGGGCAGCCCGGCCATCGACGCCAGCTTTTCGCGCCCGGTCGGGGAAGCCGTCGACGTCTCGTTCGTGCAGCGCGTCGCGGACTGGTTCGCGAAGGCCGAGCCCGGCACGGTCTGGGTGGTCGACACCGGCGAGGCGGGTTCACCCGTGGCGGCGGCCCTGCGGTTCGGCATCGTCCTGGCCGACCGCGAGCGCTCGCTCGGCGTGGCCGGCCTGCCGCCCGCGTTCGGGCAGATGCCGCCGGCGGGCAGCGTCGACCTGGCCGTCGACGCGACCGGCCGCACCGCCGACGCCGTCCGCCACCGCATCGCCGACCGGCTGACGAACGGGGTCGCCGGCCGCACCCTGGTCGTCGACGCGATCGACGACTCGGCCGAACCCGACCGCCTGGTCGGCGAGGTGCTCGCGCCGCTGGCCGGCCGTGCGGCCGAGCTGGGACTGCGCCTGCTGCTGGGTTTCCGCGAGGAGTCGTCCCCGGGAGTGGCGGCGGTCCGCGCGGGCACGGCGGCGGCCCGCCCGGCTCCGGACGACCTCGCCGGCCGCCTCGAGGTGCTGACGCAGGCGGTGGCGGAGCTCGCGGAGATCGAGGCGTACCAGCTGCGCGTGGCGACGCGCTTCACGGGCGTGGCCATGCTCCCGGCCCGCGCCCACCGCCTCCGCGGCGCGTTGAAGCAGCTGCGTTCGGCGGAGGTCGACGGCGACGCGGAGTGGGTGGAGCGCCACATCGACAGCCACGAGCACGCGGTAGCCCCAGCGGTCGAGGACGGCCGCCGCCAGCGCGCGGTCCTGGACGGCTTGATGGCCCGCCGCGAGGAACTCCGAGCGCGCCTGGCGGGCGACAACGAGCTGGCCCGCGAGCACGGCCTGGAGAGCGACCCGGAACTGGACCAGGCGTACGTCCCGGCGAAGCGCCTGCTGATCGACGGCCCGTGCGAGCTGACGGCGGCGGCCACGGCGGTGGACACGTACGCGGCAGCGGTCCGGGCGCGGTTGGAAGACCGCGGCTGAGCCGTCCGTTCCGGCGCCCGTCAGCGATCGCATCGGGCTCGGCCACCTCACACGGCTGGCCCCCGGGGACGGCCGTGCTCGACCATGGCTTGTGCGAGGGCTGGGAACCGCGAGTGGCAGCGGTCCGGACCCGCCTGGAAGACCGCGGCTGAGCCGTCTGTTCTGGCCCCGGCCGCGACCACACCAGGCTCGGCTACCTCACTCGGCTGAACCAACCACCCCGAGACGGCCGCGCTCGAACATGCCTTGCGCGGGCGCTGCCGAACCAGTGCCCAGCGCCCAAGGTCACCTTGGGCGCTGGACACCACGAGCAGCAGCGGTCCGTGCCCGCCCGGAAAAGCGCGGCTGACCCCAAGTTCGTGGGGGCCACCTCCAGGAACTTACGTTCCTCAAGGTGACCTTCACGGCTTTCGCCCCACGGAATTGTCGGTGCCGCCCGGTAGCGTGGAAAACGGGGGCGCCCCCGCGGGCCAGGCTGAGCTACCGCCGCCCCAAACCCCGGATCAGCACCATCACCGCGTCCCGGACCTCCGCCCGGGTCCGCTGTGGTCCGAACACCTGCCAGTCCAGCGCCACCACCAGCATGGTCCCGAACAGCCCCGCCGCCGCCGTCGGGATTTCCACTCCCTCCGGCAGGCGCCCCGCCGACTCCAACCGGGACAGCTGCTGCTTCACGATCGAGATGATCTCCTCGCGCAGCAGCGAAAGCGTCCCGTGCCACTGGCCCGGCGTCCGCCACAGCTCGCTCACCAGGATCTGCGAAAACCCCGGGTACTGCGCGATGAACTCCAGCGTCGTGTCGACCTGCGCCTCGATCACCGCCAGCGGGTCCGCGTCCGAAACGGCGGAGCGCAACCGGAGAGCGAGCATGTCGACGCCGTACCGCAGGAGCGCGTCGACCAGGCCGTCCTTCGAGCCGAAGTTGTAGTACACCGTCCCCTTCGCGACCCCGGCCGCCGCCGCGATGTCGTCGACCGTCAGGCCGACCAGGCCCCGGCTCTTCGAGAGCTCCAATGTGGCCTCGAAGAGCTTCTGCTTCGTCCCGCCGCTCACAGGCTCAGTTCGGGCTTGAGCGCGGACACCGTCCAAACGCGACGCTTGCGCGCGGCCAGCGTGGACACCAGGATCCCGCCCACCAGGTAGGCCAGCAGCACGCCGATGTCGCCGAGCAGGTTCACCGTCGCGCCGCTGTAGAACAGGTGGCGGAAGCCGTCGATCGCGTAGCCCATCGGGAGCGCCACGTGCAGCGGGTACAGCGCGTCCGGGATCGTCTGCCAGGGGAACGTGCCACCCGCGCTGACCAGCTGCAGCACCAGCAGCACCAGGCCGAGGAACTTGCCGACCGCGCCGAAGAACGCGTTGAGCGCGTGCACGACCGACGTGAACGTCAGCGACACCAGTACCGCGAACCCGATCGCGCCCAGCGGGTGGGCGATGTGGATGCCGACCAGCCACGTCACCGCGCCGAAGAGGACGACCACCTGCGCGATGCCCAGCAGCGCCGAGGACAGCCAGCCGCCCACCGCGACGCGGAACGGGGCCGCGCCCGCCGTCAGGGCCCGCGTCGACAGCGGCCGCAGGATCAGGAACAGCACGAACGCGCCGATCCACGTGGCCAGCGAGATGAAGAACGGGGCCAGCCCCGCGCCGTACGTCCCCGCCGACGCCTCGCCGTTGGCGTTCACCGCCACCGGGTCCGCGATCGTGTTGGCCGTCGCGTTGCGGGTCGGGTCGTCCGGGTTCGGGATCTGCTGGAGGCCCGCGGCCAGCCCGTCGCGCAGCTTGACCGCGCCGTCCGCGAGCTGGTTCGTGCCGTTGACAGCGGTCTTCTCGCCGTCGTTGAGCTGCGAAGCACCGTCCTTCAGCTTGTTCGCGCCGTCGGACGCCTCCGCGACGCCGCTCGCCAGCTGCGGGGACGCCGCGGCGAGCTGGGCCGCGCCGTCGGACACCCGGCGGGCGCCGTCGGCGAGCTTCGCGAGGTCGCCGTTGGCCTGCTGGATCTTGCCGTTGGCCTGGTCGACGGGGGAGCGCAGCTGGTCGGCCTTGGCCAGGATCGCCTGCACCTGCGCCTCCGGCACGCCGGCGTCGCGCAGGTCGGTCTGGAGCTGGCTGCGGTAGGAGTCGAGCTTGCCCTGGATGTCGGACGACGCCGTCGCGGCGATCGAAGCCGCGTCGGCGACCTTCTGGTCCCCGGTGGCCACCTGCGAAGCGCCGTCGGCGAGCTGCTGCGTCTTCGAAGGCAGGGAAGCGGTGCCGCTCTTGATGGTGCCCAGGCCGGTCGCCAGCTTCGACGAGCCGTCCGCGAGCTGGGCCGCGCCGTCGGCCAGCTTCTGCTGCCCCGACTTGAGCTGGGTCGCGCCGTCGGCGAGCTGGGCCGCGCCGGTCGACGCCTCCTGGATCTTGGCGTAGATGGTGGAGAAGCCGACCAGGAACCGGTCCGCCGCCTCGCTGCCGACCTTCTCCGCGATCGTCTTGCGCACCTGCTCGGCGACCTGCTTCGCGATGGTGCCGGACAGGTAGTTGTTGGCGTCGTTGGTGGTCAGCGTGATCGTCGCCTGCTGCGGCTGGAAGTTGCCGACCGACAGCAGCGCGGCGGAGAAGCCGCTCGGGATGCCGATGGCGAACGAGTACTTGTCGTCGCGGACGCCGTCGCGCGCTTCCTGCTCGGACACCTCGTGCCACTGGAAGGTGCCGGACTTGACCAGCTCGTCGGTCACCTCGCGGCCGACGTTGCGCTGCTGCCCGCTCGCATCCTTCGCGCCGCTGTCGCTGGTGAAGACCGCGGCGGGCAGCTTGTCGAGCCGGCCGTACGGGTCGTAGTTCGCGTAGAGGTAGAAAGACGCGTAGAGCAGCGGTACCAGCACGAGCGCGACCAGCGCGAGCTTCGGCATCGTGCCGGTGGACAGGCGGCGCAGCTCGTTGCGCGCGATGCGGAAGGCGTTCATTCGGAGACCTCGTCAGTGCTCTCGGGGAGCTCTTCGGTGGGGGCGGGGGCGTGGTGCTGCGGCTCCGGCTGCTCGGCGGCGCCGAGGCGCGCGGGCGGGAAGGGGAGCGCGGACAGCGGGGTGGTCGCGGTCAGCACGACGACGGCGAGACCGCGCCCGGCCAGCTCGCGCGCGAGCCCGGCCCAGCTGCCGACGTCGCTGGTGTGCCGGTCCGGGGTGTCGAGGACGAGCACGCGCACGCCCTTGCGCTCCGCGGCCAGCTCGGTCAGCAGCCGGGTGCGCAGGGTGGGCGCGAGGTTCTCGAACCGCGTGCCCGCGAACGGCGCGGCGTCGTGCTCGCCGAGCCACCGGGCGACGTCCTCCTTGCCCGCCGGGCGGTGCGCCAGCGCGAGCTCCTCGCCGGCGACCACGCGCAGGGGCAGGGCGTCGTCGGGTTCGCTGACGTCCGGCGCGTCGACGACCGCGACGAGCTCGGTCAGGCCCGCGTCGACGCCCTCGGCGTGCACCGTGCCGGTGGTCGGCTTGAGCCGCCCGGCCAGCGCCAGGCCGAACGCCGTGACGCCGACGCCGGGTTCGCCGTGCACGATCGCCAGGTCGCCTTCGCCGAATGTCAGCGAGGTGGGCGGTAACAAGGTGCCGTGGTGCCCTTCGAGGGACACGCGATCGGCTCGGACCTGCACGATTTCTCCCGCTTCGCGAACTTTTGAACTGACCGGTCAGTTCAAAAACGTAGTCCTGGCGGGAGGTCGGAGCAAGATCACCGGACGCACGTCACACGAGCGAGTGATTCACCGGAGCGCCGACGCGGGGCGCACTTCCCAGCTCGTCCACAGCGGACGATAGCCCTGCCGGTGCCAGAACACCGAGGCCAGCGGGTTGGTCGGGTTGTAGTAGAGGTACGTGCGGGTGGCGCCGCCGCGGTGGAGCTCCCGGTGCACGTGGGCCATCAGCGCCCGGCCGAAGCCGCTCCCGCGCTCGCCCGGCGCGGTCACGACGTTGTTCACGTACCCCCAGCGGCCCGTCGGGAGCAGCTCGCCCGCCTCGCTCCCCGGCGTCGAATCCACCCACGCGCAGTGCGCGAGCGCCCGGATCCCGCCGTTCTCTTCGGCCAGCCAGACGGGCGGTTCGTCCTCGTCGAGCGCGGCTCGCAGGCCCGGTCCCAGCAGGTCCGCGGTGTTGGCCCGGCGGGGCGCGGCGACGAGGCCGGTGTAGTCGAAGGTCGCCTCGGCCAGCGCCACCGCGGCGGCGTGGTCGGCCGGCCCGGCGCGGCGGACGGTGACCGCCGGGTCCGCGGCACCCGGGGGAGCGGTCCGCACCGCGACCGCGGACAGCGGGACCAGGCCGTGGTCGAGGAAGGCGCGGATCGCCTCGGCGTCCCGGCTCGGCCAGAGGACGACGCACGCCGAGTCGTCGCCGGTCGCCTCCGCGTCCAGCCGGCCCCGCAGCGCGCGCAGCAGCACGTCGACGCCCTCGGTGCCGGTGTCGCCGAAGTAGGGGAAGAGCTGCCAGGTGTCGGCGGCCGACCACAGCATCGGGACGTCGCCGGGGCCGAACCGCTGCCGCTGGAGGACGCCGGTCACCTGGGTGCCGGCCGCGGTGGCCGCGTCCAGCCGCTCGCCCTCGGCAGGCGGTGCGGCGGGCGGGAGCAGCGCGTCGACCGCCGCGAACCGCGCCTGGTGGGCCGCGAGCAGCGGCTCGGCGATGTCCATGGGGTTCCCCCTCGCGATCAGGACCAGGCGGGGCGCCGGATCCACATGGTCCACAGTGGACGATAGCCCTGCCGGTGCCAGAACACCGGGGACAGCGGGTTCGGCGGGTGGTAGAAGAGGAACGTCCCGAGCGCGTCCGGCCGGAGCAGCTCCCGGTGCGCCACCGCCATCAGCGCCCGGCCCACCCCGCCGCCGCGCGCCGCGGGCGCGACCGACAGCGTGTCGACGTACCCCCAGCGCCCCGGCCGCAGCCGCCCGTGGATGCTGTCGCCCGGCGCCGGGGCGGCCAGCGCGCACGCGGCCAGCCCGGCCGGCACGCCGTCGTCCTCCGCGAGCCACACCAGGCCGCTGAAGCGCAGCGCGCGGACGACTTCCGCGCGCAGCAGCGGCCGCGCGCCCGGCCGCTGCACGGCGGTGCCGACCAGCGACGTGTACCGCCACTCGGCCAGCCGCAGGTCGGTCAGAGCTTCGACGTCGCCGTCCCCGGCGCGGCGGACGGTGACCCGCGCCGGCCCGGGTTCCGCCGGCGGGTCCGGCGGCCGCACCGCCAGGCACGTCGACGGCGCGAAGCCGTGGGCCAGCAGGACCGCCGACGCCTCCGTGTCGCGGCTCGGCCAGGCCACCGTGCAGCCCGAGTCCGCGCTCGGGCTCGTCCCGCGCAGCCGCTCGCGCCACGCGTCGAGCAGCGCGGCCAGTCCCGCCGCGCCGCTGTCGCCCGGCACCGGGGTCAGGTCCCAGATCTCCGACGGGCCCCACAGCGTCGGCCACGAGCCCGCCGGGTGCACGTGGTGGGCGAGCAGGCCGCCCGCTTTGCGGCCGCCGGTGTCCACCAGCAGCGGCTCGCTCACCGCGGGCGGGGCGGCGATCGGCGGCAGCAGCGGGTCGAGCGCGGCGAACCGCGCGTTCTGCTGCTCCTCCAGGGAGCTCACGAGCGGCGCGTGCGGAAGATCGCCGTGCCGGGGAAGAGCTTCCCGCGCAGGGGGCTCCACTGGCCCCACTCCCGCGTGTGCCCGGCCGGCCACTCGGGCTCGACCAGGTCGGTCAGCGCGAACCCGGCCGCGGCCAGCGCCCGGACGTAGTCGCCGAGGGTGTGGTGGTACTCGACGTAGGTGGCGGTGCCCTCGTCGTCGACCTCGACGTACGGGGTCCGGTCGAAGTAGGGCTGGGTGGCGGTGAGCCCCAGCGGGCCCGGGTCGTCCGGGAAGATCCACCGCATCGGGTGAGTCACCGAGAACACCCACGGCGCGCCGGGCCGCAGCACCCGGTGCACCTCGGCGAAGACCGCGTCGACCGAAGCGACGAAGGGGATCGCGCCGAAGGCCGAGCAGGCCGCGTCGAAGCTGCCGGTCGCCAGCGGCAGGTACTCGGCGTTGGCCTGCACGAGCGGGACGGCGAGGCCGGTGCGCTCGTTGCCTTCGCGGGCGTGGCGCAGCATGCCGGCGGAGAGGTCGGTCGCCACGGCGTGCGCGCCCTGCTCGGTCAGCCAGCGCGAGCACGCGGCCTGCCCGCAGCCGACCTCCAGCACGCGCTTGCCGCGGACGTCGCCGAGCAGCCGGGCCTCCGCCTCCCGCACGCCCTCCGGGCACCAGACGAAGTCGGCGTCGCCGAGGAAGCCGCCGTGCTCGGCCTGGTAGTCGTCGGCGTCGGCGTCCCACCAGGCGAGGTTGGCCGCCGCGGCCTCCGGCCCGCCGACCTCGCGGTAGGCGACGGCGGCGGTGCCCAGGTGGTGCTCGGCCGCGTCGTGGCGCCCCGGCGCGGGCGGCTCCTCCGGTGGCATGATGGTGGTCTCCGGTCCCTGGGGGTTTGCTTCCGCGAGGACCTTAGCGAGCGGCGGGGACCCTGATTGTGCCGCCCGGCGACCGCCGCGTAGGATAAGTGTTAGCGCAGTGGGTTCGCGCTGCCTTCCGCTCAGCTTCTGGTTGGGACTCGGGTCGCGCACCGTATGCGGGTCATGCCGCGGTCGTTCACTGGTGGACGTTTGCTCGCAGGGTCGTCGCATGCACCCATTCGCGCCGACAACTGCCAACCCTCGATTCCATCCACCGGAGCAACCCGCCTAATGACCACCGACACCGCCACCGCCCCGACCGCCCCCACCGGGGCCCCGCAGGTCGCCATCAACGACATCGGGTCGGAGGAAGATTTCCTCGCGGCTATCGACAAGACGATCAAGTACTTCAACGATGGCGACATCGTCGAAGGCACGATCGTCAAGGTCGACCGCGACGAGGTCCTGCTCGACATCGGCTACAAGACCGAGGGTGTCATCCCCTCGCGTGAGCTCTCCATCAAGCACGATGTCGACCCGGCTGAGGTTGTCACCGTCGGCGATGAGGTCGAAGCCCTGGTCCTCCAGAAGGAGGACAAGGAAGGCCGTCTGATCCTGTCCAAGAAGCGCGCGCAGTACGAGCGCGCCTGGGGCACGATCGAGGAGCTCAAGGAGAAGGACGAGCCCGTCAAGGGCACCGTCATCGAGGTCGTCAAGGGCGGCCTCATCCTGGACATCGGCCTGCGCGGCTTCCTCCCCGCGTCCCTGGTCGAAATGCGCCGCGTCCGCGACCTGCAGCCGTACGTCGGCCGCGAGCTCGAGGCGAAGATCATCGAGCTGGACAAGAACCGCAACAACGTGGTCCTGTCCCGCCGCGCCTACCTCGAGCAGACCCAGTCCGAGGTGCGCAGCGAGTTCCTCAACGCGCTCGCCAAGGGCCAGGTCCGCAAGGGCGTCGTGTCGTCCATCGTCAACTTCGGTGCCTTCGTGGACCTGGGTGGCGTCGACGGCCTGGTGCACGTTTCCGAGCTGTCCTGGAAGCACATCGACCACCCGTCCGAGGTCGTCGAGGTCGGCCAGGAGGTCACGGTCGAGGTCCTGGACGTCGACATGGACCGCGAGCGCGTCTCGCTGTCGCTGAAGGCGACCCAGGAAGACCCGTGGCGCCAGTTCGCCCGCACCCACGCGATCGGCCAGATCGTGCCGGGCAAGGTCACCAAGCTGGTTCCGTTCGGTGCGTTCGTGCGCGTCGAAGAGGGCATCGAGGGCCTGGTCCACATCTCCGAGCTGGCCGAGCGCCACGTGGAGATCCCGGAGCAGGTCGTCCAGGTCAACGGCGACGTCATGGTCAAGGTCATCGACATCGACCTCGAGCGCCGTCGCATCTCGCTGTCGCTGAAGCAGGCGAACGAGGGTGTCACGCCGGACACCGAGTTCGACCCGACCCAGTACGGCATGGCCGCCGAGTACGACGCCGAGGGCAACTACATCTACCCCGAAGGCTTCGACCCGGACACCCAGGAGTGGCAGGAAGGCTTCGACAAGCAGCGTGAGGAGTGGGAGCGCCAGTACGCCGAGGCGCACACTCGTTACGAGGCCCACATGAAGCAGGTCGTCAAGGCCGTCGAGGCCGACGCCGAGGCCGCCGCGGACGCCGCGACCGGCATCGAGGGTGGCGCGGAAAGCTACACCTCGGGTTCGGCTCCGGCCGACACGAAGAGCAGCGGTGGCACCCTCGCCTCCGACGAGCAGCTCGCGGCGCTCCGCGAGAAGCTCTCCGGCGGTGCGTGAGCACTAGCTCTCCGAGCTGAACGACGGAACCCCCGGTCCACTTCGGACCGGGGGTTCCGTCGTTTCCGGCGCCTGGGTTTCAGCGGCGCAGCGGTTCAGCGCAGGCCGAGGCCGCGCATCATCGCGGAGACGCCCTGGCGGTACACCGCTTCGTTGGCCTCTTCGGTCGGCGGGATGAACCAGTCCGTCAGCGGGGTCCGCGAAGCCAGCATCAGTTCCGAGCCCACGAGCCCGTGCATCGCGGTCCACAGCTGGTACGCGGCGGCCTGGGCGTCCGTTCCCGGCGGGGAGACCCGCTGGACGCGCTCGATGAACATCCGGAACGTCGTCCGCAGCACGGCCGAGCGCAGCGCCGGGTCCGGGTCGAAGCCGGGGACCGGGCGCTCGAACATCAGCGCGTAGCGGGCCGGGCTCTCTCGGGCGAAGTGCCGGTACTCGAGCGCCAGGTGCAGCAGGTCCGCCAGACCGTCCGAGCTCGACGGCGGCAGAGTTTCGAGCATCTCCCGCAGCGAGTCGAAAGTGCGCTCGTACAGGGCGTCGAGCAGACCCGAGCGGCCGCCGAAGCGGGCGTACACGGAGATCGTCGACGCGCCGGCGGCCTCGGCGACCCCGCGCACGGTCAGGCTCGGAACACCCCGGTTCACCAGCACCGAGAGCGCCGCGTCGAGAAAGCGCTCTCGGCTGCCCTGGTCGGCCGGGCGCATCGGCAAGTGCCTGGTGGCCATCGGCGCACCCCCTTCACGGCAGCCCGGCGCGGACGGCGTCCGGGCGGCCCACCCGCAGCAGAAGATACGATATCCGGCGCGTCTTGGGAATGCGTCCGATGTCCGGAATTGCGGTATTCCCGTCCGCTGGACGCAGGTCCGAGCACCGCGCGGGCAGGCATCGTCGGTGTCATGACCCTTGAAGTCCCTGACACCGCCCTCGCCCGCGAAGCAGCCGAGTACGTCCGCGACACCGCCGGCCCGCTGCTGTACGACCACTCGGCCCGCGTCTACCTCTTCGGCGCCCTGCAAGGCCGACGGCGCGGCCTCGAGTTCGACGACGAGCTGCTCTACGTCGCCGCGCTGTTCCACGACCTCGGCCTCGTCGACGGCCACCGCACCGACCGCCGCTTCGAGCTCGACGGCGCCGACGAGGCCCGCCGCTTCCTGCTCACCCACGGCGCCGACCCCGACCGCGCGCGGATCGCGTGGACGGCCATCGCCCTGCACACCACCCCGGGCATCCCGGAGCACATGGAACCCGAGATCGCCCTGGTGACGGCGGGCGTCGAGTACGACGTCCTCGGCATCGGCTACCACGACCTGCCCGCCGCGGACCGGGCCGCCATCGTGGCGGCGCACCCACGCCCGGACTTCAAGCGGCGCATCCTCGTGGCGTTCACCGAAGGCATCCGCGACCGGCCCGACACGACCTTCGGCAACGTCAAAGCCGATGTTCTCGCCCGCTTCGTGCCAGGCTTCGTCCGGCAGGACTTCGTGACCACGATCGAAGAATCACCCTGGGAGGACTGACCCGATGCCCGACCCCGGCACGGTAGTCGTCACCGCAACCGGCGACGGCACGTACACACAGCAGATCACCACGGCCACCCACACCCTGCTGGCCGACGAACCGATCGCGGCCGGCGGCGCCGACGCGGGCCCGAACCCGTACGAGCTGCTGCTGGCGTCCCTGGGTTCGTGCACGGCGATCACGCTGCGGATGTACGCCGACCGCAAGGGCATCCCCCTGACCCGAGCGACGATCCGCCTCCGCCACGACCGCATCCACGCCCGCGATTGCGAAGACTGCGAGACGGAGATCGGGTTGCTCAGCCGGATCACGCGCGAGATCGAGCTGGAGGGTGAGCTCGACGACGAGCAGCGCGCGAAGCTGATGGTGATCGCGGACAAGTGCCCGGTGCACCGCACGCTGTCGTCGGAGATCGTGATCGAGACGCAGGAAACCGCCCACTGACCGCGCACGTCCAGGCACGCGGACGGTTTCGCCGGTGGTCGTGCGTGGGCGGGGAGCGGCGCGGGTGGTTGCGGTGGCTGCGCGCGGGTTGGCCGGCGAGGTCGGTGGCTGGACGTGGGGTCGGCGGGGACGGTTTCGCCGGTGGCCGTGCGCGGGCGGGGAGCGGCGCCGGTGGTCGCGGTGGCTGCGCGCGGGCCGGCCGGCGAGGTCGGCGGCTGCACGTGGGGTCGGGCGGCGGGGACGGTTTCGCCGGTGGTCGTGCGTGGGCGGGGAGCGGCGCGGGTGGTTGCGGTGGTTGCGTGCGGGCCGGCCGGCGAGGTCGGCGGCTGCACGGGGGTTCGGGCAGCACGGACAATTCGCCGGTGGCCGCGTGGATCAGGCGGCGCAGGCCGCTGTGGTGGCGGCATGCCGGATCCGGGCGATGCGAGCGGACGCGTGCCGATCGGGCGGTCATGGCGGCCGCGTGCGGCGGGGGTGGTCGCGGCGGCCGTGCGTGGGTCCGTGGTGCGGATGGGTGCGCGTGGGTCGGGCGGCGCGGCCATCGGCTGCGCGCGGGTCGGGCGGCGCGGACGGTTTCGTCGGCGGGTGCTCGCGAGGTCAGGCGGCGCGGACGGTCGCCGTAGCCGCGCGTGGCACGACGGCGGGGACCCAGATGCGCTCGAGGGCGGCGGCGCGGGCCTTGCGGCGGAGGCCGGCGAAGCTGTGCTTGGCCGGGATCATCAGGGCGCTCAGCCAGGTGCGCCGGTAGTCGGCCAGGGCGTCGGCGACCGGGTGGTGGCGAACGCAGTGCACCAGCCCCGGCGTGCCGAGCCGGTGCTTCCCGACGTGCTTGCTGTTCGCCATCGTTCCTCCGCGTGGGCGCCCCTTGTCGCGCGGACGGTACGCACCGGTGCCGGGCGGGGTGGGTAAGCAACACGGCGTGTCCGGATATCGGTTGAGTCACGCGTCACGATCGGCTTGCGGATCGTCCGTCCGTCCGGACGGGCTCCGCCGCTCGGCCGGGCACCCTGCTTGAGCAGGCCGGGCTTGGCTAGGGTGATCGGCATGTTGCGTGTGGGGTTGACGGGTGGGATCGGGGCCGGCAAGTCGACCGTGGCGAACCGGCTCGCCGAGCACGGGGCCGTTCTCGTGGACTCGGACCGGATCGCTCGCGAGGTCGTCGAGCCCGGGACCGGGGGGCTGGCGCGGCTGGTCGAGGAGTTCGGGACCGAAATCCTCGCCGCCGACGGGTCGCTCGACCGGCCCGTGCTGGCCGCGAAGGCGTTTGCCGACGACGAGTCGCGGCGGCGGCTGAACGCGATCGTGCACCCCCTCGTCGGCGCGCGCACCGGCGAACTGATGGCGGCCGCGCGGCCGGACTCGATCATCGTCCACGACATCCCGCTGCTCGTCGAAAACGGTCTCGCGACGGCGTACCACCTGGTCGTCGTGGTCGACGCGCCGGTCGAGGTGCGGGTGCGGCGGCTCGTCTCGGCACGCGGGATGCCCGAGGACGACGCCCGGGCGCGGATCCGCGCGCAGGCGAGCACCGAGCAGCGCCGCGCCGTCGCCGACGTCTGGCTCGACAACGGTGGCGCCGAAGACGCCGTGCTCGCCGAGGTCGACGCGCTGTGGGCGGACCGGCTGGTGCCGTTCGAGGCCAACGTGCGCCTGCGCCGCCCGCGGCCGCCGATGTCGCCCAAGATCGCCGAGTACGACCTGACCTGGCCGGCGCAGGCCGAGCGCGTGCTCGCCCGCGTCCGCGCCGCGGCGGGGGAACTCGCCCGCCGCGCCGACCACATCGGCTCGACCGCCGTCCCCGGCCTGCCCGCCAAGGACATCCTCGACCTGCAGCTGAACGTGGCCACCCTCGACGACGCGGACACGCTCCTGGAGCTGCTCTCCGACGCCGGGTTTCCCCGGCTGACCGGCGACTGGTGCGACGACGCCCAGGACGGCACCGGGACGTGGCCCAAGCGCCTGCACGTCGGCGCGGACCCGAAGCGGCCGGTGAACCTGCACGTCCGGTCCACCGAGACCCCCGCGTGGCGGCTCGCGCTGCTCTTCCGCGACTTCCTGCGCGCGAACCCGGACGAGCGCGACGACTACCGCGACGTGAAGCTCCGCCTGGCCGCGGCGCATGCCTCGGACGGCACGGTCGAGGCCTACGCCGACGAGAAGCAGGAGTGGGTCAACGGCGTGTTCGCCCGCGCCGAGAAGTGGGCGGCGACCACCGGCTGGACGCCCTAAGCGCGCATGTCCTTGAGCTGCGGCCAGATCTCGGCCCAGCTCGCGGTCCGGCCGGTGAGCAGCCAGACCGGCATGTGCTCGCTCGCGTTGCGCACGCCGAGGCGGTTGCCGGCCTGCCCGACGATCCGCGCGTCGCCGAAGTGCTTCGCGATCTTCGACGGGTCGTAGCCGACGAAGAGCACGTTGCCCGCGTTGTCGTCCGGACGGCCGAAGTACCAGAAGCCCCGGCTCGGGCTGTACGCCTCGGGCAGGCCCTGCTCGGGCCCGTACCGCCCGAGCGCGCCCGCCTGCCAGTAGCCACCGGTGACGACGGCCGTGCCCGGCGGCGCTGTCCGGTACAGCGCGGCGACGTCGTGGGCCAGGTCCGGCCAGCCGATCTCCTCGGCGGCGTACGCGGGCCGCGGCGCGCCCGGGTGGTCGACGAGCCAGTGCGCCGGCCACAGCGGCAGCGTGAACGGCAGGCTGAACAGGGCGGACAGCACGAACACCGGCCAGGTCGGCACCCACCGCCACCACCGCGACGGCGGCCGTGCCTCGAGGTGGACGGCGGCGGCCGCCCACAGCACGCCGAACGTCCCGGCCGCGTAGTAGTACCGCCCGTTCGCGACCAGGAACACCGCGACGACGCCCAGCGCCGTCCAGCCCAGGAACCGGTAGGGCCGCAGCTCCCGGCTCCCGACCAGCACGATGACGCCGTAGAGCACGCCCAGCGCGCCGATCACCCAGCCGGCGCCGGCCAGCAGGTTCGGGAGGAAGGTCTCGCGGCCGCCCGCGGCGTCGACCTCCGCGCCGACCGCGTCGCCCATGCCGAGCTGCGGCCAGCCGTTCGCGCGCTGCCACAGCAGGGTCGGCACCAGCGAGACGGCGGCGATCAGCGCCCCCAGCCAGAGCTTCGGGCGGCGCAGCAGCTCGCGCGGCCCGAACACGAGCACCGCCAGCCCCGCCACCAGCCAGAACGCGCCGATGAGCAGCTTGCCGTTGAGCGCCACCGCCGTGACCACGCCGAGCCGGACGAGCAGCGCGTCGTTCCGGGTGCGGACCCAGCGGACCAGCAGCCACAGCACGAGCGTCCACAGCAGCGGGTCGATCGTCGACGTCGCCAGGTAGTGCCCCGCTGCCGACGAACTGGCCGCAGATCGCGTACGCCGCCGCGGCGCGGGCCTGCGCCTTGCGCTGCCCGCCGAGCTCGCGCGCGGTCAGCGCGGTGACGACGACCCCGGCGGCGGTCGCCAGGATCGCCGGGATGCGGAACACCACCAGTGAACCCGGCGCCAGTGTGTTCATCACCCAGGCCAGGGCGGGCACGAGCGGCGGCTGGTCGGCGTAGCCCCAGGCCAGGTGCTTCGCGGCGGCGAGGAAGTACAGCTCGTCCCCGAAGTAGCCGTAGCGGCCGGCGGTGAGCAGCAGGGCCGTCGCCGTCCCCGCCGCGAGCAGGAGCACCGGGAGCCGGGCGAACGGCGCGAGCTCGGCTTTCGCCTGGTCGGGGGCCGTGGCTACGGCGTCCATCGTGCTCCTGTTCCTCGCGGGCGCCCGGTCTCCCGCACCCTACGTGCGCCGGCCGCGCATCACCGCGCAGGCGCCGCCGCCAGGGACGCGGCTCACAGCCGGACGCCCGCTCCTCGCCGATGACCACCACGTCGCTGCCCCCTTCCGGCCCGGTGCCGATGGATCAAGGGTCGCGCGGCGGGGCGGACCGGCGCGTCATCACAACGGTCGGGATCGCGTCATCACTTCGGAGGAGGCGGGCTACGGATGCCGTCGCCAGGTCAGCGAGACGTCCTTTGTGGACAGCCAGGCCGAGAGGTCGTAGCCGTGCGCGGCGAGTCCTTCCACCGCCGCGTAGGTCGTCGTCAGGGCGTACTCGGCGTCTTCGGCGGTGACCAGGCCGGCCGCGTGGGCCTCGAGGAGCTCGTCGGAATCGATCACCCGCAGCGACAGCTTGTCCTTCAGCACGATGTCGACGTAGAGGTCGGTGGCGACCCAGCGCGGGCCGTCGCGGCGGACGCGGACGACGTCGAGGTAGAAGTCCTGGTCGCGTTCGTGGCCGGGGGAGAACCAGAAGTCGGTGAAGCGGAGGCCGAGCCCGGGCACCAGCCACGACTCGAGGTAGTGGAACTGCGCGCGGCCCGGCGCCGGGCGCGCGAGGTACAGGCCGAACGGCTCCTCGCGGTACTCGTCGACCTCCCGGCGGATGCCCTTCGGGTCGATGTTCTCGCGCGCGGCGGGGTCGAAGACCTCGACCTTCGGGGGGTGCAGTGCGGCCATGCGGTCATCCTGCCGGGCCGGTCACGAATCGCGCACTCCCGCCCCGCGTGCCACACGTTCGGGCTAAGGTGCGCCGACCGTCCGGAATCGAGGGGGAACTGAGGATGTTCGGGATCATCAGGCCGTGCCGCCACCGGCTGTCCGCCGGCCTGCACGCGGACTGGATGGCGCACCTGTGCGGTCTGTGTCTCACGCTGCGTGACGAACACGGCCAGTTGGCCCGGGTCGTCACCAACTACGACGGGCTGATCATCTCGGCGCTCGTCGAGGCCCAGACCCCGCAGGCGGACCGCCGCCGGGAAGCGGGCCCGTGCCCCCTGCGCGGCATGCGGACGGCTTCAGTGGCCCGCGGCGAAGGCGCCCAGCTCGCGGCGGCGGTGTCCCTGGTCTTGGCGGCGGCGAAGATCGGCGACCACGTCGAGGACCGCGACGGTGCGTTCGGCAGGCGTCCGGTGGCGTTCGCGGCCCGCCGGGTCGCGGCTCGCTGGGCGGACCAGGGTGGACGGACGGGTGGCCGGGTCGGCTTCGACACTTCGGTGCTGACGGAGGCGGTCGAGCGTCAGGGTTCGATCGAACGGTCTCTCGGGGCCGGCGATTCGCCCCTTCTCGCGACGGAGCCGGCCGAGCTGGCGACGTCGGCGGCGTTCGCCAGGACGGCTGAACTGGCCGGCCGTCCGGGCAACGCGGCCCCGCTGGCGGAGGCGGGGCGGTTGTTCGGGCGAGTGGCGCACCTGCTGGACGCGGTGGAGGACCACGCGACCGATGCGGCGGTGGGGGCGTGGAACCCGTTGCTGGCAACGGGAACCGGGGTGGCTGAGGCGCGGCGGTTGTGCGATGACGCGGTGGTGGGTGTCGAACTGGCGCTGCGGGAGGTGGAGTTCGCCGAGCCGGGGCTAGTGCACGCTTTGCTGGTCCATGAGCTGAGGCAGGCGGTCCGGCGGGCTTTCGGTCATGGTGCCGGACATGGGCACGGCAGCGGTCATGCCGGGACGCCGGAGCGGCTCGGGTCCGGGGCGGGCTCGGCCGACGGGTGGCTGCTTGCCGGGGAGCCGGGCTCGGCCGAGGGGTGGCGGGGCGCCTGGGGGCCTGGTTCGGCTGAAGGGGCGCAGGTCGCTCGGGAGCCGGGTTCGGCCGAGGGGCGGCCGGTCGCTTGGGAGCTGGGCTCGGCCGAGGGGTGGCCGGTCGCTTGGGAGCCGGATTCGGCCGGGCAGCAGCCGCCGCCCGGGTGGATCGGGCCGGGGCCCACTCCGCAGCAGCATCCGTACCAGCAGCCGCCGGCCGGTCCCGCTCCGCACCAGGCTCCGCCGGGGTGGGGCGGTTCTCCGCGGCCGCAAGGGTTTCCGCCGCCGGGGCCGGTGCCTCCACCGGGTGCTCCCGGTGGCCGCGGGCCGGGTGGTCCAGGAGGCCCTGGCGGTGGTGGTCCGGGTGGGCCTGGCGGTCCCGGTGGCCGCGGCCCAGGAGGTCCCGGTGGGCCTGGAGGCCCGGGTGGACCCGGAGGCCCTGGAGGCCCGGGTGGACCCGGAGGCCCTGGGGGACCGGGTGGTCCTGGTGGACCGGGCGGGCCCGGCGGACCGGACGGCCCCGGCAACCCCGAATCCCTCAACGGCAAGGGCGGCGGCCTCTGGTACCCGAAGTTCGCCGTCCCCCCGAAGAAGCGCAACTTCTTCGTCGGCTGCGCCCTCACGCCCTACATGTGCTGCACCTGCCAATTCTGCTGCCGCGATCCCTTCCCCGGCCCGTGGAGCGGAAAACCGCACACGAGCGGCGGGTGCGACTGTGGCGGTTGTGACGGGTGTTGCGACTGTTGCTCTTGCTGCGACTGCAGCTGAGAGCTTTCGGCGAACTGGCCTCCGGGCCGCCGCTGAGCGTGCACCTGCGTACGGGGCCGGCGGAGGTGTGCGAAGTCGTCGTCCGGACCGCCGGGTCCGCGCGCCGTTTCCGCCGCTGACCAGCTGAACCGCCTCTTCGAAGGGCACGGCCTGTCGATCCCGCCGCCGCGCTCCCTTCGAGAGGTGGTCCTCGCGCACCGGTCGGGCCCGACCGCGTCCTCGTCTCCTGCTTCGGCGACGACCCGGCGCGATCCCGCACAGCGCCGTCACGGGCGGCGAAGTCACCTCCGTGACGGTGTTCCGACCCTCCTGACCAGGGCCGACGGAAATTGTCGGTGGTGCGTCGTACTCTGGTCGACGTGGCTTTCGCAACCGAACACCCCGTGCTCGCCCAGTCCGACTTCCGGCCCGTCTCGGAGATCCCGCGGACCGGCGGCCGGTTCGAGGTGATCAGTGACTACCAGCCCGCCGGTGACCAGCCGGCGGCCATCGACGAGCTCGAACGGCGGGTCAACGCCGGCGAGAAGGACGTCGTGCTCCTGGGTGCCACCGGCACCGGCAAGTCGGCGACGACGGCGTGGCTGATCGAGCGCGTCCAGCGGCCGACGCTGGTCATGGCGCCGAACAAGACCCTCGCCGCCCAGCTGGCGAACGAGCTGCGCGAACTGTTCCCGAACAACGCGGTCGAATACTTCGTCAGCTACTACGACTACTACCAGCCCGAGGCGTACATCGCGCAGACGGACACCTACATCGAAAAAGACTCCTCGATCAACGACGACGTCGAGCGGCTGCGGCACTCGGCGACGATGAACCTGCTGTCGCGGCGGGACGTCATCGTGGTCGCGAGTGTCTCCTGCATCTACGGCCTCGGCACGCCGCAGTCGTACCTCGACCGGTCGTCGAAGCTCGCGATCGGCATGCAGCTGGACCGGGACGTCTTCCTCCGGGCGCTGGTCGACGTCCAGTACACGCGCAACGACATCGCGTTCGCGCGCGGCACGTTCCGCGCCCGGGGCGACACGGTCGAGATCATCCCGGCCTACGAAGAGCTGGCGATCCGCGTCGAGTTCTTCGGCGACGAGGTCGAGAAGCTCTACTACCTGCACCCGCTGACCGGCGACATCGTCAAGGAGGTCGACGAGGTCCGCATCTTCCCGGCCACGCACTACGTCGCCGGGCCGGAGCGGATGGAGAAGGCGATCGCGGGCATCGAGAAGGAGCTCGAGGAGCGCCTCGCGGACCTGGAACGCCAGGGCAAGCTGCTGGAAGCGCAGCGGCTGCGGATGCGCACGACCTACGACATCGAGATGATGCGCCAGGTCGGCTTCTGCTCCGGCATCGAGAACTACTCGCGCCACATCGACGGCCGCGGGGCCGGCACCGCGCCGGCGACGCTGATCGACTACTTCCCGGACGACTTCCTGCTGGTGATCGACGAGTCGCACCAGACGGTCCCGCAGATCGGCGGCATGTACGAAGGCGACATGTCCCGGAAGCGGAACCTGGTCGAGTACGGCTTCCGCCTGCCGAGCGCGGTCGACAACCGGCCGCTGACCTGGGAGGAGTTCTCCGACCGGATCGGGCAGACGGTGTACCTGTCGGCGACGCCGGGGCCGTACGAGATGGGGCAGGCGGGCGGCGAGTTCGTCGAGCAGGTGATCCGGCCGACCGGCCTGGTCGACCCGAAGGTGGTCGTGAAGCCGACCGAGGGCCAGATCGACGACCTGGTGCACGAGATCCGCGAGCGGGCGGAGAAGGACGAGCGCGTCCTGGTCACCACGCTGACGAAGAAGATGTCCGAGGACCTCACCGACTACCTGCTGGAGCTGGGCATCCGGGTGCGCTACCTGCACTCGGAGGTCGACACGCTGCGCCGCGTCGAGCTGCTGCGGCAGCTGCGGGCGGGCGACTTCGACGTGCTGGTCGGCATCAACCTGCTGCGCGAGGGTCTCGACCTGCCCGAGGTGTCGCTGGTGGCGATCCTCGACGCGGACAAGGAAGGCTTCCTCCGGAGCGGGACGTCGCTGATCCAGACGATCGGCCGTGCGGCGCGAAACGTCTCGGGTGAAGTCCACATGTACGCGGACAAGATCACCGACTCGATGCAGCACGCGATCGAGGAGACCGACCGCCGCCGGGCGAAGCAGGTCGCCTACAACGAGGAGCGGGGCGTCGACCCGCAACCGCTGCGGAAGAAGATCGCGGACATCCTCGACCGCGTGTACAGCGAGGCCGAAGACAGCGAACAGGTCTCGGTGGGCGGCTCGGGCCGCAACTCCTCGCGCGGCAAGAAGCCGGAGCAGGGCGACCGGGTGCGCAGCTCGGGGATGCTGGTCGACAAGAACGTTTCGGCCATGCCGCGCGCCCAGCTCGCCGACCTGATCCAGCAGATGACGGACCAGATGATGCAGGCGGCCCGCGACCTCCAGTTCGAACTGGCGGCCCGGTTGCGCGACGAGATCTCCGACCTGAAGAAGGAGCTGAGGGGCATGGACGCGGCGGGCATCAAGTAGCCGCGTCGGCCTGAGGGGGCACCTGGCGATGAACATCAAGGAGGCGGAGCGGCGGGCGGCGGAGGTCGCCCACCGGCGCTCGGCCCGGTCGGCGTTCGTGCGGTTCTCGCAGACCGGCCTCGAACGGGTGAGGCGGGAACCGTGAACATCGAAGCCGTCGTCGCGTACTGCCTCGCCAAGGCCGGCGCGCAGGAGTCCTACCCCTTCGGCGATCACGTGCTCGTCGCCAAGGTCGGCGGCAAGGGCTTCGCGTTCATCGGGCAGGACGAACCCGGCAGCGTCGCCGTGAAATGCGGTGCCACCCAGGAAGAAGCGGCCGAGATCCGCGCCCGCCACCCGGGCGCGGTGACCGTGATGGACTACCTCGGCCGCTACGGCTGGAACCGCGTCGAACTCGGCGCCGGGGTGCCGGACGCCGAGCTCGAGGAGCTGATCGACACGTCCTACGACTCCGTCGTCGCGCGGTTGCCGAAGGCGAAACGCCCTTAGGGCGCCGGGGCGTTCTCGTCCGGCTGCAGCAGGCCGAAGACGTTGCCCTCGGTGTCCTTGCAGTAGGCCAGCCACCCGACCCCGGGAACCGGGTTCTTCGGCAGGGCCAGCGACCCGCCGGCGTCGTTGACGTCCCCGAGCACGGCATCGAGGTCGGTCACGGCGATGGTGTTCACGAACCCGTGAACCGGCGCGGACGCCTCGGGTGCGGGACCTTGACGCGGGAGGAGCCCGCCGTCGATGCCGTTGCCCTCGCCGGTCGAGATCACCCAGTACGGGGCGTCGCCCCAGCGCTCGAACTTCCAGCCGAACACGCTGGTGTAGAACGCCACCGCGCGCTCGGGGTCACCCGCGTGGATTTCGAAGTGGACGGGACGAGGCATGCCGCCTCCTCGGGCCGGGCCGTCAGGTGCCGTGAGACTACGCCCGGCCCGGCGAATGTCACAGCGGTGGCCGCTCCGTCAGGGTGAGGTCCGCGTCGAACGTCGGGAAGCCCGCCGGGGCGCTGCGTGCCGTCAACGCCGACGTCGGCGGCAGGCCCGCCCAGCGGCGGATCGTCGCCGTCGCCTGCGCCGCCTCGGCCGGGGGCAGCTGGGCGATCTTCGAGCCGTGGTTGCCGCCCTGGACGTAGTAGCGGTACGAGTCCCGGCTGCCCCGGCCCAGCTCGAACGGCTCCGCGCCCCACGGGTCGTTCGAGCCGTACACGAACAGCAGGCGCGAGCCGTGGGTCTTCACCCAGAAGTCGATGTCCGGCATGGCCAGGTAGTCGAAGCGCGGCAGGCGGATCGACGCCGGGACGAACGTCTTCGGCTGGTCGGCGCCCGGGTAGCGGAGCAGGTCGCGCAGGTAGCTGTCGTACGCCTCGGGGGAGCCGAGCTGGACCGCGGCCTGGTAGTAGTACGGGATGTAGGGCGCCAGGTCCTGGTCGGAGTACGTGTTGAGGCTTTCCACCTTCTCGTACCAGGCGTAGACGTCCGCCGCGGGGGCGCCGGCCGCCGGGATCGTCGCGCAGTCCGCCTGGGTCTGGTACTGCCAGAAGGCGAAGTACGAGTCGATCACCGAGATCTCGAGGGACTTGTCGGCCGAGCCGACGATCGAGAACGTCAACCCGCGCTGCGCCGCGTCCGCCGCGGCGATCGCCCCCAGCTCGTCACGTCGCTTCAGCGCGTCGCGCTGGATCGCCTTCAACGCGTCGCGGCAGCCCGGGTCGTTGCCGGCGCGCGAGAGGAACCGGTTGTAGACGTCGATCGGGTCGATGACGTCGTTGGGTGCGACGTAGGGGACCGTGCCGTCGACGTCGTCGGGGAAGAAGCGCCGGAAGTACGTCGCGGTCATGCCGCCTTTGCTGCCGCCGGTCGCCAGCCACTTGCCCGGGTAGATCGCCTTGAACGCCTGGACCGCGCGGTGCTCGTCGGCGGCGGCCTGCCAGACCGTCAGCTGCTTCGCCCAGTTCTCCGGCTCCGGCCGCGAAGGCGTGAAGTAGCGGTACTCCATCGACAGCTGGTTGCCGTCGACGATCTGCGTCGGCTCGGACCGGTTGGCGGAGCCGCTGACGTTGTAGCCGCTCGTGAAGGCGACCGTCGGGGCGGCGAAGTCGCGGTGCAGCAGGGTGAACCGCTGCTGGAACGTGCCCGCGCCCGGGTGGCGGTGGTCGGCGGGCTGCGTGTACGTCAGCTTGAAGAACCGGAAGCCGGCCGGGGCCGGGTCCTCCGAAGTGATCGTCAGGCCGGGGATCTTCTGCAGCTCGGCCTTGATGTCGGGGGCGGCCGCGGCCGCCGGGGCCAGGCCCGCCGTCGCCAGCAGGACCGCCGCGGCGGTGAACAGTCTGCGCATCGAGCACCCTCCTGGCACGCCGGACCCTCCGAGACAGCCGGGGCTCCGCTACCCGGACCCCCGAAAGACCCTCCGTGGGACCCTCACAGAACCGGTGGAGGTCGGCAATCGGCTGTCCGGGCGCAGATTCGGTCAGGACCCGACTTTCGGCGGGTGCGGCCGACGCCGGGTCGGCGTCCTCGGCCGTGCGCAGCCGCGGGCACCGTGCGAGTTGTCGGCGTGATCGGCGCCACGTTACCGTCCGAAGCCGTAGGCACCGGCATCGAGCGAGGGGTCCGCCATGAAGGTTTCCGACTGCCCTACGACACAGGTCGAAGTCCGCATCGAAGCGTCGCCGGACGAGGTCTGGTCCTGGCTGCTGGACGTCGACCTGCCGGCCCGCTTCTCCACCGAGTTCCAGGGCGGTGGCTGGGTCGACGGCTTCGAGCCCGGCCTCGGCGCGCGGTTCCGCGGCCGCAACTCCCACCCGGTCGCCGGGGAGTGGGAGACGGTCTCGACGGTGACCGGTTACGAGCCGGGGCGGCTGTTCGCGTGGGCCGTCATGGACGTGACCAACCCCGCCGCGTCGTGGAAGTTCGAGCTCGTCCCGGACGGCGGCGGCACGCTCCTGCGTCAGTGGGCCCAGATCGGCCCCGGCCCGTCCAACCTGACGACCATCATCGGCTCGATGCCCGAGCACGAGGAAGAGATCGTCGCCATGCGGCTGGGCGAGTTGCAGGCCAACATGCAGAAGACCGTCGAAGGCATCAAGGCCCTGGCCGAAACCGGCGTACGCGCCTAACGCAGCACCCGGTCCACATAGGACTTGACGGCGGCGAGCGCGGCCGGCGACTGCCACAGCCGTTCGACCTCGGGGTCGTCGGAGTGGCGGTACTCGGCGATGCGCTCGTGGAAGGGCTGCCGGATCTGGGCCTTGGTGTGCGCGAACGCCCCGGCCGGCAGCTCACCGAGCCGGCTCGCGACGGCCAGCGCCCGCTCGAGCACCTCGTCCGGCGGCGCCAGCTCGTCGACCAGGCCGGCGGCCAGCGCGTCCTCGCCGCCGCGGGTTTCGCCCGAGTAGGCGAGCGAGGGCAACGGCGCCGTGCCGTAGGCGCAGCGCAGGATTTCCAGCGCGGCCAGCGGGAACGGCACCCCGACCAGCAGCTCGGTCACGCCGACCGTGCCGGAGCCGAGCACGCGGTGGTCGCACGCGGCGGCGAGCACCGCACCGCCGGCGACGGCGTGCCCGTTGAGCGCGGCCACGACCGGACGCGGGCAGCCGAACACCGCCAGCAGCGCGTCCGACAGCAGCGGCAGGAACTGCGCCACGTACGACGCGCCGCCGTCGTCGATGCGCTTGAGGTCGACGCCCGCGGAAAAGACGCGCCCGGTGCCGGTGAGCACGACCGCGCGGGCTTGTTCGACCTCCTCCAGCCGCAGCACGAGGTCGCGGCACGAGTCCGTGTCGAGGGTGTTGCCGCCGCCGTGGTCGATCCGCAGCACGGCGATGTCGTGGTGGCTCTCCAGCTTGATCGGCACGCGCCCGACCGTACCGGCTTCAGCTCGTGATGTCCTTCCGGGCGAACCGCCGTCCGGCGTAGAGGAAGAACACCGTTCCGTAGATGACCGCCGAAAGCAGGCCGCTCGCCAGGTTCGTCCAGTCGACGTCGGTGGAGATCAGGTCCATCCACGAGAACGCGTAGTGCGTCGGCAGGTAGTTGCGCAGGCCCTCCAGCGCCGTGATCTGGTCCAGGATCTGCGACAGGATCGCCACCAGCACCGCGCCGCCGACCGCGCCCAGTGGGGCGTCCGTCGACACGCTCAGCGCGAGCGCCAGGCCGGCCACCCAGGCCAGCTGCAGGATGATGTACACAGTGGACAGTGCGATGGCCAGCAGGCTGTCGCCGAACGAAACCGCGTCGCCGGTGGGGCTGATCGCGTCGCCCGCGCCGTACCAGAGCACGCCGACGCCCAGTGCTACCAAGGGCAGCAGCACCAGCGCGGACGCCGAAAGCAGCCCGGACACGATCGCCTTCTGCCGCAGCACGCGCCGCCGCGGCACCGGCACCGACAGCAGGTACTTCAGGCTCGACCACGACGCCTCGCTCGCGATCGTGTCGCCGAAGAACAGCGCCACGATCATCGGCAGCAGGAACGTCCCCGACACGAACAGCGCCAGCACGACGAAGTTCGGCGCGGACGCGGTGGCCAGGTCGACGAACCCGCCGCTGCGCCGGTTCGGGTTCGACTGCCCGGCCTCGAACGCGAGGACCAGGATGAACGGCAGGATCGCGACGAACCCGAGCAGGAACTGCGTGCGCCGCCGCTTGAGCTGGCGCCGCAGCTCGACGCCGAGCCGCAGCGTCCGCCGGGCGCTGTAGCCCTCGACGGCGCCGTCCGGCCCGACGCCGGCGTGTTCGGCCGAAGCGACGTCGCTCAGCTCGTCCAGCGCGTGCGGGTCGGTGTGCACCCCGGAATCACTCACGACTCTTCTCCGACCAGTTGCAGGAACGCGTCTTCCAGCCGGCGCCGGGGCCCGGCCTGCTCCACCGCGACGCCGGCGCGCACCAGCGCGGCGACGCCTTCGGCCCGCGGCAGCACGCCGAGGTTCGCGTGCACCAGCTCGCCCTCGACGTCGACGTCGGTGACGCCGCTGAGCGCCTTGAGCGCGGCCGCGGCGGCCGCCGGGTCGTCGACCCGGAACGTCGCCTCGCCACCGGCCGCGGCCAGCTCGCCGACCTCGCCCGAGGCCACCAGCGAACCGCGGTGCATGACCACGACGTGCGTGCAGGTCTGCTCGACCTCGGCCAGCAGGTGGCTGGACACCACCACCGTGCGGCCGGTCGCGGCGTACCGCTTCAGCACCTCGCGCATCTGGTGGATCTGGGGCGGGTCGAGCCCGTTGGTCGGTTCGTCGAGCACCATCAGCTCCGGCAGGCCGAGCATGGCCTGCGCGATCGCGAGCCGCTGCCGCATGCCCTGGCTGTAGGTCCGCACCCGGCGGTCGACGGCCGAGCCGAGCCCGGCGATCTCCAGCGCCTCCGCGAAGTGCGCCTTGTCGGCAGGCCGCCCGGTCGACGCCCAGTACAGCGCCAGGTTCTCCCGGCCGGACAGGTGCGGCAGGAAGCCGGAGCCCTCGACGAACGAGCCGATCCGCGAGAGCACCGGCGCGCCGCCGGTGATCTTGTGGCCGAAGACGCGGATGCTGCCTTCGGTCGGCGTGATCAGGCCCATCAGCATCCGCAGCGTGGTCGTCTTGCCCGCGCCGTTCGGCCCGAGCAGGCCGAGCACCTGGCCCGGTTCGACGCGGAAGGAGAGGTCCTTCACCGCGACGAACCCGCCCGGGTACTGCTTGCGCAGCCCTTCGATGACCAGCGGTGTCGTGGCCAGCTCGGGGTCGACGTCGGTGGCCCGGCGCCGGCGCAGCGCCGCGAAGAGCACCGCGGCCAGGCCGATCGCCAGTGTCACGCCGATGCCGGCCAGCTGCCCGACCGGGGCCGGCGAGCCGACCGACGTCCCGGGCACCACCGGCACGGCCAGCGCGGTGCCGCTCGCCAGCGCGATCCGGAACACCGCGGGCGAGGCCGGGGCCGCGAACGCCTGGTCCGTCGTGCCGACGACGAGCCGCAGCGAGTGGCCGCCTTCGATCGGGCGGACGACGCCCGGCAGCGTCACGGTGACGTCGACCGGCGTGCCGTCGGCGGGCAGCCCGCTCACCCGGAACGGGGCGATCGCGTTGGCGGGCAGCACCCGCGAACCGTCCTGCCCGACGTCGTAGAGCTTCGCGAACAGCACCGCGTCCGGCTGCGGGTGGGCCGGGTCCGCGGCGACCCGCAGCCGCACGGTGGACGAGCCGCTGACGACGACCTGGCTGTCGACCGGGGCCGTGGTGAACTGCGCGGCCTGGCCCGGCGGGTCGTTGCTGAAGAGCGCGCCGAGCCGGGCGGAGCTGCTCGCGACGCCGTTGAGGCCGGGGATGCCGCTCACCGCCGCCGGGTTCGCGCCGGCCGGGCGCACCACCGCCTGGGCGGGACCGGACATCGCCAGCAGCCGCCGCTCGGTCGCGGGGCCGGTCAGGCCGGGGTAGGTGCCGGCGTTGACCGTGCGGACCGACGGCGTCCCGTTGGCGCGCAACGTGCCCTGGACGTCGTAGCTGAAGCCGGTGCCCGGGTCGCCGCCGTTGACCGCGGTCCACAGGAAGTCGCCGATCTTGGCGCGCAGCTGCGGGCCGGGCTTGCCGCCGTCGTGGCCGCCGGTGTACCAGACCGTCTTGACCTTGCCGCCCGCCGCGGTGATCTGCCGGGCGCTGGCGTCGGACTGGTCGAGGCCGAACAGCGTGTCGCTTTCGCCCTGCACCAGCAGCGTCGGCACGGTGATCTTGTCCGTCACGGACGCGGGGGACACGCGGCGCAGCAGGTCGACGCTCGCCTGGCTCGCCTGCCCGGTGGTGCCGAGCTCGGTGTAGGCGCGGCAGACGGCGGCGGTGAAGCGGCCGCACGGGTCGGCCGGGCCGCCGCGGGGGCCGCCGCCCGCACCCGGGGGCGCCGCGGGGACGGCGGCCGCGGCTCCGGCGGCGCCGGCGGTGCTCGTGTCGGTCTCCTGCCCGGCTTCCGGCGCTTCGGCCGACGGCGACCCGCTCGACGCGGCGCCCGAGCCCGCCGAGAAGAAGATCCCGGCCCAGCTCTTCTTGAACACGCCGTCGGTGGCGAACGCACCGGCCGCCGGGGTGCCCGAAGCCGCCGGCCCCGGCGTGGCCGCGTTCGGGACCAGGCCCTGCGCTAGGTCGTTGTAGGTGATCACCGGGGCGATCGCGTCGACGCGCTTGTCCGTGCCGGCCAGCAGCAGCGAGAGCGCGCCGCCGTAGGAGGCACCGGTGACCGCGACCTTCGGGTCGCCGTTCGGATCGGTCGTCACCTGGTGCTGCGCGACGAGCCGGTCGATCAGGTGGCTCGCGTCGGCGACTTCGCCGTCCGGGTCGTTGAGCCCGATCTTGCCGGTGCTCTTGCCGAACCCGCGCGCGGACCACGTCATCACGACGAAGCCCTTCCGCGCGAGTTCGCGGGCGTCGTCGGCGACGCTGTTCTTGTCCCCGCCGAAGCCGTGCGCCAGCAGCACCGCGGGCGCGGGCACGGTGGCGGGGAGGTAGGTGGTCGTGTCGATCTTGACCTGCTCCGCCGAGCCGGGGGCGGCGGGCAGGTCGATCAGCGCGTCCTGCGTGGGCACCGGCGCGGGTGCCGCGGGCCGCGTGATCCAGAAGACCGCGCCGGCGGCCAGGACCACGACGACGGCGGCGAGCGCGGTGAGGCGGGCTCCGCGGGTGCGCGGGAGCGGGATTCGGGGCACGAAGAGAAACTATTCGAGGTTTGCTGAGAGTGCTCCGCGTGGTTCACAGCGATCACACGCCAGGAGACCACCTGGTGGACTGAAGTGACCGAAATTACAGGACCAACCCGGTGACGTGCGGCGTTCCGGCTGGCGTTCGGGTGGGGGTAACCGGCAGACTGGAACGGCTGTGAGGGGAGTATTCCTTCGCGGCGGTGTCGTCAGCACGGTGGCCCTGCGCCCCCGGCACCGTCGGCCGGTGTTTTCACCGGCGGGAGAGACCTCCGGTTAGTTGCTCATGCGCACTATCCGGAGGTTCTGGTTCCATGACTGTCCCCCTGTGGCTGTGGATCGCCACGATCGGTGGCCTGCTCGCGCTCATCGCGCTCGACCTGGTCATCGTCGATCGCAAGCCGCACGAAGTGACCACGGGGGAAGCCGCTCGCTGGGTCATCTTCTACGTCTCGTGCGCCGTGCTCTTCGGTGCGGGCGTGTGGATCTTCGCCGGGCACGACCCGGGCGTCGAGTTCTTCACCGGGTACATCACCGAGTACTCGCTGAGCGTCGACAACCTGTTCATCTTCATGATCATCATGGCGTCGTTCAAGGTGCCCGCCATCCACCAGCACCGCGTGCTGCTGGTCGGCATCCTGCTCGCGCTGGGCTTCCGCAGCATCTTCATCGCCATCGGCGCCGCGCTCATCGAGCAGTTCGTCTGGGTCTTCTTCCTCTTCGGCGCGGTGCTGGTCTGGACCGCGGTCAGCATGCTGCGCGGCAAGGGCGAGGACGAGGAGTACCACGAGAACGCCGTCACCCGGCAGGTCCGCAAGATCGCGCCGGTGACCGACGACTACCACGGCCACCACTACACGGTGAAGCTCAACGGCAAGCGGATGATCACGCCGATGCTGCTGGTGATCGTGGCGATCGGCTCCGCGGACCTGCTGTTCGCGGTCGATTCGATCCCGGCGATCTTCGGCATCACCCAGGAGGCGTTCCTCGTCTTCACCGCCAACGCGTTCGCGCTGATGGGGCTGCGGCAGCTGTACTTCCTGCTCGGCGGCCTGGTGACGAAGCTGGTCTACCTGACCTACGGCCTCGCGGTGATCCTCGCGTTCATCGGCGCGAAGCTGTTCCTGCACGCCCTGCACGAGTACCACGTCGTGCCGGACTGGCTGGACATCAACAACTGGATCTCCCTCGGCGTCATCATCGTGGTGCTGACGGTGACCACGGTGGCCAGCCTGGCCAAGGCCCGGCGCGACGAGCGCAAACAGGTCGCCGCCTAAGTCGTTCGCAGCGCTAAAGATTTCCGGTACGGTCGGGGGCGTGCGCCCTGCCGACATCGAAGACCTCGTCGTCCCCGGCCGTCCCGCCCTGCGCGGAAACCTGCTGCTCACCGCGCTGAGTCAGCCCGACCTGAAGGCGAACGCCGCCCGCGGCGAGCTGCGGCGGGTGTCGCTCGACGGCGGCGAGTCCGCGTGGACGCACGGGCCGCGCGACTCCGCCCCGGCGATTTCGCCGGACGGGCGCTGGGTGGCCTTCCTCCGCGCGGGGGAGGGCAAGGGCGCCGACGGCAGCCCGCAGCTGCACGTGATGCCGTCCGACGGCGGGGAGGCGCGGCGGCTGACGTCGCTGCACCTCGGGGCCGGTGAGCCGGTGTGGGCACCGGACTCGCGGCGGATCGCGTTCACCGCGCGCGTGCCCGACGCCGGCCGCTACGGGACCGAGGACGCCGACGGCGAGACCCCGGAGCCGGCCGCCGAAGCCCCGCGCCGGATCACGCGCATGGACTACCGGCTCGACGACGTCGGCTTCGTGCGCGATCGCCCGCAGCGGCTGTTCGTCGTCGACGCGGCCGGGCCCGCCGAGGCGCCCGAGCCGCTGACCGGCGCCGGGTTCGACGCGAGCAACCCGGTCTGGACGCCCGACGGCACGCGCGTCGTCTTCATCGCGCCGCCGGAGTGGGGTGCGGAGGAGACCGACTTCCGCGACGTCTACGCGATCTCCGCCGAGGGTGGCGAGCCCGAGGTCCTCGTGCGCGCCGACGGCTACTCCGAGCGCCCGGCGTTCGGCCCGGACGGCACGTTGTTCTACTTCGGACAGTCCTTTGCGGAGCACCGCGAAGCCGGGATGACCGGACTCTACGCGGCGAAGCCCGAGTTCGGCGCCGGCCCGGTGAAGGCCCGCCGGCTCACCGACATCGAGACGGTGGACTGCGAATCGTCGGCGGGAGCCCCCGCCCCGCGCGGTGCCGACGTGCTCGTGGCCGTCCGCAACCGCGGCGCGGTAGAGCTGCGCGCGGTCGCCGTCGACGCCGTCGACGCGCCGCTGGCCGACCTGCCGGTGGTCTACGCCGACCGGACGGCGCTGCGGTCGTTCGCGCTCGACGGTTCGGTGCTGGCCGCGGTGATCGCGACGCCGTCGACCTCGGGTGAGGTCGTGCTCCTCGGCGACGGCGGGCCTCGGGTGCTGACCGACTACTCGAAGCCGTTGCGGGACAAGGGCATCCGGCCGATGATCGAGCTGGAGACGACCGCGCCGGACGGCTACCCGGTGCACGGCTGGCTGGTGCTGCCCGAAGGCGAGGGCCCGCACCCGGTGCTGCGCGTGGTGCACGGCGGCCCCTTCACCCAGCAGGAGTGGGCGGTGTTCGACGAGGCCCAGGTGTACGCGGCGGCGGGCTACGCCGTGGTCGTCGGCAACCCCCGCGGTTCGGCGGGCTACGGCCAGACCCACGGCCACGCGATCACCCACGGCTTCGGCACGGTCGACGTCGACGACGTCCTGGCCCTGCTCGACAAGGCGCTGGAGCGCCCGGATCTGGACGCCTCCCGCGTCGGCGTGATGGGCGGGTCGTACGGCGGTTTCATGACGAGCTGGCTGGCCGCCCACCACGGCGAGCGCTTCAAGGCGGCGTGGAGCGAGCGCGCGGTCAACGCGTGGGACTCGATGGTCGGCAGTTCCGACATCGGCTACTTCTTCGTCGACGCGTACATCGGGTCCGATCCCGAGGTGCAGCGCGACCGGTCGCCGCTTTCGCACGCGGCGAAGATCGAGATCCCGTTCGCGGTGGTGCATTCGGAGCACGACTGGCGCTGCCCGCTGGAGCAGGCGGAACGGATGTTCGTGGCGCTGCGGCGCGCGGGCGCCCCGGCCGAAATGCTGCTGTTCCCGGGCGAAGGCCACGAGCTGACCCGGTCGGGCCGTCCGCGGCACCGGGTGCAGCGCTTCGAAGCGGTCCTGGAGTGGTGGGCCCGGCACCTGTAGTGCGCGGCCTGGTCTGCTTCGACGTCGACGGCACCCTCGTGCCCGGCACGACTTCGTGCGCGTGGGTGGCCGCGGTGCTCGGGCACGAGGCCGAGCTCCGCGCGGCCGAAGCGGCGTACGACGCGGGCCGGATGAGCAACCAGGAGGCGTCGGTGATCGACGCCCGCGGCTGGGCGGGGCACACCGAAGCCGAGGTCCTGGCTCGGCTCGAAACGCTGCCGCTGGTCGCCGGGATCGGCGAGACGGTGGCGTGGTGCCACGACCACGACCTCCGCCCGATCCTCACCACGCTCGCGTGGGCGCCGGTGGGCCGGATGCTGGCCCGGCGGTTCGGGTTCGACGCGTACTGCGGCCCGGTGCCCGAAGCGGTCGGCGGCCGCTACACCGGCGAGGTCGCCGAGCACCTGGACGAGTACGGCAAGCGGGACTTCGCGCTGGCCCAGGGCTTCGCGCCGGAGCTGTGCGCCGCCGTCGGGGACAGCCGGTCCGACCTGCCGCTGTTCGCCGCCGCCGGGCTGAGCATCGCCTTCAACGCGGCACCCGCGGCCCGGGCCGTCGCGACCCACGCCGTGGACTCCGGCGACCTGCGGGCGGTCGTGCCGCTGCTGGAGCGTCAGTTCAGCAGCGTGTAGTTCAGCTCTTCGCAGACCCGGCCCAGCGGGACGTCGAGACCCGGGTGGTCCAGCGGGAGCAGCACGTCCGGCGCGATCGGCAGGGCCGCGCCCGCCGGCGGGTCCCACAGGCAGATCGCCGGGTCGCCCGAGTCCATCGAGGAGCGGTACCAGAGGCCGTCGAGGTCGCTGAACGCGCCGCGGATCGCGCGGGCCCACGCCTGCGTGAGCTTCTTCGGGCCGCTCGAGATCTCCTGGGAGGCGCCCACCCGCGTGGGCCAGAGGCCGGTCAGGTCGAGCAGGCGCAGCGTGCGCGTCGGGCGGACGACGACCAGGCGGGGGCCGCGCGTGCGGCGGTCCACCGTCGAGCTGGTCTGGAAGACCTCGGCGATCGACGTGCGGACCGTGAGGCCGAAGTAGAGGACGCCGTTCGCGGGGTCGGTGACCGGCGCGCCGCCGCGGCCGGGCGGCTGCTGGTCGAACCGGCCGTGCGGGAGCGGGCCGGTGTAGCGGAACGAATTCCACTGCTGGGGGTGGTTGCCGTGCGCCGTGAAGATCCGCACCAGCCTGGTCGCGGGCTGGACCGTCACCACGTCGTCGGCGCGGTTCAGCTGCCGGACCAGGACGGATCGGGCGGGCGGCAGCGGTAGCCGGGCCATGGGTCGGGGGTGGTCCGTCCTTGTCGGTGATCTTGCTCGGGGAGGTCCAGCCTAGAGTGGCGAGCCGAGCGTGGCGATGAGGCGGGCGACGTGGTCCGGATCACCCCCGGACAGGAGCCACTGGCGAGGGGTCGCCGCGTGGTCGTTGATCACCAGGTCGGGTTGCGGTGTGCTCATGAAGGCGGCGACGACGAGCGCGGGCTGGTCCTCGGGCAGCGCCTTCAGCACGACCTCGAGGCCGGGGAGCACACCGGAGCCGGCGAACTGCCAGGCCGGGAGCTTCCAGCCGCCGTCCTTCCAGCCGGTCAGCCTGCCTTCCTTGAGGCGGTGCCGGATCCGGCTGTCGTCGACGCCGAGGGCCCTCGCGGCCTCGTTGACGCTCATCGCCCCTTCGGCGAGCACGGCGTGGGCGGCGACGGTGCGGGCCCGGAAGTCCGGTTCGTCCTCCCGCCGCGGCGAAAGGTCGAGGCCGACGTCGGCGAGCGCCGCGCGCTGGTCGGCCGAGAAGTAGTGCGAGGGATCCGGATTCGGCGGGGAGAGTCTGCGCGCCGCGTCTTCGACGAGCGTCAGGAACTCGTTCGCGTCGACCTTCAGGCCCGCCTTGGCGAGGATGTTCTCCAGCGCTACAGACATGGGGTTCAGCCTAACCCGAAACAGCGCGCGTGTGCGGGTTCGTGCGGTTTCTTGCCCTGTCTGTGGGTGAATTCACCAGAGATCGACACTTACCGCACATCACTCAACACGTTGAGTAGGCAACTTCCGGCTAGTCTGACCGCATCGGGCGAGCTTGTCCAGACCCGTGACGTCTTGACACTCCGGGCCCCGCGGTCCTACGTTCCCTGTCAGTAAACGATTTCCGCTCCGTGCTCACAGGATCCGGCGGATTCCGCGCCGGTCATGGGGGACACAGGGGGTGGGGCGTGCCTGGGGGGCCCGGCACGAGCCGGCCCCCCGGGCACGTCGCTCTCCGGTGTTCGTGTACCGCCGGTCAGCGGCGGGAGCTCTTCCGTTCGATCAGCCGGGCTTCGAGCGTCGTCGTGGTCGCTTCGCGGCCGCTGTCGGCGATCCGGGCCAGCAGGAGCTGCGCGGCCACCCGCCCGACCTCGTACGCCGGCTGCGCGACGACCGTGAGCGGCGGGTCGATCAACGTCGTCCAGGGCGCGTCGTCGAACGAGACGATGCCGACGTCCAGCCCGGGCCGCAGCCCCCGCGACGAGAGGGCTTCGAGCACGCCGATCGCCATGGTGCTGTTCGCGACCAGCAGCGCGTCCGGCGGCGACGGCTCGTCGAGCAGCTCGAGCGCGGCCAGCCGGGCGCCTTCGGCGCGGTACTCCGCCCGCCGGGACAGGACGTTCGTTTCGCCGACGACGTCGCCGTACCCGGCCAGGCGGTCGTCGGCCGTGCGGACCCCGGCGGGGCCGGTCAGGCACCCGACGCGCCGGTACCCGCCGGCGAGCAGGTGCCGGGTGGCCTCGGCGGCGGCGTGCCGGGTGTCGACGAGCACCTGGTCACCCGCGTCGGCGGGCAGCGGCCGGTCCACCGCGACCAGCGGAGTCCCTTGGCGGCGCAGGCCTTCGACGTTCGTCGACCGCCCGGTGGGGGACAGCACCACCCCGGCGACGCGCTCCTGCAGCGCGACCTCGATGTAGCGCCGTTCCTTGTCTTCGTTTTCGTCTGAGTTGCACAGCACGACCGAGTAGCCGGACCGCTGCGCGAGGTCTTCGACGCCGCGCGCGATGGCGGTGAAGAAGGGGTTCTCGACGTCGGAGATGATCAGCGCGAGGACGGCGGTCTCCTGCCGCCGCAGGTTCCGCGCCAGCCCGTTCGGGTGGTACCCGAGCTCGGCGGCCGCCGCCTGCACCCGCGCGGCCAGCGTGGGGTCCACAGTGGACTTCCCGTTGAGCGCGCGCGACACGGTCGCGGTGGAGACGCCGGCCCGCGCGGCGACGTCGCTGATGGTGGCCACACGCCCTCCCTGATCACTCGTCGAGGGGGAGGATAGCGCTCCTGGTAGTCGTTTACCGTCCGCTTACCTTGCCGGATGAAGCACCACTTCCGGTTGACCGCGCGGGTTACGCCGAATGGCGCCGATCACGCCCCGTGGTGTCCACAGTGGAGGTAGGCGCGCGGGGTGAGCCCGGTGAGCGCCCGGCAGTCCCGGCTCAGGTGAGCTTGATCGGAGTACCCGGCGGCGACGGCGAGCGCGGCGAGGTTCGGCACGTGCGGGGCGAGGGCGATGGCGCGCTGGAGGCGGGCGACGCGGAGGTAGGTGGCGGGCCCGTAGCCGACGGCTTGGACGAACCGGCGGCGCAGGCGCCGCTCGCCGACGGTGGCGGGCTCGGCGGAATCTTCGACAGACGCACCTCGCGGCGCAGGAGTGGTGGGGAGTGTTGGTGGGGCGACGGCTTGCGCCGCGTGGGTAGCGGGCAGTGCTGCTGGGTTGCCGGCTTGCGCCGCGCGGGTGGTGGGGAGTGCCGCTGGGTCGCCGGCTTGCGCCGAGCGGGTTGCGGGGAGTGCAGTCGGGTTACCGGTTCGCGCCATCCGCGCCTCTTGCGCTGCGCGGGTGGCGGGGAGTGCCGCTGGGTCGTCGGCTTGCGCCGAGCGGTTGGTGGGGAGTGCGATCGGGTCGCCGGCTCGCGTCATCCGCGCCTCTTGCGCCGCGCGGGTATCGGGGAGTGCCACCGCGTCGCCGGTTCGCGCCATCCACGCCTCTTGTGCCGCGCGGGTGCTGGGGAGACCCATCGCCGCGCCAGGCCGCGTCAACCGTGTGTCTCGTGCCGTGCCGGTACTGGGGCGCGCCACCGCGTCGGCGACCCGGGCCACTCCCGCTTCCAGCCGGGCCACCAGCTCCGCCACCGCCGGGTCCGCCGGGGGTGCCTCCGCCAGCCGGGACGCCACCACCGCCGCCGGTGTCACCTCGCCCGCCAGCAAGCGCTCCGCCAGCAGCTCCCCTTCCCGTCCCCAAAGGTCGCCGAGCGGTACCCGGCTGTCGCGCAGCTCGTCCGCCGCCACCCCGAGCACCGCGCCGGCCCGGCCGGGCACGAACCGCACCCCGTGCAATTCCGCTCCCGGGTGGGTCACCGACGACCAAGCCGTCGTGTCCGGGCCCGCCACGAACACCGAGCCGTCGCCCACCACCAGGTCGAGGCAGCCGTCGGGGACGATCCGCTTCGGGCCCGCCGATACCGATCGCCACACGCAGCGCGCCACGCCTGTCAGCAGTGCCGGTGGTGGCGCCTCTTCGTACACACCCCGATGATGCACCCGGGGACCGACAAAACCCGAGCCGCACCCGTTTGGGTGAAAGTTGGACATCTCGGCCACGGCGGCTAACGCGGAGTTAGGTCACGGCGAGATATAGGCGACGCACTCGACGGAAGTGCGCGCGACGAGAGAAGACCTCTCCATGGGTGTTCCCACCGCGACCCACGAGCACCGCGCCCGCACTGCCGGGAGCGTCGTCGTGGTCCTGGGTGTGCTCGCCGCGGCCTTCGCGGTGACGTCGTTCATCGTGCCGCGGTCCGCGCGCGGGCCCGCCAAGGAAGCGCCCGTGGCCGCGACGGTCGCGCCGGCCGCCGTGCGGACGGTCAGCCGGACCGTCGTCTACGAACTGCTCGGCCCGGACGGCGCCCGCAACGTCACCTACGCCGCCGCGGGCTCGGCGCTCGCGCAGCGGGCCCAGGTGACGACGCCGTGGTCGGTCACCTTCACCCGGACCGGCCCCGCCGACCGCACCGAGTTCTACAGCGTCGCCGCGCAGAACCCCGGGCCCGGCGAACTTCGCTGCCGGATCGTCGTCGACGGCGTCGTGGTCGCCGAGAAGGCCGTCGCCGAGGCGGGACGCCTCTTCAGCTGCGCCGTCTGAGCCCGGCCACCCGAGCCCCCGAAAAGAGGGAAGATCGGCGGCGTGCACGACGCCGCGATCACCTTCGGGCCCGCTTTGGTGGCGGTCCTGGTCCTGCTCGCCGTCGCCGGGGCCGCCGTCGTCCGCTGGGGTGAGCTCGGGCAGGGCCGCGCGGTGCTGGTCGCCGCCGCCCGGGCGGTCGCCCAGCTGGCGCTGGTGTCGCTGGTCATCACCGCGGTCCTCCGCTCGGCCCCGCTCACCGGCCTGTTCGTGCTGCTGATGTTCACCATCGCCGCGGTGACGTCGGCGCGGCGCGTCGGGACCTGGGCGAACCTGCCGTGGACCGCCGCGGCGATCGCCGCCGGGGTCGTGCCCGTGCTGGCGCTGGTCCTCGGCGCAGGCGTCGTCCCCCTGAAGCCGATCGCGGTAGTGCCGATCGCCGGCATCGTGATCGGCGGTGCGATGACCGCGACGTCACAAGCCGCGCGCCGGGCGCTCGACGAGCTCAAGTCCCGCCACGGCGAGTACGAAGCCGCGCTCGCCCTCGGCTTCCTGCCCCGCCCGGCCGCCCTCGAGATCTGCCGCCCGTCGGCCGGGCACGCGCTGATCCCGGCGCTCGACCAGACCCGCACGGTCGGCCTGGTGACGCTGCCGGGCGCCTACGTCGGCGTCCTGCTGGGCGGCGCCGGGCCGATCGAAGCGGGGTTGACGCAGGTGCTGGTGCTGATCGGGCTCCTCGCGGCCGAAGCCGTCTCGATCCTGGTGACCGTGCAGCTCGTCGCGGCCGGGAAGCTCAGCCGAGCGGCGTAGCCAGGTGCCCGGTGTCGTTGAAGCGCCGGATGATCCAGGTGTCGCCGTGCAGCACCAGGTGCGAGATCGAGCCGTTGTCCGCGCCGAGGAACGCGAACCGCTCGACCGAGCGGCCGGCCTGCGCGAACACCTCCCCGATCACGCCGCCGTGGGTGAACACGGCGACGCGCTGGTCCGGGTGCGCGGCCGCGATCCGCGTCAGCGCGCCGCGCAGGCGGGCGCCGAACCGCTCGTCGGATTCCGCGCCCGGGATGACGTCCCAGCGCTGCTCGCTCCACAGCCGGTCGACGATCGGGTGGCCTTCGGCGGTGTACTTCCGGAAGAGCCCGTTTTCCCAGTCGCCGAGGTGGATCTCGCGCAGGTCCGGCTCGACGACCGGGGTGATCCCGAGCTTCTCCGCCAGCGGTGCGGCGGTTTCGGCGGTGCGGCGCAGCGTCGTCACATAGATCGCGTCGATCCGCTCGCCCGCCAGCCGGTCGCCGACGCGCCGGGCGTGGTCGCGGCCGTCGGGGGCGAGCTCCGGGTCGGCCTGGCCGTCGACCAGCTCGAACGGGTTTTCGCCTCGGGCGGGAGCCGACTCGCCGTGCCGCACCAGGAAGATCTCCGTCGCGCCCGGCGGCGGGCTGAAGCGGTGCTGGCGGTACTCGATCTCCTGCTCAGGGGTGCTCATGGCCCCGACATTATCCGAGTTGCTTGTCCACGAAACACCACCGCCAGGTCTCCCCGGGTTCGAAGCTCCGCATCACCGGGTGCCGGCTTTCGTGGAAGTGCCGGGTGGCGTGCCGGCGCGGCGAGGAGTCGCAGCAGGCGACGTTGCCGCACTTCAGGCACATCCGCAGGTGCACCCAGGTGGTGCCCTCCTCGACGCAGGCCGCGCAGGTGTCCGGCGAGCTGGGCTCGCGCTCGACCCACTCGTGGGCCAGGTGCTTGCACGAGCCGGCCGTCGCGGCCGGTGTGCGCAGCTCGCGGCCTTCGACTTCGGGCTCTTCCTCGTCGCGGTCCAGCATGGACTCTTCGATGTCGAGCCGCTCCAGGACCTTCCGCAGGACGTCGTCGTCGGCGCTGCCGGCGTCACGGGCCTTCAGGAACTGCTCGCGTTCCACCTCGAGGAGCTGGATCCGCAGGCGGCGGTAGGCGTCGCTCGGCGTCTCGGCGAGCACGCTTTGGCGGCCGAGCTGTTCCCACGCGGAGTCGGAGCGGTTCTGCAGCCGGTCGCGGATGCGCTGGATGATCTCCGGCGGGTCGTCCGGCCGCTGGATCTCCTCGAGCTTCGCCAGCGCCGCCGTGGTCATGTCGTGCAGCACGGACGCTTCCTGCAGCGCGTCCTCCGCCGGGTCGGGCCGCGGCAGGCGCAGCCGCCGGATCAGCGGCGGCAGCGTCATGCCCTGCACGGCGAGCGTGCCGGCCACGACGACGAACGCGGCAAGCACCAGCACGGCCCGCTGCGGGGTGTCCGCCGGCAGCACGAAGGCCGCGGCGAGCGTGACGACCCCGCGCATGCCCGCCCAGGAGATCACCGCCGAGTAGCGCCACGGCCAGATCTTCGACCGGGTCTTGCCGGGCAGGAACCGCCGTTCCAGCCGTTTCACGGTGCCGATCCCGACCAGCCACAGCATCCGCGTGAAGATCGTCGCGGCGAGCACCGCCACGCAGATCCACGTCAGCATGCCCAGCGACAGCCCGGATTCGCCCACTTCGGACAGGATCCGCCGCAGCTGCAGGCCGATCAGCAGGAAGACCATGTTCTCCAGCAGGAACGCGATGGTCTGCCAGTTCAGCCTGCTGGCCAGCCGGGCCGAGCCGGAGAGGATCTTCGGTGCCTTGTGCCCCAGGATGAGCCCGGCGACGACCACGGCGAGCACGCCGGACCCGTGGATCGCCTCGGTCGGGATGTAGGCGATGAACGGCACCGCGAACGACAGCGCGGTGTCCAGCACCGGCTCGTTCAGCCGGGCGCGGATGAACGCGGCCACGAACCCGACGACCAGCCCGAGCACGATCCCGCCGATGGCCGCGCGCAGGAAGTCGGCGCCGACCTGCCAGAAGCTGACCGAGCCGGCCAGCGCGGCGATGGCCGTGCGCAGGGCGACCAGCGCGGCCGCGTCGTTGAAGAGGCTCTCGCCTTCGAGCAGCCGGATCAGCTTGCGGGGCATGCCGACCCGGCGGGCCACGACGCTGGCCGCGACCGCGTCCGGCGGCGCCACGATCGCCCCGAGCGCGATGCCGCCGGCCAGCGGGAGGCCGGGGATCACCGCCCAGGCGACCAGCCCGACCCCGAACGCGGTGAACACGACCAGCCCGACCGACATCAGCCCGATCGCGCCGCGGTTCTTCCGGAAGTCGACCAGCGACGTCTGGATGGCCGCCGAGTACAGCAGCGGGGGGAGCAGGCCGAGCAGCACGACCTCGGGGTCGAGGTGGTACTCGGGCACGCCGGGGACGTACGACGCCGCGACGCCGACGACGATCAGGCACAACGGGGCGGACCAGTCCAGCCGCCGCGCCACGGCGCTGACGACGAGGACCGTCACGACCAGCGCCACTATCTCTGCCGCTATGTGCACGGGGTAATCATTACCCGCCCGCCGCGGCGGGTGTCACCTGGCCAGCTCGGGGAGCACTTCGGCGACCAGCTGGGTGTCCATGTACTCGGTGATCTCGCGGATCCGGCCGCCCTCGAGCCGGAAGACGAAGCAGTACTGGTTGTCGTAGCGCTGCCCGGTCTTGGTGGCGACGCTGCCCCGCGTCTCGACCACGACGACGTCGTCCTCGGCCACGAACCGGCTCGCGGTGCTCGTGTAGACGCCGTCGAACTGCTCGCCGAGCGGCCCGAGCAGGTCCCGGCGGACGGAGTCCTTGCCGGCGAAGCTGCCGGACCAGCTGTTGTGCCCGCCGACGGTCCAGGTGACGTCGTCGGCCATGGCGGCGACCAGCGGCCGGATGTCGCCGGTGGCCCAGGCGTCGAAGGCGGTTCTCAGGAGTTCCTTGTTTTCGGCTGCGCTCATGGCTGGTAGTCAACACGCTGGAGCGCGCTCCAGGGCAAGTTCGTAGGCTGGGTTCGTGACGACGGTGGAGACCGCGGCCGGCGCTCTGCGCGGGTCCGAGCGGGACGGGGTCAGGACCTTCCTCGGCGTGCCCTACGCCGAGCCGCCGGTGGGGGAGCTGCGGTTCCGCGCGCCCCGGCCGGCGCCGCCCTGGTCCGGGCTCCGCGACGCCGTCGAGTGGGCATCCCGGGCACCGCAGCCGGAGCTGACCGGGCGCGGCATCACCGGCGACGAGGACTGCCTCTACCTGAACGTCTACGCGCCGGCGGCGCCCGGCTCGTACCCCGTGCTCGTCTGGATCCACGGTGGCGGCGGCGTGATGGGCGCGCCGCACCAGTTCGACGCCTCCGCGTACGCCCGCGCCGGCGTGGTGGTCGTGACCGTCGCCTACCGGCTCGGCGTGCTCGGGATGCTGCACCTGCCCGGCGTCGCCGACTCGAACCTGTCCCTGCGCGACCAGGTCGCGGCGCTCGGGTGGGTGCGCGACAACGTCGGCGCGTTCGGGGGTGACCCGGGCCGGGTGACGCTCGCCGGGCAGTCCAACGGCGGCCGCACGGTCGGGACGCTGCTCGCCGTGCCCGCCACGCGCGGGCTGGTCCACCAGGCGATCGTGCAGAGCGGCACCGGCGTCGGCTCGGTCGTGCACACCCCGGCCGAGGGCGCGGCGATCGCTTCGGCGGTCCTCGCCGAGCTGGACGTCTCGCCGGAGGACCTCGCGACTCTGCCCGTGACGCGGATTCTCGCGGCGCAGCAACGGGTTTCGGCGGTGTCCGGCACGAAGGTGACCTACCGCGTGGTCGTCGGGGACGAGCTGCTGCCGGAACGCCCGCTGGACGCCGTCCGCGAGGTCCCGCTGCTCATCGGGACGACGGCCGACGAGGAGGACCTGTTCAGCTGGCTGCAGTCGGGTGGCGCGAAGCTCCTGGGCGTCGGGTCGACGATGCTGGACGCCACCGAGGTCGAGAAGGCCGTCTCGGCGTACGGCGAGTTGCTCGACTGGCCCGAAGAGCAGATCCGCAACCGCGCGCTGACCGCGGGTGACTGGTGGATCCCGGCGATCCGGTTCGCCGAGAGGCAGCCGGCCGCCTGGATGTACCGGCTCGACTGGCGGATCGCCCCGCGCGGCAAGGGCCTCGGCGCGCCGCACGGGCTGGATCTGCCGTTGACGTTCGACGACATCCGCAACAAGAACTGGCGGTTCCTCTTCGCCGGCCGGACGTTCCCGGCCGAGCGCATGCAGGCGATGGCGACGGAGATGTTCGGCGCCTGGGTCCGGTTCATCGCGACCGGCGACCCGGGCTGGCCCCGCTACACGGGCGACGACCGCGTGACGCATCTCTTCGACGACGTCTCGACGACGGTCTCGGACCCCGACCGCGCCCAGCGCCTCCTCTGGGAATGACCGAGGCGGCCGGCGGCGTGCATCGGCCCGTGTGTAGCAGAAGGGCGAGTGGCTGCGACCTGGTACTCGTCCCCGATGCCCACGCGAACCGGAGACAGCTGGATGAGCTCAGATGCCCGTCCGGATCTGGCTCGACAACCCTCGTTCGGTCTTGCGCTCGGTGACGCGGCCATGGCAGCTCCTGACCCGGAAGCAGGACGCCTGGCCGCGGTGAAGAGCCGGGACCATCGGCCGGGAGCCGGTTGACAGCGCCTCCTCCGGACCTGACCGAGGGCGGCACTTTCACGTGAAAGTGCCGCCCTCGGTCAGGTGCTAGACGGTGATCTTGTCGACGTTCGGGCCGCCGTTGGCGGTCGTCGCGGTCGCCTTGATCTTGTTCGTCCCCGCGGTCAAGGTGACCGGGATCGTGACCGTCTGCCACGTGTCCCAGTTGCCCGTGCCGCCGAAGGCCACCGCGGACGCCACCTTCGTACCGTTCACCGTGAGGTCCATCGGCCGGTTCACCGTGGTGCCGTTGGCGTACCGCAGGACGACGTTCGCGGGGCCGGCCGAAGCCGCGTTGACGGTGAACTCCACCGCGCTGCCCGTCGCGTTGTCGTAGTTGACGAAGCCGGTGCCGGTGAAGCCGGCGTGGTTCGACTCCGCGACGCCGTTGGTGATCGTGGCGTTCTCGGCCTGGTAGTCGGCGGGGTTGCCGGGGGTGACCGTGCCGTCCGCCGGGATCGTCTTCGTCCCGGTGTTCCAGCCCGCGACCCGCACGGACGGCTTGGCGCCCTTGAGGTCCGCGGTCCGGTACGTCGCCGTCAGCGTCGTCGACTCGCCGGGCCAGAGGGTGACCTGGTTGTCGGTCCACCGCACCGGCAGCACCGGCGCGCCCGCCGCGCCGACCACGTGCGCGTCGACGAAGAACGCCGGCACCTTGCCGGCCGCCGGGTTCGTCAGCGTCACCTTGGTCGTGGTGGTGCCGTCGCCGTTCGTCGTCGTGCTGGCGGTCGAGCCCAGCGGAACCTGGGCCAGGCCGTTCAGGCCGGACAGGTCCGCGTAGGCCGACTGAGGCGTGTAGTACCAGTCGCTGTTGCCCCAGTCGAGCGTGTCGGCCTTGGTGGACAGCCAGTACACGTTCCGGCTGACCTCCTTGCCCGACGAGTCGGTGAGCACCAGCTTCGCCAGGTACGTCGTCGACAGCCCGCTCACCGAGCCGATGGTCAGCGCGGTCGTCTTCGCGCCGTCACCGCCCACCGAAACGGCCTTGGACTGGTCGTACTTCGCCGTCCCGTCCAGGTTGAACAGCTGCACGCGCGCGGTGAGGCCCGACGCCGCGTCGTGGTTGTGGTTCACCACGACCACCGACTTGGTGTCGTACGAGTACTGGATGTGCAGCGGCTCGTTCGCCTTCTTGGCCCCGAAGTAGGAGCCGTTCTGGTCGAGGTAGGCGTCGAACAGCTGCCAGTGCAGCGACGTCCAGCCGCTGTTGAGCATCCAGTAGATGATCCCGGTGGCCGGGTTCGAGCCGTCGCTGAAGTTGCGCGAGTGCGACTCGAACTCGGCGCGGACGTTCTCGTACTGCGCCAGCTGCGCCTTCCGGACGTAGTCGTCGAGGTTCGCCGGCTTGCCGTAGCGGCCGGCCAGCGCGTCGCCGAACAGCTTCAGGTTGCCGAACGTCGAGGACGAGGACCGGTGGTACTGCGTGGCCGACGGGTTCTTCCACAGCGTGTCGAGCTCGCTCGAGGACATCATCCGCTTGAGCGTGTCCATGGTCGGGATGTCCGGCCCGGCACTGGTTTCGGAGTTGAAGCTCCACGCGCCGCCGAGGTCGGTGTGCGCCTTGTCGTACCAGTAGTTCGGCGGGACGTAGTCGTACGGCCCGTTCATCTTCATGCCGGACGACCCGAGCTGCGGCGACGACTTCGCCGACGCGGCCGGGACCACCGGGGTGGGCCAGTCCGCGGCGCTCAGCGCGTCGAGGTAGTTCTTCTCGATGGTCGCGTCCGGGGCGAAGTCGCTGCCGATGAGGAACGAGATGACGCTCGGGTGGTCGCGCAGGCGCTCGGCCTCCGCGGTCATCGACGCCTTCGCGACCGGGTAGTCCGCGGCGGTCCACGGGTCACCCTTCTCGTCGCCGTTGACCTGGCCCTCCCACTTGTCGCAGCACTCCCAGCCGGGCAGCGTCAGCACGCCCATCCGGTCGGCGAGGTCGAAGAACTCGTCCGGCTCGATGTGCCCTTCCAGGCGCACGGTGTTGAGCCCGAGGTCCTTGACGTAGGCGAGCTTGTCCGCCGCGTACTGCTCGTTCCAGCGCAGGAACAGGTCCGGCGAGTAGCCGCCGCCCTTGATCAGCAGCGGGCGCCCGTTGATCGTGTACGCCCGGCCGCCGCTCGCGTTCTTGTTCGCCGTCACCTGGCGGACGCCGAAGCTCGAGTGCGAGGTGTCCGACGCGGTTCCGCCGACGGCCGCGGTCAGGTCGAGGTCGTAGAGCGGCTGCCCGCCCATCCCGGCCGGCCACCAGACCTGCGGGTTGTCGATCCCGACCACGCCGAACGTGACGGTCTTCTTTTCTTTGGCGGCCAGGGAAACGGTCTGGGTGATCGGTTTGCCGGCGACCGTGCCGGACACCGTCGCCGAGACCGCGGCCGCGGAGTCGTTGCGGACGTCGGCCTTCACCGTGAGGTCGGCGTGGCTCAGCCCGGTCAGCTTCGTCACGACGTGGCCGCCGCGCAGCGCCACCGGGCCGCTGCGCCGGACGAGGACGTCCCGCACGATGCCCATGTTCTGGTCCGGCGGGGTCTGGGCCCAGTCGATCCAGCCCATCGACAGGTCCTTGTTCGGGTCGTTCGGGTAGACCTTGAACGCGATGCTGTTCGTGCCCGCCTTCACCTGCGCGGTGATATCCAGGTCGTGGCGGGTGTAGGCGCCGTTGACCTGGGACTTGTCCGCGATCCGCGTCCCGTTGACCCAGACGTCGGCCTTGGACAGCACGCCGCTGAAGTCGAGGTACGTCCGCTGCGTGGTGTCGGTGACGGTGAGGTCGGTGCGGTACCACCAAGGGACCTGAAAGTCCCCGGTCGGCACGTTCTTCATGTTGGTGGAGTAGAACGGGTCAGCGTACTTGCCGTTGGCCAGCAGGCCGGCGTAGACGGTCGAGCGCGGGCCGACCGGGTACCAGCCCGAGGTGTTGTACCCCGGCTTGGACACCGCCGAGTCGTCGCTCACCTGCGCCGACGTCTGGATCAGGAAGCCGGGGACGGCGGTGGCCGGGGCCGCGGCCGCGACGACCGCTCGCACCGGGACCTGCCCGGTGGCCGACGCGACGGTGGCTCCGCTCACCGCGACGGCCAGCGAGGCCGCCACGAGGAGAGTCCGGGTTCTTTTCTGCCGATAGCTCACTAGCGCGCCTCCTAGGCACCCACGGCGGCGGGGGACTGCGGACTTTCGTTAGGGAACTTTCCTAACAATTGCGGACGATGGTAGCGGTCCGATCACGCGGAGAACAGGGGCGTTCCCGTCAAACCCGGGCGGTCCGCCACGCCGCGGCGGCGCGCAGGGCCAGCAGGAGCGGCAGGGAACCGTCTTCCCAGAGCCGTTGCGGCAGTGCCTCGCTGAGCGGTACACCGGCGGCCAGTGCGGTGCCGATCGCGGCGAGGTCGACGTCGAAGAGCGTCAGGCCGGCGCTGTAGAGCCGTTCGCCGCTGACCGGGCGGCGCCGGGCGACCTCCGCGCTGTCGGCCGCGAGCTCGGTCAGCCCGAAGAACTCCGGCTTGGCGCCGCGGTCCATCCAGCGCGCGAAGCCCGTCACCTTCGTCGAGCGGATGTCGGCGGGGGTGAGGCCGCTTTCCTCGCACAGCTCGCGTTCCATCCCGGCGCGGACCGCGGTGTGCAGGGCCTGCCGCGCGCCCCCGTCCGGCGTGCGCAGGTCGCGGGGTTCGAGCGAGCCGCTGCCCGACGGCGCGAGCAGCAGCCCGCTCACGGCGTTGAGCGTCGACTGCCGGACGGTGACGAGCTTGCCGTCGGTGGTGAAGGCGACCGTGGAGACGCCGACGTGGTCGGCCAGCGCGCTGCCGCTCAGCTCGCGCAACGCGCCCGCGGAGTCGGTGAGCTCGGCCTTGCGCAGGTCGTACTCCTCGCCGGTGTCGGTGCGCGTGATGCGGAGCGTGCCGAGTTCGTTCGAGCAGACGGCGTCGAAGAACCGCGCCCGGTGCAGCCGGATCGGCGCGGGCCGCGCTCCGGTGGCGGGCAGCGGGTCGCCGCGCATGCCGACGACGGGACCGTTGAACAGCAGGCGGCCGCGGGCCCGCAGCGGGAGGACGTGCGGCGCGGTCGCCTTGAGGGACGGCGGCAGCCGGTAGGGCTCCTCGGCCACGTCGATCGTGTGCCGCTCTTCCCACAGTTCGCGGTCGATCGCGGCGCTGACCAGCGCGGTTCCCCGGGCGGGCACGGCGAGGTACGCCGCTTCCGGGTACGCCGGCGGCGGCGGCAGCTCTGCGGTCGGGAACGGCGCCGCGATGGCGGTGAACTCGAACCCGGCCCACCGGCGGCGCAGCAGCCGCACGTCCCGGGTGAAGGTGGTGACGCCGAGGGCGAGCGCGATGATCGAGAGCACCACGCCGATCGCGCTCGGCAGGATCGTGACGACCCCGAGCAGCACCCCGAGACCGGACGCGGCGAGCGGCCACTCGCGGGCGCCGAGGAAGCCGAGGTAGTCCGCCCTCGCCCGGGCGCGGCGCGTCAGTTTTCCCATCGCCGCACTGTTTAGCACGGCGGAGGTGGTGCGCGGGACGGGTTTCAGGCTTCGGCGTCGAGGTAGACCCAGTGGCCGTCGTCACGCCGGAAGCGGCTGTTCTCCTCCTGGAAGCCGTCGCGTCCCCGAAGCCGGTAGTGCGCCCGGAACTCGACGGTGCCTTCGGTGTGCAGCAGGCCCCCGCCGGTGCGCCCCAGGATTTCCAGCCGCGTCCACTCCTGCGCGGGGTCGAGCGCGAGCCGCCGGGGCCGGGTGCGCGGGTGCCATGTCCGCAGCAGGTACCCGGTGTCGCCCACGGCGAACGCGCTGAACCGCGACCGCATCAGCAGTTCGGCCGTCGGCGCGGCAAGCGCGCCGTCGTGGAACCGGCCGCAGCAGGCGGCGTAGGACTCGGCGAGACCGCACGGGCACGGGACGGGAGGCATCGGGGAATTGTGCCACGACCGTCCACTCCGGACCGGCGGAGATCGCTGCGAGCCGTGCGGTACCAGCTCAACAGCCGTCGAAGTCGAGCAACTTTCGTGATTCGACCAGATGCTCTCCTGCTCGGGTGATCAGGACCTCGTTGCCTTCGAGATGCACCAGGGCTTTGTCGTCCAGTGTTCGTACCGTCCGGCGCAGGTTGGATCGCATCGAGTCCGCGACCCATCCCGTGAGTTCGGCCAGTGTCGTAGGTGTCCCTCCTTGGTGGTAGAGAAGAACCAGCACTGTGTCGCTCGCGCGAAGGTCGGCCCTCAGGACTTTGGGTCGTTCGCCGAACATCTGCACGACCGGATACCTGCGCGTGACCAGGTCGGTGACTAGCCGCTGGGCGGTGTCCGCATCGACGCGTCGGCTCAACCTGACGAACTCGGCCATCACCCAGTCCAGCACGGCCGTTACCAAGGTGGCGTCCTGAAGGTTCGGGTCGATTCCGTCGGCCAGGTGCGCGACGTCTCGACTGTTGCGGATGTCGTAAACGACGCGCAATGCGCGGGGTAGGTAGATGCGTACGGCCTTCGGAAAATCGGCGGCTCGCAGTGATTCCAGCCCTTTGGTGACTTTCTCGGAGTCCAGCATCGACCCAATGGGCGTGTGGCGTCCTCCCGTCATGTTCTCAAGAATTCGATATGCGGCTTCGCAGAATCTGCCGCCTTCCACGGCGCTGAGGCGATGTCCGCCGAGGAAGTAGTTGCGCTTCGCTTCTTCGTATGCCTCGATCAACTCTCCGGCGAGAGCGTGATCGTAGGATGATTCGAGTACGCCTCGAGCAGTAATCACTTATCGCTCGCCTCATCCGTTGAACTCTTTTTGGTGCTGGTCCGCTTCAGTCGGTATGGGTGGTCGCGTACTGCGGCCTTCACTGCCTCGCGATCCGGGAGGGCCGCAACAACTGCCTCTCCGCGGACGGTGACCTGTTTCGCCCCCTGTCCAGCTGACACCACGTAACCGCTTTGGCGGTCTGCGTTGTCCAGGTCTCTCGGCAGGTTGCCAAATTTCTGCCCGGCTGCCTCGAGGTTGAGGCCGGCGATGTCCGATGATTTGAAATGTGGCGTGTTGCGATAATGGGTGAGATAGTATGCTAGGCAGGCGATTCGCTCCACTTGAGATTGCGGCTTCTTCTGGCTCATGAAATCGCGAGCGTTGATATTTCTCTGCTCGGTGCTCGCGGGGTCCTCGGCCGGCGGACTCTCGGGTGACGGCTTGGTGATTGAACCGGCCAGCGTGACGTCGGCAAGTCCCAGCGACTCGACCAGCCACGACAGTGCACGCCTGCGGGCATCCTCGGTGAGCGCACTGAGTGCTTCGTAGGCCGTCTGCATGGCTTTGAGCTCCGCCAGTCCGTTCTCGACGGAATCGGTTGTCTTCTTGTCCCTTGGCTCGAAATCCGTACGTACGACGTTATTCGGAGCTTCATCGACAGGGTTGTGCTCAGGGTCTGCTGGAGTCGTCGGTGTCTCGTCGTCCACGATGATCCTTTCCGAGCGAGTCGGCGGGTGTGCTCCAAAGCTAGCGTCAAGTCGTCGCCTCTTTGTCGCACCTATGTCGCACAGGGCTCCGTACTCTGCGCAGGAGTGGCGTTGCTGCAGGTCGCGATTCCTAGGGGTCACCCGGAAGTGTGTTTCCCTGAGCTCCGATGCCACTACAATCGTCGCCGTGCAGCGTGGAGGTGCCTGTGGTGGCTCAGTCTGACTTCAACGTTCGAGCAGCCGGCGATCTTCTAGGTCGGCTTCTTGCTGAATCCCCCGCCTACCGGGCGAGGTGGCGTGCCTTGTCCTCGCGCGTCACGGGGGAACTGAACCAGTCTGCGATCGCAAAGGTGATCGAACACTATTTGTGGGTACAAGACCCCACGGCGGCCGAACCTACTGCGCGCATGCTCAAGGACCGCGTAGGTCGCGCCCTGACCGGACGAAATCTCTCGCTCGAGACGCTGACGTGGTTCATGGAAGCATTCGAGATGACGAAGACGGACCGGACGCATCTTCGAGAAATCTACGACGGCCGGCATGGGCCGGCCAGTGAAATCGCTCATACCCTGTGCAGCAGGCGGGAGATGATCCGAGGGCAACGGCATCGCACGGTCAACCTGGTTGAACGGTACGACGTCAGAGATGGGTGGCTGCGCAGGCGTCGCACGGTTCACACCATTCGGGCGATCGAGGACGGTGTCGACATCTACCTCTTCAACCACGAACCCGAGGCGTCGCGTATCGAGGTCGCCTACGGCGGGCGGCTCGGGCCAGGCCACGAGTACGGCGGAGGGCTGAGGAGCGTCGAGATCGAGCTCGATCGACCGTTGCAGAAGGACGAGACAGCGGCGCTTGAGTACTCGGCTGTCTTCGATCGACGATCCGTCGGGTTGACGGAAGTGCGGAGGGCGGTGTTCGCCAGGGCCGAGAACGTCGACATCGCTGTCGAATTCAGCGGCAGGATTCCACAGCGGGCCTGGTGGTGTCTGTGGGCGGACCATCTTGAAGGCTCGCCGGTCGATGAGGGACCGGTTGTGCTGATCAATTCCGCGATGAGGAAGTTCGTTCGGTCGATGGAAGACACCGTCGTGGGATTCCGATGGGAATGGTGACGGCGACGGTTCGCACAGTGACTGGCGACTGGTTTACCTAAGACTAACCGGCGTTGACGGGTTTCCCGCTCTCGCGCGCCTCTTGCGCGCCGCGGACCGCGAGCCGGTCGGCGCGCTCGTTCTCCGGGTGGCCCGCGTGGCCCTTGACCCACAGCCATTCGACCTCGTGCCCGCCGATCGCCGCGTCGAGGCGCTGCCAGAGGTCCGCGTTCTTGACCGGTTCGCGCGCCGCCGTCTGCCAGCCGTTGTTCTTCCAGCGGGGCAGCCACTGCGTGATCCCGTTGCGCACGTAGGTGCTGTCGGTGAACACGCGCACCTGCGACGGCCGCGTCAACGTCTCCAGGGCCCGGATCGGCGCGGTCAGCTCCATCCGGTTGTTCGTCGTCGGCGTGGCTTCGCCGCCGTACAGCTCGCGCTCGTGCTTGCCGTAGCGCAGCACCGCGCCCCAGCCGCCCGGTCCGGGGTTCCCGCTGCACGCGCCGTCGGTGTAGATCTCCACGTCCACGCGGCGACCCTATCGGTTCCGGCTCTCGCCCAACGCCGCCACGCCGGGTTACGGTGGGCATCCGGAGCGGAGCGGGAGTTCGGGGCGATGAACGGGCACGACGACACGGCCGAGGGGGCGCTCCTGGCCTACCTCGCCGACGCCGATCGCGAGTACCTGCTCTCCCGCGGCACCCGCCGCCGGTTCCGGGCGAACGACGTCGTGCTCATGGAGGGCGACCCGTCCGACCACGTCCACGTGCTGGTCGCCGGCTGGGTGCGGGTGTCCGCGATCGTCGAGGACGGCCGCGAGGTCCTCTTCGGCCTGCGCGGCCCCGGCGAGGTGCTCGGCGACCTCGCCGCCGTGACCGGGCGCCCGCGGACGGCGTCGGTCCGCGCGATCGAGCCCTGCACCGTCTTCCAGCTGACCGGGGCGCAATTCATCGACGTGCTGCACGCCCGGCCCGAGATCGCCATCGCGACGATCAAGACCGTCGCCGCCCGGCTCCGCAACGCCGAGTCCGCCCGGGTCGACTCGGCGGCCCTCGACGTCACCCGGCGGGTCGCGGTGCACCTGCTCCGGCTCGCCGAGGAGCACGGGCGGTCGGTCCCGGAGGGCGTGGTCATCGAGGCCGCGCTCTCGCAGACCGACATCGCCGCGCAGGTCGGCGCCGCCCGGCGGACCGTCGCCCGGGCGCTGCGCGTGCTGCGCGAGCGCGAGATCGTCGAGACCGGCCGCCGCCGGATCCTCATCCGGAAGCTGCGTGTGCTCCAGGCCTTCGCCCGTTCTGAGCCAAACGGCACACAAGGGCCGTGACAGCGGGCATCTGAGGACCGCTCCGACCCGGCGATGCTGGAACCCGGCCGGTAAAGAAATGCGATGCCACCGGCTGAATTTCATTTCGAGCGAGGTCGGGGAGTGCTCGTCGTGAACGTCCACTGCAAGATTTCGACCCTGGTGAAATCGGTCTTCGCCGCGTTCGTGGCCGGTGCTGTCGCGGGTTTCCTCGCGGCGGCCGGAAACGCGGTGGAACCCGCCAGTCCGGCGTTCCACGACTCCGCGCGGCTTCCCGCCTCGGCCTGGGTGCAGCGATGAGGAGGTGTGTGTGATGGAGAGCCACTCGATCTGGGCCCTGATCTTCGGGGCCAACTGACCCGCGGAGGGAACCCGGCCGGCCGGCACGCGGGGGGCCGGCCGGCCGGGCATTCCGCGAATGCGCGTGTCCGTGATTTGTCACGTCACCGCCGCCGACGGCCGCTGGTAATGTCAACAGCTCTTTCCACCGGCGGCGCGGAAGGAGGTGGGATGACGTCGGAGAACTCGTTCCCGTTCGTGCGCGAACTGAACGAACTGCGCCGCGGCCGCGGCCTGGACGCGGCCGACCTGCACCAGCGGATCGGCCCCTGCCTGCGGGCCGCCTGCGAGATCGCCGACGACGACCCGCCCGCCGCCGCGCGGCACAAGGTCGTGCTGCGGCTGACGGAGCTGTGCGGGCGGCTGCCCGCGGACCTGCGGCTGGCCGCGCTGGCGGCGCTGGGCCTGCACGAGGAGGCGGCGGGGGAGTTCCTCGACCGGCGCATCTCGTGGCTGGCCAGCGTCCTGGACCGCGACCCGCGCACCGCGCGCCGCCGCATCGACCTCGCGTTCCGCCGGCTCGACGAGCTGCTCGGCGCGCCGCCGCGCGAGCGTGACCTGCACCCGCTGGCCGGCTGGTACGTCGAGTCGATGAAGGCGATGCTCCGGCTCGACCGCGACCCGCCGGACCTGCAGGAGGAACGCCGGATCGTCGCGGAGGTCGACGAGCTCGACGAGCTGGTGCTCTCGTTCAGCGCACCCGCCGACCCGGGCCTCGACCCGGTGCCGGCCATCACCGCGGACGTGCTGTTCGGCGGCGAAATCGTCGAGGCGCGCCAGGTTTCGGCGAGCCACGCCCAGTTCGTCATGCGGCTGCCGAGCCCGCTGCGGCTCGGGCAGCGGCACGAATACGGCATCCGCTTCGCGCCGCAGCGCACGTCGCTGCGGCCGTACTACGTCATGACCCCGTTGCGGCGCTGCGAGAAGTTCTCGGTGCGGGTGCGGTTCGACCGCGACGGCCCGCCCTCGAAGGTGTGGCGGCTCAACGGCGTGCCCGGCCGCGTGATCGACGACGGCACCGACTCGGGCGACGCGCTGACGGTCAACAGCCTCGGCGAGGTCGGGCTCGAGTTCCACGACCTGCACCAGGGGCTGAGCTACGGCCTGCAGTGGTCGGCCGAGCCCGGGGCGGGTTGAGCGGGCCGTGCGCACCGATCCGGTGACCGCGACCGTCGTCCGGCTCGGGATCGTCGCACCGAGCCGGGGGCGGACGGCGCGCGCGGTGCACCTCGGCGCCACCCTCGACGGGGTGCTGGACGAGGTGTTCGAGGGCGTCCCGGTGCCTCACCGCACGCCGACGTGGTTCCGGCGGGCCGAGGGCGACGCCACGACGGTGATCATCCCGCCGACGGTGCCGCACGGCTGGGTCGCGACGGAGCTCGTCGCGCTGCTGGCCGGGGCGCTGGGCCGCCGCAACCGCCACCTCAACGAGTTCGGCAGGCTCCGGCTGCGGGTGGCGGCCGACCACGGCGACGTCGTGCTGCGCCCGCCCCACTTCGGCGGCGCGGCGGTGGCGCTGGCGACGTGGCTGTGCGCGGCCGAGGAGCTGAAGGCGGCGATCGCGGCGGCGCCGGAGCTGGACCTGCTGCTGGTCGTCTCGGACCGGTTCCACACCGCCCTCGCCGGCGACGAGGGCTACCGGCGGATCGTCGTCCCGGCGGGCGGCGAGCGCGAAATCGCGTGGCTGCGGACGGGTCCGGATACTGGGACGCGGAATACCGGCGCAGGTGGCGGGTTGGCACCGTCGTAGCCGATGGGAAGGGGCTCGCGATGAGCACGTTCACGCAGGAGTGGCAGGACTGGAAGACGCGGCGCGAGGAGGACCTCGCCGCTCCGCACGGCTGGCTGGCGCTGGTGTCGCTGGACTGGCTGACCGAGTCCCCGCGCGAGTACCCCGGCATCCCGGGCCGCTGGTGGCAGGACGCCGACGCGGCCTACGTCGACCCGGCCGGCGCTTCGCTGACGTACGAGGGCGCACCGATCACGGACGTACAGCGGTTCGAGCTGGTCAACAGCGGCGCGGGCACGCGGGTGCTGGCGGGCGACGTCGAGATCGAGGTGGCCCGCCGCTCCGGTTACCTGATCCGCGTGCACGACCCGAAGGCCGAGGTGCTGCGCGGGTTCCACGGCATCCCGGCGTACGAACCTTCGCCCTCCTGGGTGCTTCCGGGGCGGTTCGAGGCCTTCGACGAGCCGCGGCCGACGACCGTGGGCGCGGTCGTGGAGGGGCTCAGCCACGTGTACACGGCGCCGGGCGTGGTCCGTTTTTCCCGCGACGGGCAGTCGCACACGCTGACGGCGTTCAACGGCAAGGACGGCGGCTTCAGCATCCTGTTCACCGACGGGACGAGCGGCGTGACGACGTACGCGGCGAACCGCTCGCTGCCGGTCGGCGCGCCGGCAGCGGACGGTTCGGTGACGCTGGACTTCAACCGCGCGGTGAACCTCCCGTGCGCGTTCACGGACTTCGCGACGTGCCCCCTCCCGCCGGCGGGCAACAACCTGCCGTTCGCGGTCGAGGCGGGGGAGAAGACGCCGTACGAGCGTGGTTAGTGCGCTACGTCGATGACGACGCGGTTGGGCGAGGTGAGCGTGAAGACGTTCACCGCGCTCCGCGCCCGCACCCCGACCCCGACGGTGAGGTGCGCCTCGAAGTCCCCGGTGACGGCGACGGCCATGACGTTGGCGAGGTTCCGCGTCCGGAACTTCTGCGGCCCGGTGTAGGTGGGCTGCCCGGCGGCGTTGTGCGCGGCGGCGGGCGTGGCGGAGACGTTGATGAAGTATTCGCCGGTCAGCCAGACGATTTCCCCGCTCGGGTCGGCGGTGAGCTCGTCGACGAGCTGGTAGCTGACGGTGGGCGCTGGTCCCGAGCTGAGGTCGAGCACGATCCGGTCGAAGCCGGGGTTGAGCCCGGTCCGGATGTTCGTCATGGCCGGGATCACGGGATCGGCGGCTTGAGCGGGCGCGGCGGCGGCGAGGGTGCCGGCGATCAGGACGACGGCACCGGCGAGCGCGCGGCGGGTGGTGGTGGACATGGTGGGCCTCCTGGCGGAGCGAACCGGTGGAAGCCCCAGCGCTGGGGTCTTGGGGGGACGTCCGATTCGTCCGGGAAGTTGCCCGCGTGTCCGCGATCGTTACCCGGCTGCTCCGAACGTGTCAGCGGCGGACCAGGGAGAAGATCGTCCCGTCGGCCGTGGTGGAGACCACCTCGGGTGACTCGGGTGCCCGACGCTCGCTGTCCCGCCCGAGCCGGTCGGTGAACGCTCGTTGCGCCGCCATCACGTCGCCGGCGTCCCCGTCGGTGAGCTGGTCGTCGACCGACTCGTCGATGCCGTACCGGACGGTGAGCCGTTCGCTGCCGAAGCCGAACTCGAGGCTGGTGCCGCGCGCGGTTCCGACCGGGGTCTCGAACGTCACCCGGTCTCGTGGCTGCCGTTCGATCCGGCTCCGCATCACCTGGGGTGCCCACCGCTCGATCGCGCCGAGGTTGCCGCCGAAGTCGGCGAGCACGGCCCAGGAGGCTCGGACGGCGGCATTGGCGATCTCGGCCGCCGAGACGTCCACGCGGTCGGACTCGAGGCGAAAGCTCCGGCCGCGGTCGATCGATTCCCCGTCCACGCGGTAAGAAGGTTCGTCGTCGTCACCCGGATCCACCGCCAGGTACGACGTGCGGCTTTCTCCGGTGACCACGGCGGTGGCCAGCCCCTGCGGTACCCGGCCGCCGACGGTGACCCCGTCGAGCTGGCCGACGGCGCGAGCGAGCTGGGACACCGCGTTGCCGGCGTTCTTCGTCCCCTTGCATTCGAGCACGCGCAGGACGTAACGACCGCTGTCGCGCCGGTCGGCACCGATGAGGAGGTAGTCGGCGCGCCGGGTGCCGATGTGCTGGACCGCCGAGCTCGGCCCGAAGACGAAGCGGGCGTCGAGGGCCACATCGATGTCGACCACGCTGCGCAGGGTCGCGGCGCTGGTGCTGCCGAACCAGCGCGCGGCCAGCGCGGCACCGAAGCCGATCCCCATCTCTTCGGAGGTGACGCGCCGCTGGTTGCCGGAAATGCGGCGCCCCGCCGCGCTCAGCGCGAGGTTCGGCAAGTGCGAGTGCGAGTAGTCGTGGGCGAAGAAGCCCAGGTAGCGCAGCAGGCCCCACCACAGGTACCGGTCGAGCACGTCGTCGTGGTACCGCGGCCGCGTCACGTAGGACAACCAGTGCAGGGCTTCGATCGGACGGAGGGTTATGCCGCCCTCCAGGCCGGCCGCGGGGGAAAGAGCCTTCCGGGGCGGGCTGAACTCTTTGCGCTTCCGCAGCTGCCGGATCAGGGCGTCGTCGCTTTGCCCCGGCAGGTGCACCGCCGTATCGACGACGCTGAACGCGTCTTCGAGGTTCATTCCCGTCCTCCCCCTTCGCCGGGCGCTATCCGGCTGCCCCCACCGGCTCCCGCGTCAGGTGCTCCAGCCGCAGCGGCCAGTCCGCCCCGAGGTGCTCGTCCAGCGTGCGCACGAGCCTCGACCCGTCGACGAGCTCCACCCGCCCGCTCTTCGCCGCCAGCTCCTCGGCCGCCCGCGTGAAGGTGCTCGCCGTGACGACGACGCACCCGCCCGAAGTCGTCCCGAGCACCGACCGCACGACGTCGACGCCGACCCGCTGGTGGTGGCACTCGACCGCCTCGCCGGAACACACCGACCCGGCCAGCCGCTCGAACCCCGCTGGACCCAGCGTGAAAAGCAGCTCCCGCCGCGCCTCCGCCGAAGCCGGCAAACCGAGGTACCGAGCCCGGATCAGCGCTTCGGCATCGTCAGTCGCGTGCGCCACCGCGGCCGGCATCGAGCGGGCGTGGGCCACGAAGTACGCCTCCGTCGCCTGCAACGCCGAGTGCGGGTGGTCCGGCAGGAGATCCAGCACCCACCGGATCCCGGCCCACGGCGGCTGGTCCGTGCGGTTCGCGTAGAAAGCCTCGATCCGCCTGAAGTGGGGATCGCCGTTCGTGGCGCCCGTAGCCCGCGCCGCTGCCAGCCTCGAGTGGTCGTCCGGCGTCGCGCACGCAGGCATCAGCAGGTGCCGGAGCACCAGGTCGAACTCGGCGTCCGGACGCTCCTCGACCGACGCGACGAACTCGTCCCTCGTCGCGTCGTCCGGGAAGCTCCAGGTCCGCTTCAGCACCGCGCCGGCCGGGCTGTCCGCGTACGCCGACAACTCGGCCAGCCAGCCCGCCAGCCTCGGTGAGTCACCTCTCATGGGTCACCAGCCGCGCTCGCGCCATTCCGCCAGCTTGGCCCGCTCCGCGCCCAGCGTCGAGTCGTCGCCGTGGCCCGGGTAGAACCACGTCTCGTCCGGGAGCTCGTCGAAGATCCGGGACGACACGTCTCCGAGCAGCGACTGGAAGTCCTCCGGGGACGTCGTCCGCCCGATGCCGCCCGGGAAGAGCGAGTCTCCCGTGAACAGGTGCGGGTGGCCGGCCGGGTCGCGATACAGCAGGGCGATCGAACCCGGTGTGTGCCCCCGGAGGTGGATCACCGAAAGGGTGACCTGGCCCACCGAGAGGGTGTCGCCGTGCTCGACCAGGAAGTCCGGTGGCACCGGCAACGGCGCGGCGTCCAGCGGGTGGGCCGCCGTGTTGGCGCCGTTCGCGCCGGCCACCGCGCCCAGTGCCTGCCAGTGGTCCTGGTGCTGGTGGGTCGTCACGACCGTCTTCAGCGCCGGCCGGTCGGGGCCGTGGCCGATCAGGTCGGAGATGCGCTCCGGGTCGTTCGCCGCGTCGATGAGCAGGGCTTCGTTGTCCGCCCGGCACACCAGCAGGTACGTGTTGTTGTCCATCGGGCCGACGGACAGCTTGGTGATGGTCAGCTCGTCCAGCGTGCGCCGGGTGGCGTCGCCGCCCGGCTCGACGTGCCCGGTGTAGGTGTCCACGATGTTCACCGTGCACACGGTAGTCGTTTCACTCCAACCGGTTCCACCCGCACAAGCGCGCGGCCGCCCCGCCACGTAGGCTCACGGCGACCCCCAGCCAGCCCGACCTCAGGACGACCGTGCCCACCTCCCCGACGCCGCGCCGGATCAGCTGGGACCTCCTCCGCGTCGTCGCCGTTCTCGCGGTCATCCTCGGGCACGTCACCCACCAGGGCGCCCTGCTGCACCCCGAACTCACGGGGTACCCCTTCCGGGTGACAGCGCAGTTCGGCGCCGCGATCCTCCTGGTGATCTCCGCCTTCTTCGTTTGCGCCAGCCTCCGCAAGGGCAATCCGCGCCGGTGGCTGTGGAATCGCGTCGCGCGCCTCGTACCCGCGTACCTGGTCGCCGTCCTCGTGACCTACGTCGTGACGCGGTGGGCGGCCATCTCCTTCAGCGGCCTGCCCTACCCGCCCGGCGTCACCGGCTTCCTGTTCGGCGTGCCGCAGGGCCCGCCGTCGAACCCGTCGCCCTGGTACATCCCCACCGGGCTGGACCTGGTCACCAACCTCGGCATGGTGCAGGAGTGGGGCATCCGCTCGGGTGCGTTCTACTACCTCGACGGCTCCTACTGGACGCTGCCGGTCCAGCTCATGGCCTTCACCGGCGCGGCCCTGCTGTGGCCGCGGTCGTGGCGCACCCACCGGCTGACCGTCGCCCTGCTCTGGACGCTGATCCTGGTGCCGCTCGCGCTGCGCTTCGCGGTCTTCCCGCCGGGGACGGCGAGCCCGGTCGTCGAGACCTTCTTCTACGGCCTCGGCCTGCACCGGCTGCACGTCTTCGCCATCGGCGTCGCGATCTGGCTGTGGTCGCGGCGCCGGCTGAAGAACTGGCACGCCGCGCTGTTCGTCTTCGCCGCCGTCGCCGCGCAGGACCTGCAGGTCTTCCCGTTCCACGTCGCGCTGCCGCAGGACGCCCTGCGCTGGCCGTCCACGATCGGGTTCGCCGTGCTCCTGCTGCTGGTCTGCGTGGCCGCCCGCGGCCCGGACTGGCGGTTCCCCGGGCTGGCCCGGATCGCCCCGGCCGTCACCTGGCTCGCGGGCATCTCGTATGGTCTTTACCTGGTGCACCAGGAACTGGGCTACATCCTGGCCCGCGCCCTGCTCGACCTCGGGCTCCCCGGCTGGCTGCGGCTCCCCGCGGTTGTCGGCGCCGCCGTGCTGGCCGGCTGGGCGGTCACCGCAGGGGTCGAACGCCCGGCCCACCGGTGGCTCACCGCCCGCCGGAAGCCCGCAAAACCGCAGGTGGAAGACGCGGAGCCAGTTTCTGTCGGTGGTGGCTCGTAGCATGGATCGCGGCCACCCGTGCAGCCTGACACCGGGTCGGCGACCGCAACTGAGAATGACTTGAGAGGACCCTGGCGTGGCTGATCGCCTCGTTGTTCGCGGTGCCCGCGAGCACAACCTCCGCGGCGTGGATCTCGACCTGCCCCGCGACAGCCTGATCGTGTTCACCGGCCTGTCCGGGTCGGGGAAGTCGAGCCTCGCCTTCGACACCATCTTCGCCGAGGGGCAGCGCCGCTACGTCGAGTCGCTCTCGGCGTACGCCCGGCAGTTCCTCGGGCAGATGGACAAGCCGGACGTCGACTTCATCGAGGGCCTCTCGCCCGCGGTGTCGATCGACCAGAAGTCCACGTCGCGCAACCCGCGTTCGACCGTCGGCACGATCACCGAGGTCTACGACTACCTGCGCCTGCTCTACGCCCGCGCCGGCAAGGCGCACTGCCCGAAGTGCGGCGAGGCGATCAGCAAGCAGACCCCGCAGCAGATCGTCGACCAGGTGCTGGAGATGGACGAAGGCGTCCGCTTCCAGGTGCTCGCGCCGGTGGTGCGCGGGCGCAAGGGCGAGTACGTCGACCTGTTCGAGAACCTGCAGCAGCAGGGCTACGCGCGCGTGGTCGTCGACGGCACGGTCCACGCCCTCACCGACCCGCCGAAGCTGAAGAAGCAGGAAAAGCACCAGATCGGCGTGGTCATCGACCGCCTGAGCGTGAAGTCGTCTTCGCGCCAGCGGCTCACCGACTCGGTCGAGACGGCGCTGCGCCTGGCCGACGGGCTGATCGAGCTCGAGTTCGTCGACCTGCCGGAGAACGACCCGCACCGCATCCGCGGCTTCTCCGAGAACCTCGCCTGCCCCAACGGCCACCCGCTGGCCATCGAAGACCTCGAGCCCCGCTCGTTCTCCTTCAACTCGCCCTACGGCGCCTGCCCCGAGTGCACCGGCATCGGCATCCGCAAGGAGGTCGACCCGGAGCTGGTGGTCCCGGACGACGAGCTGTCGCTGGCCGAGGGCGCGATCGCGCCGTGGTCGGGCGGGCAGAGCGCGGACTACTTCATCCGCCTGCTCGAGTCGCTGTCGGAGACCATCGGTTTCCGGATGGACATGCCGTGGCGACGGCTGCCCGCGCGGGCCCAGAAGGCGGTGCTGCACGGCGTCGACGAGCAGGTCCACGTCCGCTACAAGAACCGCTACGGCCGCCAGCGCTCGTACTACGCGGCCTTCGAGGGCGTCATCCCGTTCCTCGAGCGGCGCCAGGAGCAGACCGAGTCCGAGTACATGCGCGAGCGGTACGAGGGCTACATGCGCGAGGTGCCGTGCCCCGCGTGCCAGGGCACCCGGCTCAAGCCGGAGATCCTCGCGGTGACGCTGGCGCACAAGACCCGCGGCGACATGTCGATCGCCGAGGTCTGCGCGCTGTCCATCGCCGAGGCGTCGCAGTTCCTCGACGAGCTGGAGCTCGGGCAGCGCGAGTCGATGATCGCCGGCGCGGTGCTCAAGGAGATCCAGGCGCGGCTGCGCTTCCTGCTCGACGTCGGCCTGACGTACCTCTCGCTCGACCGCGCGTCGGCCACCCTTTCGGGTGGAGAAGCGCAGCGGATCCGGCTCGCGACGCAGATCGGTTCGGGCCTCGTCGGCGTGCTCTACGTGCTGGACGAGCCGTCGATCGGCCTGCACCAGCGCGACAACCACCGCCTGATCGAGACGCTGACCCGGCTGCGGAACCTGGGCAACACGCTGATCGTCGTGGAGCACGACGAAGACACGATCCGCTCGAGCGACTGGGTGGTCGACATCGGCCCGGGCGCGGGCGAGCACGGCGGCCACATCGTCCACAGTGGACCGTACAAGAAGCTGCTGAAGAGCAAGGAATCGCTGACCGGGCAGTACCTGTCCGGCCGCCGGAAGATCGACATCCCGGCGATCCGGCGCCCGATCGACAAGAAGCGGCAGCTGACCGTCGTCGGCGCGCGCGAGCACAACCTGCGCGGGCTGGACGTCTCGTTCCCGCTCGGCTGCCTGGTCTCGGTCACCGGCGTGTCCGGCTCGGGCAAGTCGACGCTGGTCAACGACATCCTCGCGACGGTGCTGGCGAACAAGCTCAACGGCGCCCGCCAGGTGCCGGGCCGGCACACCCGCGTGAACGGCCTCGGCCACGTCGACAAGCTGGTGCGCGTCGACCAGTCGCCGATCGGGCGGACCCCGCGGTCCAACCCGGCCACCTACACCGGCGTCTGGGACCACGTCCGCAAGCTCTTCGCCGCGACCACCGAGGCGAAGGTCCGCGGCTACCAGCAGGGCCGGTTCTCCTTCAACGTCAAGGGCGGGCGCTGCGAGGCGTGCGCGGGCGACGGCACGATCAAGATCGAGATGAACTTCCTCCCGGACGTCTACGTCCCCTGCGAGGTCTGCAAGGGCGCGCGGTACAACCGGGAAACCCTCGAGGTGCACTACAAGGGCAAGACCGTCTCCGACGTGCTCGACATGCCCATCGAGGAGGCCGCGGAGTTCTTCGAGCCGATCAAGGCCATCCACCGCCACCTGCAGACCCTGGTGGACGTCGGACTCGGCTACGTCCGGCTCGGCCAGCCCGCGCCGACGCTGTCGGGCGGTGAGGCGCAGCGCGTCAAGCTGGCCAGCGAACTGCAGAAGCGCTCGACCGGCAAGACGGTGTACATCCTCGACGAGCCGACCACCGGCCTGCACTTCGAGGACATCAACAAGCTGATCGGCGTGATCAACGGGCTGGTGGACAAGGGCAACTCGGTCATCGTGATCGAGCACAACCTCGACGTGATCAAGACGTCCGACTGGATCATCGACATGGGTCCCGAGGGCGGCTCGGGCGGTGGCACGGTGATCGCCGAGGGCACGCCGGAGCACGTCGCCGGGGTCGAGGCCAGCTACACGGGCGAGTTCCTGCGGACCGTCCTCACGGCGGAGTAGCGGCTCACCGCTCCTTCCCGGTGGTCCGGTGGACCACCGGGGAGAGCGGGCCGTAGTGCAGCGTCCGGAGCCGGTAGGCCGACCGCTCCTCGCCGGGCAGCAGCGAAAGCGCGCACGTCGTCTCGTCCGGGCCGGTCACCTCGACCGGGTCGAAGTCCGGCGCGCCCGGCCGCCGCACCTCCAGCAGGAAGCCGGCTTCGTCCGGCGTGCGGTCGGCCCAGGTGAACGTCACCGTGTCGCCCGACGTCACCGCCTTCAGGTCCGTCGAGACCGGGCCGGTGAACGGCTGCACCCGGTAGTAGAACGGCGTCTCCGGGATCAGGTCCGGGTGGTGGTAGCTCGTCGTGTGCGCGGGCAGGAACCGCAGCGTCGTCCACGGGCCCGCCGGGTCGTTCGCGTACTCGACGCGGTGCCCGGCGCCGTCGTCCGGCCAGCTGAGCACCACGTCGGTGGGCGAAGTCAGCGATGCCGTGAAAGCGGGAGCCGGCGAGCAGCCCGCCAGCAGCAAGGCGACCAGCAGGAGGGGTTTCACGCGCACGGCGGCTCCCGGGACGGCGGGGGCGGCGGCGGACCCGCTCAGCTTAGGAACCGCGCCCGCACGCCGACAAGATCGTGCCGATCACCGGGACGCACCAATCCGCCCGCGCCGCGGCGCCGAAAGGGGCGAAACCCGGCTGAACCGTTCTTCGCGACCGTCCGTGTTCCCAGGTGTCGAGGTCCGCCGGACGGCGGTGCCGCCCTCACCGAGGAGAGAACGTCATGAACCGTATCCGGCCGGTCGTCGTCAGCGCGGTCGCGCTCGTCGCCGTCGCCACGTTGTCCGCCTGCGGTGAAATGGCCGACGGTGCCCAAGGGCCGCAACACGGGGAGCCGGGGCACAAGATGCTGGCGGTCGCCACGATCAACGGTGTCGGCGCGGTCGTGACCGACGCCGACGGCAAGACGCTCTACCGGTTCGACAAGGACCTCTCGCAGCCGCCGACGTCCAACTGCGACGGGGAGTGCGCGACCTCCTGGCCGCCGCTGCTCGCCGGGGTGGCCACGCCGATGCTCAAGGGCATCCAGGACACCCAGGTCGGCACGACGACCCGCAAGGACGGCAGCAAGCAGATCACGCTCAACGGCTGGCCGCTGTACGAGTTCTCCGGCGACAAGACCGCGGGCGACCTGAACGGCCAGGGTGCCAACGGCACGTGGTTCGCGGTCGCCCCGGACGGCAGCAAGATCACCGCGGGCGGCAAGGCCGGCGGGTCCGGGTACTGACCACCGACGGGTTTTCCGGGCAGAACGAGGAAGGACGGGCAGCCGATGAACACCATGGTCGCGCTGCGCTCGACGCACGCACCGCCGGTGGAGCTGAGGGTTGCACTACTGTCCTCGACGACTCAGAACACCGTCGGGAGGACGAGGGTGGCCATAGGAGGCAGGCGGCCTAAGAAGGCCAAAGGCGAAGACCTGATTCGGCAGCTGTACACCGAACACGGGCGAAGCCTGCTGGCCTACGCGACGAGGCTGACCGGGGATCGTGCGGCGGCCGAGGACGTGGTCCAGGAGACGCTGGTCCGAGCGTGGAAACACGCGGACGACTTGCAGAACGACGGGAAGGGCTCGGTGCGCGGCTGGTTGCTGACCGTCGCGCGCAACCTGGTCACCGACCGGGCACGGGCCCGGGCGGCCCGGCCCCAAGAGGTGGCCGAACCGGCCGAAGGCGTGCCGACCCCGGCTGTCGAGCGCGATCACGCCCAGGGCGTGGTCGACTCGATGACCGTGCTCGGCGCGATGGACGGGCTGTCCAACGAGCACCGAGAGGTCCTGGTGGAGATCTACTACCGGGGACGGACGGTGGCCGAAGCGGCGAGAACACTGGGCGTCGCACCGGGTACCGTGAAGTCAAGGTCCTACTACGCACTGAGAGCACTGAGAGCAGCGATGATTTCGAGCGGAACGGAGGTGGCGCGATGAACTCGGTCGACGAGAGTCACACGCAGCTCGGCGCGTACGCCCTCGGCGCGCTCGATCCCGGGGAGGCGGCCGACTTCGAGCGGCGGCACCTGCAGACCTGCGCACAGTGCCGGTTCGACCTGAACGAGCTCGTGGCTCTGCGCGAGTCACTCGACGAGGTACCGCCCGAGGCGTTCCTCGACGGGCCGCCCGAAGGCGGGGACCTGCTGCTGCAGAAGACCCTGCGCCGGGTGCGCGACGAGGAAGAGGCGGCGCCGGCGCGCTCGGGCCGCTCGTCGTCCCGGCGGGGCCTGGCCCTGGTGGCGGCGGCGGTGCTGGTGGTGGCCGCGCTCGGCGGCGGCGTCCTGGTCGGACGGCAGACGAGTTCCACGCCCGACCTCGCGATCCCCATGCCGCAGACGGACGTCCCCGGCACGAAGAGCGTCGAAGGCCGGGATCCGACGACCGGCGTGCAGCTGGCCGCTTCGGTGAGCCCGTTCCAGGGCTGGGTCCGGGTGAACGTCGCCGTGAAGGGCGTCCAGGCCGGGGAGAAGTGCCTGCTGCAGGTCACCACGAAGGGCGGCCAGTCGGTGACCGCCGGCAGCTGGCAGGTGTCGGAGAAGTGGGAGAGCCAGGGCTTCTCGCTCGACGGGTCCGCGCTGGTCGCGCCCGACGACGTCAAGTCGGTCGACATCGTCACGGTGGACGGCCGGAAGCTGGTCTCGGCCCAGGTGTGACGGCTTCGGCGGGCGCGAGCTACCGGTTCCGCAGCACGTGGCTGCTGCCGGGAAGCGAGCCCGAGCGGGTGTTCGGCGTGGTCACCGACCTCGCCGGCTACCCGCGGTGGTGGTCGGACGTCCGCGCGGTGCGCCGCGTGGACGACGACACCGCCGAACTGGTCTGCCGGTCCCGGCTGCCGTTCCGGCTCGTCGTCCGGATGCACCGCGACCACCAGGACGAGCGCACGGGCCTGATGCGGGTCAGGCTCAGCGGCGACCTCGACGGGGTACTGGCCGGTGCGGTCCGCGCGGCGGGCGCGGGCACACTGCTGGAGATCACCCAGGACGTCCAGGCCCGCAAGGAGTTGCTGCGGCGCCTCGACGTGGTGGCCCGGCCGCTGTTCCGCGCGAACCACGCGCTGATGATGCGGCGGGGCCACCGCGGCCTTTCGTCCTACTTGGCCTGAGGCGGGTCAGGCGTGACCGGCGGTGCAGACCGCGGGCTCCGCGGTGGAAGCCGGCGGAGCGGGAACCGTGCGGCGGGCCAGTACCAGCGCTCCCAGTGCCACCGCGGCCACCAGGAAGCCCGCGCTCACCCCGTACGCCAGCCGGAACCCGGCCGCCAAGGCCTCGCGGTGGTCGGCGCCGCCGAGGGAAGCCGTCCGGGACGCCGCCACCGAAGCCAGCACCGCCGTGCCGATCGCCGCGCCCACCTGCTGGGTCGTGGTGATCAGGCCGGACGCCACTCCCGCGTCCGGCGCCGGGACGTCCGACATCGCCAGTCCCATCAGCGCCGGGATCGCCGCGCCCGCGCCGAGACCCATCACGAGCAGCGGCGGCAGCACGCCGGTGAAGTAGTTCCCGCCGACCTGCGTCAGCAGCAGCAGGCCCGCGATCACCAGGCCCAGGCCGGACAGCAGCACCGTCCGCGGCCCGAACCGCGCCGACAGCTTGTCCGCGAAGCCCAGCGACGCCACCGCGATCACCAGCGGCACCGGCAGGAACGCGACGCCGGTGCGCAGCGCGTCGAGGCCCAGCACCTGTTGCAGGTACAGCGCCGTCACGAACTGGAAGCCGAGCATGCCGGCGACCATCAGCACCATCACCAGGTTCGCGCCGGTCACCGCGCGGATCCGGAACAGCCGCAGCGGCAGCAGCGGCGTGCGCGCCTTCGCCTGCCGCACCACGAACGCGGCCAGCAGGCCGGCCGCCGCGGCCAGCGCGCCCCACGCCGCCGACGAAACCGCGTACACGCCGAGCATCACGGCGCCGGTGACCAGGACCGCGCCGAGCAGGTCCAAGCCCGCCCGGAGGCCGGTGCCGCGATCCGGGGCAACCACGCGGACGGCCAGCAGCAGCGCGGCGACGCCGATCGGCAGGTTGACGTAGAACGTCCAGTGCCAGTTCAGCGCCTGCGTCAGCGCGCCGCCCGCGATCAGCCCGATCGACGCGCCCGCCGCCTGCGTGAAGCTGTAGACGCCGATCGCCTTCGCCCGGGCCCGCGGCTCCGGGTACATCGTCACGATCATCCCGAGCACCACGGCCGACGCGAGCGCCCCGCCGATGCCCTGGACGAACCGCGAGACGACGAGCACGCCCGCGTCCGCCGAGAGCCCGGCCACCAGGGACGCGGCGGTGAACAGCGCCAGCCCGCCGAGGAAGACGCGGCGGCGGCCGAGCAGGTCGCCGAGCCGCCCGGAGATCAGGAGCAGACCGCCGAAGGCGACCAGGTAGGCGGTGACCACCCAGGCCAGCCCGGCGGGCGTGAACCCCAGGTCGGCCTGGATGGCGGGCAGCGCCACCGCGACGATGCTGCTGTCGAGCACGACCATCAGCGAGGCGGCGCACAGCACCGCCAAGGCGAGGCCGCGCGAGCGGGTGGGGTGGTTCTCGGCCATGTCGGGCCCCTCCAGTTGAGCGTTCCCCCTGGTCGTCGCCAGGGCACTTCTTGTAACAGTGCCCATCATGTGTGACCATGGGTGACCGCGTAAGGAGGCACTTCCATGTCCCAGGGGAACATCGGTGTACCTGTCGAGGTCACGGAGATCGACCCGGAAAAACTCGATGTCTGCACCGTGCTGGAGGTCATCAACCGGATCAGCGGGAAGTGGGCGATCGGCATCCTGCTCGAGGCGATCCGCGGACCGGTGCGGTTCACCGAGCTGGAACGCGCGGTCAACGGGATCAGCCGCCGGATGCTGACCCTGACGCTGCGCAACCTCGAGCGCGACGGCCTGCTGAAGCGCACGATCTACCCGACGGTCCCGCCGCGCGTGGAGTACGAAGCCACGCCGATGGCGAAGGAGCTGTACCAGTCGCTCAACGGCCTGCTCGGCTGGGCGGAGCGGCACCGCGACGACATCGCCGAAGCGCGCGTCGCCTACGACGCGGCCTGAAAACGTGGAAACGGGCCGCTGCGCGAGGTCGGGGAGACTCGCGCAGCGGCCCGTCGTGGCTCGTGCTCAGCGGGGGCGTGAGCACGAACGTCGGGGGTGCTACCGCACCGTGGCTTCCGCAGGCTCCGGCTCCCGCTCTTCGTCGACCATCGTGGATTCGTCGAAGGGTGCCTGCCCGGCGAACACGCGCCGGGCCTGTTCGCGGTCGAACTCCTTCGTCCAGTTTCCGATGAGGACGGTCGCGACGGCGTTGCCCGCGAAGTTCGTCAGCGCGCGGGCCTCGGACATGAACCGGTCGATGCCCAGGATGAAGCCGACGCCGTTGACCAGTTCCGGCCGGTGCGACTGCAGACCGCTGGCCAGGGTCGCGATGCCGGAGCCGGACACGCCCGCGGCGCCCTTCGACGCGATGATCATGAAGACCAGCAGGCCGATCTGCGCGCCGATCGACAGCGGCTCGTCCTGCGCCGCGGCGATGAACAGCGTCGCCATGGTCAGGTAGATCGCGGTGCCGTCGAGGTTGAACGAGTAGCCGGTGGGCACGGTGATGCCGACGACGGACTTGTCGACGCCGAGGTGCTCCATCTTCGCGATCAGCCGCGGCAGCGCCGACTCCGACGAAGACGTCGAGAGGATCAGCAGGAACTCGCGGCCGAGGTAGCGCAGCAGCTTCAGGATGCTGACGCGGGCGCCCAGCCACAGCACCAGCCCGAGGACCACGAACACGAACACCAGGCAGGTCGCGTAGAACCCGATCATGATCACCGCGAGGCTCTTCAACGCGGCCCAGCCGGTCGCGCCGACCACCGCCGCGATGGCGCCGAACGCGCCGATCGGGGCGGCCCACATGATCATCGCCAGGATCCGGAAGACCAGCTTCTGCAGGTGCTCGACACCGCGCAGGATCGGAGCGCCCTTCGGGCCCAGCTTCTGCAGCGCGAACCCGACGAGCAGCGCGACGAGCAGCGTCTGCAGCACTTCGCCTTCGGTGAAGGCGGAAACGAGCGTCTTCGGGATGATGCCGAGCAGGAAGTCGACCGGGCCTTCGGCGCCACCGGCGGACTTCTGGACGCTCTTCACGTCGGCCGGGTTCAGGTGCAGTCCGGTGCCGGGGTGCAGCAGGTTGCCCACGACCAGCCCGATGGCGAGGGCGAACGTCGACATGATGATGAAGTAGAACAACGCCATCACCCCGACCTTGCCGACCTTGGCCGCCTTCGCGACCGAGCCGACGCCGATGACGATGGTGCAGAAGATGATCGGCGTGATCATCATCTTGATCAGGTTGACGAAGCCGTCGCCGAGGGGCTTGAGGCCCTTGGCGAAGCCCGGGAAGAGGAAGCCCACCAGGATCCCGAGCAGGACCGCGACGATCACGGCCAGGTACAGGTAGTGGGTCTTGTCCCGCTTGCGCGGGGTCTCCTCGGTGGTCGGTGGGGTCGGCACCGTTGCCTCCAGCTCAGGGGTGTTCCAGGTTGCGGCACACTGTAGGCGCACTTCGGTGACCCGGCTCACTTGTGTTCATTGAGTTCGCGCGCACCGTCCCGTTCGGACACCGGGGCGCGCGTGTGCTGGTATGAGGAGGTGCCCCCGACGATGCGGTCCCGCTGGAGCCTGGCCCGTCAGCTGCTCGTGCTGCAGCTGGTGGTGCTGTGCGTGCTGGCCGGCGCCGGGATCACGTTCGCCTACCTCGACGCGTCTCGCGCGGTCGACGAAAACGCGCGCGACCAGGTCCGCGCGATCGCCTCGACGGTGGCCGACGCGCCGACCGTCGTCGCCGCGGTCAGCACGCCGGACCCGAGCGCGACGCTGCAGCCGTTCGCGCTGCGCGTGCAGGGCGACACCCACGTCGACTTCATCACGATCATGAGCCCGGCCGGGATCCGGTACACGCACCCGAATCCGGCGCTGATCGGCCAGCACTACATCGGCACCATCGACCAGGCGCAGCGGGGCGAAGAGCTCACCGAGACCTACACCGGCTCGCTCGGCCCGTCGGTGCGCACGGTCGTGCCGGTCTTCGACGCCGGCCACCGGGTGGTGGCGCTGGTCGCGGCCGGGATCACCGTCGCGGCCATCTCGGCCGAGCTGCGCGAACGGCTGTGGCCGCTGTTCGGCGTGGCCGGCGCGGTGCTGCTGGTGGGCGCGCTCGGCGGCTGGCTGATCAGCGCCCGGCTGCGGCGCCAGACCCGCGGCGTCGCGCCGGACGAGCTGAGCAACCTGTTCGAGTACCACGAAGCCGTGCTGCACTCGGTGCGCGAAGGCGTGCTGCTGGTGGGCCGCGACGGGCGGATCGGGCTGTGCAACGACGGCGCGCGCACGCTGCTGGGCCTCGACAGCGACCCGGTCGGGCGCGAGCTGGCCGCGCTGGGCCTGCCCGCCGAACTCGCCGAAGCCTTCAGCTCTTCGGAAAACCGCGCGGAAGAACTGCACCTGACCGACGCCCGCGTCCTGCTGGTCAGCACGACCGCCGTCCGCTCGGGCGGCCGCGCGCAGGGCACCGTCGTCGTGCTGCGCGACCACACGGAACTGCAGACGCTGACCGGGGAACTGACCACCGCGCGCGGCCTCGCGGAGGCGTTGCGGTCGCAGGCGCACGAGGCGGCGAACCGGCTGCACACGGTCGTTTCCCTGGTGGAGATCGGCAAACCCGAGCAGGCGGTGGAGTTCGCGACCGCGGAGCTCGCGCTGGCGCAGGAGCTGACCGACCGGGTCGTCGGCGCCGTCGCCGAGCCGGTGCTTGCCGCGCTGCTGCTGGGAAAGGCGGCCGAGGCGAGCGAGCGCGGGGTCGAGCTGACCGTCACCCCGGACACCGTGATCGACGACCTCTCGCTCGGCGTCGCGGCCCGCGACCTGGTGACCATCCTCGGCAACCTGATCGACAACGGCCTCGACGCGGCGGTGCGCGGCAACGGGCACCCGAAGGTCGTCGTCACGGCGCGCACCGAGGAGGACGGCTTGCTGCTGCGCGTGGCCGACACCGGGCCCGGCGTCCCCGACGACGCCGACGTGTTCCGCCGCGGCTGGTCGACGAAGGCGGAGGACGGCCACGGCCTCGGCCTGGCACTGGTCGGGCAGGCGGTCCGCCGCTACGGCGGTACGGTCGAGGTCGGACGGGACGGCGGCGCGGTGTTCACCGTGCGCCTCCCGCGGCAGGAGGCGGACCGGTGATCCGGGTGCTGGTGGTGGAGGACGAGCCGGTCGCGGCCGAAGCGCACCGCGTGTACGTCGAACGGCTCCCCGGCTTTTCGGTGGCCGGCGTGGTCCATTCCGGCGGCGACGCCCTGCGCTTCTGCGAGCGCGAGCCGGTCGACCTGGTGCTGCTGGACTTCTACCTCCCGGACACGCACGGCTTGGCGGTGTGCCGATCGCTGCGCGCGGCCGGCCTCCCGATCGACGTCATCGCGGTGACGTCGGCCCGCGACCTCGCCTTGGTGAAGGCGGCGGTGTCGGTCGGGGTGGTGCAGTACCTGCTCAAGCCGTTCACGTTCGCGACCCTGCGCGAGAAGCTGGAGCGCTACGCGGAGTTCCGCGATGCGTCCGGCGAGGTGACCGGCCAGGCGGAGATCGACCGCGCGCTGGGCGCGTTGCGCACGACGGAGCAGCCCCCGCTGCCGAAGGGCATGAGCGTCCAGACCCTGGAGGCGATCCAGGACGCGCTCTCCGGAGCGGCGGAGGGCCTTTCGGCAGGAGCGGCGGCGAGCGCGATCGGCGCTTCGCGCGTGACGGCCCGGCGGTACCTGGAGTACTTGGCGGACAACGGAATGGCCCACCGCGAGCCCCACTACGGCCAGGTCGGGCGCCCGGAGGTCTGGTACCGCCTGACGAGGGTGTGAGCTACCGCCGGCCGGCCAGGTCTCGGATCACCCGAGCCGACCGCCGTTCGACCTCCGCACGCCTGACCCGCCTGACGAGCGCGAGGGGAGCGCGGCGGGCGCGACGGGTGCCCAGCTGTCGCGCCGACCCGCCCGGAGCTGGTAGCGCACGAACTCCGCCGAGACCTCGTCGGGCCACGTCGTAGTTGGCGAACACCACCACCTAGTCGGCGGTGACGACCACCGTCCCCCTCGAAACCCCATACCCGTCAGCCCCGTCGCGTATAACGACCTATACCGCGAGCCTCCGACTTCCGGCGGTTCCGGCGGCGCGGTCCGTGCGGTAGACCGGGAAGATCACCGACCAGGGGAGTGCCGCCATGCGGAAGTGGGCCGGGATCGTCGCAGCCGCGATCATGGTGCTGGGGATCGCCACTCCGGCAGAGGCCGGCGAACCCGCCGGCAGCGTCACCGACGTCCAGGTGACCGGGCCGGTCTCGCAGCGGTTCAACCTCGTCGTCCTCGGGGACGGCTACACCGCCGCCGAACAGCCCAAGTTCTTCGCCGACGTCCAGCGGCACGTCAGCACGCTCTGGTCGCTCGAGCCGTTCAAGTCCTACCGCAGCTACTTCAACGTCTTCGCCGTCTCCATCGCCTCGCCCGAGTCCGGTGTGGACTGTGACCCCTCGCTCGACGCGCCGAAGAAGAACACCCCGCTGGACATGGGTTTCTGGGGCGGGTGCAACGCGCAGAGCGTGCAGCGCCTGCTCACCGTCGACGACGCCGCCGCGCAGCGGTACGCCGACCTCGTGCCCGGCACCGGCCCGGCGAACCGGCAGATCCTGGCGCTGGGCAACAGCAGCACCTACGGCGGCGCGGGTGGTTCGTACGCGACGGCGTCGGGCGGGAACGCCTTGTCCGCGCTCATCTCGCCGCACGAACTGGGCCACTCGCTCGGCGGCCTCGACGACGAGTACGACTACTACGCCCGCAACGTCCCGGGCGGCGCGTACGAAGGCGGCGAGCCCGACTCGGTCCACCACACCCTGCTGACCGAAAAGCAGCTGCGCGACCAGCACGCGAAGTGGTGGCGCTGGCTCGGCGAACCGAGCGAGTCCGGCGGCTCGATCGGCCGCTTCGAAGGCGGCCTGTACACGCAGACCGGCGTGTGGCGCCCGAGCAAGCACTCAATGATGAAGACCCTCGGCTACAACTTCGACCAGGTCGGCCGCGAGCGGATGACGCAGCGGATCGCGGCGAAGGTCCCGCTCGTCAGCGGCGGTACGCCGGCCGGGACGATCGGCGCCGACCGGGTCGTGTGGCTGCGGACGATGCACCCCGTCGACCACCGCCTCGACGTCCGCTGGACCCTCGACGGCGTCGCGCTGCGGGCCCGCGAAGCGGTCGACCTCCGGCAGGCGCACGTGAAGCCGGGCAAGCACACGCTGACGGCGACGGTCACCGATCCGACGCCGTTCGTCCGCGACCCGGCCGCTCGGCCCTCGGCCACGCGCACCTGGACGGTGGACACCAGCGTGGTCACCCCGCCCGCGGGCGGCCCGGCGGTGGTCGCGTCGACCGCCACCGCGCAGCCGGTCGGCGGGCACGACGTCGTCTACGTCGAAACGGGCGAGCCGACCGGGGCGGTTCCCCAGGTCCGCTGGGCCCTCGACGGCAAGCCGGTCGCGACCGGGCCCGACTACGCGCTGAAGGAATCCCGTGGGACGCACCAGCTGACCGCGACGACCGGCGGCACGACGCTGACCTGGACGGTCGACGCGGCGGGCCCGACGACGACGGCCGAAGCACCGGCGGGCCAGGCGGTCCACGGCTCGTTCACGATGCGGCTGACGGCGTCCGACGGGATGCCGGAGTTCCGCGTCGACGGCGACGGCTGGCACAAGTACTACGGCTGGCCGACCGACCCGGACGCGCCGTACCTGTTCACCCCGCGTGGCACGGAAATCGACGGCCTGGCGTACGGCAACCTCGGCCCGGACGGCCTCACGGTGTCGCCGTTCACCGAACGCAAGCCGGGCTACGGCCGCCACCGCGTCGAGTACCGCTCGATCGACGCGGCGGGCAACACCGGCCCGACGCGCTCGTTCGAGGTGACGCTGCTGCCGTGATCAGCGGAGCCGGCCCGGCACCCCGGGCCGGGTCTGCCACGGGTGCGGTCCGGCGAGCGGCCGGTACTCGACGCCGAGCGCGTCGAGCCGGGGCAGGTGGTGGTCGCGCAGCCGCGGCAGGAATTCGGCGTAGTCCCGGGCCCCGGAGCTCCACGCGACCTCCGCGAACGCCGACAGCCGCGGGAACGCCATGTAGTCCACGCGCCGGACGGTGTCGAGGTGCTCGCTCCACACCTGCGCCTGCACGCCGCGCAGGCGCGGGCCGGTGAGGGCCGGCTCGTACGCGTACACGTCCTCCAGCGTGTGCACCGCGCCGACCGGGATCGGCTCGTCCGGGTGCTCGGCCTGGCGGTGGTCGAGGTAGACGTGCTGCTCCGGGCACATCACGACGTCGTGGCCGGCTTCGGCCGCGCGCAGGCCCGCGGCCTCGTGCTGCCACGAGCCGATCACCATCGGGGGGAGGCCGTCGATGTCGAGGACCTCGTCCCAGCCCATCGGCGTCCGGCCGCGAGCCGTCAGGTGCTCGGCCAGCAGGCGGACGAACTCGCGGTGCTCGTCGGTCGCGCCCGGCGTCTCGTCGCCGCCCAGCGCGATCACCGGGGACGGGAAGACCTCCAGCAGGTAGTCGAACACTGTCCGGAAGAAGTCCAAAGTGGACTCCGATGGCGACAGCAGCGAAGTGCTGATGCCCCAGGAGGTCCAGATCTCGTACGACGACTCGGTGCCCAGCGCCGGATACGCGGCCAGCGCCGCCCGCGCGTGGCCCGGGATGTCGATCTCGGGCACCACCGTGATGGCTCGCGCGGCCGCGTAGGCGACGATCTCCCGCAGGTCGTCGCCGGTGTAGAAGCCGCCGTGCGGACGCCCGTCCTGCGGGCCTCCGCTGCCCTGCATCGACGACGGCCGCCAGCCGCCCACCGACGTCAGCTCCGGGTACTCCGGCACCTCGAAGCGCCAGCCCTGGTCGTCGGTGAGGTGCAGGTTCAGCACGTTCAGCTTGTGCGCGGCCAGCAGGTCGACGAACCGGAGCACCTCGGCCTTGGTCCGGAAGTGCCGGGCGACGTCGAGCAGGCAGCCGCGCCAGCCGAACCGCGGGTGGTCTTCCACCACCCCGCACGGCAGGGAAAGCCCGGTTTCCAGCGAAGCGGCGCGGAACGCGTCCGGCCCGGCGAGCTGGCGCAGGGTTTGGCGTCCGTAGAACTCCCCGGCCGCGTCGGCGCACGACAGCACGACGCCGGACGGCGAGATCTCCAGCCGGTAGCCCTCCGCCGGCAGGTCGGTGCCGCGAACGTCCACAGGGGACGGCCAAGGGCACGAACCGGGAGCGGGCGTCACCGAAACCGGCCGGGGGAGCAGTGTGTCGAAGGAAGACATGTCAGCCCTTCACGGCGCCGGCCATGCCGGACACCAGCCGTCGCTGGACGAGGACGAAGAACACGAGCACCGGGATGGTCATCAACGTCGAGGAAGCCATCACCGCGCCCCAGTCGGTGTCCTCCGGCTTGAAAAACACCAGGATCGCCTGCGGCAGCGTCTGGTTCTCGGTCTTGGAGATGATGAACGTCTTGGCGAACAGGAAGTCGTTCCAGGCGTGGATGAACGCGAGCACGCTCACCGCGACCAGCCCGGGCGCCACCAGGGGGAACAGGATCTGCCAGGTGAACCGCACCCGCGACGCGCCGTCGAGCTTCGCCGCCTCTTCGAGCTCCACCGGTACGGCGGCCACGAACCCGCGCAGCATCCAGATCGCGAACGGCAGGCTGAACGCCAGGTGCACCAGCACCAGCGAACCCAGCTCGTTGAGCCCGAACGCCGGCACCACGCCGCCGATCTGGCGCATCAGGAAGAACAGCGGGATGGTCAGCGCCTCCACCGGCACCATCTGCGCGACGAGCGTCATCACCAGCAGCACGGTCCGGCCCTTGAACGAGAACCGCGTCAGCGCGACCGCCGAAAGGAACGACAGCAGCAGCGACAGCACCACGACGACCAGGGCCACGAGCAGGCTGTTGAGGAAGAAGCGCCCGAAGCCCGAAACCGTGAGCACGCGCGAGAAGCTGTCGAACGACGGGCTGAACGTCCACGGCTTCGGGTTCGCCGACTGGATCTCGCCCGGCGGCTTCACCGCCGAGAGCAGCATCCAGTACAGCGGGAACGCGATCAGCCCGGCGATGACGATCGTGACGGCTTCGGCGATCAGCCTGCCGGGGCGGCGAACGGCTAGAGCCATGCCGCGCTCCGGCGCTGCGACCGGACGTACAGCCCGGTGATCGACAGCAGCAACACCGTCATCACGACTCCGATCGCCGACCCGAGGCCGTATTCCTGCCCGGCGAAGGCCTGTTGGTAGGCATAGACGTTGAGCACGAGGTTGCGCCCGGCCACGCCGCCGCCGTTGGTCATCACGTAGATCTGGGTGAAAACCTTGAAGTCCCAGATGATCGACTGGACGGTCGCGATCATCAGCAGCGGCCGCACCATCGGCAGCACGATCGACCAGCTGGTGCGCCACACCGACGCGCCGTCGAGCGACGCGGCTTCGAGCACCTCGTCCGGCACGCCCTTGATCCCCGCGTACATCGTGACCAGCACGAACGGGAACGAGCACCAGACGACCTCGGCGGCGACCAGGCCGAACGCGCCCAGCGTGCCGAACGTCCACGAGTGGTGCTCGAACGGCAGCCCGAGCCCGGTCAGCACCTCGTTGACCAGGCCGAAGTCGGTGTCGAAGAGGAACAGCCAGACGTAGGAGCCCGCGATCGCCGGCGTCGACCACGCGCCCAGCGCGGCCAGGAACAGCAGCGTCCGGGGCAGCGAGCGCACGCGGCTCGCCAGCACCGCGAGCCCGGTGCCGACGACGAGCGAACCGGCGACGCAGGCCGCGGCGAACCCGACCGTCTTGCCCAGTACGGTCCAGAACTGCGCCTGGGACAGCAGGTCCGCGTAGTTCGCGAAGCCCAGGAACACCAGCGGCGCGTTGCCCGCGGCCTGCGGCTGGCCGTAGTCGTAGAACGAGATCAGGATCAGCTGGTAGATCGGGTAGGCCAGCATCGCGGCGAGCAGGATGCCCGCCGGGGCGAGGTAGAGCGCGGCGGCCCGGCCGTCCCCCTTCCGCCGCGGCTTGCGCGCGGGCGCCGTGACGGGAGGGGCGTCTTGGACGACCACCACTAGCCGAAGGCCTTGTCCATCGCGGCCGCGGCATCGGTGAGCGCCGCGGCCGGGTCCTTGCCGCCGGTCGCGATCTGCTGCACGGCGGTGGGCAGGACGTTCTGGCTGTCGATCTTCGACCACGCCGGCGTCGCCGGGACGAACTTGGTGCCCGACTTCAGGGTTTCGACGAACGGCTTGAGGAACGGGTCGTTCGCGGCGAGCTTCTGCTGCACGGTGCTCAGCGTCGGCAGGTTCCCCATCGCGGTGTACATCTTCTCCTGGTACTTCGCGCCGCCGAGCAGCTCGATGAACTCCAGCGCCAGCCCGCGGTGCTTGCTCGCGTTGAAGACGCCCAGCAGGTTGCCGCCGGCGAACGCGGGGGCGATGCTGCCCGCCGTGGCGCCCGGCAGCGGGACGACGGCGTACTTGCCCTTCGCCACGCCCTGGTCGACGGCCTTGCGGTTGAAGTCGCCGCCGATGGTCATGCCGGCCTTGCCACCCGCGAACGCCGTGACGCTCTGCGTGCCGGTGAGGTTCGCGCACTGCGCGGGCGGGCAGACGTCGTCCTTGAGCAGGCTCGCGTACTGCGCGACGCCGGTCTTCGCCTTCTCCTCGGTCACGGCCGACTTCCACTTGCCGCCGTCGTCCTTCGCGAGCTCGCCGCCGTTGGCCCAGAGGAACGGCAGCATCGCGTAGGTGTACTTGCCACCGACGGAGATGCCGTAGAGGTCCGGCTTGGCGGCGCGGATCCGGCGCGCGGTGTCGGTCAGCTCGGCCAGCGTCGCGGGCGGCTTCAGGCCCAGCTCGGTGAAGACGTCCGTGCGGTAGTACAACGCGCGGATGCCGGTGTACCAGGGCAGGCCGTAGGTCTTGCCGCCGGACTTCGCGGTGTCGAGCACGGTCGGGATGAGGTCCTTGCCCTCGCCCCACGACGCGAGGTCGCCGGTCAGGTCGGCGAGCGCGCCGGTGGCGGCGTAGCTGGAGACGTCGGTGTTGCCGAACTCGGCGACGTCGGGCGCGTTGTTCGGGTCGTTGAAGGCGCCGGAGAACTTGTCCGCGCGGCCTTCGACCGGCACCCACTGGACGTCGACCTCGACGCCTTGGTGCGCGGCCTTGAACTCCGTGATGGCTTCCTCGACCGCGGCCTCCTTCGGCGCGCGGTTGGCCTCGTCGAACAGCCAGACGCGGACGGTGCCGGTCTTTTCGTCCCCGCCGCTGCCCGCGGGCGCGGACTGGGTGGGCGCGCAGCCGGCCAGCAGGGCGACCGCGGCGAAAACGGGCAGGGTGCGGCGCAGTCTCATGAGGATCCTCCAGTGGGTACCCCTCGTGAGTGTTCAGGGCGGTTGGAACCGCCCTGAACACTCACGACCGGGGTGGGGCTCAGGCGAAGTGGACCGAGTTGACGTCGGGGACCGCGAGCGACCCCGCGACCGCGCCGGGCAGGCCGGTGGCCGGGTCGCGCGGCAGCCAGGTGACGGTGCCGGAACGCTGGTTCGAGACGTAGAACCAGTTTTCGCCGGGGTCGAGGGCCACGTGCCGCGGCCAGTTGCCGCCACTGGGCACGGTGGACACCAGCTTCAGCGTCTCGCCGGCGACGGAGAACGTCGCTAGGGTGTTCGGGCCGCGGACGGTGGCGTAGGCGAACTTGCCGTCCTTCGACAGGGTGATCTCGCCGGGGTAGCGGTCGCCGGTGCTGCCCGGCGGCACGGCCGGGAAGACGGAAAGGGCCTTCAGCGTGCCGGTTTCGGCGTCCCAGCTCGTCACCGTGACCTCCGGGCGCAGCTCCTGCAGGACGTAGGCGAACTTCCCGGTCCGGTCGAACGCGAGGTGCCGCGGCCCGGCGCCGGCGGGCAGCTTCAGCTGCTGGTGCAGGGAAAGCTTCCCGGTGGCGACGTCGAGGGAGTAGACGTACACGGAGTCCGCGCCGAGGTCGACCGACAGCACCCAGCGGCCGGTCGGGTCGTTGACGACCTGGTGCGCGTGCGCCTGCCCGGAATCGGCCTGGTGCGTCACGAGATCCGTGGCCGCGCCGAGCTTCCCGCCGGCCAGGACCGGCAGCACGACGACGCTGCCCGAGCTGTAGTTCGCGGCCAGCACGTACTTCTGGCTCGCATGCACGCTCAGGTGCGTCGGCGCGCCGCCCTTGGACGAAACCTTGTTGAGCAGCTTGGGTTTCGTGGCGTCGGCGACGCTCAGCGCCGAGACGTACCCGGCCGGGTCGCCTTCGTTGGTGACGTACAGCGTCTTGCCGTCGGCACTGCGGTCGAACCACGACGTGTCGGTGATCCCGGGGATCGTGCGGACGGGCCCGAGCGCGGCGCCCGTCCGGCTCGAGACGTCGAGGCCGTGCCCGTTCGCCCCGCTGGTGTAGCTGCCGATGTACACGGTCCCCCCGACGATGCAGCCCTTCGAAGTGGTGGCCGCGGCGGCGAACTGCGCACCGAGAACGGTCGCGGCACTCGCCCCCGCGGCGGCGCCGAGGAACGTACGACGGGAAAGTCCGGTCATCGTCTTTGTCTCCCAACGGTTCGGGCGGCGGCTTTCCTCCAGTATGGTCTAGACCACGGCCATGAGCAATGCCGAAACCGCGAAACCGGAAACGGAAAGCACGGTTTCCAGTGCGGTCCACGACTTCAGCGTCTGCACCACGCTCATGTTGAAGTAGCGCGAAACGATCCAGAACCCGCCGTCGTTGACGTGCGAGGCGATGATCGACCCGGCGGAGATCGCCATGACGAGCAGGGCCAGCTGGACCTGCGAATACCCGAGCTGGGCGACGGTGGGGGCGATGATCCCGCTCGTGGTCACGATCGCGACCGTCGCCGAACCCTGCGCGATGCGCATGCCGCAGCTGATGACGTACGCCGCGAGCAGCACCGGCAGGCCCGCGTCGTGCAGCGAGTCGGCGACGGCCTTGCCGATCCCGGTGGCCGAGAGCACCGCGCCGAAGAACGCGCCCGCGCCGACGACCAGCAGGATCATCGCGACCGGCCGCAGCGACTTCGACGCCAGCTCGTTGAGGTCCTTGCCGGTGAACCCGCGCCGCAGCCCGAGCAGCCAGGACGCGAGCAGCACGGCGACGGTCAGCGCGACGGCGGGCGTGCCGATGAACGCGGCGACCCCGGCGAGCGCGGAGCCCTTCGGCAGCCAGATGCTCCCGAAGGTGCCGGCGAGGATCAGCACCAGCGGCACCGCGATGATCGAGCCGACCAGCGCCAGCGACGGCGCGTCTTCCTCTTCTTCGCCTTCCTCTTCGGCGACGATCATTTCGGCGGGCACCCCGACGTCGATGCGCTTGCCGATCCAGGTCGCGTAGAGCACGCCGCCGATGAGGAACGCGGGGATGCCGCAGGCCAGGCCCATGAGGATGATCCAGCCCAGCTCGACGTGCAGCAGCCCGGCCGCCGCCACCGGGCCCGGGTGCGGCGGCAGGAAGGCGTGCGTGATCGACAGGCCGGCGATCAGCGGCATCGCGTAGAGCACCAGCGAGCGCTTTCCCTGCTTCGCGGCGACGTACACCAGCGGCGCCAGCACGAAGATGCCGATGTCGAAGAACACCGGGATGCCGAAGATGAACCCGGCGACACCCATCGCCAGCGGCGCCCGCTTTTCGCCGAAGCCCCGCAGCAGGGCCCCGGTGAGCACCTTCGCGCCGCCGGAGCGTTCCAGGATCGATCCGAGCAGCGTGCCGAGCCCGATGATCGCCGTGATGTGCCCGAGGATGCTGCCGAAACCCTTTTCCAGCAAGGAGTCCGACGACTTCTGCGCGGTGCCGACGATCGTGCCGACCGGCAGGCCCGCGGCCAGCGCGGTGAGCAGGCCGACCACGATCAGCGCGATGAACGGCTCGATCTTGAGCTTGACGATCAGCAGCAGCAGGACGGCGATCGAGACGGCGGCGAGCGTCAGCAGGCCGCCCGTGGTGTGTTGCAGCCAGTGGATCATCGGGCTCTCCGGGGGTTGCGCAGGGAGTGTCCGGCGAGGGCGCCGGTGGGACGGCCGTCGTCGAGGGCGGCGACGCCGTTGACGTACACGTGCGTGAGGCCCGCGGCGGCCTGCCGCGGGTCGTCGAAGGTGGCGGTGTCGGTGATCGTTTCGGGGTCGAACAGCACCAGGTCGGCGGCGTACCCGGCGCGGACCAGCCCGCGGTCGGTCAGCCGCAGCCGGCGCGCGGCCCGCCCGGTCAGGTGGGCAACGCACTCGGCGAGGTCGAGCACGCCCAGTTCGCGGACGTAGCGGGCGAGGTAGCGGGGGAACGTGCCCCACGCGCGCGGGTGCGGCCGCGCGCCGACGAGGAGGCCGTCGCTGCCGCCGGTGTGCGTGCGGTGCCGCATGATCGCCTGGACGTTCTCCTCGTGCCCGACGTGCATCAGGCACGACGTCCCGAGTTTCTCGTCCAGCAGCGTGTCGAAGTACAGCTTCGCCGGTTCGGTGCCCTGGGCGCGGGCGGAGGCGGCGACGCTGTGCCCGACCAGGTGGGCGTTGTGCTCGTTGCGGACGCCGTTGACTTCGATGGCGTCCCAGTCGATCGGGACGCCGTGCGCACCGTCCGAACCGGACTCCTCGATCTCGGCGCGGATCCGCTCGCGTTCATCCACATCGGACAACCGGGCCAGGGTGGCGTCGAGCCCGCCTTCGGTGGCCCAGCTCGGCAGCAGCGCGCTCAGGTACGTCGCGCCGGGGAGGTACGGATAGGTGTCGAGGCTGATGTCGCAGCCGTCGTCGAGCGCGTCGTCCAGGAGCTTCAGCAGGTCGGGTGCCTTGCCCTTGTTGACCGAGAAGTTCATCGTCGCGTGCGCGAGGTGCAGCGGGCAGCCGGAGCGGCGCGAGACGTCGATCATCTCGGCGAACGCCGCCAGCGCGCCCTTGCCGTAGCTGCGGTGGTGCGGGCTGTAGAACCCGCCCAGCTCGCCGACCACCCGGCACAGCTCGATCAGCTCGCTCGTCTCGGCGTACATGCCCGGCGTGTAGGTCAGCCCGGAGGACATCCCCATCGCGCCCTCGGCCAGGCCGGTGGCGACGAGCTCCTTCATCCGGGCCAGTTCGGCGTCGGTGGCGGGCCGGTCGGCCCAGCCGACGGCGAGCATCCGGACCGTGCCCTGCGGCACGAGGTAGGCGGCGTTGACGGCGATGCCCCGGTCGAGCCGGTCGAGGTATTCGCCGACCGAGCGCCAGTTCCAGTCGAACCCCGCCGGGTCGTCGTTCCAGCCCGCGAGCTGCTGCCGGAGCGCTTCGAGCACGGCGTCGTCGACGGGCGCGTAGGAGAGCCCGTCCTGGCCGAGCACCTCGGTCGTGACGCCCTGGGTGATCTTCGCCGGGTGCTCGGGGTTGGCCAGCAGCTGCAGGTCGGAGTGCGAATGCATGTCGATGAAGCCGGGCGCGAGCACGAGCCCGTCGGCGTCGATGTTCCGGCGTCCGGCCAGGGAGCCCGCCTCGGCGACGCTCGCGATCTTGCCGCCGGTCAGCCCGACGTCGTGGCGGGTGAGCGGGTCGCCGGTGCCGTCGGCGACCAGCGCGTTCTTGATGACGACGTCCATCAGAACCACGTCCGGACGAGGTCGACGACGGTTTCGCCGTCGGCCGCCGTCACCGGCAGCAGCGGCCACTTGTCGAACACCGTGCACGGGTGCGAGAGGCCGAGCCCGATCCAGTCGCCGACCTCGACCGGCGACCCCGGCGGCAGCGTGAGGAACGCGTGCTGGTCGTTCATCTTCGCGACGACGTGCCCGTCGAGGGGCTCGGCCGGGCCGTCGGGCGTCCGGCGCAGCTGCGGCTCGGGCATGCCCTCGTCGAAGGACGCGTCGCGCTTGCCGATGGTGAGCAGCGCGAGCTCGTCCGACGGCTTCGACGTCACCTGCGCCCAGGCCCGCAGTGCCGGGCGGAACGACTCGACGCCGTCGATGCGCGGGTGGTCGCCGAGCGGGGAGATCTCGCGGTAGAAGCCGTCGTCGTGGGTGAGGTAGGCGCCGCTGCGCAGCACCGGCAGCACGTCGAGGCCGGCCGGCCACGGCTTGGTCAGCTCGTTCGCCACCTGGTCGAAGTACGCGCTGCCGCCGGCGGTGACGATGATCTGTCCGTCGAGGAGTCCCTTGTCCGCGAAGGCGATCGCGAGGTCGCGCAGACCGTCCACATAGGAGCTGATCTTGGCGAGCGCGGCATCGTCGGTGCCGTGCGAGAGCGCGCCCTCGTAGCCGCCGGTGCCGCGCAGCCGCAGCACCGGGCTGGCGTCGACCGCTTCGGCGACGGCCCAGGCGGTCGCGGAGTCGCGAACGCCGGTGCGGCCGCCGTCGGCGCCGAGTTCGAGGAGCACGTCCACCGGCCGCTCGGTGCCTTCGAGGGCTGCGGTCATCAGCTCGACGCCGCGGACCGAGTCGACCCAGCAGACGAACTCGAAGCCCGGGTCCGCGGCCAGCTCGGCGGCCAGCCAGCGCAGGCCGGCCGGGTCGAGGAGCTGGTTGGCCAGCAGGATCCGCGAGACGCCGAAGGCGCGGTAGATCCGGAGGTGCCCGGCGTTCGCGCAGGTCACGCCCCACGCGCCGTGCTCGATCTGGCGCGCGAACAGCTGCGGTGCCATGGTCGTCTTGCCGTGCGGGGCGAGCACGACGCCGCGCGCGGCGCACCAGGCGGCCATCGTCCGCAGGTTGTGCTCGAGAGCGTCGTCGTCGAGCACGACGAAGGGCGCGAAGAACCCGTCGGCGAAGAGGTTGAGCCTGCGTTCCGCGGCTTCTTCCAGGGTCAGCCCGGTCAGGGCGGGGGCGGCGGAGCGGAACCGCCAGTCGACGCGCTCCTGGCGGAGGGCGTCGAGCGCGGCGGTGTTCATGGTGCAGGCGGCGGGTGTGTTCATCGGCGGCGACCTCTGTTGCGTATGTTGCAACGACTGTTGCGCATTTTGAGTGCCATAGGTGTAGCATCCGGGTCGCCACAGGTCAACGGGGTGAAGGGCAGGGAGACGGACAGTGACGAGCGGGCCCGAGGTGTTGTGTGTCGGCGAGTCGATGGCGCTGTTCGTGCCCGCCGAGCCCGGCCCGCCGGACGAGGTCAAGCAGTGGGTGCGCACCATCGGTGGCGCCGAATCGAACGTGGCCTGCAACCTGCCGACGCTGGGGGTGCGCAGCGGCTGGGTGAGTGCCGTCGGTGACGACCCGTTCGGCCGGGCACTGCTGCGCGAGGTCGAATCCCACGGCGTCGACGTCAGCGCGTGCACGGTCGACCCGGCGCGCCCGACCGGGCTGTACATCAAGGAAAGCGGCGCCGGCGGCAGCCCGGTGCGCTACTACCGCTCCGGCTCGGCCGCGTCCGGGATGGGCCCGTCGCTGCTGGAGCGGCTCGACCTCGGCGGCGTCCGCGTGCTCCACCTGTCCGGCATCACGCCGGCGCTGTCCGACAGCTGCCTCGCGCTCGTGCGCGCGCTGCTGGACATGCCCCGCGGCGACCGGCTGATCTCGTTCGACGTCAACTTCCGCCCCGCGCTCTGGACCGGCCGCGACCCGAGCCTGCTCGCGGAGCTGGCCGCGCGGGCCGACATCGTGCTGACCGGCGACGACGAAGCCCAGCGCGTGTGGGGGACCGGCGACCCGGCCGAGCTGCGCGCCCTCCTGCCGGGCCCGCGCACGCTCGTCGTCAAGCACGGCGAGCGCGGCGCGACCCTGGTCGAAGGCGAACCGCTGTTCTCGCCGGCGCTGCGGGTCGACGTCGTCGAGCCGGTCGGCGCCGGGGACGCGTTCGCCGCCGGCTTCCTCGCCGCGACCCTGCGCGGCGCCGCTCCGCTGCACCGGCTCCGCCAGGGGCACCTGCAGGCCGCCGCGACGCTGCTCACCCACGACGACGTCGGGGTGCCGCTGCCGCGCGAGGTGGTGGATAGCCTGCTCCAGGCGGATCCGGACGCGTGGAGTTCGGCCCGGCTGACCGGAGAGGGCGTGGTGCGCACGTGAGCCAGAGCTTGGACCGCGCGTTGACCCTGCTGGGGTCGATCGCGAAAGATGCGCGCACCCTCGACGACCTCGCCGACGAGATCGGCGTGCACAAGTCGACGGTGCTGCGGCTGCTGCGCACCCTCGAACAGCACCACTTCGTCCGCCGCGAAGGCGCCCGGTACTACCGGCTGGGCAGCGCGATGTTCGACCTGGCCAACCAGGCGCTCGACTCGATCGACGTCCGGCGCAGCGCCCAGCCCGCGCTCGCCGCGCTCAACGCGCGCACCGGCCACACCGTGCACCTGGCCAGCTACGACGACGGCGAAGTCGTCTACATCGACAAGTACGAGGGCCGCCACTCGGTGCGGATGTACTCGCGCGTCGGCAAGCGAGCGCCGCTGCACTGCACGGCGGTGGGGAAGGTGCTGGTCGCCGCGATGCCCGCGGCCCGGCGCGAGGAGATCGCGAGGTCGATCGAGTACCGGGTGCTGACCCCGAACACGATCACCACGCCGTCGGACTTCCTGGCGGAGCTGGAGCGCGTGGCGCACCTCGGTTACGCCGTCGACAACGCCGAGCACGAAGACTTCATCCACTGCATCGCCGCCCCGGTCCGCGGCGCCGACGGCGAGGTGCTCGCCGCGGCGTCGATGTCGGTGCCGAAGGTGCTGCTCGACTACGAAGGCCTGCTCGCCCTGGTCCCGGACCTGCGGGCGGCGACGCACGAAGCTTCCGTCCACAGTGGATGGACGGGGAACGGAAAGGGGCACTGATGAGCAAGACGGCAGTTTCCACCGAGAACGCGCCGAAGCCGCCGGCGAGGTTCTCGCAGGCCGTCCGCAAGGGGAACCTGCTGCAGGTCGCCGGTCAGGTCGCGTTCGACCCGGCCACCAACGAGATCGTCGGCGACGACGTCGTGGGCCAGACCCGGCAGACGTTCAAGAACATCGAGGCCGTGCTGGCGGAGGCGGGCTCGAGCCTGGCCGACGCGATCATGGTCCGCGTGTACCTGACCGACACGGCGCACTTCGCGCCGTTCAACGAGGTCTACAACGAGCTGATCGGCGACGCCCCGCACGCCGCGCGCACGACGGTGTACGTCGGCCTCCCGGGCGAGCTGCTCGTCGAGATCGACGTGCTCTGCGTGCTGGACTGAGCCTTCGGTGGGCCGGGATCGCTCCCGGCCCACCGGTTCAGCCGAGGACGCTCGTGTAGCCGTTGAGCGCGGGCTGCCCGCCGAGGTGCGCGTAGAGGACGTTGGAGTCGCTCCCGATCTCGCCGCGGCCGACGAGGTCGATGAGTCCCGCCATGGACTTGCCTTCGTACACCGGGTCGGTGATCATGCCTTCCAGCCGGGCGCACGTCTCGATCGCGTCCACAGTGGACTTGTCGGGGATGCCGTAGATCCCGGCGTGGTAGCGGTCGTCCAGCTCGACGTCGGCGATCTCGCCGGCGCCGATCAGGTCCGCGGTGTTCCGCGCGATCCGGGTGATCTGCTCGCGGGTCTCGGCCGGCTTCGCCGAGCCGTCGATGCCGAGGATCCGCCGCGGCTTGCCGCTCAGCGCCGTCCCCGCGACCATCCCGCCCTGCGTGCTGCCGGTGACCGAGCAGACGATCACCGTGTCGAAGAAGACGCCGAGTTCTTCTTCCTGCTCCTCGAGTTCGACGATCCAGTTCGCGAAGCCCAGCCCGCCGAGCCGGTGGTCCGAGGCACCCGCCGGGATGGCGTAGGGCTTCCCGCCGTGCTCTTCGATCTCGGCGACCGCGTCTTCCCACGCCTCCTTGAAGCCGATGCCGAAGCCGGCCTGCACGAGCCGGACGTCCGCGCCGAGGATGCGCGAGAGCTGGATGTTGCCGACCTTGTCGTACAGCGGGTCGTGCCAGTCGACCCAGCTTTCCTGCACCAGCACGGCCTTGAGCCCGGCCCGCGCCGCGGCGGCCGCGACCTGCCGCGTGTGGTTGGACTGGACGCCGCCGATCGAGACGAGGGTGTCGGCGCCTTCTTTCAGGGCGTCCGCGACGAGGTATTCGAGCTTGCGGGTCTTGTTGCCGCCGTAGGCGAGACCGGAGTTCACGTCCTCACGCTTCGCCCAGACCTTCGCGCCGCCGAGGTGGGCGGTGAGGCGTTCGAGCGGGTGCACCGGCGACGGGCCGAACAGCAGCGGGTAGCGGGGGAAGTCGGCGAGGGTCATCGGTCCTCCAGCAGATCGGTCCAGATGGTCGAGATCACGGAAACGGCGGTGGCGGGGTCGCGGGCTTCGAGCGCGTCGATGAGCTTCGTGTGGCGCAGGACGGAGTTCCAGGCGAGCGCCGAGCTGAACCGCGCGTGTTCGAGCCGGCGCAGCAGGGGGGTGTAGCGGTCGAGGGTCGCGGCGACGGCGGCATTGCCGGCCAGCCGAACGGGGACGTCGTGGAGTTCGTCGTCCGCCTTGACCGCCGCTTTGACGTCACCGGCCTCGATGGCTTTCGCGAAGCGATCGTTGGCGGCGCGCATGGCGGCGACGTCTTCCGGACGGCACTTCGCGGCGGCCTGCCGGACGGCGAACTCGTGCAGCACCCGGACGATCTCCCTCGCGTCGAGGACGTCGGGGGACATGACCTCGGAGACGCGGGTGTAGCTCTGCGGCTTCGAGTCGACGAGACCTTCTTCGGCCAGGCGGCGGAGGGCTTCGCGGACGGGTGCCTTGGAGAGCCCGAGCTGCTCGGCGAGGTCGCCGTCGCGCAGGGGGGCGCCCGGTGGGAGGGACCCGTCCACGATGGCTTGCCGGATGTGGTCGTACGCCTCGTCGCGCAGGAGTGGGCGGGTGACCTTCGGAAGACTCACATCTAACATGTTAGATGTCAGAGACGGGGTGGGGAAGACCTGGTCGGGTGAACTGCGAGCTGTCTTACTTCTTTAGGGCGCTGTGGGCGCGCCAATGGCGTTGTTTCGCTTCGACGTTCGCGGGCGCCCGGCGGCACGGCCAGCTGGAAGGGTTACGGATCCGCGTTGCGGACGGTGATCCCGACTCCGTGGGGGAGGAGGGTGGCGCCCGCTCAGTCCGCGGGCGGGTCCGGCTCGTACGGCGAGCAGGCCGGCGTGGCGCAACTCCGGCTGGAGGCGGAACCCGGCGCTCCTTCTCGCCGCGGGCGGCTCTGGCCCGCTCTCCAGGGGTTGGTGCGGCAAGGCCTCGAGCGTGCCCGGCGGCGAGCAGGGCCGGCGCGGTTCGGCTGGAGGCAGGGTCCGGCGCATCTTCTCGCCGCGGGCGGGTCCGGCCTGTGCTTCGGGGGTTGGTGCGGCAAGGCCTCGAGCGCGGGCCGTGGCGCAGCCCTGGCTGCGGGAAGCGCGCGGGACCTGTTCGGTCCGGGCCGTGACCCCCAGCCGGTGCCGGAAACGCCCGACCGGGCCCGGCGACGGCCGGCGTGCCCACCCCGTAGCGCCCGGCCGGCGCACCGCACCGGCCGGGCCGTCGGCTCAGTAAACGGGGCCGGTGTACTTTTCCCCAGGACCCTGACCAGGGGGATCGGGCACGACCGAAGCCTCCCGGAAGGCCTTCTGCAGCGACTGCAGGCCGTCCCGCAACGGGCCGGCGTGCAGGCCCAGGTATTCGGCGGACGCCGTCACCAGTCCGGCGAGCGCGGTGATCAGCCGGCGGGCCTCGTCGAGGTCGCGGTGCGGGGAGGTCTCCGGGTCGGCGTCGGCGAGGCCGAGCCGCTCGGCGCCGGCCGACAGCAGCATCACGGCCGCGCGGCTGATCACCTCCACGCTCGGGATCTCCTCGAGCTGCCGTTCGGAATAGGGGGGCTGTTCGGGGGGTTGTTCTGACACGTCTGGTACCCTTCCACGAGCGACCAGCCCCTGAGCGATCGGGGGCGGCAAGTGGAGCCCCGCTCCCACCCGCGTCACCGTTCAGGTGGCCGGGTCCGGTCTCGCCCGGACGTCAGTCCAGGGTGAAGAAGTGTCCTCCGGGGCACGATCGGAAACAGAGTGGGCCCCGCGCACCGAAAGGTGACCGGGGCCTTCGCTATGTGGGCACCAGGTCGAACGAGAACAGGAAACATTCCTCGGACCAAGGAGGCCCCATCAGCTCCGAGACACGCATCAACGACCGAATCCGGGTGCCGGAGGTCCGACTCGTCGGACCCGCCGGTGAACAGGTCGGCATCGTCCGGATAGAGGATGCGCTGCGCCTGGCGCAGGAGAACGATCTCGACCTCGTCGAGGTCGCGCCGCAGGCCCGCCCGCCGGTGTGCAAGCTCATGGACTTCGGCAAGTTCAAGTACGAGAGCGCGCAGAAGGCCCGCGAGTCGCGGCGCAACCAGCAGCTGACCGTTATCAAGGAACAGAAGCTGCGCCCCAAGATCGACCAGCACGACTACGAGACCAAGAAGGGTCACGTGTCGCGCTTCCTGGCGGCCGGCAACAAGGTCAAGGTCACGATCATGTTCCGCGGTCGCGAGCAGTCCCGGCCGGAGCTCGGCTACCGGCTGCTGCAGAAGCTCGCCGAAGACGTCACGGAGCTCGGCTTCGTCGAGTCGTCGGCCAAGCAGGACGGTCGCAACATGATCATGGTGCTGGCCCCGCACAAGAACGTGAAGCCGAAGGCGAAGGCCGAGGCGGTCCCCGAGCCGACTCCCGACGCGTAGGCGCCGACCAGCACGAGTCAGCGGCTCACCGGAATCTCCGGTGAGCCGCCGCACGAAAGAGGACTGAAATGCCGAAGATGAAGACCCACAGCGGTACGTCCAAGCGGATCCGCGTCACGGGCACGGGCAAGCTGCGCCGCCAGAAGGCCGGGCGCCGCCACCTCATGGAGAAGAAGTCGAACCGCCTCACCCGCCGGCTCGAGGGCACGACCGAGCTGGCGAAGACCGAGGCCGGCCGCGTCAAGCGCCTGCTCGGCATCTGATCCCGCAGAACTTGCTGTAAACCACCCGGGGCGTTTCCCCTCGCCCCCTGAGATCGACAGGATGGACCCGTGGCACGCGTCAAGCGGGCGGTCAACGCCCAGAAGAAGCGTCGCGCAACTCTCGAACTGGCCAGCGGCTACCGCGGCCAGCGTTCGCGGCTGTACCGCAAGGCCAAGGAGCAGACGCTTCACTCGCTCAACTACGCCTACCGGGACCGCCGTGCCCGCAAGGGTGACTTCCGCCGCCTGTGGGTCACCCGCATCAACGCGGCCGCCCGCGAGAACGGCGTGACCTACAACCGGTTCATCCAGGGCATCAAGGCCGCGGGTGTCGAGGTCGACCGCAAGATCCTCGCGGACCTCGCCGTCAACGACGCCGCCGCCTTCACCGCGCTGGCCGAGCTCGCCAAGGCCAACGTGAACACCGAAGCGAAGTCGGCCTGACCGGCAGCTTTCCCCGGCCCGGGGCGGATCCGTTCACCGAACGGACCCCCCGGGTCGTTGCTGCGCGCAAGCTGACGCGGCGTGCGGAACGCGACAAGACCGGCCGCTTCCTGGCCGAAGGCGCCAACGCCGTCGAGGCCGCGCTCGAGCACGGCACCGTGCACGAGCTGTTCGTCACCGCCCGCGCGGCGGAGCAACACGCGGACCTGGTCGAGACGGCCCGCGCGGCCGGCGTCGGGGTCTCGCCGATCACCGACCGCGCCGCCGACGGGCTGTCGGAAACCGTGACGCCCCAGGGCATCGTGGCCGTCTGCGCGCTGCTCGACCGTCCGCTCGAAGCGGCCGTGACGCCGGGCGCCCGGCTCGTCGTGGTGCTCGTGGACGTCGCCGACCCCGGCAACGCGGGCACGGTCATCCGCGTCGCCGACGCCGCGGGCGCCGACGCGGTCGTCCTGGCCGGCGACACCGTCGACCCGCACAACGGCAAGTGCGTCCGCGCCGCCGCCGGCAGCCTCTTCCACCTGCCGATCACGCGGGTCCGGGACGTGCCGGCCGCGCTGGCCGCCTGCTCGGCCGCGGGCCTGCGGACGTTCGCCGCCCACGGCTACGCCGACGCCGAACTCGATCGGGTGGATCTCACCGCCCCGACCGCCTGGGTCTTCGGCAACGAGGCCCACGGCCTGCCCGCCGACGTCCTCGAGCGCACCGACCTCGCGGTCCGGATCCCGCTGTACGGCAAGGCGGAGAGCCTCAACCTCGCCACCGCGGCGGCGGTCTGCGTCTACACGAGTGCGCTGGCGGCACACCGCTGACCAGCCGCTAGGCTCCGCCCGACCAGATCGTTCCGGGGGATTCATGGGCAAGCTCGCTCGTTCGTACGCGTTGTTCACCGCTTCGGTGCGGGTGTTGCGCGCCCACCGGGGCCTGGCCTGGTTCCCGGTGCTGGCCGGTCTCGCCGGGCTGTTCGTCGCCGGGGTGTTCCTGACACCGGCGTTCTTCCTCTCCCACGTCGAGATCGCCGACGGCGGCCGCCCCACGGCCGGGTCGTGGGTGCTGCTCGCCGTGTTCTACGTCGCTTCGGCGTTCGTCGCGATCTTCTTCAACGCGGCGCTGATCTCCCAGGCCGACGTCGCGCTCCGCGGCGGCGTCCCGGCGGTCGGGGCGGGCCTGGCCGCGGCCGCGCGCCGGTGGCCGGCGCTGCTCGGCTGGGCCGCCGTCTCCGCGACGGTCAGCCTGGTCCTGCGCGCGATCGAGGAGCGCCTCGGCTTCCTCGGCCAGTTCGTCGCCGGCTTGATCGGCCTGGCCTGGCGGCTCACGACGTTCCTCGTGCTGCCCGTCGTCGTGCTCGAGGGCGCGGGCGTGAAAGCCGGCGTCCGGCGGTCGGTGGAGCTGTTCCGCCGGACGTGGGGCGAGAACGTCGCCGGCGGCGTCGGGATCGGCCTGATCGGCTTCATCCTGAGCCTGGCGGGCTACGCCGTGCTCGTGCTGGCCGGCTTCCTGCTCGGCGGCGGCCCGGCCACCGTCTTCGTCTGCCTCGGCCTCGCACTCGTCTGGTCGGTGCTGGTGGCCGTCTTCACCTCGACGTTGTCCGGCATCTACCAGACCGCGCTGTACCGCTATGCCGCCGAGGGCGTGGTGGCCGGCGAGTTCGCGGACGCCGACTTCGCGGGGGTTTTCCCCGCGCGGTGAGCGGGTGGCCGCGCGGCCACGGGGCGACCGGGGGCGCGCGGACCCGATCCCATAGACTTTTCCCGCCTTTGACCTCTCGTGCGCCGCGTGTCCGGCGGCGCCCGAACGAACCAGTCCCAGCGGACGCCGAGGAGTTATGTCCGGAGCCAAGGAGAAGGAAGCCCAGGGCGCGGTTTTGGCCCCCGAAACGCTGCAGGAGGCGGTCAAGGCCGCCGAAGCGGCGTTCGCCGCCGCGACCGGGCTCGAGGCGCTGGCCGAGGTCAAGCCCGCGCACCTCGGTGACCAGGCCCCGGTGGGCCTGGCCCGCCGCGAGATCGGCGCCCTGCCCAAGCAAGAGAAGGCCGAGGCGGGCAAGCGCGTCAACGAGGCCCGGCAGGCCGTCCAGGCGGCCTTCGACGCCCGCCGCGCCGAGCTCCAGGTGGAGCGCGACGAGCGTGTCCTGCGCGAAGAAGCCGTCGACGTCACGCTGCCGTGGGACCGCGTCCCGCGCGGCGCCCGCCACCCGATCAGCACGATCTCCGAGCGCGTCGCCGACGCGTTCGTCGCGATGGGCTACGAGGTCGCCGAGGGCCCGGAGCTCGAAGCCGAGTGGTTCAACTTCGACGCGCTGAACTTCGGCAAGGACCACCCGGCCCGCCAGCTGCAGGACACGTTCTACGTCGGCGAGGAGGACTCCGGCCTGGTGCTGCGCACGCACACCTCGCCGGTGCAGGCCCGCACGCTGCTGCACCGCGACCTGCCGGTGTACGTCGTCTGCCCGGGCCGCACGTACCGGACCGACGAACTCGACTCGACGCACACCCCGGTGTTCACCCAGGTCGAAGGCCTCGCGGTGGACAAGGGCATCACCATGGCGCACCTCAAGGGCACCCTGGACGCCTTCGCCCGCGCGATGTTCGGCGAGAGCTCCAAGACCCGCCTGCGCCCGCACTTCTTCCCGTTCACCGAGCCGTCCGCCGAGGTGGACGTCTGGTTCGAGGAGAAGAAGGGCGGCCCCGGCTGGGTCGAGTGGGGCGGCTGCGGCATGGTCAACCCGAACGTGCTGCGCGCCTGCGGCGTCGACCCGGACGTGTACTCCGGCTTCGCCTTCGGCATGGGCATCGAGCGCACCCTGCAGTTCCGCAACGGGATCCCGGACATGCGCGACATGGTGGAGGGCGACGTCCGCTTCACCCTTCCCTTCGGAACGGAGGCGTAGTGCGAGTTCCAGTCAGCTGGCTGACCGAACACCTCGATCTCACCGAGGAGATCACGCCGCAGGACCTCGCCGACGCCTTCGTGCGGATCGGTGTCGAGGTCGACGACCTGAGCGAGCTCGGCCCGGTGACCGGGCCGCTGGTCGTCGGCCGGGTGGCCGAGATCGAAGAGCTCACCGAGTTCAAGAAGCCGGTCCGGTTCTGCCGCGTCGACGTCGGCGAGCCCGCCGACGAGGACGAGGCGCTGGACGACGAGGAAGACGAAGACGAGGAAGACGAAGCCGGCGAGTTCGACGAGGGCCCGCACGGCATCAAGACCCGAGGCATCGTCTGCGGCGCCCGCAACTTCACCGAGGGCGACCTGGTCGTCGTCGCGCTGCCGGGCAGCGTCCTGCCCGGCGACTTCGCCATCGCGTCCCGCAAGACGTACGGCCGCGTCAGCGACGGCATGATCTGCTCGGCCCGCGAGCTCGGCCTCGGCGACGACCACACCGGCATCCTCGTGCTGCCCTCGGGCACGGCGAGCCCGGGCGACGACGCCCAGGAACTCCTCGGCCTGAACGACACGGTCATCGAGCTGACCCCGACCCCGGACCGCGGCTACGCGCTCTCGATCCGCGGCCTCGCACGCGAGCTGTCGAACGCGCTGGACGTCCCCTTCGGCGACCCGGCGCTGCTGGAGGTCCCGGCGGCCGAGGGCGACGCCTGGCCGGTCCGCGTCGAAGACCCGGAAGGCTGCCCGCGGTTCGTGCTGCGCCGGGTCACCGGCCTGGACGCGACCGCGCCGACCCCGTGGTGGATGCGCCGACGGCTGATGCTGGCCGGCATCCGGTCGATTTCGCTGGCCGTCGACGTCACCAACTACGTGATGCTCGAGCTCGGCCACCCGCTGCACGCGTTCGCCACCAAGGCCATCCAGGGCGACCTGGTGGTCCGGCGCGCGAAGCCGGGCGAGAAGCTGACCACTTTGGACGACGTCGAGCGCGCGCTCGACCCGGACGACATCGTCATCGCCGACGACAGCGGCGTCATCTCGCTGGCGGGCACGATGGGTGGTGCGAGCACGGAGATCACGACGGAAAGCACCGACGTGCTCCTCGAGGCGGCGCACTGGAACCCGGCCGCGATCAGCCGCACCGCGCGGCGGCACAAGCTGTTCTCCGAGGCCGCCAAGCGCTTCGAGCGGTTCACCGACCCGCAGCTGTGCCCGGCCGCCGTCGAGCTGGCCGCCCGCCTGCTGCGCCAGTACGGCGACGCGTCGATCCGCCCCGGCCGCACCGACGAGGGCTCGGTCGAGCCGAACCCGCCGGTCGTCATGCCGATCAACCTGCCGGACAAGGTCGCGGGCGTGAACTACCAGCGCGGCGTCACGGTCCGCCGCCTCACCCAGATCGGCTGCAAGGTCGCGGTGAGCACGGGCGACGACGGCACCGGCCTGGTCACGGCGGTCCCCCCGAGCTGGCGCGGCGACCTGCGCCAGCCCGCGGACCTCGTCGAAGAGGTCCTGCGGCTGGAGGGCTACGACAGCATCCCGTCGACGCTGCCTGCCGCCCCGGCGGGCCGCGGCCTGACCGACGCCCAGCGGCGCGTCCGGAGCGTTTCCCGTGCGCTCGCCGAGGCGGGCTACATCGAGGTGCGCCCGTTCCCGTTCGTCGGCGACTCGGTGTGGGACGCCTTCGGCCTGCCAGAAGACGACGTCCGCCGCAACGCGGTCGTGGTCCGCAACCCGCTGGAGGCCGACCGCAACCGGCTGGCCACCACACTGCTGCCGGGCCTGCTGGACACGCTGCAACGCAACGTGTCCCGCGGGATGAAGGACGTCTCGCTGTACCACATCGGCCAGGTCGTGCTGCCCGCGCCGAACCCGCTGAAGGTCCCGGACCTCGGCGTCGACCAGCGCCCGAGCGACGAGGAGCTGGCCCTCCTCGAAGCCGCTGTCCCGCAGCAGCCCCTGCACGTCGCGGTGGTCCTCGCCGGCCACCGCCACCGCGCGGGCTGGTGGGGTGCCGGCGAGCCGGCGAGCTGGGCCGACGCGGTCCAGGCCGCCCGCACGATCGCGGAGGCCGCCGGCGTCGAGCTGACGGTCCAGGCAACGGACCTCCCGCCGTGGCACCCGGGCCGCTGCGCCCAGCTGCGCGTCGGCGACTGGCCGATCGGCCACGCCGGCGAGCTGCACCCGAAGGTGGTCGAGGCCCTCGGCCTGCCGCCGCGGACGGTCGCGATGGAGCTGGACCTCGACGCCATCCCGCTCCCGGACGACCGCCCCGCCCCGAGCGTGTCGGGTTACCCGCCGGTGCTCCTCGACGTCGCCCTGGTGGCGAAGTCGGACGTGCCGTCGGCGGACCTCGCGGCGGTGCTGCGCGAGGGAGCGGGCGAGCTCCTCGAGGACATCACGCTGTTCGACGTGTACGCGGGCGAGCAGGTCGGCGAGGGCAAACGTTCCCTGGCGTACAAGCTCCGCTTCCGGGCAGCCGACCGCACCCTGACGGTCGACGAGGCCACGAAGGCCCGCGACGCGGCGGTGGCCGCGGCCAGCGAGCGCTTCGAGGCGGCTCTGCGCGCCTGACGGAACGCACGACGCTGAAGGAGAGGGGCCGGGCAGCCGGCCCTTCTTCGCGTTCCGGCCCAGTCGTGCGCAGGCGCGGCTTGCGTGCTTGCGTTCCGCCGCGGTCGCGCGTGTCGGCTGCTTGGGTGCCCGCATCCAGGCGCGTGGTCGCCGGGCCGCGTCCCGCGGCGATCGCATCGGGCTGCCAGCCGTGCCAACGCGTTCTGGCTCGCGAGGAGCGGTCGCGCGTGGGGGCGCGGCTTGCGTGCTCACGTTCCGCCGCGGTCGCGCGCGTGTCGGCAGCCCGTCGCTTCGCGTTCTGTGCGCGCGGGATTCGCCCCCGCCGGTCAGCCGATGTGCTTGAGCGCCTCCCTCCTCGACAGTCCGGACAGCCCCGGGTGATCGTCCACGAAGGACCGCACCCAGTCCGGCGCCGTCTTCGCGTACTCCCGCAGCGCCCAGCCGATTCCCTTGCGCAGGAAGAACTCCGGCTCGGCGATCGCCGGCTCGATCGCCCGGGTCAGCAGGTCCGTGTCCGTCTCCTCCTTCGCGCCGACCTGGCAGATGATCGCCGTCCGGCGGCGCCAGAGGTCGGGGTCGGCCGCCCACCTCAGCAGCACCGGCGTCAGCCGGGGGCGGTCGGCACGCAGGATCGGGCCGATCCGGCGGATCGCGAGCTCGTCCACGTGGTCCCACCAGGCCCCGCTGACGATCATTTCCTCGTACATCGGCACCAGTTCGGCGTCCTGCCAGCCGCGGTACGCCCGATAGCCGGAAAGATCGATGGCCGCGTAGCGCTCTTCGCGGAATTCGGCAGTCCGCCACAACTCCAGGACGGTCGCTGAATATGTCACTCGATCGGGCAGTATGTGGTCGGCGAGCACCCGCTTGATCAGCACGCTGCGCTGCGGTTTCGCGACCCCGCGGAACGGCATCGCCGACTTCATGTACGCCTGCATCGCGGGCGCTTTCGCCGGGTCGGCCAGCTCCGCCAGCCCGGTGCGGAGCGCCTTGACCAGCCGATCGTCGACGTTCATCCGTCCTCCCTGCGCCTTCCGGCGACCCGCAGCGTACTTCCGGCCACCGACAGTTCCGGGACTCGACGGCGGGCGCAGGTCCCGACGAAAGGCGGATGGCGGAAGTCGCGTCGGTCGACGAGATTGTCCAAGGTTGCCGGTAGTTTCGTCGAAATACGGCGAACTCTGTCGAATGCGGACGAAAAGGACGACTGTGAAAAGAATCGTTGCCGCCGTCGCCGCCGCGGGGCTCGCGGCCGGGCTGATGGCCGCCGCGCCCGCCGCCTCGGCGGATCCCGGGGTGCAGTTCACCCCCGCGCCGATCGCCTGGGGGCCCTGCGCGTCGGCGAGCCTCAAGGCCAACGGCGCCGAGTGCGGCTTCCTCGAGGTGCCGATGGACTACGCGAAGCCGGGCGGGACGAAGGTCTCCGTCGCGGTGTCGCGGATCAAGCACAAGACCGCGCAGTCCCAGGGCATCATGCTGGTGAACCCGGGCGGCCCGGGCGGCTCCGGCCTCGGCCTCTCGGTGCTCGGCAAGTACGTGCCGAACCACGCGGGTGACAACTACGACTGGATCGGCTTCGACCCGCGGGGCGTCGGGTCCAGCAAGCCGTCGATCAGCTGCGACGGGAACTACTTCAGCTACAACCGGCCGGCGTACGTGCCGTCCACGCCGCAGCTGGAGAAGACGTGGCTCGCCCGCTCGAAGGGGTACGCCGACGCGTGCCGCAAGAACGGCGAGATCCTCGACCACATCAAGACGACCGACGTCGCGCAGGACATGGACAGCCTGCGCAAGGCGCTGGGCGAGAAGCAGATCAACTACTACGGCTTCTCCTACGGCACCTACCTCGGCCAGGTGTACAGCACGCTGTACCCGAAGAACGTCCGCCGGATGGTGCTCGACGGCAACGTCGACCCGCGCAAGGTCTGGTACGAGGCCAACCTCGACCAGGACGTCGCGTTCGGCAAGAACATCAAGATCTACTTCGACTGGCTGGCGTCCTACGACAACGTCTACCACCTCGGCAAGACCGGTGGCGCCGTCGAGAAGCTCTGGTACGACACGCAGCGCAAGCTCACCAAGAACCCCGCGGGCGGCGTCATCGGCGGCGACGAGTGGACCGACGTCTTCCTGCAGGCCGGCTACTACGTCTTCGGCTGGGTCGACATGGCCAAGGCCTTCGACGGCTACGTGCACAAGGGTGACTGGCAGACGCTCAAGGCGCTCTACGACAACTCGAACCCGCCGGGCGACGACAACGGCTTCGCCGTCTACCTCGGCGTGCAGTGCACCGACGTGCAGTGGCCGACCAACTGGAACAAGTGGCGCGCCGACAACTGGATCACCTACTTCAAGGCCCCGTTCGAGACCTGGGGCAACGCCTGGTTCAACGCGCCTTGCGTGTTCTGGCCGGCGAAGGCGGGCAAGCCGGTGAACATCGACGGCAGCAAGGTGTCCGGTGCGCTGCTGATCAGCGAAGAGCTCGACGCCGCCACGCCGTACGCCGGCAGCCTCGAGGTCCGCAAGCGGTTCCCGAAGTCGAGCCTGATCAGCGCGCCGGGCGGCACCACGCACGCCGGTTCGCTGTCCGGGGTGTCCTGTGTGGACGACAAGATCGCCGACTACCTGGCCACCGGCACCCTGCCGAAGCGCCAGCCCGGCAACCACTCGGACGTCCAGTGCAGCCCGGTCCCGCCGCCGGTGCCCGACGGTGCCGCCGCGCAGAAGTCGGACAGCTCCGCGAAGGCCGCCCAGGAGAAGCAGAGCACGCTGGCCCAGCTGCTGCACTTCTGAGCGCAAGTCCCACCCGGTGCCCCGGTCCGGCTCGTCCGGACCGGGGCACCGTCTTGTCCGCCGGTGTCTCATCGTCGCCTCCTCGTGACGCGGTGTGGTCGCCTAGCGACGCTAGAGGAGGGGTCCGACAATTTCGGAGCGAAGTCGGCCGTGAGCAGCGCGTGGCCGAAAATTGTCGGGGGTGCGCGCTAGCTTCGGGGCATGTCGATCATCGAAGAGCGCCGGACCGAGATCCGGGCACAGGAAACCACCTACCAGATCGTGGTCGCGACCAGGACGGACCTCGACCGCGCCGAACCGACCCCCAAGGTCATGATCACGCTCGAAGCCGGCGGCCCCGGCGGCGAACCGGTCGCCGAGGGCAGCCTCGACCTGGACGTCGCGGTGGCGGCCACGGTCGCCGACCTGGTCGCCGAGGAGTTGCTCTCCGCGACCGGCGCGGCCCGGCCCCCTCGGCGAAGATCCGCCGGCCGCCCCGCCCAGCAAGGCCGCCCGTGGAACGAGGAGATGGACGCGGAACTGGAGAGCCGCTGGATCGCGGGCGAGAGCGTCGCCGAAATCGCGACGTCGTTCGAGCGCACCCCCGGTGGCATCCGCGCGCGGCTGCCCCGCGTCGGCTGCGACCCGGAGAACCCGGGCTGCTACCTCCCCGTGCCGCCGAGCAGGCGCACGGACCTGGAGGGAGGTGAGCCGAGCTGAACAGCGGCGGCGGGCCGGTCCGCGGTGGGCCGGCCCACCGCCCCGAGCAGGGGAGGAAATCCCGTGCACAGACCATCGAAGAACCGGCGAACCGCGCCGGCGGTCATCGCCTGCCGCGCCCGGCCGCCGCGAGCACAGCACCCGGCCCCTCGCGGTCGGACGGCGTCCCGGTCGGTCCGGGGAGGTGACGCCTGCCGGGGCGAGTGGCCGCGCTCCCCTCGCGGCCGCGCGACATCCCCCTCAACGCGGCAGAGGCTCACCGGCCGCCGCGTGGGCGCGGGCGCCCAGCACCTTCAGGTGCCCGACCAGTTCCGCCGGTTCCTCGACCGTGAACTCACAGCCCAGGCCCAGCAGCCGGAACGCGAGCCAGTCCAGCGTGTCCGCGTGGGTCCGCCACCGGCACCGGCCGTCGCCGAGGTCGGTCAGCTCGCCGGCCGCCACGCCGAGCCGGGCCGCGATCTGCGCCGCCGGTTCGGCCAACACGGCCACCGCGCGGTACGTCGGCGCGAGGTCGTAGAGCCGGTCGAGGACGTAGGCCGCAAGGTCCGCCGCCGGTGGCGGGCGCGGGGTGGTGCGGCCGCCGGTCGCCTGGGCGTCGCGGACGCGGTCGGCGCGGAAGACGCGCCAGTCCGCCCGGTCGAGGTCGTAGGCGACCAGGTACCAGCGGCGCCCCGCCGCGACCAGCCGGAGCGGTTCGGCCCGGCGCCGGGTCTCGGCTCCGTCGTTCGCCCGGTAGCGGAAGCGGACCGTCTCGTGGTTGGTGATCGCACCGGCGAACACGGTCAGCTGCGCGGGGTCGACGACGGGCCCGGTGGCGGGCGCGGCGACCGTCGCCGTGCCGAGCGTGCCCACCCGGCGGCGCAACCGGGCGGGCAGCACCTGCTCCAGCTTGGCCAGCGCCCGCACCGACGCCTCCTCGATCCCGGAAACGGACTGCCCCGCGGCGGTCCGCAGCCCGACGGCGATCGCGACGGCTTCGTCGTCGTCGAGCACCAGTGGCGGCATCGCGGTGCCGGCGACCAGCCGGTACCCGCCCGCGACGCCACGGCTGGCCTCGACCGGGTAGCCGAGCTCGCGCAGCCGGTCGATGTCGCGGCGGATCGTGCGCGGGCTGACCCCGAGCCGGCCGGCGAGTTCGCTGCCCGGCCATTCCCGTGGCGTCTGGAGCAGCGAGAGCAGTCCGAGCAGCCGGGCCGGGGTGTCCGTCATGCGCTCAGCATCCCAAGGTGGCGGGCACCACTTCCCGGTAAACCTGTTTGTTTAGCCTTGCAAGGGCGTGCATAATCATGCGTATGACGGTGAACATCGCGGTGGCCGGAGCCAGCGGGTACGCGGGCGGCGAGCTGCTGCGCCTGCTCCTGACCCATCCCGAGGTGCGGATCGGCGCGCTCACGGCCGCCAGCAGCGCGGGCACCAGACTCGGCGTCCACCAGCCGCACCTCGTCCCGCTCGCCGACCGCGTCCTCGCCGAGACGACGCCGGAAACCCTCGCCGGCCACGACGTCGTCTTCCTGGCGCTGCCCCACGGCCACTCCGCCGAGATCGCGGCGCAGCTCGGCCCGGACGTCCTGGTCGTCGACCTCGGCGCCGACCACCGCTTGGCCGACCCGGCCGACTGGCAGCGCTGGTACGGCGGCGAGCACGCCGGCCAGTGGCCGTACGGCCTGCCGGAACTGCCCGGCGCCCGCGAGCGGCTCACCGGCACCAAGCGCGTCGCCGTGCCCGGCTGCTTCCCGACCGGCGGCTCGCTGGCCCTCGCGCCCGCCTTCACCGACGGGCTGATCGAGCCGGACGTCACGGTCGTCGCGGTCACCGGCACCTCCGGCGCGGGCAAGAGCCTGAAACCGAACCTGCTCGGCTCCGAGGTGATGGGCTCGGCGAGCGCGTACGGCGTCGGCGGCGCCCACCGCCACACCCCGGAGTTCGCGCAGAACCTCTCGGCCGTCGCGGGGGAGCGGGTCACCGTGTCCTTCACCCCGGTCCTCGCGCCGATGCCCCGCGGCATCCTCACCACGGCGAGCGCGCCGCTGAAGGGTGACGTCGGCGAAGCCGCGGTCCGCGAGGCCTACGAGAAGGCCTACGACGCCGAACCGTTCGTCCAGCTGCTGCCCGCCGGCGCCTGGCCGACCACCGCGTCGACGCTCGGCTCGAACAACGTCCAGCTGCAGGTCGCGGTCGACACCGGCGCCCGGCGGCTGGTCGTCGTCGCCGCGATCGACAACCTGACCAAGGGCACCGCGGGCGGTGCCGTCCAGTCGATGAACCTGGCCCTCGGCCTCCCGGAAACCACCGGGCTTCCCACCGTAGGAGTGGCACCGTGACCGTCACCGGCCCCCAGGGCTTCCGCGCCGCCGGCGTCGCCGCCGGGATCAAGGCTTCCGGCGCGCTCGACCTCACGCTGGTCGTCAACGACGGCCCGCTGGACGTCGCGGCCGGCGTGTTCACCCGCAACGTCATCAAGGCCGCACCGGTGCTGTGGTCGCAGGAAGTGCTCAAGCAGCAGCGGCTCAAGGCCGTCGTGCTCAACTCGGGCGGCGCCAACGCGGCCACCGGGCCCGGCGGCTTCCAGGACACCCACGCCACCGCCGAAAAAGTCGCCGAAGTCCTGCAGGCCGGCGCGATCGAAGTGGCTGTCTGCTCGACCGGCCTGATCGGCGAACGGCTGCCGATGCCCGCGGTCCTGTCCGGCGTGGAGTCCGCGTTCAAGGCACTCGACGCGAGCGCCGAAGCGAGCCTGAACGCCGCCACCGGCGTGATGACCACCGACTCGAAACCGAAGCAGGCCTTCGCGAAGCACGACGGCGGCTGGAGCGTCGGCGGCTTCGCCAAGGGCGCCGGCATGCTCGCGCCGAACCTCGCCACCATGCTCTCGGTTCTGACCACCGATGCCGTGGTGGACAAGGAAACCCTCGACCGGGCCCTGCGCGCGGCGACCCGCGTGACCTTCGACCGGCTCGACGTCGACGGCGGCACGTCCACCAACGACACCGTGCTGGTGCTGGCGTCCGGCGCGAGCGGGGTCGAGCCCACCGAGCTGGAGCTCACCGAACTGCTCACCAAGGTCGGCCTCGACCTCGTGCTGCAGCTGCGCGCGGATTCCGAGGGCGCGACGAAGGACGTCAACATCACCGTCCAGGGCGCGGACTCCGAGACCGACGCGATCGCGGTCGCCCGCACGATCGCCGAGGACAACCTGGTCAAGACCGCGCTCTTCGGCTCCGACCCGAACTGGGGCCGGATCGCCATGGCGCTGGGCCGCGTCCCGGCCCGGATCGACCCGGAGACGGTGTCGATCACGATCAACGGTGTCACCCTGTTCGCCCAGGGCATGCCGGCCGCCGACCGGACGGCGGCGGACCTCACCGCACGGGAGATCGAAATCGTCGTCGACCTCGGCGTCGGCACCGAAGCGGCCACCATCTACACCACGGATCTTTCGCACGGTTACGTCGAAGAGAACAGCGCGTACTCCTCATGAACCAGGAGGCTCTGATTTCCGCGGACGAGAGGTTGGCGACGGCGGCCGAGAAGGCCGGGGTCCTCATCGAAGCACTGCCCTGGCTGCAACGCTTCCACGGTGCCACCGTCGTGGTGAAGTACGGCGGCAACGCCATGATCGACGACCAGCTGAAGGCGGCCTTCGCCGAGGACATGGTGTTCCTGCGCCTGGCCGGCCTGCGCCCGGTCGTCGTCCACGGCGGCGGGCCGCAGATCACCGCGATGCTCACCCGCCTCGGCGTCGAAGGCGAGTTCAAGGGCGGCCTCCGGGTCACCACGCCGGAAACGATGGACATCGTCCGGATGGTGCTCACCGGCCAGGTCAGCCGCGAGCTCGTCGGGCTGATCAACGCGCACGGGCCGTACGCGGTCGGCATCTCCGGCGAAGACGCGCGGCTGTTCACCGCCGAGCGCAAACAGGCCACTGTGGACGGTGAGCAGGTCGACATCGGGCTCGTCGGCGAGGTCGCCGAGGTCAACCCGGACGCGGTGCTCGACATCGTCAACGCCGGGCGCATCCCGGTGGTCTCCACGGTGGCCCCGGACGTCGACGGCGTCGTGCACAACGTCAACGCCGACACCGCGGCGGGCGCGCTCGCGGCGGCGCTGGGTGCCGAAAAGCTGGTGGTGCTCACCGACGTCGAAGGCCTGTACGCGAACTGGCCCGACCGGTCGTCGCTGATCGACCGCATCCGCGTCGACCACCTCGAACCGATGCTGCCCGGCCTGGCCAGCGGGATGATCCCGAAGATGGAGGCGTGCGTGCGCGCCATCCGCGGCGGCGTGCGCCGGGCGCACGTGATCGACGGCAGGCTCGCCCACTCGGTGCTGCTCGAGGTCTTCACCTCGCGGGGCATCGGCACCATGGTCTTCCCCGAAACGGAGCTCCCGTGACCGACATCGAGTCCAACGCCGACGGCCGGCAGCACTGGCAGTCCGCCCTGATGGACAACTACGGCACCCCGGCGCTGACGCTCGTCCGCGGCGAAGGCGCGAAGGTGTGGGACGCCGACGGCAAGGAGTACGTCGACCTGCTCGGCGGCATCGCCGTCAACGCGCTCGGGCACGCCCACCCGGCGGTCGTCGAAGCCGTCACCGCGCAGATCAAGCAGCTCGGCCACACCTCGAACCTGTACGTCAACCCGGTCGCCGTCGAACTCGCCGAAGCGCTGCTCGACGTCGCCGGCCTCGCGGGCAACGGCCGGGTGCTGTTCGTGAACTCCGGCGCCGAGGCCAACGAAGCCGCGTTGAAGATCAGCCGGCTGACCGGGCGCACCAAGGTGATCGCCGCCGAAGGTGCGTTCCACGGCCGGACCATGGGCGCGCTGACGCTCACCGGCCAGCCCGGCAAGCGCGACCCGTTCAAGCCGCTGGTGCCCGGGGTGGAGCACGTCCCGTACGGCGACGTCGCGGCGCTCAAAGCGGCGGTGGACACCGACACCGCGGCCGTCTTCCTGGAACCGGTGCTGGGCGAGGCCGGCGTCTTCCCGGCGCCGGACGGCTACCTGCAGGCCGCCCGCGAGATCACCAAGGCCACCGGCACGCTGCTGGTGCTCGACGAGGTGCAGACCGGCGTCGGCCGGCTCGGCAGCTGGTTCGGCTACCAGCAGGCCGGCGTTGTCCCGGACGTGATCACCCTGGCCAAGGGCCTCGGCGGCGGGCTGCCGCTGGGCGCGGTCATCGGCGTCGGCGCGGCGGCCGACCTGCTCAAGCCGGGCCACCACGGCACCACCTTCGGCGGCAACCCGGTGTGCTGCGCGGCCGGCCTGGCCGTGCTGAAGACCATCGCCTCCGACGGCCTCCTCGACCACGTCTCCGCGCTGGGCAAGGACATCGCGGCGGGCGTCGAGGCGCTGGGCCACCCGCTGGTCGCCGGGGTGCGCGGAGCCGGCCTGCTGCTCGGCATCGCGCTGAAGCAGCCCGTTTCGGCGGGGGTCGCGAAGGCCCTCCAGGACGCCGGCTACCTCGTCAACCCGATCGCCCCGGAGACCGTCCGGCTCGCGCCGCCGCTCGTGCTCGACGGCGAGCAGGTCGAACGGTTCCTCGCCGCACTCCCGAACGCGCTCGACTCCACCACGAAGGACTCCGACTGATGCTCCGCCACTTCCTCCGCGACGACGACGTCAGTCCGGCCGAACAGAAGGCCATCCTGGACATCGCCGACGCGCTGAAGGCCGACCCGCTCGGCACCAAGACGCTCGCCGGCAAGTCGATCACGGCGATCTTCGAGAAGAACTCGACGCGCACCCGGTTCTCGTTCGAGGTCGGCATCAGCCAGCTGGGCGGGCACCCGGTGATCGTCGACGGCCGGTCGATGCAGCTCGGCCGCGAGGAGACCATCGAAGACACTTCGCGGGTGCTGTCCCGCTACGTCGACGGGATCGTGTGGCGGACCTTCGCGCAGAAGCGCATCGAGGCGATGGCCTCGGCGGCGTCGATCCCGGTGGTCAACGCGCTCACCGACGAGTTCCACCCGTGCCAGGCGCTCACCGACCTGATGACGATCCGGGAGCGCAAGGGCGAGCTCGCCGGGCTGACGCTCGTCTACCTCGGCGACGGCGCCAACAACATGGCGCACTCGCTGCTGCTCGCCGGGGTCACCGCCGGCATGCACGTCCGCGTGGTCTCGCCGCTCGGCTTCCAGCCCGACCAGCAGGTCATGCTCGACGCCAAGAAGCGCGGCGAGGAGACCGGCGGGACGGCCTCTGTCTTCACCGACCCGTACGAGGCGGTCGCGGGCGCGGACGTGCTCGTCACCGACACGTGGACGTCGATGGGGCAGGAGAACGACGGTCTCGACCGGGTGGGCCCGTTCCGCGCGCTCCAGGTCAACGCCGAGCTGCTGAAGAAGGCGGCGGACGACGCGATCGTGCTGCACTGCCTGCCGGCGCACCGCGGCTGGGAGATCACCGACGAGGTGCTCGACGGCCCGGCCAGCGCGGTGTGGGACGAGGCGGAGAACCGGCTCCACGCGCAGAAGGCGTTGCTGGTCTGGCTCTTCGAGGAGAGCCGGCGATGACCAGCAGCCGGGTGGGGCGGCAGGCGCGGATCACCGAGCTGGTGTCCACCATGACGATCCGCAGCCAGACCGAGCTGGCCAAGCTGCTGGCCGCCGAGGGCATCGAGGTCACCCAGGCCACGCTGTCGCGCGACCTCGACGAGCTCGGCGCGGTCAAGCTGCGCGGTCCGGACTCGGGAGCGCCGGTCTACGTGATCCCCGAGGACGGCAGCCCCGTTCGCGGAGTCCAGGGCGGGACGTCGCGGCTCTCCCGGCTGCTGGCCGAGCTCATGGTCTCGGCGGACTCGTCCGGCAACCTGATGGTGCTGCGGACGCCGCCGGGCGCGGCGCAGTTCCTCGCCAGCGCGATCGACCGGGCGGCCCTGGAGGAGGTCGTCGGCTCGATCGCGGGGGACGACACCGTCGCCGTGATCGCCCGGGAACCGTTGACGGGCAAGGAACTGGCGGAGCGCTTCGCGGCGCTCGCCCAGCGCTCGGCGCACGAGCAAGGAGACGACGGACCACCATGATCCCGATCGGCGACATCTTCCCGGCCGAGGGCGAGTTCCTCGCGCCGGACGAGGTCGTGATCACCTTCGACCGCGGAGTCCCGGTGGCGGTCGACGGCGAGACCGTCTCGGTCGCCGAAGCGCGCCGGATGCTGAGCGCGCGCGGCGAAGCGCAGCGGATCGGTCGCGGCGAGGCGTGCGCCGCGCTCGACCGGCGGGCCGGCCGCGGATGCGCCAGGCTGGCCGACGCCGTGTCGGGCGAAGTCCGCCTGGTCCTGCACGACGGCCGGATCACGGTCGCCTGAACACCCGAACGAACGACGAGGAGAAGCGAGAACAGTGAGCGGGAACGAGCAGCCGGTGCAGCTCTGGGGCGGCCGGTTCGCCAGCGGTCCGGCGGAGGCCATGGCCGCGCTGAGCGCGTCGACGCACTTCGACTGGCGCCTGGCGCCCTACGACATCGCCGGTTCCCGCGCGCACGCCCGCGTGCTGCGCAAGGCGGGCCTGCTCACCGACGACGAGCTGACGGGCATGCTGACCGCGCTGGACGCGCTCGCCCAGGACGTCGCGTCGGGGGAGTTCACGCCGACGATCGCGGACGAGGACGTGCACACCGCGCTCGAACGCGGCCTGCTCGAGCGGGCGGGCACCGACCTCGGCGGCAAGCTGCGGGCCGGCCGGTCGCGCAACGACCAGGTGGCCACGCTGTTCCGGATGTGGCTGCGCGACGCCGCCCGCCGGGTCGTCGCCGGCACCCTGGAGGTCGTCGACGCGCTGGTCTCGCAGGCCAAGCGCCACCCGGACGCGATCCTGCCCGGCCGCACGCACCTGCAGCACGCCCAGCCGGTGCTGCTCGCGCACCACCTGATGGCCCACGGCCAGGCGCTGCTCCGCGACGTCTCGCGGCTGCAGGACTGGGACGCCCGCACGGCCGAGTCGCCGTACGGCTCGGGTGCGCTCGCCGGCTCGTCGCTGGGGCTCGACCCCGAGGCCGTCGCCGAGGAGCTGGGCTTCGCGACCAGCGTCGAGAACTCGATCGACGGCACGGCCTCGCGGGACTTCGTCGCCGAATTCGCCTTCGCCGTCGCCATGCTCTCGGTGAACCTGTCCCGGATCGCCGAAGAGGTGATCATCTGGAACACGGCCGAGTTCGGCTACGTGACACTGGACGACGCCTGGGCCACCGGCAGCTCGATCATGCCGCAGAAGAAGAACCCGGACGTCGCCGAGCTGACCCGCGGCAAGGCGGGCCGGCTGATCGGCAACCTCACCGGCCTGCTGGCCACGCTGAAGGCGCAGCCGCTGGCCTACAACCGCGACCTGCAGGAGGACAAGGAGCCGGTGTTCGACTCGGTCGAGCAGCTCGAGCTCCTGTTCCCGGCGATCGCGGGCATGCTCGCCACGCTGACCTTCCACACCGACCGGCTCGCCGAGCTCGCCCCGGCCGGGTTCACGCTGGCCACCGACATCGCCGAGTGGCTGGTGCGCCAGGGCGTGTCGTTCCGCGTCGCGCACGAAGCGGCGGGCGAAAGCGTTCGCGTCGCCGAAACCCGCGGCGTCGGCTTGGACGAGCTGACCGACGAGGAGTTCGAGAAGATCAACCCGGCGCTCACCCCCGAGGTGCGCGCGGTCCTCACCGTCGAAGGCTCGGTGAAGTCCCGCAACGCCCGGGGCGGGACGGCGCCGGAACGCGTGGCCGAGCAGCGCGACCGGCTGGAAGAGCGCGTCACCGCGGCCCGTCAGTGGCTCAACTAGCCCGCTGGCTACGCTCGGCCGGGTCACCAGGACGAGGGGAGCGGCGTTGAACGACCGGCTGTTCACGCGCGAAGAGCTGGCACTCGATCCCGTCGACCTGGCCCGGCTGCTGCTCGGCTCGGTCCTGGAGGCCGACGGTCCCGACGGCACCGTCGGCGTCCGGCTGGTCGAGGTGGAGGCCTACCGCGGCGAGGACGACCCGGCGTCGCACTGCTACCGCGGTCAGACCCCGCGCAACGCCGTGATGTGGGGGCCCGCGGGTCACCTGTACGTGTACTTCGTCTACGGGATGCACTTCTGCGCGAACATCGTCGGCTCCCACGACGGCGTGGCGGGCGCGGTGCTGCTGCGGGCGGGCGAGGTCGTCACCGGCCTCGACGTCGTCCGCAAGCGGCGCCCGGCCGCGCGGGGGACCGGCGAACTGGCCAAGGGGCCGGCCATCCTGACGTCGGTGCTCCGCGTCGACCGAGAGCAGAACGGCGTCGACCTGACCGATCCGGCGTCACCCGTCCGGATCTACCAGGGCGAACGCGTGCCGGACGAGCTGATCCGCACCGGCCCCCGCGTCGGCGTCGCGATGGCGATGGAGACGCCGTGGCGGTTCTGGGTCGACGGGTCACCGGCCGTGTCCACCTACCGGCGCGGCGGGAAGCGGCGGGTCCGACCCGCCAGTTAGTCGGTTGACCTGGTGCGGGAGGATCTACAGGCGTGAGCGAACACATCCTCGACGAGCTGTCCTGGCGCGGCCTGATCGCGCAGTCCACCGACATCGACGCCCTCCGGCGCGAGCTCGACCAGGGTCCCGTCACGCTCTATTGCGGGTTCGACCCGACCGCGCCCAGCCTGCACGCCGGCAACCTGGTCCCGCTGCTCATGCTCAAGCGCTTCCAGCGCGCGGGGCACCGGCCCATCGTGCTGGCCGGCGGCGCGACCGGGATGATCGGCGACCCGCGCGACACCGGTGAGCGCACGCTGAACACGCTCGACGTCGTCGCCGAGTGGGCCGGGCGCATCCGCGGCCAGCTCGAGCGGTTCGTCGACTTCGACGACTCGCCGACCGGCGCGATCGTCGAGAACAACCTCAACTGGACCGGGCAGCAGAGCGCCCTGGAGTTCCTGCGCGACGTCGGGAAGCACTTCTCGATCAACGTCATGCTCAACCGGGAGACGGTGAAGCGGCGGCTCGAGGGCGACGGCATGTCGTACACCGAGTTCAGCTACCTGCTCCTGCAGTCGCAGGACTACCTGCAGCTGCACCGCCAGTACGGCTGCAAGCTGCAGGTCGGCGGCTCCGACCAGTGGGGCAACCTCGTCGGCGGGGTCGACCTGATCCGCCGGACCGACGGGGCGAGCGCGCACGCGCTGACCGCGCCGCTGGTCACCGACGCCGAGGGCCGCAAGTTCGGCAAGTCGACCGGCGGCGGGAACCTCTGGCTCGACCCGGAGATGACCTCCCCCTACGCCTGGTACCAGTACTTCGTGAACGTGGGCGACGCCGACGTCATCCGCTACCTGCGGATGTTCTCCTTCCTCGAGCAGGAGGAGATCGCTTCGCTGGCCGAGGACACCGAACAGCGCCCCCACCTGCGCGCCGCGCAGAAGCGCCTGGCGGAGGAGTTCACCGTTCTCGTGCACGGCGAGGAGCAGACCCGGCAGGTCATCGCCGCGAGCCAGGCCCTGTTCGGCCGCGGCGAGCTCGGCGACCTGGACGAACGCACCCTCGACGCCGCGATGGCCGAGGTGCCGAACGGCAAGGTCGACCCGTCGGGCGAGCCGACGATCGTCGACCTGCTGCTCGCCGGGGGACTGGTGGACAGCAAGGGCGCCGCGCGCCGCACGCTCAAGGAGGGCGGCGCGTACGTCAACAACGTGAAGATCGCGGACGAGGAGTGGAAGCCGGCGCCGGGCGACGCCCTGCACGGCAAGTGGCTCGTGGTCCGCAAGGGCAAGCGCAACGTCGCCGGCGTCGCGCTCGGCGGCTGAACGTCCTCCGGAGGCCCGAAACAGGGACCTGACCTGCGGGAACGCGGTTAAGGTACCCCCCTGTTTCGGGGCCTCTGACGGGGTGTAAAGTTCTCCAAGTCGCCAGGGAAACCGGGTGGCCACCGGGACACGAACCAAGCTCTCGCAGAAAGCGATTGAGTGGGTGTCCCACCAAAAACTGCTAGGAATACTCGCTTCGAGTAAGGCCGCTTGACGGCGGTGCGACTCGGGGTGTGTTGCTTGAGAACTCAACAGTGTGCTAGTGAACTAAGCCAGTAGAGCTTATGTATTGAACCTCGTATGAGGTTCCTTTGAGAGCAATTGAATTGCCTCGATTAAACTGTTCATTGTTGGAGAGTTTGATCCTGGCTCAGGACGAACGCTGGCGGCGTGCTTAACACATGCAAGTCGAACGCTGAACCACTTTCGGGTGGGGATGAGTGGCGAACGGGTGAGTAACACGTGGGTAATCTGCCCTGCACTCTGGGATAAGCCTTGGAAACGAGGTCTAATACCGGATATCACAACTTTTCGCATGGAAGGTTGTTGAAAGTTCTGGCGGTGCAGGATGAACCCGCGGCCTATCAGCTTGTTGGTGGGGTAGTGGCCTACCAAGGCGACGACGGGTAGCCGGCCTGAGAGGGTGACCGGCCACACTGGGACTGAGACACGGCCCAGACTCCTACGGGAGGCAGCAGTGGGGAATATTGCACAATGGGCGCAAGCCTGATGCAGCGACGCCGCGTGAGGGATGACGGCCTTCGGGTTGTAAACCTCTTTCGCCAGGGACGAAGCGCAAGTGACGGTACCTGGATAAGAAGCACCGGCTAACTACGTGCCAGCAGCCGCGGTAATACGTAGGGTGCGAGCGTTGTCCGGATTTATTGGGCGTAAAGAGCTCGTAGGCGGTTTGTCGCGTCGGCCGTGAAATCTCCACGCTTAACGTGGAGCGTGCGGTCGATACGGGCAGACTTGAGTTCGGTAGGGGAGACTGGAATTCCTGGTGTAGCGGTGAAATGCGCAGATATCAGGAGGAACACCGGTGGCGAAGGCGGGTCTCTGGGCCGATACTGACGCTGAGGAGCGAAAGCGTGGGGAGCGAACAGGATTAGATACCCTGGTAGTCCACGCTGTAAACGTTGGGCGCTAGGTGTGGGCGACATCCACGTTGTCCGTGCCGTAGCTAACGCATTAAGCGCCCCGCCTGGGGAGTACGGCCGCAAGGCTAAAACTCAAAGGAATTGACGGGGGCCCGCACAAGCGGCGGAGCATGTGGATTAATTCGATGCAACGCGAAGAACCTTACCTGGGCTTGACATGCGCCAGACATCCCCAGAGATGGGGCTTCCCTTGTGGTTGGTGTACAGGTGGTGCATGGCTGTCGTCAGCTCGTGTCGTGAGATGTTGGGTTAAGTCCCGCAACGAGCGCAACCCTTATCCTACGTTGCCAGCGCGTTATGGCGGGGACTCGTGGGAGACTGCCGGGGTCAACTCGGAGGAAGGTGGGGATGACGTCAAGTCATCATGCCCCTTATGTCCAGGGCTTCACACATGCTACAATGGCTGGTACAGAGGGCTGCGATACCGCGAGGTGGAGCGAATCCCTTAAAGCCGGTCTCAGTTCGGATCGCAGTCTGCAACTCGACTGCGTGAAGTCGGAGTCGCTAGTAATCGCAGATCAGCAACGCTGCGGTGAATACGTTCCCGGGCCTTGTACACACCGCCCGTCACGTCATGAAAGTCGGTAACACCCGAAGCCCATGGCCCAACCCTTCGGGGAGGGAGTGGTCGAAGGTGGGACTGGCGATTGGGACGAAGTCGTAACAAGGTAGCCGTACCGGAAGGTGCGGCTGGATCACCTCCTTTCTAAGGAGCACAACACATCCACGTTCCCGGGATACCCGGATCAAGAGCGTGGGGTGGCCAGGGTTTAACACCCGACTGTGGTGTTGCTGTGGTTGCTCAAGGAATTGTGGAACTATTGGTTATGGTCACTCTTGGTTGGCAATGCCTTGCCTAGTACTGGTCGTCTTCGGATGGTCGTGGAACGGGGGGCCGGCGCCTTGGAGGGTGGTTGTTCACTGTGCACACTGTTGGGTCCTGAGGCAACACGCCTCAGGGCGTCACAGCCCTGGAACGCTGTTTGTTTCTGGTGTGGTGTTTGAGAACTGTAGAGTGGATGCGAGCATCTTTGTGGTCAAGTTGTTAAGGGCACATGGTGGATGTCTTGGCTTCAGGAGCCGATGAAGGACGTAGGAGGCTGCGATAAGCCTCGGGGAGCTGTCAACCGAGCTGTGATCCGAGGATTTCCGAATGGGGAAACCCAGCACCAGTGATGTGGTGTTACCCGCACCTGAATATATAGGGTGTGTGGAGGGAACGCGGGGAAGTGAAACATCTCAGTACCCGTAGGAAGAGAAAACAACCGTGATTCCGTGAGTAGTGGCGAGCGAAAGCGGAAGAGGCTAAACCGTGCATATGTCAAGCTGTCAGGCGTTGTATGTGCGGTGTTGTGGGACCCAGCGTCGAGGATCTGACAGTCCTCGGAATGATCGCGCGTGTTAGTGGAACGCCTTGGGATGGGCGGCCGGAGTGGGTGAGAGCCCCGTACGCGAAAACATGTCGTTGATTGTTTGTTTGGTGTTCCCGAGTAGCAGCGAGCTCGTGGAATTTGCTGTGAATCTGCCGGGACCACCCGGTAAGCCTAAATACTTCCTGAAGACCGATAGCGGACGAGTACCGTGAGGGAAAGATGAAAAGTACCCCGGGAGGGGAGTGAAAGAGTACCTGAAACCGTGTGCCTACAAGCCGTCAGAGCCTTTGGGTGATGGCGTGCCTTTTGAAGAATGAGCCTGCGAGTTAGTGCTGCGTGGCGAGGTTAACCCGTGTGGGGTAGCCGTAGCGAAAGCGAGTCTGAATAGGGCGATTGAGTCGCGTGGTCTAGACCCGAAGCGGAGTGATCTACCCATGGCCAGGGTGAAGCGACGGTAAGACGTCGTGGAGGCCCGAACCCACTTAGGTTGAAAACTGAGGGGATGAGCTGTGGGTAGGGGTGAAAGGCCAATCAAACTCCGTGATAGCTGGTTCTCCCCGAAATGCATTTAGGTGCAGCGTCACGTGTTTCTCTGCGGGGGTAGAGCTACTGGATGGTCTAGGGGCCTTACCGGGTTACCGAAATCAACCAAACTCCGAATACCGTAGTGTGAGAGCGTGGCAGTGAGACGGCGGGGGATAAGCTTCGTCGTCGAGAGGGAAACAGCCCAGAACACCAGCTAAGGCCCCTAAGTGTGTGCTCAGTGGGAAAGGATGTGGGATTGCCCAGACAACCAGGAGGTTGGCTTAGAAGCAGCCACCCTTGAAAGAGTGCGTAATAGCTCACTGGTCAAGTGGTCCTGCGCCGACAATGTAGCGGGGCTTAAGCACACCGCCGAAGCTGTGTCATTCATGCAATACATCGGCTTCACTCCTTGAGGGTGTTGTCTAGTGGTGTGGATGGGTAGGGGAGCGTCCTGCATCCAGGGAAGCGGCGGCGGAAGCCAGTCGTGGAGGGTGTGGGAGTGAGAATGCAGGCATGAGTAGCGAATGCAGAGTGAGAAACTCTGCCGCCGGATGACCAAGGGTTCCTGGGCCAGGCTAATCCGCCCAGGGTAAGTCGGGACCTAAGGCGAGGCCGACAGGCGTAGTCGATGGACAACGGGTTGATATTCCCGTACCCGAGCATGTGCGCCCATGACGAGGCGTTTGATACTAACCACCCAAAGCCATTGCTTGAAGCCTTCGGGTGGATGGTGGTGTGTGGAGCGTGGGACCTGATTTCGTAGTAGTCAAGCGATGGGGTGACGCAGGAAGGTAGCTCCGCCAGGCGATGGTTGTCCTGGTGTAAGCGTGTAGGAGAAAGCATAGGCAAATCCGTGCTTTATATACTCTGAGACGTGATGCGTAGCCGTTTGAGGCGAAGTAGAGTGATCCTATGCTGCCGAGAAAAGCCTCTAGTGAGTGCATGCACGGCCCGTACCCCAAACCAACACAGGTGGTCAGGTAGAGAATACCAAGGCGATCGGGTGAACTGTGGTTAAGGAACTCGGCAAAATGCCCCCGTAACTTCGGGAGAAGGGGGGCCAAACATCCTGAAGCTTCTTGCAGGCTAGGGGTGGGTGGCCGCAGAGACCAGCGGAAAGCGACTGTTTACTAAAAACACAGGTCCATGCGAAGTCGCAAGACGATGTATATGGACTGACGCCTGCCCGGTGCTGGAACGTTAAGAGGACCGGTTAGCCAGTAATGGCGAAGCTGAGAATTTAAGCGCCAGTAAACGGCGGTGGTAACTATAACCATCCTAAGGTAGCGAAATTCCTTGTCGGGTAAGTTCCGACCTGCACGAATGGCGTAACGACTTTCCGGCTGTCTCAACCACAGGCCCGGCGAAATTGCACTACGAGTAAAGATGCTCGTTACGCGCGGCAGGACGGAAAGACCCCGGGACCTTTACTATAGTTTGGTATTGGTTTTCGGTTCGGCTTGTGTAGGATAGGTGGGAGACTGTGAAGCGGTGACGCTAGTTACTGTGGAGTCGTTGTTGAAATACCACTCTGGTCGAATTGGGAATCTGAACCTCGGGCCATGATCTGGTTCAGGGACAGTGCCTGATGGGTAGTTTAACTGGGGCGGTTGCCTCCTAAAGAGTAACGGAGGCGCCCAAAGGTTCCCTCAGCCTGGTTGGCAATCAGGTGTTGAGTGCAAGTGCACAAGGGAGCTTGACTGTGAGACAGACATGTCGAGCAGGGACGAAAGTCGGGACTAGTGATCCGGCACCTCCTGGTGGAAGGGGTGTCGCTCAACGGATAAAAGGTACCCCGGGGATAACAGGCTGATCTTGCCCAAGAGTCCATATCGACGGCATGGTTTGGCACCTCGATGTCGGCTCGTCGCATCCTGGGGCCGGAGTAGGTCCCAAGGGTTGGGCTGTTCGCCCATTAAAGCGGCACGCGAGCTGGGTTTAGAACGTCGTGAGACAGTTCGGTCCCTATCCGCCGCGCGCGTAGGATACTTGAGGAAGGCTGTCCCTAGTACGAGAGGACCGGGACGGACGAACCTCTGGTGTGCCAGTTGTTCTGCCAAGGGCATGGCTGGTTGGCCACGTTCGGAAGGGATAACCGCTGAAGGCATCTAAGCGGGAAGCCTGTTCCAAGATGAGGTATCCCACCCCTTTTTGTGGGTTAAGGCTCCCAAGAGACCATTGGGTTGATAGGCCAGAAATGGAAGCACAGTAATGTGTTGTCGAGTTGACTGGTACTAATAGGCCGAGGACTTGTCTACGAAGATGTTGCGCATCCACTCTACGGTTCTGAAGCACCACGCCGGTGACGGTGTGTGTTGTTTCGGAGTGTTTCGGTGGTTTTAGCGTCAGGGAAACGCCCGGTCCCATTCCGAACCCGGAAGCTAAGCTTGACAGCGCCGATGGTACTGCAACCGAAGGGTTGTGGGAGAGTAGGACACCGCCGAACTTACCTTCCGTACGGCCCGTTAGGATAGCCAGTTGGCTGCCCTAGCGGGCCGTACGTGTATGTCCAGAACAAGATTTTTTCCACGGCAGGAGGCCAGGTGTCCGAGTTCGGTCGACGAGACTCAAGCGATGATGGGTCCGGCCGATCGGCACGCCGGGACGAAGGCTCCCGGGACCGGTCGGACGCACCCCGGGGAGACCGGCGCGGTGCGCGCCAGGACCGCGGCGGCCGCGACGGCGGACACCAGGGCCGGCCTCGCCGCGACGACCACGGAGTCCGCGGCGGCGGGAAGCCCTTCCGCGGCGGCGACGGTCCCCGTGACCGCGACCAGCGCGGAAGCGGCGCAGGTCAGAGCCGCGAGGGCGGCCGCAACTTCAGCGACCGCGACGACCGCCGCGGTAGCAGCTCTGGCAACCGACCGAGCAGCAGCGGTGGCTACGGCGGCCGCAGCGCCGGTGACCGTGATGACCGTCGGGGCAGCTCCGGCAACCGACCGAACGGTGGCGGCTACGGCGGCCGGGGCGCCGGTGACCGTGACGACCGCCGTGGCGGTAGCGGCCGGGATTCCGGTCGGCCGAGCGGCGGTGGGTACGGCAACCGCGACTCCGGAAGCCGGCAGGGCAGCGGCGGTGGCGGGTACAAGGGCAGCGGCGGTGGTGGGTACAGCGGCCGCAGCACGGGTGACCGCGATGACCGGCGCAGTGGTGGCTACGGCAACCGCGACTCCGGTGGCCGCGATGATCGTCGCGGTGGTGGGTACGAGAGCCGCGACTCCGGTAGCCGGCAAGGCGGCAGCGGCGGCTACAGCAATCGTGACTCCGGTAGCCGGCAAGGCGGTGGCTACGGCGGCCGCGACTCGGGCAGTCGGCAAGGCGGCGGTGGCTACGGCAACCGTGACTCGGGTAGCCGGCAGGGCAGCAGTGGCGGCTACGGCGGCCGGGATTCCGGTCGGCCGAGCGGTGGCGGGTACGGCAACCGCGACTCCGGAAGCCGGCAGAGCAGCGGCGGTGGCTACAGCGGCCGCAGCGGCGGTGACCGTGACGACCGGCGCAGCGGTAGCTATGGCGACCGTGACTCGGGCAGCCGCGGTGGGTACGGCAACCGGGACTCCGGTGGCCGTGACGACCGTCGTGGTGGGTTTAAGGACCGTGACTCCGGTAGCCGGCCGGGCAGCAGCAGTGGTGGCTACGGCGGCCGCAGCGGCGGCGACCGTGACGACCGGCGCAGCGGTGGCTACAGCGGCCGTGACTCGGGGAGCCGCGATGATCGTCGCGGTGGTGGGTACGGGAGCCGCGACTCCGGTCGGCCGAATGGCGGCAGCTATGGCGACCGTGACTCGGGCAGCCGCGGTGGGTCCGGCAACCGGGACTCCGGCAGCCGGCCGGGCGGTAGCGGTGGCTTCAGCGGCCGCAGCAGCGGTGACCGCTACGAGAACCGTGGTGCCGACAGCCGCAGCGAAGGCAACCGCAGCGAAAGCAACCGTGGCTCCGACGACCGTGCCGGGCGGCCGCAGGGCAAGGCTTCCTACGGTGACCGCAAGCCGCGGTGGGAAGACCGTGGGGCTCGGTCCGGTGGGGACTTCAAGCGTCGGGACGACGAGCGCGGCTCCGGCAAGCGCTTCGACTCGCGGCCCAAGGTCGGCGCCGCGCTCGATGACGAAGCTCTCGCCAAGGAGCTGCTCGAGGCTCCCGAGCTTCCCGAAGACATCGAGTTCTCCGACCTCGACGAAGACGCCCGTCGCGAGCTGAGGACCTTGCCGAAGGGCCTCGCCGAGACCGTCGGGAAGCACCTCGTCGCCGCCGGTGGGCTGCTCGACAGCGATCCCGAGGCCGCGCTCGAACACGCCAAGTACGCCAAGGCCAAGGCCTCGCGCGTGCCGATCGTGCGCGAGGCGCTCGGCCTGGTCGCCTACCACATCGGCAACTGGTCCGAAGCCCTCTCCGAGCTGCGGGCCGTCCGGCGGATGACGCGGACGGACGACCACATCGCCATCATCGCCGACGCCGAACGGGCGCTCGGGCGGCCGGAGCGTGCGCTGGACCTGGCGAAGGAGGTCGACACCGCGAAGCTGGCGAAGGCCACTCAGGTCGAGCTCGCGATCGTCGCCGCCGGGGCGCGGCGGGATCTCGGGCAGCTCGACGCCGCCGTCGTCTCGCTGCAGGGCGACGACCTCAAGGCCGAGAAGCGCGAGCCGTGGAGCGCTCGCCTCTTCTACGCCTACGCCGACAACCTCGCGGCCGCCGGGCGTGAGGAAGAAGCCGTGCGGTGGTTCCTCAACTCGGCCGAGGCCGATGAGAACGACGAGACCGACGCCGCCGAGCGGGCCGCCGACCTGGCGAACGGGCCGAAGGACAGGGCCGCGGCGGAAAAGGTCACCGAGGAAAAGGACACCGAAGACACCGATGAGTGACGCCTTGCTCGCGGCGTACGACGCCGTCCTGTTCGACCTCGACGGCACCGTCTACCACGGCGCCCGGGTGATCCCGGGCGCCCCGGAGACGGTCCGCGCGGCCCGCGAGCACGGCACACCCGTCCGGTTCGTCACGAACAACGCCTCCAAGGCGCCCGACGAGGTCGTCGCGCACCTCACCGGCCTCGGCATGCCCGCCGGCGTCGACGAGGTGCACACCAGCGCCCAGGCCGGCGTCGTCCTGCTCAAGGACCGGCTCGAGCCCGGTGCCGAGGTCCTGGTCGTCGGCACCGGGTCGCTGGCCGCCGAGGTCGCCGGGGCGGGGCTCGAGCCGGTGCGGGAGAACGGGGACGACGTCAAGGCGGTCGTCCAGGGACACTCGCCCGACAACACCTGGGCCGCGCTCGCCGAGGCCTGCCTGGCCATCCGCGCGGGTGCGCTGTGGGTCGCCTGCAACGTCGACGCGACGCTGCCCAGCGAACGCGGCCTGCTGCCCGGCAACGGCTCGATGGTCGCCGCGCTGCGCACCGCCACCGACGTCGAGCCGCTGGTCGCCGGGAAGCCGCAGCCGCTGCTGTTCGAGACCGCGGCGCGGTCGGCGGGCGCGGAGCGGCCCCTGGTCGTCGGCGACCGGCTCGACACCGACATCGCCGGTGCGGTCGCCGCGGGCATCGACTCGCTCGTCGTGCTCTCCGGGGTCGCGACGCCGCGGCAGCTGATCGAGGCCGTCCCCGCCGAACGCGGGACGTACCTGGCGAAGGACCTCACCGCGCTCACCGAGTCGCCCGAGGACCTCAAGATCGGGCCGCGCCCGGGCTGGTCGGTCACCACGGAGAACGGTGTCCTTCACGCGACCGGCGACGGCGACGACCTCGACCTGCTCCGCGCGCTCTGCCACGCGGCCTGGGAGACCGGTGTCACCGAACTCGGCGAGGACACGAAGGCCCGGCTCGGCTGACTGCTACCGTTCGTAACGTGCAGGATCATCCCTACCCCGTCCCGGGCCCGCCGCCCGGTTCGTTCTCGCCGCAGACCGACCCGCGCGCCGGCATCGACGAAGCCGTCGCCGGGCTGGACGACCTGGACGCGTTGCCGCTCGCCGAGCACGTCGAGCGTTTCGACGCCGTGCACACCGAGCTGACCGTCGCCCTGTCCAGCATCGACAAGGTCTGAGCCCGTGCCCAAGCGGGCCCGCCTCGATGCGGAACTGGTTCGGCGCGGCCTCGCCCGGTCGCGCGAACAGGCGTCGGCCCTGATCACCGGCGGCAAGGTCACCGTCCGCGGCATGGTCGCGAGCAAGCCCGCCACCGGCGTCGAGACCGACGCGCCCATCGTCGTCAAGGACGAGGACGACCCCGGCTGGGCCTCGCGCGGCGCGCACAAGCTGCTCGGCGCGCTGGAAGCCTTCACGGAGCTGAGCGTCGAAGGCAAGCGCTGCCTCGACGCCGGCGCGTCCACGGGCGGCTTCACCGACGTCCTGCTGCGCAACGGCGCGGCGACCGTGATCGCCGCCGACGTGGGCCGCGGCCTGCTCGACTGGCGGATCCGCACCGACGAACGTGTAGTGGTCATGGACCGCACCAATGTTCGCAACCTCTCTCCCGACGACCTCGGCGGCCAGGTCGACGTCGTCGTCGGTGACCTCTCGTTCATCTCGCTCAAGCTCGTGCTGCCCGCGCTCGCCGCCTGCGCGCGCGAAGGCGCCGACCTGGTGCCGATGGTGAAGCCGCAGTTCGAAGTGGGCAAGGACCGGCTCGGCAGCGGCGGGGTGGTCCGCGACCCGGACCTGCGTGCCGAATCCGTGCTGACGGTGATCGACGAAGCCGCGAAGCTCGGGCTCGCGCTGCGTGGGGTGACCGCGAGCCCGCTGCCGGGGCCGTCCGGGAACGTCGAGTACTTCGTGTGGCTGAAGAAAGATCACGTGGCCGAGTCCACTGTGGACGCGGTAGACAGGTCTGAGGCCGAGCGGCTCGTCCGAACCGCCGTCGAGGAAGGGCCCGCATGACCACGGAACGTGAAGTGCTCCTCATGGTGCACCCCGATCGCGAGGCGACGGGCGAGGCCGCGCGCGAGGTTTCGGCGCGCTTCGCCAAGGCAGGCATCCGGATCCGGGTGATCGAGCACGACGTCTGCGCGCTGATCAACCCGGACGAGCACGGCGTCGGCGCGACCTGCACCGTCGTCGACCCGGACGACAACCCGGCCGCCGGCGTGGAGCTGGTCTTCGTCCTTGGCGGCGACGGCACGCTGCTGCGCGCGGCCGAGCTGGCCCGCACCGCCGGGGTGCCGGTGCTGGGCGTGAACCTCGGGCGCGTCGGCTTCCTCGCCGAGGCGGACTCCGACGCGCTGGCCGACACCGTGCAGCGCGTCGTCGACGGCGACTACCAGGTCGAAGAGCGGATGACCATCGACGTCACGGTCACCCACGCCGGCGAAGAGGTCGCCCGCACCTGGGCGCTCAACGAAGCCAGCGTCGAGAAGAGCACCCGGGAGCGGGTCCTCGACGCGCTGATCGAGGTCGACGGACGGCCGGTGTCGGCCTTCGGCTGCGACGGTGTGCTCTGCGCCACACCGACCGGTTCGACGGCGTACGCGTTTTCGGCGGGCGGCCCGATCATCTGGCCCGACGTCCAGGCGCTGCTGGTCGTGCCGAGCAACGCGCACGCGATGTTCGCGCGGCCGCTGGTCGTCTCACGGAACTCGGTGATCACGGTCGGGATCGACCCGGACGGCTCGCCCGCGGTCCTGACCTGCGACGGCGGCCGGCTGATCGAACTGCCGCCGGGGGCCCGCGTGCGGGTCACGTGCGGCACCACCCCGGTGCGGCTGGTCCGGCTGTGGGACGGGCCGTTCACGGATCGGCTGGTGCAGAAGTTCTCGCTGCCGGTGAAGAGCTGGCGAGAGCGCCACGCCCGTCCGTGCGAATGACACCGCTCGACGCGTAATTCGAACATATCGGCGACTCGCCGGGGTCCCGGGCGCGCAGAGTGTCGGTGGTGGCCGCTACGGTAGGCGGCGTGCTGGCCGAGATGCGCATCCAGGGCCTCGGAGTCATCGAGGACGCCCTGCTGGAACTGCACGCGGGCTTCACCGTCGTGACCGGTGAGACGGGTGCCGGGAAGACCATGGTCGTCACCGGGCTGCACCTGCTGTCCGGGGGCCGCGCCGAGGTGTCCAAGGTCCGGACGGGAATGCTCAAGGCGTTCGTGGAAGGGCGGTTCACCTACGCCGGCGTCGAAGGCGCCGAGCGGATCGTCACCGATTCGGGTGCCGACGTGGACGAGGACGGCAGCGTGATCGCGCTGCGGGCGGTCGCTGTCGACGGGCGTTCGCGCGCCCACCTCGGCGGGCGGTCCGTGCCGGTCGGCGTGCTCGCGGAGCTGTCCGAACAGCTGATCGCGGTGCACGGGCAGAACGACCAGCTCCGGCTGCTGCGCCCGGCCGAACAGCGCGCGGTGATCGACCGGTTCGCCGGGGACGCCGTGACCAAGCCGTTGACCGCCTACCAGGAGGTCCGGGCGGAGTGGCTGGCGGTGATCGCCGAGCTGACCGAGCGGTCGACGCGCTCGCGGGAGATGGCCCAGCAGGCCGACCTGCTCAAGCACGGGCTCACCGAGATCGACGCCGTCGCGCCCGAGCCGGGCGAGGACGTCGAGCTCACCGAGCAGATCAAGCGGCTCGCGGCGGTCGACGAGCTGCGCGCGGCCGCGACCGAAGCGCACAGCGCGGTTTCCGGTTCCGCCGACGGCGATCCGGACGCCCCGGGCGCGGCCGGCCTGGTCTCCGAAGCGCTGCGGCGGCTCTCGACGTCCGAAGACGCCGTGCTGCGCGACCTGGCGCCGCGGCTCGAGGAGGCGTCGGTGCTACTCGCCGACGTCGGGGCCGAGCTGGGCAGCTACGTCGAGACGCTGGACGCCGACCCGGCGCTGCTGGAAAAGGTCCTGGCCCGCCAGGCCGACCTCAAGCGGCTGACCCGCAAGTACGCGGCGGACGTCGACGGCGTGCTCGCCTGGGCCGACGACGCCCGGCGCCGGCTGGAGTCGATGGACACCTCGGAAGAGGCACTGTCCGGGCTGGCGCTGCGGCGTGACCAGCTCGGGGTGCAGCTGGCCGCGCACGCCGCCGAGGTGTCGGCGGCTCGCGAAAAGGCCGCGGCCGAGCTGGCCGCGGAGATCACCCGGGAGCTGTCCGGCCTCGCGATGGGGCAGGCGGCGATCGAGGTGACGGTCGAGCAGCGCCCCGCCGAACACGGTGACACGCACGCGCTGACCATCGACGGCCGCGCGGTGCACGCGGGCGCGGACGGCGTCGATGATGTCGAGCTGCTGCTGCGGGCGCACGACGGCGCCCCGCCGCTGCCGGTGCACAAGGCGGCGTCGGGCGGCGAGCTGTCGCGGGTGATGCTGGCGATCGAGGTGGTCCTGGCGCACGCGGACACGGTGCAGACGCTGGTGTTCGACGAGGTCGACGCGGGTGTCGGCGGCCGTGCGGCGGTCGAAATCGGGCGGCGGCTGGCGCGGCTGGCGCGCACCCACCAGGTCCTGGTGGTGACGCACCTGCCGCAGGTGGCGGCCTTCGCCGACCAGCACCTGGTGGTGGACAAGGGCCACAGCGGCGGCGTGACGCGCAGCGGCGTGAAGAACCTGAAGCAGGCCGAGCGGGTCAGCGAACTGGCCCGGATGCTGGCCGGGATGGACAACGAGACCGGGCGGGCGCACGCGGAGGAGCTGCTGGCCACCGCGGAGAAGGACAAGACCGAGTTCGCGCCGAAGCGCAAGCGGGCGGCGAAGAAGAAGTAGCAGCGGTCAGTCCAGGTCCGCGGTGATGCCGCGGAACACCTCCGCCAGCACGTGTGCCTGCTCGCGGTCGACGTGGTCCGCGAAGTGCCGCTGCACCCCTCGCACGTGCGTGGGCCACGCCGCCTCCAACGCCGCGAGGCCCGCCGGAGTCAGCACCACCAGCGTGGACCGGCGGTTCGCCGGGTCCGGCTCGCGGCGCGCGTACCCCGAGGACTCGAGGCCGTCCACGATCCGGGTCAGGCCGCTCGCGCTGTGCACGAGCGCGCCGGCCAGGTCCTTCATGCGCAGCCGCCGGTCCGGGGCCTCCGAAAGCTGGACCAGTGCGTCGTACGTGCGGTGCGACATCCCGTGCTCCGCCCGCAGTTCGGCGTCGAGCACGCGCAGCAGCAGCGCCGACGAACGGAGAAACCCCCGCCAGGCCGCGTCGTGGTCTCGGGACAGGCTCACCCGGGGAATACTACTCGCACGGACAGTTGTTGTGCGGACTGTTCGCTTGCGAAGAAAGGACCCAGGATGCGCGCGGTGGTACTCCGAGAACCCGGCCCGGTCGAGAACCTCGAGCTCGAGGACCTCCCGCTGCCCGAGGTGAAACCCGGCTGGGTCCGGATCGCGGTGAAGGCGTTCGGGCTCAACCGCTCCGAGCTGCACACCCGGCTCGGGCTGGCCGACGGCGTCACGTTCCCGCGCGTGCCCGGGATCGAAGCCGTCGGCGTCGTCGACGCCGGGGACGGGTTCGAACCGGGGCAGCAGGTCGCCACGATGATGGGTGGGATGGGCCGCACCTTCGACGGCGGCTACGCCGAATACACCCTCGTCCCGCGCGGGCAGGTCATCCCGTTCCGCTCGGACCTGCCGTGGGAAGTCCTCGGCCAGGTCCCGGAGACGCTCCAGACCGCGTACGGCTCCCTGACCACCGGACTCGACCTCCGGGCCGGGCAGACGCTGCTGATCCGCGGCGGCACCTCGGCGCTCGGGTTCGCCACCGCCGCACTGGCGAAGGACCTCGGCGCCACCGTCTTCGCCACGACGCGGCAGCGGGACCGTCTCGAAACCCTGCGCGAACACGGCGTCGCCCACCCGCTCCTCGACGACGGCGACATCGCGCGCCAGGTCCGCGAGATCGTCCCCGGCGGCGTCGACGCGGCCCTCGAACTCGTCGGGACGCCGACCCTGCCGGACACCCTGAACGCCACCCGCGTGCACGGGACCGTCTGCTTCACCGGCATGCTGTCGAACCAGTGGACGATCAAAGATTTCTATCCGATCGGTTACCTTCCCGCCGGCGTGCGGTTGACCGCTTATGGTGGTGAGGCGGACGACCTGCCCGCCCCCGTCCTCCAGCGCCACCTCGACCGGATCGCCGACGGCGAAACCAGCCTCGGCCCGGCCAAGGTGTACGCCATGGACGAGATCCGGCAGGCGCACGACGACCTGGAGCACAACCGGACGGCGGGCAAGCTCGTCGTGCTGACCGGCCGATCGGAGGGAGCCGCCCCGTGATCCTGCCGCCGCCCGCCGATGTCGAAGCCCAGCTCGCCGCCGCGCGGCGGGACGGCGACCTCGACCGCTACCTGGGGCTCCTCGCCGGCGAGGAGCTGTTCGTGCCGATCCGGCGGGTGGACGCGCGCAGCATCCTCGACGAGCGGGCGGAGACGTTCCCGAACGTCTACTTCGAGACCGGCGGCGACGAGTTCCTGCAGGTCTTCACGCGCGGCGCGCTGCCCGACTTCGGGCCGGACGTCGTGGCCATGAGCGGCGCGCTGGACTGGGCGGTCGACGGCGTCGGGCGGCACGAGCGGGTCGTGTTCAACCGCGGCACCCGCGGCGAGTGGCGGCTGCCCGGAGCGACGCTGCAGCCGTGGCTCGACGCGCACCTCGACGACGTCACGCCGCTGGAGGAGCAGGTCGAACGGCTGATCACGGCGCCGTACGGGCACCTGGAGGGGCCGATCGCGCACGCGCTCGCCTGCGGCGCCCACCTGGCGGTGCTCGAAGCGACGCCGTGGAACGTCCTCGACGCGCGCTTCCACGACTACGTCGCCGAGGTCCGGAGCCTGCGGGACTGGTGGGGCGTGGCCGACCCGCCCGGCTGGCGCGCGGAGATGACCCGGCTGATCGGCGACGGCTACGCGCTGACGCCCGGCAACCTCGTGCTCATGCTGCGGCTGCGGTTCGCCGCCGAATACGGGCTGCCGGGCGGCGAGTTCGACCCGCTGACCTGGGCCGGGCTGGTGGACCGGTGGTGCGCGGAGAACGACGCCGCCGACCAGGCCGACGAGTTGCGCCACACCGTCCGGCGCGTGTCCCGCTACGAGCAGCGGTTCCGCGCCGACGGGCTGATCGACGCGGACGGCTTCGTCACGACGGCGTTGTCCTGGGACGTCGGCCGGGCGGTCGCCATCGCGCGTGCCGGGCTGGCGGCCGGCTACTGCGACGCGCTCACGGCCGAGCTGATGGTGCTCGAAGCCGGTTCGCTGGCTCGCCGCTACCACCAGTCATGGGCCGACCTGTCGGCCGGGTACGTCATGGGCCGGGTGCTGCACGCCGACGGCGACGACTTCGGCGACTGGTACCCGGCGACCGTGCGGGTCCACCACCAGCTCCTTCAGGACCCCGCGAGCCCCTGGCTGAACCTCGATTTCGGCTCGCTGTCGGAGGAGTCCGAGGCCTGACCCGCGCGGGGGAGGGCGACGGGGCTCACCACAACGAGTCACAGCGGCTACGGCGTGGCGTACCTCGTCCCACGAGCAAATTTGTCACCATCGGCCACATGAAGCTCACCGGCCTGCTCACGCGGAACCAAGAACCCCTCCCGGGGATCACCGGGGTCGCGCGGGTCGACCGCCGCACGCGGGAGCTCCTGCGTCGGCTCAGTCCGGGCGACATCGTCGTGCTCGACCAGCTGGACCTCGACCGCGCGACGGCCGACGCGCTGGTCGAGGCGGAGGTCGCCGGCGTGGTCAACGCGTCGCCGTCGATCTCCGGCCGGTTCCCGAACATGGGCCCGGAAATCCTCGTCGCGGCCGGCATCCCGCTCGTCGACTCGGTCGGCGGCGAGCTGCTGCGCACGATCAAGGACGGCACGAAGCTGCGGTTGCACGACGGCGTCGTGTTCGTCGGCGAGCGGCAGGTCGCGTCGGGCATCGAGCAGAGCGCCGACAGCGTCGCCGACCAGATGATCGAGGCCAAGGCCGGGATGTCGACGCAGCTCGAGGCGTTCTCGGCCAACACCATCGAGTTCCTGCGGCGCGAGCGCACGCTGATCCTCGACGGCGTCGGCGTGCCGGAGCTGAAGGTGTCGATCCGCGACCGGCACGTCCTCGTCGTGGCGGGCGGCAACGGGCACGCCGAAGACCTCAAGAAGCTCAAGAAGTACATCGCCGAGCACCGCCCGGTGCTGGTCGGCGTCGACGCCGGCGCGGACACCCTGCACGTGCAGGGCTACAAGCCCGACGTCATGGTCGGCGACCCCACCGGCATCGGCACCGCCACGCTGCGCGGCGGCGGCGAGGTCGTGGTGCCCGCCGCTCCGGACGGGCACGCCCCCGGTGTCGAGCGGATCCAGGACCTCGGCATCGGCGCGGTGACGTTCCCCGCGTCCGGCAACGCCGAAGACCTCGCGCTGCTGCTGGCCGACGCGCACGGCGCGAGCCTGGTCGTCACCGTCGGGTTCCAGGCGACCCTGCGCGAATTCCTCGACCACGGCCGGTCCGGCTCGAATCCCTCGACGTTCCTGACCCGGCTGAAGCTCGGCACGAAGCTCGTGGACGGGAAGGCGGTGGCGACGCTGCACCGCAGCCGGGTGTCGATCGGCGCGGTGGTGCTGCTCGTGCTCGCCGCGGTCGTGGTGGTCGCCGCGGCCCTGCTGGTGTCCGACGTCGGCTCGGTCTACCTGGACTGGCTCCGGCACACCTGGAATTCGCTCGCTGCCTGGGTCAAGGGATTGTTCACGTGATTTCGCTGCGCTACCACGTCGTTTCCATCGCCGCCTGCTTCCTCGCGCTGGCCGTCGGCGTCGTGCTCGGCTCGACCGCGCTGAACGGCACGCTGCTGTCCGGGCTGGCGGGGGAGAAGAAGGACCTCGGCAGCCAGGTTTCCGACCTCGAGGCGCAGCGCAACGCGCTCAACGCCCGGCTCGCCGACGCCGACGCGTTCGCCGGCTCGATGGGCCCGAAGGTCGTCGCCGGCGCGCTGGACAAGCGGACCGTGGTGCTGGTGACCACCGACGACGCGCGCCCGGCCGACCGGGATGCGCTCAAGCAGCTGATCGGCCAGGCCGGCGCTACGGTGACCGGCGAGGTCCAGCTGACGCCGGCGTTCGCCGACCCCGACAAGGCCGACCAGCTCCGCGACGTCGTCACGCGGCTGCAGCCGGCCGGCTCGAAGTTCCCGACCGCGGGCGACTCCGGCACCCTCGCCGGCGCGCTGCTCGGTTCGGTGCTGCTGCTGGACAAGACCACCGCGAAGCCGCAGTCCTCGGGCGAGGAGCTCGCGGCCGCGGTCGGCGGGCTCACCGACGGCGGGTTCGTCAAGGCGGGCGGCGACGTCAAGCCGGCCCAGCTGGCGATCGTGCTGACCGGCGCCCAGTCGACCGGCGACGGCGCGGGCGACCGCGCGGCGACGATCGGCCGCTTCGCCACCCAGCTCGACCGCTCCGGCGCCGGCACGGTGCTCGCGGGCGACGCCGGTTCGGCCGAAGGCACCGGCGCGCTCGGCGTCGTCCGGGCGGACACGGCGGCGACGTCCATCCTGTCCACTGTGGACAACGTCGACTCCTCGGCCGGCCGGGTCAGCACGATCCTGGCCCTGAAGGAACAACTCGACGGCGGGGCCGGCCGGTACGGCATCGCCGGCAACGCCCAGGCCCCGGCGCCGGGGGTCACCAACCCCGCCGGCAACTGACCTCACGACCAGCCGCGGCAGACCCCTCAGCCGGCCAGCCAGAGGGCGGGGACGTTGGGCGGTTCCCAGCCCACCAGTGAGGTGTGGCCCTGGCGGCACGTGTACGTGATGCCGTTGTAAGTCACCTTCGCGCCCGTGGCGTAAGCCGTGTTCGGGGCCCAGGCGGGGATCGACGGCGGTGTGGTGGGCGTGGTCGTCGTCGGCGGTGTGGTGGGCGTGGTCGGGGTCGTGGGGGTGGTGGTCGGAGTGGTGGGGGTGGTGGTCGGCGGGGGCGTCGAGCAGTTCGGCGTCGACGCCGCGAGGCCGTTGACCACCGCGTGGAACAGCGTCGAGCCCGGGTCCAGGTCGTAGAGCGAGAACATCATCGCGCCGCCCAGGCCGGTGCAGTGGATGTAGTCCGTGCGGGCCTTGACCGACTGCGCCGACGAGCCGCCGTAGAAGCTGGTGCCGTCATAGAACCAGGCCGACTGCGTGACCGGGTCCCAGTACGTGTCCGCCGGGTTGTCGACGACGCCGGAGAGCTCCTTGTACATCGCGACGCCGGGGACGTTGCCGCTCGACGGGTGGCCGGGCGACGGGCCCGAAGCCGGCTGGTAGAGGCCGTGGTTCGAGCCGGACGGCACGCCCGTCCAGCCGCGGTAGTAGAACGGGATGCCGAGTGTCAGCTTGGCCGCCGGGAAGCCGCCCGGGATGCCGTAGGTGCTGTTGCCGTTCAGGTAGTCCTTGACCACCGAGTCGATCGTGTACTTCTCGGTGCCCGGCGGGATCGTACCGGACGGGTCGTTCGGCGACGAGTACAGCGGGTCCTGGAAGTTCGTCGGGCCGGTCGCGTCCCACGCGCCGTGCATGTCGTAGGTCATCGCGTTGCCGAAGTCCAGGTACTGGCCGATCTTGTCGGTCTGGATCTTCGCGATCTTGTCCTGGCCGCCGGGCAGGGCGGCCGAGAGCGCGTAGTGCTTGCCGCCCAAGGCGTCCAGCTCGCCGCGGAACTCCGCCATCAGCGCGGTGTAGTTCGCCGTGTCGGCGGCGCTGTAGTGGTTGCCGAGGTGCCCGGTCGGCGAACCCGGGTACTCCCAGTCGATGTCGACGCCGTCGAAGATGCCCGCCGCGGTGCCCGGGCCGCCGTAGCCGCCGGACGCCGGGATGTTGCCCTTGATGAACATGTCCAGGCACGAGCCGACGAACTTCTTGCGCGACGCGTCGGTCGCGGCGGCGTCGGAGAAGTACTTCGAGTACGTCCAGCCGCCGATCGACAGCAGCACCTTGAGGTTCGGGTGCTTGGCCTTGAGCTCCTGGAGCTGGTGGAAGTTGCCGGCGATCGGCTGGTTCCAGGTGTCGGCGGTGCCGTCGACGCTGATGTCGGAGCCGAACGTCTTCTGGTAGTCGGCGAACTGGTCCTCGGCGCCGTCGCCGGCGTTCGGGTCGTTCTCGCCGCCCGGGTCCGGCGTCGTCGCCTTCGTGGTTTCGAAGCAGGTGAGGGTGGCGGGGTCGATGTTCTCGAAGTCGTAGAGCAGGTAGTCGAGGTTGCCGGCGATCGCGTCGACGTTCTTCAGGTAGTAGGCGTTCTGGTAGATGGACCACTGGTCGTAGTAGGCGATCCGGACCCCGCCGGAGCCGGCGGCGGCCGCCGGGGGTGCGGCGGGGCCGGCGGCGGTGAACGCGCCGACGACGAGCGCGGCCGCGGCGGCGGCGAACACGGCGGATCTTCGCTGCATGGGTGTCTCCTCGCGCAGGCGGACGGCCCTCTCCCAGGCCGCGACGGCGCGGGAGAGGGCGTCCACGACGGTTCCTTCACGAGCGGGTCCGGCCCCGGTCATGAATGTGCGCGCGCGGGCACCGAGTGTCAATGCTTTGGACTAGACCAATCATGGAAACGGTGCGCTATGCGCTGTTGTGTCCGGATTTACTTCAGCGGCGGGTCCAGCGGGAAGCAGGAAACGCGCGCCGGCCACGTGTCCCCGCCCGCGGGCAGCGGCATCTGCTTCACCGCCGCGGCCGCGTCGGTGTCGTGCGCTTCCTCGGCCGCCGCGTGGAAGATGTCCGCCGCGATCGACTGGTCGAACACGCCGATCTGCTGGTGCGGCCAGGCTTCCGCGCCGTGCAGGGCGCCCGGGATCAGCTGGTCGACGACCTTCCGCAGCGTGACGCCGTTCGAGGCCCGGTACTTCCAGACGTCGACGCCGAGGTTCTTGCCCACCTCGGCCATTCGGCCCCACGCCGTGAGGTTGAAGTTGACGTAGTGCCACGACATCGTGCGCGAGAGCTCGAGCGGCTGGCTGCCGTCGGCGGCGAACTGCACCGGGAACCGCTTCTTCTCGGCGTCCAGAACGATCTTCCGAGCTGCGTCCTTCTGGCCCAGGTACGCCGAGATCGCCGCGTTCTGCATGTCGAGGAACGTGCCGTGGTTGTTGGTGGCGGCCAGTTCCAGCTTCGCCTGCGGGCTGGTCTGCATCCACGTCAGGTACTGGCCCAGCCACGCCTTGATCCCCGCGCGGTCCTGGCCGGTCCAGCCCGGCGCGCCGCCGTCGAGCAGCGCGAACGCGTCCATCAGCTGGCTGAACGACTGCGTCGAGTCGATGATCCCGGTGCCGCTGACCGTGTCCTTGCACGGGATGATCTGGGAGTACGTCATGTTCGGGTTCATCCGCGTCGCCGGGTCGAGGAACCACGTCCGGATGTCCAGCGCCGCCCGGTTCGCGTACTTCGCGTCGCCGGTGTAGTACCAGGCGAGCGAGAGGTGGTACATCGCGTCCCACGCCCACATCCGGTACGTGTGGTCGGTGATCGCGTCGGCCTCCGGGTTGCGCTGGCCGTCCTTGCTGACGTACGGGCAGCCCTGCGGGTTTTCCGGCGTCTTCGGCCGGCTCGCCCACCAGTAGGGCGCCTGGCTCGTGTAATCGTGCTTGTTCCCGCTCGGCGGCGCGGACGGCTTGTTCATGACCGACCACGGCCCGGCGGTCAGAGCCGTGTTCGCTTTGTCCAGCACGGCTTTCAGCGCGTCCCGCTGGGCTTGGGACGCGTGGCCGGTGCGGATCGCCTGCTTGATCCCGGCGAGCTTGACGCCGTCGGTGACGATCGTGTGGGGTGGCGCCGCGGCGGCCGCCGTCCCGCTGACCGGGACCAGGAGGAGGCTCGCGGAAACCGCCAGCGCGCCTAGGGCTTTTCGCACGTCGACCGCCTTCCGGGGACGTCGGAATCCCCATGTCGTCACCGGGCGGCGGTACGGCTGGGGAGGATTCTGACGTCCCCGTGCGGCGGGTGTCAATCGGGCCAGGTGCGGCGCTTGTCCAGCGGGCGCGCGTACGAACCCGCGCGGCTCGTCTTCAACCCCAGCGCCACCAGGGATTCCGCGAGCCGGACCGCGGCCGCGACGCCGTCGATGACCGGGATGTCCAGCATCGTCGCGATCTTCCGGTCCAGCCCGGTCATCCCGGCGCAGCCGAGCACGAGCACCTCCGCGCCGGCGTCCCGCGCGCGGCGGCCGGCGGTGAGCAACGCCGATTCCGTGCGGCGTTCGTCCGTCAGCTCAAGCACGCCGAGCCCGGCGCCGGTGACCGTGACGCAGTTCTGCGCGACGCCGGCTGAGTGCAGGCTGTCCTCGATCAGCCCGCACGTCCGGTCCAAAGTGGTCACCACGCCGTAGCGCCGGCCGAGCAGGCAGGCCAGGTGCGCGGCGGCTTCGGTGATGTCGACGACCGGGACGTCCAGCAGCTCGCGGGCGCCCTCGCGGCCGTGCTCGCCGAACCCGGCGAGCACGACGGCGTCGAACGGCTCGTCCAGGCCCCGCAACAGGTCCAGCACGGCCGCAGCGGACAGGAAGCTGTCCAGCCAGCCCTCGGCCGACTCCGGGCCCCAGCGCGGCGTCCTGGCGAGGATCTCGGTGCCGGGACTCGCGGCGGCGCGGGCCCCGGCTTCGATCTCCTTCGTCATCGCTTCGGTGGTGTTGCAGTTGGTGACGACGATCCTCATCGGTGCTTCCTCGAGACCGCGAAGTACAGCAGCGCCGACGACGCCGTGCCGATGAACCACGAGTACGGCGCGGCCGGGGCGAAGAACGGCACCAGCGCGATCACCGCCGCCAGCGCGGCGGTCGGGAAGAACGTCACCAGCGCACGCGGGTTCACCCGCGGGTAGATCCCGTCGGCGACGAAGAGCTGGGCGACGTCGACCTTGCCGCGCCGGATCAGGTAGTAGTCGACGATCATGATCCCGAACAGCGGGCCGAGGAACGCGCCGAGGCCGCCGAGGAAGTAGTTGACCACCGTGGGCGAGGAGTACAGCTTCCACGGCAGCACGCACAACGCGGCCACCGCGCTGATCAGCCCGCCGACGGTGAACGAGATCCGCTTCGGCCAGATGTTGGCCAGGTCGTAGGCGGGGGAGACGAAGTTGGCGACGATGTTGACGCCCATCGTGGCGATGGCGAAGGTCAGCGCGCCGACGATCAGCACCGGCGTGTTGTGCACCTTCGACAGCAGCTCGGCCGGGTCGGTGATGGCCTCGCCGAACACCTGCATGCTGCCGGCGGTGACGATCACCGACAGCAGCGCGAACGCCGTCGAGTTGATCGGCAGGCCCCAGAAGTTGCCGCGCTTCACCGTCTTCTGGTCCGGGGCGTTGCGGGAGAAGTCGCAGAAGTTCAGCATCAGCGTGCCGTAGGTGGCCAAGATCAGGCCGGCGGCGCCGAACCACTGCCGGATCTGCTCGCCGGTCGAGAGCTGCTTCGGGCTGCTGGTCAGGGAAATGTGCCAGTTGCCCGCGGCGAGGATCCAGACGGCTAGGGCGATCATCACGACCCAGATCGCCGGGCCGCACCAGTCCTGGAACTTGCGCACCGACTCCATGCCGCGGGTGAGGATCAGCGCCTGGACCGCCCACAGCGCGACGAAGCAGATCCAGCCGAGCGCGTGCAGGCCGAGGAAACCGTGCTCGGTCAGCGGTTTCAGGCCCGGGTCGATGGCGAGCACGAGCAGCGTGATGGCGACGCTGGCGAGGTAGGTCTGGATGCCGTACCAGAAGATCGCGATGATCGCGCGGATCAGGGCGGGCAGGTTGGCGCCGAACGTGCCGAAGCTGATCCGCGCGACGACCGGGAACGGCACGCCGGTGCGCTGGCCGATCCGGCCCATCAGGTTCATGCCGATGTAGATGATCACGAAGCCGAACAGCAGGGCGGTGAACACCTGCCAGGCCGAAAGGCCGAGCACGAACAGGCCGGCGGCGAAGGTGTAGTTGCCGAGGTTGTGCACGTCGGACATCCACAGCGCGAAGATGTCGTAGACCTTCCAGCGGCGTTCCTTCGCGGGGGCGAGGTCTTCGTTCCAGAGCCGGGGGTCCGGGGGTGGGCTCGTCTGTTGCTGGGTTTCGGTGAGCGGGGCGGCGGTCATGCGGGCCTCCGATCGACGTGCAGCGACGGCGATTTGGGATACCAAAATTTGGCATCCCAAATATCACCCTCGGGTTCGCCGCCGTCAACCCTCCGGTCCGTAAACTCGTGTTACGAGCTTGTTGAAGAGAGGGGACCGGTGACGACGGCGAGCGAGCGGCAGCCCCTGGCGGCCACCCGCCAGCGGGTGCGCGACGAGCTGCGCGAACGGATCCTGACCGGCCGGCTCCGCCCGGGTGACCGGCTGGTCGAGCGCGAGCTGGCCGAAGACCTCGGCGTCTCCCGCGTGCCGGTTCGCGAGGCCATCCGCGCGCTCGAGGCCGAGGGGTTCCTCGTCGAGCAGTCGGCGCGCCGGATCGTCGTCCGGCAGCTGGCGCGCGTCGACGTCGAGGAGCTGTTCGACGTCCGGGAGGCGCTCGAAGGGCTGGCGGCCGGGCTGGCGGCGTCGCGCGCGGGTGCGGCGGAGCTGAAGCGCCTCGGCCGCGTCCTCGCCGACGCGGCCCGCGCGACGGCTCGCGGGGACGCCGCCCGGATCACCGTGCTCAACTCGCGCTTCCACGACGAGATCGTCGCCATCGCGGGCAACGCGCTGCTCACCACGATGCTCCAGCCGCTGGAGGGCAGGCTCCGCTGGCTCACGAGCCAGAACGAGCACTGGGCCGACCTGCTCGACGAGCACCGGCGGCTGTACGAGGCGATCGCGTCGGGCGACGCCGAGCGGGCGAAGGCGTCCGCGGTCGAGCACGTGCGCGTCAACCGGGACGTGACGCTGCGCTCGCTCTTTCCGCAGGTCACAGCTTGATGACGAAGGTCACGCTGCGTACCGGAGAACTCACGCGATAACATGATCGCCGGGAGATCGCTCCCTGAGTGGAAGTGGCATATCCGACACGCCCCAGGAGCCCGCTCAACAGGCGCTTCCCAGTGGCTTCATGGGAAATTCACAGAATGGGTGGCAAGTCTGACAACGTGAACCACGCCGACGATGGTGCCGGAACGGCGGCACGATGACGACTGCCCAGGCCACTCTCGAAGCCCCCGCCCGCCTCGCGAGACAGCGCGGGAAAGCGCCGTACCTGCACCAGATCGACCTCTTCCGGTTGATCACGTTCGCGTGCGTGATCCTCATCCACGTGGTCGGCGCCACGAACTTCGCGCAGGACGTCGGCGCCAACGCCGTCGAGACGCCGCTGCACTTCACCCGTGAGGCGTTCTTCGCGCTGACCGGCTTCGTGCTGGTGTTCCAGAACCGCGGCCGCGAAATCACCCCCGGCGACTTCTGGCGCAAGCGCCTGCCGCTGGTCGCGACGCCCTACCTGGCGTGGACGATGTTCTTCTGGGCCTTCTCGCTGGTCACCGGGACGCAGCAGCCGGACTCGCTCGAGGCGTCGATGCGCTTGCTGCTCAAGGACCTCGTCACCGGCGGTGCCTGGTACCACCTGTACTTCCTGCTCGTGACGATGCAGGTGTACCTGCTGTTCCCGGTGCTGATCAAGCTGCTGCGGGCGACCGCGGGCAAGCACAAGTGGCTGCTGCTCGGCAGCGGCGCCGTGCAGGTCGGCGTCACGCTGTTCATGACGTACCAGCCGTTCGGCGTGAGCTACGAGACGATCACGCACCTGTACGCCACGATCCTGCCGTACCAGTTCTACACGCTGTTCGGGGCCGTGGTGGCCTTCCACTTCGAGACCGTGCACGCCTGGGTCGGCCGGCACCGGCTGCTGCTCGGCGGCGCGCTCCTCGCCGTGCTCGCCGGCACCGAGTGGTACTACCTCCGCACCGTCCACAGTGGAACGTTCCCGCAGGTGGCCAGCGACCCGTTCCAGCCGTACCTGATCCCGTGGTTCCTCACGGTGATCGCGGCGATCTACGCGTTCACCACGTGGTGGGCCGCACGCCGCCGTGAAGGCAGCCGGGGCGCCCGGGTGGTGTCGTGGGCGGCGAACCGGTCGTTCGGCATCTTCCTCGTCCACCCGCTCGCGCTGGCCCTGCTCGGGCCGGTGATCCCGCACGTGGCCGAGCGCTTCGGCGCGCCGTGGCTGAGCGCGGTCATCTACCTCGCGACGATCGCGCTGACGATCGTCATGGTGGAGGTGCTCCGGCGGCTGCCCGGTAGCCGCGCGCTCACCGGCCGTCCCCGGCTGAAGGTCGCCGCCTGAGTAGCCCGACAGGGTGGTCAGGAGCACAAAAGACAGTTCGGGCATGTCACAACGAGCGGATCCGCAGGGTTGGGATATGCTGGCGGCCCGTGGGACTTCAGTCACGGGCTACCAAGTACGTTTTTGTCACCGGAGGCGTCGCCTCCTCTCTGGGTAAGGGACTCACGGCTTCGAGCCTGGGACAACTCCTTACCGCGCGCGGGCTTCGCGTCACGATGCAGAAGCTCGATCCGTACCTCAACGTCGACCCCGGGACGATGAACCCGTTCCAGCACGGTGAGGTCTTCGTCACCGACGACGGTGCGGAGACCGACCTCGACATCGGGCACTACGAGCGCTTCCTCGACCGCGACCTCGACGGCAAGGCCAACGTCACTACCGGTCAGGTCTACTCCGAGGTGATCGCCAAGGAGCGCCGCGGCGAATACCTCGGCGACACGGTGCAGGTCATCCCGCACATCACCGACGAGATCAAGGCCCGCATCACCGCGGCCGCCGAGCCGGACGAGTCCGGCCAGGCTCCCGACGTCGTCATCACCGAGGTGGGCGGCACGGTCGGCGACATCGAGTCGCTGCCGTTCCTGGAGGCGTGCCGCCAGGTCCGCCACGACGTCGGCCGCGACCACTGCTTCTTCCTGCACGTCTCGCTGGTGCCGTACCTGGCGCCCTCGGGCGAGCTGAAGACGAAGCCGACCCAGCACTCGGTCGCCGCGCTGCGCAACATCGGCATCCAGCCCGATGCGCTGGTCTGCCGGGCCGACCGGGAGATCCCCGAGGACCTCAAGCGCAAGATCGGCCTGATGTGCGACGTCGACACCGAGGCCGTCATCGCCTGCCCCGACGCGCGGTCGATCTACGACATCCCGAAGGTGCTGCACGGCGAGGCGCTCGACGCCTACGTCGTCCGCCGCCTCGGGCTGCCGTTCCGCGACGTCGACTGGACGGTGTGGGGCGACCTGCTCGACCGGGTGCACAACCCGAACGAGGTCGTGCGGGTCGCGGTCGTCGGCAAGTACATCGACCTGCCGGACGCCTACCTGTCGGTCACCGAGGCCCTGCGCGCGGGCGGGTTCGCCCACCGCGCCAAGGTCGAGATCGTCTGGGTCGCCTCCGACGACGCGCAGACCGCGTCCGGCGCGGCATCGGTGCTGTCCGATGTGGACGGTGTGCTGATCCCGGGCGGGTTCGGCATCCGCGGCATCGAGGGCAAGGTCGGCGCGATCGAGTACGCCCGCACCCGCGGCGTGCCGCTGCTCGGCCTGTGCCTCGGCCTGCAGTGCATGGTCATCGAGGCCGCGCGGAACCTGGCCGGCATCGAGGACGCGGGCTCGTCGGAGTTCGACGAGAACACCGAGCACCCGGTGATCTCGACCATGGCCGACCAGCGCGACGTCGTCGCGGGGGAGCGGGACATGGGCGGCACCATGCGCCTGGGCGCCTACCCGGCGAAGCTCAAGCCGGGTTCGCAGGCCGCGAAGGCCTACGGCAGCACCGAGGTGTCCGAGCGGCACCGGCACCGCTACGAGGTGAACAACGCCTACCGCAAGCAGCTCTCGGACGCGGGCCTGGTCTTCTCCGGCACCTCGCCGGACGACCACCTCGTCGAGTTCGTCGAGCTGCCCGCCGAGAAGCACCCGTTCTTCGTCGGCACGCAGGCGCACCCCGAGCTCAAGAGCCGCCCGACCCGGCCGCACCCGCTGTTCAGCGCGTTCGTCAAGGCCGTGGTGGACCGCAAGGTCGCCGAGCGGCTCCCGGTCGAGCTGCCCGAGGCCCCGGTGGCGGCCCGGTGACCGCGCCCGGCGAGCACGAGTTCAGCGTCGCGGCCAGCCGCGACATCCACATCGGCCGGGTCGTCGGCCTCCGGATCGACGAGGTCGTCATGCCCGGCGGCGGCACCGCGACCCGCGAGGTGATCGAGCACCTCGGCGCGGTGGCGATCGTCGCGCTGGACGACGAGCAGCAGGTCACGCTCATCCACCAGTACCGGCACCCGATCGGGCACCGGCTCTGGGAGCTGCCCGCCGGCCTGATCGACCACCTCGGCGAGGACCCGGTCGGCACGGCGAAGCGCGAGCTCGTCGAGGAGGTCGGGCTGGCGGCTTCGGACTGGGTGACCCTGGTCGACGTCGCGGCGTCGCCCGGCTTCACCGACGAGGTCGTGCGGGTGTTCCTGGCCCGCGGACTGTCCGATGTGGAGCGTGACGTGCTCGGCGAGGAGGAGGCGGACCTGGTGATCCGCAAGTTCCCCCTCGCCGAGGCCGTGCGGATGGCCCTGGCGGGCGAGCTGGTCAACGGCGCCACGGTGTCCGGGGTACTGGCCGCGCACGCGGTGCTCACCGGCGCGGGCGCGGCCCGGCCGGCGGACGCCCCGTGGGAAGACCGCCCGACGGCGTTCGCCAAGCGCAAGGAAGCCTGAGCTGCCCGGCTGCGCCCCGGTTCAGGGGCGCAGCCGGCGGCCTTCGGCGTCCGTGCCGCCGTTGACCAGCAGCACGATGCCGTCGATGATCGGCCACAGGATGCCGACCCCGGTGCAGAAGGTGGCGAAGAGCTGGGCGATGCCGAGGCCGGTCTGGCCGGTGTAGAACCGGCCGACGCCGAAGGGCAGCACGATCTGCAGCACTCCGGCCACCGTCTTCGACCGGTGCGAGTACACCGCGGGCGGCGGCCCGTACGGCATCGCCACGGGCATCGAGGGCGGCGCGTACACCGGCATCGGCATCGGTCCCGGTGGCGGCCCGAAGAAGCCCGGGTGCGGATGCGGCAGGTCGCGGAACAGCGGCCGCAGCTCGCCCAGCGTCGTCGCCGCGTAGGCGTCCGTCACCCGCGTCTCGTACTCGACCGGCGTGATGCGGCCCATGCCGAAGTGATCGGCGAGCAACCTCGCCGCCTCCTCACGCTCGGCGGTGCCGATGCGGAGTTCGTCGGACCCCATGGCTCCAAGGTAACCGAACGGGGTTTCTGCCGGGTCACGAGCGCCGCGCGGCCTAAGGTGACGGCGTGGCAGCCCCGGGCAGCACGGACGGCGTGATCGCCGCGTACCTCGACCACCTGGTCGTCGAACGCGGGACCGCGCGCAACACCCTGGACAGCTACGCCCGCGACCTGCGCCGGTACGCCGCGCACCTCGACGGCGCGGGCATCGGGAAGATCGCCGACGTCACCTCGGCGCACGTGACGTCGTTCGGCGCGGCGCTGCGCGAAGGCGACGAGGACCACAAGCCGCTGGCCGCGTCGTCGGCCGCGCGGGCCCTGGTCGCCGTGCGGGGCCTGCACAAGTTCGCCCACGCCGAGGGGCTCACCGAGCACAACCCGGCCCGCGAGGTCCGCCCGCCGACGCCGGCGAAGCGGCTGCCCAAGGCACTGCCCGTCGACGACGTCCTCCGGCTGCTGGAGACTCCGCCGCCGGACGGCGAACGCCCGCTGCGCGACCGGGCGCTGCTGGAGCTGCTCTACTCGACCGGGGCCCGGATCTCCGAAGCGGTCGGCCTCGACCTCGACGACGTCGACGACGCCGAGCGCACGGTGCTGCTCGACGGCAAGGGCGGCAAGCAGCGGCTGGTCCCGATCGGGCGGCCCGCGCTCGCCGCGGTGCACGCCTACACCGTGCGCGCGCGGCCGGCGCTCGCCGCGCGCGGCCGGGGCACCGCGGCGCTGTTCCTCAACGCCCGCGGCAGCCGGCTCTCGCGGCAGAGCGCGTGGCAGGTCCTCAAGGACACCGCCGGCCGCGCCGGGATCGCGGCCGTCGTCTCGCCGCACACGCTCCGCCACTCCTTCGCCACGCATCTGCTCGAGGGCGGCGCCGACGTCCGCGTCGTCCAGGAACTGCTCGGCCACGCCTCGGTGACGACGACGCAGGTGTACACGCTGGTCACGGTCAACACCCTGCGCGAGGTGTACGCCACGGCGCACCCGCGGGCGTTGGGCTAGACGGCCCTATAGAGCGCGAACAGCCTTCATACGCTGGACCGACGGTCGAGTGACATTGCCCCGTCGAGTCCGGCGCGTTGCTTTGCCGGGGCTCCGACTCCGCGCATAGGCTGCGGCGGACGCTGACGAACAAGGAGCTTTCGCGCCATGTCGACACCGAACCAGCCGGCCGCAACGGCCGAGTCCGCCGGGTCGGCGGCGGCGAACCTCAGCCAGGTCACCATCGCCACGCCCGCGATCCACGAAGGCGACGAACCACAGCAGCCGGAACGCAACGGCAAGAAGGTCAAGCTCGAGGGTATCGGGCCGACCGGCCGCCCGATCCGCGAGCACCCCGATCCGGCGCCGCTGGACCGGCACGGCCCGGCCAAGATCATGGCGATGTGCAACCAGAAGGGCGGCGTCGGCAAGACGACGTCGACCATCAACCTGGGTGCCGCCCTCGCCGAGTACGGCCGCAAGGTGCTCCTCGTCGACTTCGACCCGCAGGGCGCGCTCGCGGTCGGCCTCGGCATCCAGCCGCACGAACTGGACCACACGGTCTACAACGCCATCATGGAGCGGTCGGTCAGTGCCACCGACGTGCTCATGAAAACCCGCGTGGACGGCGTTGACCTGCTGCCGAGCAACATCGACCTGTCCGCGGCGGAGGTCCAGCTCGTCGCTGAGGTAGGGCGCGAGCACACGTTGTTACGGGTCCTGCGTCCGGTCATGAACGACTACGACTATGTTCTTGTGGACTGCCAGCCCTCGCTCGGCCTGCTCACGGTGAACGCGCTGACCGCCGCGGACGGCGTGATCATCCCGCTGGAGTGCGAGTTCTTCAGTCTGCGAGGCGTCGCCCTCCTGATCGACACCATCGAGAAGGTCCAGGAACGCCTCAACCCCAAACTGGACATAGTCGGGATTCTCGCCACCATGTACGACCCGAGAACCCTGCATTCGAAGGAGGTCATGGCTCGCGTGGTGGAGGCATTCGGCGAGACCGTGTTCGACACGGTCATCAACCGCACGGTGCGGTTCCCCGAGACGACGGTCGCGGGTGAGCCGATCACGACCTGGGCGCCCAAGTCGGCCGGCGCGGCGGCGTACCGCCAGCTGGCCCGCGAGGTGATCGCTCGGTGAGCAGGCGCGCTTCCCTGCCCGGAGCGTCGGAACTCTTCAGGATCACCTCCAGTCCCGCCCTCGATCTCCCGCCCCAGGCGCCGCCCGCGCCCGCCGAGCCCGCCGAGAAGGCCAAGCCCGCGGGCAACGGCCGGACCGAACAGCTGGCCCGCAGCGCGGCTCCGCACGGGTCGGGACGGACGAAGCACGACGCGAAGATCACGGTGTACGTCTCCGGCGACGAGCTCGTGGCCATGGAGCAGGCCCGGTTGACGCTGCGCGCCAAGCACGAGCTGGTCGTCGACCGCGGCCGGCTGGTCCGCGAGGCGGTGGCGGTGCTGCTGGCCGACTTCGACGCCAACGGCGAAGAGTCGGTGCTGGTGCAACGGCTGCGGGTGGTCGGCTCAGACGGCGGCGAAACCGAGGGCTGATGGACGAGCCGGCACCGGCTCCGGAGGAACAGGTCCCCGAAGAGCACCAGACGGTGCACGGCGGGATGATCCCCGAAGGCGTCAACACCGAAGAACTGAGCACGTCGAAGTTCAAGGTGCGGCTGGCCAACTTCGAGGGGCCGTTCGACCTGCTGCTGCAGCTCATCTCGCAGCACCAGCTCGACGTCACCGAGGTGGCGCTGCACCGGGTCACCGACGACTTCATCGCCTACACGCGCGCGCTGGGCGCCGACTGGAACCTCGACGAGACGACGGAGTTCCTGGTCATCGCGGCCACCCTGCTCGACCTCAAGGCGGCGCGGCTGCTGCCCTCGGCCGAGGTCGAGAGCGAAGACGACCTGGCGCTGCTGGAAGCGCGTGACCTGCTCTTCGCGCGGGTGCTGCAGTACCGCGCGTACAAGCAGGTGGCGGCGCTGTTCGGTGAGCTGGAACAGGGTGCGCTGCGGCGGTACCCGCGGTCGGTGGCGCTGGAGGACCGGTTCGTCGGGCTGCTGCCCGAGGTCATGCTGGGCGTCACGCCGGACAAGTTCGCGGAAATCGCGGTGGCGGTGTTCCGGCCGAAGCCGCCGCCGACGGTGTCGATCGCGCACATCCACATGGGCCGCATCTCGGTGCGCGAGCACGCGGCGATCCTGCGGGTGATGCTGGCCGAGCGCGGCCAGGCGACGTTCGGCGAGCTGGTCGACGACTGCGACCACACGGTGGAGGTCGTCGCGCGCTTCCTGGCGCTGCTGGAGCTCTACCGCGAGGCGACGGTCCAGTTCGAGCAGAGCGAGGCACTGGCCGAACTGCACGTCCGCTGGACGGGCGGTTCGAAGGAAGAAGCCTCCGCGGCGGCCGAGCTGGACCGCGCCGCCGGAGACGAAGAGGAGTACGGGTGAACCCCGAGAACGACGAAGTGGCCGAAGCACCGGCGCCGCCGGTGCCGGACGAGGCCGCGGCGGAGCTGGCACTGGACGAGGCCCTGTCCGGCGAGCCCGTGGACGAGGACGGGTCGCCGCTGGAACCCGTCGCCGAGGTGACCACCCCCGAGCCCGCACTTTCACGTGAAAGTGCGGATCCCGAGCGCGCACTTTCACGTGAAAGTGCGGATTCCGAGGCGGAGCTTTCACCGGAAAGCGACGCGGCCGAGGGGGAGCCGGGGCCCGATGATCCCGAGTCCGACCTGGTCGCCAGCGGGGACATCAGCCTGCTGCCGGACGTCGACTCCGACGAGGCACTGGAAGCCGCGCTCGAGTCGCTGCTGCTCGTCGTCGACTCGCCGGCCAGTGAGGAACTGCTCGCCGAAACGCTCGAGCAGCCGAAGGCGCGGATCGTCGTCGCGCTGCGCACCATGGCGCAGAAGTTCACCGACCGGACGTCCGGGATCGACCTGCGGCGCGTCGGCGAAGGGTGGCGGTTCTACACTAGGGACGTCTACGCCCCGTTCGTGGAGAAGCTCCTGCTGGACGGCCAGCGGTCGAAGCTGACCCGGGCCGCGCTGGAGAGCCTCGCCGTGATCGCGTACCGGCAACCGGTGACCCGGGCCAGGGTCGCCGCGGTGCGCGGCGTGAACGTGGACGGCGTGATCCGGACGCTGCTCGCGCGCGGCCTCATCGAAGAGATGGGGACCGACCCCGACACGACCGGCACGCTGTACGTGACGACCGAGCTGTTCCTGGAGCGACTGGGGCTGTCGTCACTGAACGACCTGCCCGCCATCGCTCCGTTGCTACCCGAAGTGGACACCATCGATGACATCCAGTGAACACCCCGACGGCATCCGCCTGCAGAAGGTGCTGTCGCAGGCCGGGGTCGCCTCCCGGCGCGCGGCGGAAGACCTGATCGCGGCCGGGCGGGTCGAGGTGGACGGCGAGGTCGTCACCGAGCTGGGCCGCCGGGTGCACCCGGACGAGGCGGTCATCCACGTCGACGGCACCCGCGTGAACCTGCGCGACGACCTGATCTACCTCGCGCTGAACAAGCCCAAGGGCGTCCACTCGACGATGTCGGACGACCGCGGCCGCCCGTGCGTCGGCGACTACCTCGCCGGCCGGTACGAGGAGACCCCCGGCGTCGTGCACGTCGGCCGGCTCGACGAGAACACCGAGGGCCTGCTGCTGCTGACCAACGACGGTGACCTCGGCCACCGGCTGATGCACCCGTCCTACCGGGTGCTCAAGACCTACCTCGCCGAGGTCGACGGCCTCGTGCCGCGCGGGCTCGGCAAGGAGCTGCGCAACGGCTGGGAGCTGCCCGACGGCATCATCAAGGTCGACCAGTTCCGGGTGAAGGACATGCACTCCGGCAAGTCGCTGGTGGAACTGGTCATCCACGAGGGCAAGAAGCACATCGTGCGCCGCCTGCTCAAGGACACCGGCCACCCGGTGCTCAAGCTGGTCCGCACGGCGGTCGGCGACGTCCAGCTCGGCAACCAGCGCGTCGGCTCGATCCGGCGGCTGACGAAGGGCGAGGTCGGGGCGCTCTACCGCAACGTCGAGCTCTGACCTCGTACGGCGGTGACGAAGCCGCCGGCGGTCGCGTCGTCGTCCGACGGCCGGCCGTAGGCGGCGGCCAGCTCGGCGCGGGTGACCGTCGACGGCGCCCAGCCGTGGGCGGCCAGCCACTCCGGTGCCCGCCCGCCGAGCCCGCCCCGCCACAGCGAGGTGACGTGCTCGCCGCCCGCGGCGGCCTTCGCGCGGGCGATCAGGCTGTCCGGCGGCGTGCCCGGCCGGTGCTCGAACGCGATCCGGCTGCCCGGTGCGGACAGCTCGCCGACGGTGGTCAGCAGCCGCTCGGCCTCCTCGGGCGTCAGGTACATCAGCAGGCCTTCGGCGAGCCACGCGGTCGGCGCGGCCGGGTCGAACCCGGCGCCGCGCAGCCGGGCCGCCCAGTCTTCCCGCAGGTCCGCGGGCACGACGACGCGTTCGCACGAAGGCTCGGCGTCCTGCTCGTCGAGCACGTCGTCCTTGAAGGCCAGCACTTCCGGCAGGTCCAGCTCGTACAGCCGGGTGCCGGCCGGCCAGGTCAGCCGGAACGCCCGCGTGTCCAGCCCGGCCGCGAGCAGCACGACCTGCGTGCAGTCGCTGCCGAGCAGGTGGTCGTCGTAGAAGCGGGTGCGGATCACGACCTGCGGGTAGAACAGCGCGCCGAGGCCGGCCTGCGGTCCGCCGGGCGACGCGTCCGGCAGCGCGGAGCGGCCCGCTTCGAAGAACGCGGCCGCGTACGGGTCGTCGAACAGGCGGTCCGGGCGGCGGCTCTCGGCGGCGCGCAACGCGGCGACGCCGACCGCGGTGCGGCTCACGGCGGGCAGGGACTCCGTCACGACCGCCAACGTACCCCCGACTTTCCGCCGTGGTGCGCGCGTTCCCCGGCTCGCTAGCGTGACGGGCATGCGACTCGGAGTGGTGTGCGGAATCCTCGCGGTGCTCCTGTCCGGCGCGGTGGCCCCGGCGGCCGCGGCTCCCGCGGGGAGCGAGCCGGTCTACGACTACGCGTCGGCGATCCGGGAGACGGTCTGGGTCGACATCGGCCACGACGGCGACGGTGACGGCCGGTCCGACCGCGTCGCCGCGGACATCGTGCGCCCGAACGGCGCGACCTCGCGGGTGCCGGTGATCATGGACGCCAGCCCGTACTACTCGTGCTGCGGGCGCGGCAACGAGAGCGAGCTCAAGTCCTACGACAGCGCCGGCAAGCCGGTGAAGTTCCCGCTGTTCTACGACAACTACTTCGTGCCCCGCGGCTACGCGGTGGTGCTCGTCGACTTGGCCGGGACCAACCGCTCGGCGGGCTGCGCGGACGTCGGCGGCGCTTCGGACGTCGACTCGGCGCGCAAGGTCGTCGACTGGCTCAACGGCCGCGCGACCGGCTACAGCGCGAAGACCGGCGGCAGCGCCGTGACCGCGGGCTGGAGCACCGGGAACGTCGGGATGATCGGGAAGTCCTACGACGGCACGATCGCCAACGGCGTCGCGGCGACCGGCGTGGCCGGGCTGAAGACCATCGTGCCGATCTCGGCGATCAGCTCCTGGTACGACTACTACCGCTCCGACGGCGCGACGTTCGGGTTCAACCCGGACGGGCTGGCCCAGACGGTCGAAGCGCGCAACAGCGGGCAGAACTGCGCGGCGCAGAACCAGGTGCTCCGGCAGGGCGCCACGGCCAACGGCGACTACGGGCCGCTCTGGGCGGACCGCGACTACGTCCGGACCGCGGGCAACGTGCGTGCCAGCGTGCTGCTTTCCCACGGCGTCAACGACCTCAACGTCAAGACCATCCACTTCGGACAGTGGTGGGCCGGGCTGAACGTCGAGAAGAAGATCTGGCTGTCGCAGACCGGGCACGTCGACCCGTTCGACTACCGGCGCGCGGACTGGGTCGACCTGCTGCACCGGTGGTTCGACCACTACCTGCTCGGCATCGACAACGGCGTCCAGAACGGGCCGCAGGCCAGCGTCGAGCGGCAGCCGGACCAGTGGGTGGACCAGAGCGCGTACCCGGCGGCGAACGCGGTGGCCACGACGTTGCGGCCGCACAGCGGCGGCACGCTCGGCACTTCGGCGGCGTCCGGGACGGCGTCCTTCACCGACAACCCGAACCTGGGCGAGGACACCTGGGTGACGAACCCGGGCAGCGCCGCGCTGACCTACTCGACCGGGGCGCTGCCGTCGGACGTCCAGGTGTCCGGGACCACGACGCTGACCGTGACGGCGACACCGAGCACGTCGTCGGCGCGGCTTTCGGCGCTGCTCGTCGACCTCGGCCCGGCGACGATCCGCAACTTCGCCGGCAGCGGCGAGGGGATCAAGACGGGGACGGCGGAGAACTGCTGGGGCTCGTCGGCGACCGGGGACGACGCCTGCTACCGGATCGCGTCGGCGGACGTGAAGAAGGTCAACTACACGATCCTGAGCCGGGGCTGGGCGGACCTCGCGAACTACGCTTCCCTTTCCCAGGAACGGGTGCTGACCCCGGGCACGGCGTACGCGATGACGTTCCGGCTGGCCTCGACCGACCACGTCGTGCCGCGCGGGCACGCGCTGGCGCTGATCATCGGCGGCACGGACGGCAGCTTCGTCCGCGGACCCGCCCAGCCGGGCCGGGTGACCCTGGACCTGGCCCGGACGTCGGCGTCGGTCCCGCTGGCCGGCGTCGTCCCGGCGGCGACCACGCACCCGGCCCCGGCCGGCGGCGAGCACGTGCCGTCGGCGGCCCGGGCGGACCTGCGGTAGCCGGGAAACTCGCGCGACAGCGCGGTTCCGCCGTGGCTACGGTCGGCGGATGCGCGAACTCACGTGGCGGCCGCTCGTGCCCGCGGACGCCCAGGCGTCGGCCGACCTGCTCAACGCCATCGAGGCCGTGGACCGGATCGGGGAGAACTACACCGCGGAGGACACGCGACAGGAGCTGATCGACCCGTACGCGGACCTCGGGCGGGCGAGCCTCGCCGCGTTCGACGGCGAGACGCTGGTGGGCTACATGAAGGTCCGCCACAAGGCGTCCGCGTCGGAGGTCCACCGGGTCTTCCTGGACGGCGGCGTGCACCCCGCGTACCGCCGCCGCGGCATCGGGACGGCGTTGCTCGAAGCGGGCGTGGCGGCGGCGAAGGTGGTGCACGCCCGGCACCACCCGGGGCTGCGGCTGGTGGTCGACGTGCACAAGGCCGAGCACATCGCCGGAGTCCCGGAACTCGTGCGGTCCCGGGGTTTTGCGCCCGCCCGGTACTTCCAGCGGATGGAGCACGCGCTTTCGGGCGTGACCGACGTCGTCGTGCCGGGGCTGCGGATCGAGGCGTGGTCGCCGCCGGGCGACGAGGACTTCCGCTCGGTGCGGAACGAGGCCTACCGGGATTTCTGGGGTGCCGCGCCGATGCCGGTGGACCAGTGGCGGAACAAGATCGTCAACCAGACGTTCCGGCCGGAGGTCAGTTTCCTGGCCCGGCACGCGGGGGTCGCGGTGGGCGTGCTGGTGACGATGTCGTGGGAGGCCGACACGGCGGCGACCGGCGTTCGCGACGCGCACTTCATGGTCGTGGGGACGCTGCGGGAGTTCCGGCGGCGAGGTGTGGCGGGCGCGTTGCTGGCCCACGCGCTGCGGGCCGCGGCGGGGTCGGGGTACCACCGGGCGAGCTTGAACGTCGACTCGGCGGATCCGGCCGGGGTGTCCGGGGTTTTCGTGAAGGCGGGTTTTACGGCGAAGCAGCGGTACGTGCGGTGGGCGCTCGAGGTCTGACTTCGGCCGCGCCGGCTATGTGCTTCACCATGACGCCGTCGGCGAAGAGCAGGCCGCGCATGTTCCGGACCTCGATCGGTCCGGCGATCACCGCGCAAGGACTTGCGTTCCGCGGCGATCGCCGCCGCGACCTGATCTTCTGCTCGGCGAGCCTTCGGGCGCGCGAGCCGTTGCGCCCGCCCGGCCGCCGAAGCCGGCCGGGCGGGCCGGCGTCAGTTCGCCTCGACCGGGGCCGTCTTCGCGGTCGCCTTGCGTTGCAGTGCGCGGGCGATCGGCTCCACCACCCGGGCGGCCGTCGGGCCGAGGATCGCCATCAGCAGGACGTACGCCGTGGCCAGCGCCGCCAGTTCGCCCTCGACCGCGCCCGCCGTCACCGCCAAGCCCGCGATCACGATCGAGAACTCGCCGCGGGCCACCAGCGCGGCTCCCGCGCGAGCGCGGCCCATCTTCCCGATGCCCTGCCTTCGCGCCGCCCACCAGCCGGTGCCGACCTTCGTCAGGGTCGTCACCACCGCCAGCACCACGGCCCAGCCGAGGACCGGCGGGATCGACGCCGGGTTCGTGTTGAGGCCGAACACCACGAAGAACACCGCCGCGAACAGGTCGCGCAGCGGCTCCAGCAGGTGCGTCGCGTTCTCCGCCGTCGAACCCGAGATCGCGATGCCGAGCAGGAACGCGCCGACCGCGGCCGACACCTGCATCGCCGATGCGATGCCCGCCACCAGCAGGGCCGCGCCGAGGACCTTGAGGAGGAACACCTCACGGTCGGGGCTGTCGACGGCGGCCGAGACGTACCGGCCGAACTTCAGCGCGATCACCAGCACCACCGTGATCACCATGAGCGAGATCCCGACGGCCTCCATGCCGCCGAGGAAGCTGACGCCGCCCAGCACCGCCGTGAGGATCGGCAGGTAGAGCGCCATCACCAGGTCCTCGAACACGAGGATCGACAGCACCACCGGCGTTTCGCGGTTGCCGAGGCGGCCGAGGTCGCCGAGCACCTTGGCGACGATGCCGGACGACGAGATGTACGTGACGCCCGCCATCACCATCGCGCCGACCGGGCCCCAGCCCAGCAGCAGTGCGACCGCCGCACCGGGCGCGGCGTTGAGGACGATGTCGAGCAGGCCCGCGGTCCACGAGCGGCGCAGGCCGGTGAACAGCTCGGCCGCGGAGTACTCCAGGCCGAGCAGCAACAGCAGCAGCACGACGCCGATTTCGCTGGCCAGGTGGGTGAAGCCGCCGATGTCGGTCAGCGGGATCAGCCCGCCGGAGCCGAAGCAGAGGCCGCCGAGCAGGTAGAGCGGGATGGGGGAGAGGCCGATCTTCCCGGCCAGGCGCCCGAGCGCGCCCAGCACGAAGAAGACCGCCCCCAGTTCGATCAGGGACAGCGCGGTGTGGTCCATCGGCCGCTCAGCCGTACTTGAGGATCTTGGCGGCGGCTTCGAGGCCCTCGCTCGTGCCGACCGCGACCAGCAGGTCACCCCCGGTGAGGGCGAAGTCCGGCGTGGGTGACGGGTGGACCTGGCCCGCCCGCGCCACCGCGACCACCGAAACGCCGGTGCGGGTGCGCATCGCCGTGTCGCCGAGCGTGCGGCCGTCGAACGGGCCGGACGGCTTGATCGGCAGCTGCTTCGTGCTGATCCCCGGCAGGTCCTGGTGCTCCTCGGTGAGCTGTGCGACCAGCTGCGGCGCCCCGAGCAGGTTGGCGAGCGTGCCCGCCTCGTCCGCGGTCAGCGGGATCGAGGCGGCGCACGCGTCGGCGTCGTCCGCCTTCGACACGATGAGCTCGGTGTGGCCGTCCCGCTGCGACACGACGCCGATGCGGCGGCCGGTACGGGTGCTGAAGTCCTTGCGGACCCCGATGCCGGGAAGAGGGGTTACTTCGACGTTCACCCAACCACCGTAACCCACCTGTCCGATTCGCGACGTTCAGCCGAGCAGGAGCAACGCGGCCGCGACGACCATCACGACGGCGGTCAGGCCGTGGACGGCGAACGCGACCGCCTTCTTCCCGCGGTGGCGCAGGACGATCAGCATGTCGAAGACGGGCCAGAGGGCCGCGGTGAGGATGACCCAGCCCAGTGCGTGCGGGTCGCCGTAGATCACCAGGGCCAGCGGGACCAGCCCGGCCCCGACGTCGCGGCCGCCCTTGACGTTGAGGAAGCTCTCGGCGTTTTCGGGGACCTCGGTGAAACCGAAGCCCGCGGCGATCTTGGCCGGTGCGAAGAGGTAGTTGAGCCCGACGTAGATGATGCCGAGCGAGACGAGTGCGACGAGGACGTAGCCGGTGACGATCATGGTGTTCCCTCCAGTTTTCTAGCATCGCTAGGATTGCTAGCAACGCTAACTTAGCGGCGCTAGTTTGTCTAGCGGTGCTAGCATCAGCGCCATGACCCAGCGACAACGGCGTGTGCGCGACCGGACCGAGCGCGGGCGGCGGATCGTCACCGCGGCCAGGGAGCTGGCCGAAGCCGAGGGCTGGGACGCGGTCACCACCCGGCGGCTCGCGGCCTTGATCGAGTACAGCCAGCCGGTGCTCTACAGCCACTTCCCCGGCGGCAAGGACGCGATCATGGCGGCGGCCGCCCTGGAGGGCTTCGCCGAGCTGGCCACGGCGCTCGCGGCCGCCCGGGAAGGCGGGGTCGCGGGGGTCGCGGGCGCGTACGTGCGGTTCGCCGGCGAGAAGCCCGCCCTGTACGACGCGATGTTCACGCTGGCCTCGGAGCTCCCGTTCGCCCAGGAGGACACCCCGGAGGTGATGCAGGAGGCCTACGGCGGGCTGGTCGCGGTGATCGAGCCGGTGGCGGGCACCCAGGACGCGGGCGTGCTGACCGAGGTCTTCTGGAGCGCGCTGCACGGGTTGGTCACCCTCGACCGCGGACGCCGGTTGTCGCCGCGGCACCGGGAGGAGCGGCTCGCGCTGGTGGTCGCCCGCTTCGGCGCGCGGGCCGACTGATCTCCTCCGCACCCCGACCGGCAGAATGGGGGGCGGCCCGAACGAGGACGAGGACGCGAGGAGAGTGCCGGTGACGGGAGCCCTACGAGGTGTGGTCGCTTTGGACGGCCCTTCGGGGACCGGGAAGACGACCGTCGCCCGCAAGCTCGCCGACCGGCTCGGGGCGGGTTACCTCGACACCGGCGCCATGTACCGGATGGTCACCCTCGCCGTGCTGCGCGCCGGCGTCGACCCCGCCGACCCGGCCGCCGTCGCCGCCGTCGCCGACCAGGCGGACTTCAGCATCGGGACCAGCCCCGAGCGACCCGAGATCCGGCTCGGCGGCGAAGACGTCGCCGCCGACATCCGGGGCCCCGAGGTCACCAAGGCCGTCTCGCCCGTCTCCGCCGTGCCGCACGTGCGCGAGCTGCTGGTCGGCAGGCAGCGCCAGATCATCGACGACGTCGTCGGGCACCGCGGCGGGATCGTCGTCGAGGGCCGCGACATCGGCACCGTCGTCGTGCCGGACTCGCCGCTCAAGGTCTTCCTGACCGCGTCGGCCGACGTCCGCGCCTCCCGCCGGAGCACCCAGGACACCGCCGCCGGGCGGTCGTCGTCGGTCGCCGACGCGCTGGCGAGCGTCGAGCGCCGCGACCACCTCGATTCCACGCGCGCCGCTTCGCCGCTGCGCGCGGCCGACGACGCCGTGCATGTCGACACTTCGGAACTGTCGATCGACCAGGTGATCGTCGCCCTCAGCGAGCTCGCCAGCCACCGCGGGCTGCTGGCGGGGTGCAACGCCGAGGTAGCTCGATGAGAGCTGACGGACTCCCCGAGGGATCCGTCGGCGCACTCCACGACGCCGGGCGGATTTTCGCCCGGTACCATTTGCGCTCGGCCTTCCGCATCCGCGTGCACGGCCGCGAGCGGATGCCCGCCACCGGGCCGGTGGTGGTGATCGCCAACCACAGTTCGATGATCGAGCCGCAGCTGATCTTCGGAATGCTGCCGCGGCGTTCGGCGTTCCTGGTCAAGGCCGAGCTGTTCAAGGGGCTCGCCGGGAAGTTCCTGGTGGCCATCGGGCAGATCCCGCTCAAGCGCGGCGAGATCGACCGCAGGCCGCTGATGACGGCGGTCGGCGTGCTCAAGGGCGGCGGCGTCGTCGGGATCTTCCCCGAAGGCACCCGCGGCGCGGGCGACGTCGGCGCGGCCGAACGCGGCGCGGCCTGGCTGGTCCGGGCCTCCGGCGCGACCGTGCTCCCGGTCGCGACGCGGGGCACGCGCAAGCCGGCGGACGGCAAGCGGCGCTGGCGCCCACGCGTGGACATCCTCGTGGGGGAGCCGTTCACGCCGAAGGTCGGACCCGGGAAGACCGGGCTCGACCAGGGCACCGAAGAGCTCCGCGGCGAGCTCGCGGCGCTCGTGAAGACTTTGGACGATTGGCGTTCCGAAAACGGATTCGGCTCGCCATAAGGGAAATTGGGTCAGTGATGGAAGAGTTGGACAGCGTCGGCGAGATCGACGGCACCTGGTCGGACGAGACCGAGTTCGCCGCGCTCGACGCGCAGATCGAGGCGGCCGAGCTGGCCGAGGAGGCCGCGCTCGCGCAGCCGGTGCTCGCCGTCGTCGGCCGCCCGAACGTGGGCAAGTCGACGCTGGTCAACCGGATCCTCGGCCGCCGCGAAGCCGTCGTGCAGGACGTGCCGGGCGTGACCCGCGACCGCGTCGCCTACGACGCCTTCTGGGGCGGCCGCCGGTTCACCCTGGTCGACACCGGCGGCTGGGAACCGGACGCGACCGGCCTGCAGGCCTCTGTCGCCGCCCAGGCCGAGCTGGCCATGCAGACCGCGGACGCCGTGCTGCTGGTGATCGATGCCACGGTCGGCGCCACCGCCACCGACGAGGCCGTCTCCAGGGTGCTGCGCCGCTCGAAGAAGCCGGTGCTGCTGGCCGCGAACAAGGTCGACGACGACCGCCTGCTCGCGGACACCGCGTCGCTGTGGTCGCTCGGCCTCGGCGAGCCGCACCCGGTCAGCGCGCTGCACGGCCGCAGCTCCGGCGACCTGCTCGACGCCATCCTCAAGACCCTGCCCGAGTCGCCGCGCGAAGGCGGCGCCGCGACGGCGGGCCCGCGGCGCGTCGCGCTGGTCGGCAAGCCGAACGTCGGCAAGTCGAGCCTGCTCAACAAGCTCTCCGGCGAGGAGCGCTCGGTCGTCGACTCGGTCGCCGGCACCACCGTCGACCCGGTCGACTCGCTGGTCGAGCTGGACGGCGAGACCTGGCGGTTCGTCGACACGGCGGGCCTGCGCAAGCGCGTCAACTTCGCCGCCGGCGCCGAGTACTACGCCTCGCTGCGCACCAAGACCGCGATCGACGCGGCCGAGGTCGCGATCGTGCTGCTGGACGCGGCCGAGCCGCTGTCGGAGCAGGACCTGCGGGTGCTGACCATGGTCGTCGAGGCCGGGCGCGCCTGCGTGCTCGCGTTCAACAAGTGGGACCTGGTCGACGAGGACCGCCGGCACGCGATGGTCCGCGAGCTGGACCGCGGCCTGGTCCGCGTGCCGTGGGCGGAGAAGGTCAACATCTCCGCGCTGACCGGCCGTTCGGTGCGCAAGCTGGCGCCGGCGCTGCGGACCGCGCTGAAGTCGTGGGACCAGCGGGTGCCGACCGGCCAGCTCAACGCGTGGCTGTCCGACCTGGTCGCGGCCACTCCGCCGCCGGTCCGCTCGGGCAAGCAGCCGAAGGTGCTGTTCGCGACCCAGGCCGGCATCCGGCCGCCGACGCTGGTGCTGTTCACCACCGGCTTCCTCGAGGCGGGCTACCGCCGGTTCATCGAGCGCCGGTTCCGCGAGCAGTTCGGGTTCACCGGCAGTCCCGTTCGGGTGAACGTGCGGGTCCGGGAGAAGAAGGCGAAGGCGAAAATCGGTGGGAAGGCCGCCCGGACGCGGTGATTTCTCCCCGTGTCGGGCCCGCGTGAGGTCCGACACTCCCTCGTGACCCTGCGGACACCTTTTCGCAATCCGCGGGTATGGTGAAAGGTCGTTGCGGGCGCCTCAACCGGAGAGCGAGCCCGGTTGAGGCTCCCGAAAGGTGAGTGGTGGGCTTGCGCGCCCATGGTTTGTCCCTGCACGTCTTCTTCCCGGCCGGGGTGAACGGTCGATGACCGTCACGATCGAACCCGCCGAATCCGCCGCGGAGATCACCGCGCCGTCGCCGGCCTCCGTCGCCGGGCGGGCGCTGTTCTGGTCCGGCCTCGGCGCCAGCGAGCGCACCCTGCTCGACATCGTCGCCGAGACCGCCGAGCGGCACCCCAACGCCGCCGCGATCGACGACGGCAGCACCACCCTGACCTACCGGCGGCTCCTCGAGGAGATCGACGCCTACGGCCGCCGGCTGCGCGGCTACGGCGTCGGCCTCGGCGATCGCGTCGGCATCCGCATCTCCTCCGGCACCGCCGAGCTGTACGTCGCGATCCTCGCCACCCTGTCCGTCGGCGCCGCCTACGTGCCGGTCGACGCGGACGACCCGGACGAGCGCGCCGAGCTGGTCTTCGAAGAGGCCCAGGTGGCCGCGGTCGCGACCGACGGCAAGATCCACGTCCACAGCACCCCGGGCGGGCGTGACGGCGTCCCCGGCCCGGCCGACGACGCCTGGATCATCTTCACCTCCGGTTCCACCGGCAAGCCGAAGGGCGTCGCGGTCACGCACGCCTCCGCCGCCGCGTTCGTCGACGCCGAAGCCGAGCTCTTCCTCACCGACGAGCCGGTCGGCCCCGGCGACCGCGTCCTGGCCGGGCTGAGCGTCGCCTTCGACGCCTCCTGCGAAGAGATGTGGCTGGCCTGGCGCCACGGCGCCTGCCTGGTCCCGGCACCGCGCGCGCTGGTCCGCACCGGCGTCGATCTCGGCCCGTGGCTGGTCGCGCAGCGGATCACCGTCGTCTCGACCGTGCCGACGCTGGCCGCGCTGTGGCCCGCCGACGCGCTCGAAGACGTCCGCCTCCTCATCTTCGGCGGCGAAGCCTGCCCGCCGGAGCTGGCCGAGCGCGTCGCCGTCGAAGGCCGCGAAGTCTGGAACACCTACGGCCCCACCGAGGCCACCGTCGTCGCCTGCGCCGCGCAGCTGACCGGCGAGGGCCCGGTCCGGATCGGCCTGCCGCTCTCGGGCTGGCAGCTCGCCGTCGTCAACGACGAGGGGCAGCCGGTCGCCATGGGCGAGACCGGTGAGCTGGTCATCGGCGGGGTCGGCCTGGCCCGCTACCTCGACGCCGAGAAGGACGCGGAGAAGTTCGCGCCGCTGCCGTCGCTGGGCTGGCAGCGCGCCTACCGCTCCGGCGACATGGTCCGCGCGGAAGAAGAAGGCCTGCTGTTCCTCGGTCGGCTCGACGAGCAGGTCAAGCTCGGCGGCCGCCGCATCGAGCTGGGCGAGGTCGACGCCGCGCTGCAGGCCCTGCCGGGCGTGCAGGGCGCGGCCGCCGCGATCCGCCGCACCAAGGCCGGCAACCAGGTCCTCGTCGGGTACGTCGTGCCCGCGGCGGGGGTCCCGTTCGACCTGGACGTGTCCGCGACCCGGCTGCGCGAGCACCTGCCCGCCGCGCTGGTGCCGCTGCTCGCCGTCGTCGACGACCTGCCGACCCGCACCTCCGGCAAGGTCGACCGCGCCGCGCTCCCGTGGCCGTTGTCCACTGTGGACGCGACCGGGCTGTCGCCGACCGAGACCTGGCTCGCCGAAGGCTGGGCCGAGATCCTCGGCGTGTCCGTCGACGACCCGAAGGCCGACTTCTTCACCCACGGCGGCGGCAGCCTGACCGCCGCGCAGGTGGTCGCGCGCATCCGCACCCGGCACCCGCAGGTGTCGGTCGCCGACGTCTACGCCCACCCCAAGCTGGGCGCGCTGGCCGCGATGCTGGACGCGCTGAGCGGCCAGGCCACCGAACGCCGGGACATCGCGCCGACCCCGCGTCGCGCCGGGGTGATCCAGACGCTGCTGACGGTCCCGCTGATGGGTCTCGTCGGGCTGCGCTGGGCGACGCTCGCCGCCGCGCTGTCGAACGTCCTGGCGCTGCTGGGGTTCGCCTGGGCGCCGACGCTGAACTGGGCGTGGCTCGGCCTGGCCTGGGTGGTGCTGTTCAGCCCGGCCGGCCGGATCGCGATCGCCGCCGGCGGTGCGCGTGTCCTGCTCTCGGGCGTGCGCCCCGGGACGTACCCGCGCGGTGGCAGTGTCCACTTGCGACTGTGGACGGCCGAGAAGCTCGCCGAGTTCTCCGGCGCGGACAGCGTCGCGGGCGCGTCGTGGATGACGACGTACGCGAAGGCGCTCGGTGCGCGGATCGGCAAGGACGTCGACCTGCACTCGCCGCCGCCGGTCACCGGATTCCTCAAGCTGGGCCGCGGTGCGGCGATCGAACCCGAGGTCGACCTGACCGGCCACTGGGTCGACGGCGACCGCGTGCACATCGGCAAGGTCCGCGTCGGCGCGGAAGCCCGCATCGGCGCGCGCAGCACGCTGTTCCCGGGCGTCCGCATCGGCAAGGGCGCGGAGATCGCGGCCGGCTCGACCGTCCGCGGCGCCGTCCCGGCCGGGCAGCGCTGGGCCGGCTCGCCCGCCGCGCGCGTGGCCAAGGACGAGCGCGACGCGCTGAAGTGGCCGTCGAGCCGTCCCCCGCGGTCGCACTTCTGGGCCACCGTCTACGGCGCGACTTCGTTGCTGCTCGGGTTCCTGCCCGGCATCGCCGCGCTGGCCGGGGTCGCCGTGCTCGGCTCCGCGATCGCCGGTGCGCCGACGCTGCTCGACGCGTTCACCCGCGCGCTGGTCTTCGTGCCGGTCGCGACGCTGGCGTACTTCGGCGCGTACATGCTGCTGGTGCTCGTCGGTGTCCGGTCGCTGAGCATCGGCATGGTCGAGGGCTACCACCCGGTGCACGGCCGCGTCGCGTGGCAGGTCTGGGCCACCGAACGCCTGATGAGCATGGCCCGCGAAGGCCTGTTCCCGCTGTACGCCAGCCTGTTCACGCCGGTCTGGCTGCGGCTGCTGGGCGCGAAGGTGGGCCGCAACGTCGAGGCGTCGACCGTCCTGGCGCTGCCGAAGATGACCCAGGTCGACAGCGGCGCGTTCCTGGCCGACGACACGATGGTCGCCACCTACGAGCTCGGCCACGGCTGGCTGCACGTCGCCCCGGCGCGGATCGGCAAGCAGGCGTTCCTCGGCAACTCGGGGATGACCGCGCCCGGCCGTTCGGTGCCGAAGCGTGGACTCGTGGGTGTGCTGTCCTCGACGCCCCTGAAGGCGAAGAAGGGCTCGTCGTACCTCGGGATGCCGCCGCTGCCGGTTCGCCGCGCGATCGGTGCCGCCGACACGAGCCGCACCTACACCCCGGCGCTGCACCTGAAGGCGGCGCGGGCGCTGGTCGAGCTGTGCCGGATCATCCCGGTCATGTGCGGGGTCGCGCTGACCGTTTCGGTCGCCTTCGGGCTGCTGTGGGCGGCGACAGCGTTCGGCTTCGGCGTCGCGCTGCTGCTGGCCGGGCCCGCCCTGCTGGCCGCCGGTGTCGTCGCGGCGCTGACCGCGACGGCGATGAAGTGGCTGCTGGTCGGGAAGTTCCGCGAGATCGACCACCCGCTGTGGAGCTCCTTCGTCTGGCGCAACGAGCTGGCCGACACCTTCGTCGAGGCCCTCGCGGTGCCGTGGCTGATCGGCTCGATCGGCGGCACCCCGCTGCTGTCGGCGTGGCTGCGCACGATGGGCGTCAAGATCGGCCGCGGCGTCTGGCTCGAGACGTACTGGCTGCCCGAGGCCGACCTCGTGGCGCTGGGCGACGGCGCGACGATCAACCGCGGCTGCGTCGTGCAGACGCACCTGTTCCACGACCGGATCATGAGCATGTCGCGGGTGGCGCTCGGCGAGGGCGCGACGCTCGGCCCGCACGGCATCGTGCTGCCGGGCGCCGGCATCGGCGCGCGCACCACGGTCGGCCCGGGCTCGCTGGTGACCCGCGGCGACGAGGTGCCCGCCGACACGCGCTGGCTGGGCAACCCGATCTCCGCGTGGACGGGTAAGTAGAAGGTCACGAAGTACCCACCTGGCTCGCCGGACTCACCCGCCCGTGCGAGCCTGGTTTGGTACGTCGGTACGAGGAAAGGTTCGGCACGGGTGATTTCGAAGGCTCCGGCTCCCGCACCCGGGGCGGACACCTCGGGGGACCCCTACCTCCCCGCCCACGGCAACGGTGGATACCGGGTCCGGCACTACGACCTCACGCTCGACTACAAGGTCGCGCCGAACCGGCTGTCGGCTTCGGCCGTGATCACCGCCGAGGCGACGCAGGCGCTTTCCCGCGCCAGCTTCGACTTCGGCGAGTTCCGGATCAACCGGGTGCTGGTCGACGGGCGGCCCGCGAAGTACGTGAAGCGCGGGGTGAAGCTGCACGTCAAGCCGGCGAAGCCGATCGCGGTGGGTGCCGCGTTCACCGTCGAGGTCCACTACGTCGGCAACCCGCGTCCGGTGGGCAGCCGCTGGGGTGACGTCGGCTGGGACGAGCTGACCGACGGCGCGCTGGTGGCGAGCCAGCCGGTCGGCGCGCCGTCGTGGTTCCCCTGCAACGACCACCCGTCGGACAAGGCGTCGTACCGGGTGAGCGTGACGACGGCGTCGCCGTACCTGGTCGCGGTCACCGGCACCCTCGTCGAGCGGACCACGTCGGCCAGCACGACGAGGTGGGTGTTCGACCGGCCGGAGCCGACGGCGACGTACCTGATGAGCGTGCAGGTCGGCCGCTACGACGACCTCGAGCTGACCGGCCGCGGCTGGTTCCCGCACACGGGCGTGGGCCTGCGCCGGCTGAGCCTCGGCTTCGGGCGCGCGAGCGGGCAGGTCGAGACGGTCTTCGAGACCGTGCCGCAGCGGGCCGCCGTGCCACCGCGGCTGCGCCGGGCGTTCGACCGCGACTTCGGGCGGCAGGGCCGGATGATGGAGTTCCTGCAGCGGCTCTTCGGGCCGTACCCCTTCCACGAGTACGTCATCGTCGTCACCGACGACGACCTCGACGACCCGATCGAGGCGCAGGGCATGGCGATCTTCGGCGCCAACCACGTCGACGGCCGCCGCACCTTCGAGCGGCTCGTGCTGCACGAGCTGTCGCACCAGTGGTTCGGCAACAGCCTGACGGTGGCGGACTGGCGGCACATCTGGCTGAACGAGGGTTTCGCGACCTACGCCGAGTGGCTGTGGTCGGAGGAGTCCGGCGGCCCGTCCGCGCAGGCACTGGCCCGCGACTGGCACGCACGCGTGAAGCTCAAGCCGGCCGACGTCCGCATCGCCGACCCGGGCGTGTCGCGCATGTTCGACGAGCGCGTCTACAAGCGCGGTGCTCTGACCCTGCACGCCCTGCGAGCGGAGATCGGCGACCCGGCGTTCTTCGCGATGCTGAAGGCGTGGGCGGTCGAGCACCGGCACGGGCTGGTGACGACGGGCCAGTTCGTGACGACGGCGGAGGCGTACGCGGGCCGCCCGTTGACGGCGTTCTTCACCCGCTGGCTGGAATCGACGGCGCTGCCGCCGCTTTAGGTCTCGCAGCCGAAGACCGACCGGCAGACCGGGCAGCGGGCCCGTACCGAGCGGCCGACCGGCAGCCGGGTGCCGTGGCCGCAGGCGGGACAGGCGAACGCGACCTTGGCGCCGTCGAAGCGGTAGTCCGCGGCCGGCCGGTGGTGGTCGCGGTCCTGCCGGTAGCGCGCCCGGGCCGCGCGGCTCGCGCCGGACAGCGGGGGACGCGCGTAGTCCGCCAGCGCGCGGGTGTGGCCGAGCCGGTACGCCTCCGCCGCGGGGCCCGGGAACGGCCGGACCTCCTCGCCGAACGCCAGCGCCCGCTTCGCCGGCACGTACCCCATTTCCGGCGGCGACAGGTACCCGACCCGGGACGTCGTCCGGCGGCGGGTGTAGCGCCCCTGCGTGACGTCGACGCGGTACGCCGCCAGCATCGGCCGGCCGAGGCCCAGGTAGAGCGTTGCCGTGTCGGTCAGGATTTCGTGGCGGGCGAGGTCGGCGTGGCGGAGCCCGTGGCGGTGCAGGAAGACGTGCGTCACCTCGTGCGCCAGCACCGCCGGGATGTCGCGCGGGTCGTCCTGGTAGCGCGCGCTGAGGGTGACGAAGTACTCCGGGCCCGGCCCCAGTTCGACCTCGCCGACGTGCCCGCCGAGCGCGCTGAAGCCGACGATCACCCGGGCGTCGCCGATGCCGAGGTGGCGGGCCATCGCCGCCGCGACCCGCTGGGCGCCGGTGAGCGGGTCGCGTTCCGCGGGCAGGGGCGGCAGCGTGCCGAACGCCTTGACCGCCGGCCCGGACAGCTTCGCGTAGAGCTCGGCGATCGAGTCCGCCACGACGCCCAGCCGGTCGAACGTTCCCGCCGGCGGCACCGGCCCGGGCCACCGGAGGAAGGCCATACCGGCCAGACGTCCGAGCTGGGGTCAGAGTTCCCGGCGCGACAATTCATCGGATGTATGTGCCGCTTTACGGGTGAACTTCTCTGGCGTTTTGGGTGTCCTTCTGCAAGTATGACCGGACGCCGCCGCTTGAACTCGCCGAAACGTAGTATGAATTCGGAGGATGCTTCATGGACTCAGTGTCCCGGCGGACGGTGCTCCGTGCTGCCTCGGTCGCGGCCGGGGCCGCGGCCTTCGGTGGTCTGTGGGCCCGGGCCGCGCCGCCCGCGGTGGCCGCCGCGAACCCGCACCGCGAGGTCGCCGCCGATGCGCGCATGGTCTGGAAGCGGCTGCCGAAGAACTGGCAGGAAGGCCCGTTCCTGGCCAACGGCTACCTCGGCGCGCAGGTCTACGCCGGCCAGGCACCGCAGGTGCTCAAGGTGATGCTGAGCCACACCCAGGTGCAGGACCAGCGCATCCAGTGGGAGGCCGGCATCGGCCTGTCCCGGCTGCCGATCGGCTACCTCACGCTCACCTTCGCCGGCGCGATCACCGCCGTCGACTGGACGCTCGACCTCTACAACGCCGAGCTGGGCGGCACCATCACCACGACGCAGGGCTCGATCGCCTTCTCCGCCGTCGTGCACAACGACCTCGGCGTGCTGCTCGTCTCGATGACGCCGAGCGCGGGCGAAGCCGGTGCGGCGTGGGCGTTCCAGCCGCTGGAGTCCGCGACGACGCGAACCGTCCGCAAGCCGCCCGAGTACGTCGCGAACCCCGCGCCCGAGGTCGCGAACGGGTACTGCGCGCAGCCGATGCTCGCCGGGGGCGGGTACACGACGGCGTGGCGGGAACGCGCGATCGGGGCCCGCCGGCTCCTCGCCGCGACCGTCGCCTACAGCTTCCCCGGCACCAACCACACCGCGACCGCGCTCGACAGCGTCCGGAAAGCGCTTGCCCTGAACCCGGACTTCCTGCTCGCGCGCCACCGCCGCTGGTGGAACGACTACCACCGGCGCAGCTTCGTTTCGGTGCCGGACAAGCAGGTGCAGCGGTTCTACTGGATCCAGCTGTACAAGATCGCGGCCGCCACCCGCGCGGACGGCCCCGTCGTCTCGGAGTGGGGCCCGTGGTTCCCCGAGGTCGGCAACAGCTGGACCGCGGTCTGGTGGAACCTCAACGTCCAGGTCACGTACCCGATCGTCAACAGCAGCAACCACCCCGAACTCGACGCCGTCACCGAAACCTTCCGGCGTGACCACGCCAACCTCGAGGCGTCCGTGCCCCCCGCGTACCGCGACGGCGAAACCTACGCGCTTTCGCACCCGGGGGACTGGCGGCTGCGCCCCGGCGGCACGCGCTCGGTCGGCGTCCCCGGGACGACGTCCAAGACCGACCAGACCGGCAACCTGTTGTGGGGACTGCACAACGTCTGGCTGGCCTACCGTCACCACATGGACCGGAGCGTGCTGCGCGACGTCCTGTACCCGACGCTGGCGAAGGCGCTGAACTTCTACCGCCACTTCCTGGTCACCGGCCCGGACGGCTTCCTGCACCTGCCGCTGACCCGGTCGCCGGAGTACGCCGACGCCCCCGACTGCACCTACGACCTGTCGCTGATCCGGTGGGCCGCCCGCACCCTCGTCGACACGGCCCGGATCCTGCGCCTGAACGAGCCGCGCGTGCCGGCCTGGCAGGAGATCGGCGCGAAGCTCGTGCCGTACCACGAAGATCCCGCGAACGGCGTGCTGATCGGCGACGGCGTCCCGCTGGCCGCGTCGCACCGGCACTTCTCCCACCTGCTGTGGCTGTACCCGTTGCGGGAGAAGGTCTGGGACAACCCCGCCGACCGCGACCTCATGACCCGCACCTTCGACCACTGGGTCGCTGACCAGTCCGCCTGGCACGGCTACAGCTACGCGTCCGCGTCTTCGATGAAGTCCGTGATGGACGCACCCGAAGAAGCGTTGCGGTACTTGAAGTTCTTCCTCGACCGGAACGTCGTCGCGGACACCGAGCTGACCGCGAACACGATGTACCGCGAAGGTTCGAACTTCGCCGTCGAAAGCCCGATCACGGCCGCGCAGTCCCTGGTGGACATGGTGCTGCAAGGATCCGGTGACGTGCTCAAGGTCTTCCCGTCGGTGTCGGCGGCCTGGCGGGACGCCTCGATTTCGGGCCTGCGCGCGGAAGGCGCGTTCCTCGTGGACGCCTCCCGCCGCGCGGGCACCACGGAGTTCGTCCGCGTGCGCAGTGAAGCCGGGGAACCCCTGGTCCTCCAGCACGGCATCGCCGGGGACGTCGACGTCCGCGACGAGCACGGCCGGCACCTGCCGTGGCGCGCCACCGGCCCGGGCCGGATCTCGATCGGGCTGCGGCGCGGCGGCACCGCCGTCGTCGCACCCCGGGGCACGCGGCCGGACTTCGCGCCGCGAGACGTTCCCGCGCTCGGTGCGGCACCCGCGTGGGGCCTGCCGGACTGACACCCCGCTTCGACGAGGAGGCCGGAATGGACATCACCCGCAGAACCGTGCTCGGCGGCGCGCTCGCCGGGCTGGCCGCCGCCGGCTTGACGCCCGCGGCCGCGGCGGCGGCACCGGGCAGCGACGACTTCGGCTGGGCGGAGTTCCTGGCCACCGCGGACCTGCGCTGGCGGCGCCTGCCGAAGACCTGGTACGAGGGCCCGTTCCTGGGCAACGGGTTCCTCGGCTCGGGTGTCTACGCCGAGCCGGGGCAGAACGCGCTCCGGTTCACCGTCCAGCACAGCCAGGTGCAGGACCACCGGCCGGAGTTCGGCTCGCTGTTCGGCCTGGCCCGGCTGCCGGTCGGGTACTTCACCCTGGAGCCGGTCGGCGCGATCACCGCGCTCGACTGGCGGCTGGACCTGTGGAACGCCGAACTGGCCGGCACGATCACGACGTCGGCCGGGAGCCTCAGCCTGCGCGCGATCGTCCACACCGGACAGTCACTGCTCGCGATCGAGGTCCGGCCCAGCGAAGGCGAACGCGGCTTCGAGTGGGTGTTCCACCCGGCGGTGGCGGTCAGCCCGCGCGCCGATCCGGTGTGGAACAAGCCGCCGCCGGACGGCTACACCGCGAACCCGCCGGTGAACCTGACGACCAGCGGCGACGCCCGGCTGGCCGTCCAGCCGCTGCTGGCCGACGGCGAGCACGTGACGGCCTGGCGGGAGGTGCCGCGCGGCGGCACGCGCACGCTGTACACGTCGGTCGCTTGGTCGCACCCGGAAAAGACGTCGGTGGCGCGAGCGCTCGGCACGGTCCGCCGCGCGCCCGCGTTCCCCGAGCTGACCCGGGACCACCGGCGCTGGTGGCACGACTACTACCGCGGCAGTTTCGTGTCCGTTCCGGACACCCGGCTGCAGAGCTTCTACTGGATCCAGTTGTACAAGATCGCGTCGGCGGCCCGGCGGGAGGCGCCGGTGATGGCGACGTCCGGGCCGTGGCTGGAGAACACGCCGTGGCCGGCGACCTGGTGGAACCTCAACGTGCAGCTCGAATACTGGCTGATCCACGGCTCCAACCACCTGGAACTGGACGCTGTCAGCTATGCGCTGGACAAGTACCGGGCGAACCTCACCAGCCAGGTCGCGTCGCCGTACCAGGCCGACTCCGCCGGCATCCCGCGGACGACCGACATGACCTTGCTCAACGGCGTTTCCCATGCCACCAGCGGGTTCCCGGTCGGCATCCCGGGGCAGGACACACCGACGCCCGAGGTCGGCAACCTGACCTGGGCGCTGCACAACGTCTGGCTGTCCTACCGGCACACGATGGACCGGAAGCTCCTGGCCGGCACGCTGGTCCCGTTGCTGCGCAAGGCGATCAATTACTACCTGCACTTTCTCGCCCCGGGCCCGGACGGCAAGCTGCACCTGCCGCCGACGTTCTCGCCCGAGTACGGCGTCAACGCCCCGGACTGCACCTACGACCTTTCGCTGATCCGCTGGGGCTGCAAGACACTCCTGCAGGCCGCGCCCGGCGATCCGCTCGCGCCGAAGTGGCGGGACGTCCTCGCGAACCTGGTCGGCTACCCGGCCGACGCGAACGGCTACATGATCGGCGCCGGGGTGCCGTTCGCGAAGTCGCACCGCCACTACTCGCACCTGCTGCAGATCTACCCGCTCCACGACGTCACCTGGGAGCAGCCGGAGCACCGGCAGATCATCGAGACGTCGCTGAACCACTGGGTCGGCTTCGAAGGCGCGCTGCAGGGCTACACGTTCACCGGGGCCGCGTCGATCTCGGCGCAGATGCTGCGCGGCGACCAGGCCGCGTTCTACCTCGGCGAGCTGCAGCGGCGCTACATCCAGCCGAACACGATGTACAAGGAGTCCGGGCCGGTCATCGAGACGCCGCTCTCGGCGGCGAAATCCCTCCAGGACATGCTGGTGCAGAGCTGGGGCGGCGTGCTCCGGTTGTTCCCCGCGGTCCCGTCGGCGTGGGGCGACATCGCGCTGCGGGACTTCCGCACCGAGGGCGCGTTCCTGCTCAGCGCGTCCCGGGCGGGCGGCAAGACGCGCTGGCTGAAGGTGCACAGCGAGGCCGGGGCGCCGTGCGTGCTGCGGCCGGGCATCGAGGGCGAACTCGCGGTCACGGACGCGCGTGGCCGGGCCCGCCGGTGGCGGCGGCTGGCCACCGGGGACGTCCAGGTCGAACTCGGGCGCGGCGAGGACGCCTTCGTGCACCGGAAGGGTGACCAGCCGGACTTCGGTGTCCGGCCGGTCACGCCGAGCGGCCCGAGTTCGCCGTGGGGCCTGCCGTGATCCCGCGTTCTCACCCGGGGAGCGGGCGGTAGCGGCAGAATGGGGCTCTCGACGAGGGGAGCCTTCATGAGCGAGCCGGGGGAGCGGCCCCAGCCGTACGGGCAGTGGCAGCCGCCAGTGCCGCCGAAGCGGACTTCGACGACGGCGATCGCGCTGGTCACCGGCTCGGCCGTGGTCGTCGTCGTGATGGTGCTGGCCTTCCTGGCCTGGGGCTATCCGGGCTTCCTGCGCAAACCGGACGGTCAGGCCGGCGGCGGCTTCTTCACCGCGGCGGCGTCGACGGCATCGTCGTCGTCCGCGCCGCCGGCCGCGGTCAGCTCGCCGGTCTCGATCCCGGGCGGCCGGGCCGCGCTGCCGAAGCGGACGAAACCGCTGGCCGACCCGGTGACCTGCGCGTTCACCCCGGACCCCGGCGCGCCGGCACCGAAGAAGGTCGCGCTGCCGCCGGACGGCCCGGCGCCGTCGTCCGGGACGGCCGGGGTGCGGCTCGCGACGAGCGCGGGGACCATCGGGCTGACGCTGGACCGCGCGCTGGCGCCGTGCACCGTGGTCAACTTCCTGAGCCTGGCCAAGCAGGGCTTCTACGACGGCACGTCGTGCCACCGGCTCTCGGTGACGGACGGGCTGCAGATGCTGCAGTGCGGCGACCCGGTCGGGGACGGGACCGGCGGCCCGGGCTACACGATCCGCGACGAGGTGTTCCCCCAGCTGACCTACGGCCGCGGGATCCTGGCCATGGCGAAGACGAGCCAGCCCGACACCGGCGGTTCGCAGTTCTTCCTGGTCTTCGGCGAGACGCAGATCCCGCCGGAGTACACGGTGTTCGGCAGCATCGACGACGCCGGCCTCGCCGTCCTGGACCAGGTCGCCCGCGGCGGCATCGACGCGTCGAAGCCGGGCATCGGCGACGGCAGCGGGCCCCCGAAGACCCCGGTGACGTTCACCGGGGTCACCACCACGCCGTGATCACGGCCGGTCGAGGACCGTCCGCAACGCGCTGAGCAGGGCCTTAGCGGCTTCGGGGGCCGCGGTGGCGTGGCGCCAGGCGACGTAGCCGTCCGGGCGGACCAGCAGGCAGCCGTCCTCGTCGATGCCGCTCAGCCGGGACCAGTCGCCGTAGGCGTCGCGGGCCCCGGGGTCGCCGATCCGGACGGCGCGCAGGTCGAGGCTCAGCTCGGCACCCACCTTGGCGGCCGCGTCGCGCCACGGCGTGCCGGTCAGCCCGGTCAGGACCGTCCACCGGCCGCCGGCCACGATGTCCAAAGTGGACACGCGGCGGCCGTGCGGCCCGACCAGCCATGCGTGCGGCAGCTTCGCGCCGGGCTCGGTGCTCGGCCGGTGGAACAGCTCGGGATCGCGGTCCGGCTCGGCGGTGGTGCCGTCGGGCAGCACCGCACCGGAGCGGTACCGCTGGTCCAGCTCGACGCCGTGGGCGTTGAACTCGTAGTGCTTCAGCTCGATGGCCCGCTCCAGCTCACGACGTTTGCGCGCGCCGTCGGCGGTCGGCGCGAGGCAGGTCTCGAGCCCGGCGGTGATGCCGTCGGCGTCGGTGTCGCCGTCGATGCCGAGCGCGGCGAAGATCGGCCCGAACTGGTCGCGGCTGAGGTTCGCCCGGTCGACGATCTGCTTGCCCACCGGCGCGCGTTCGGCGCTGTAGCTGTCGAGCAGTCCTTCGCCCGCCTCGCCGCGCAGGACCATCGCGAGCTTCCAGGCCAGGTTGTAGGAGTCCTGAACGGACGTGTTGGAGCCCAGCCCGTTCGACGGCGGGTGCCGGTGCACGGCGTCCCCGGCGCAGAACACCCGGCCGTTGCGGTACTCGGTGGCGTAGTTGTGGTTGACCGTCCACAGTGACGTCGAGGTGATCTCGACGGCCAGTCCGGGGTCGCCGACCAGGTCGCGCACCAGCCGCGTCGCCTCTTCGACGTCGACCTCCGGCGGGGCCTGCTCGATGTCGTAGCCCCACGTGAGCAGCCACTCGTTCCAGGGCCGGACCATCCGGACCAGGCCCATCCCGATCCCGCCGAGGTGCGCGCCCGGCCGCATCACCCAGTACAGGACGCTGGGGCGGTGGGCCACGTACGGCGCGAGGTCGGCGGTGAACGTGATGTTCATGCTGCCCGCTTTGCCGGTCTGCCCGGCGATCGGCAGGCCGGCTTGTTCGGCCACGCGGCTACGGGCGCCGTCCGCGCCGATGAGGTACTTGGCGCGCAAGGTGAAGTCGTCGCCGCGCACGCGGTCGTGGAACCGGGCCGTGACGCCGTCGTCGTCCTGCGTGAAGTCGAGGAATTCGGTGTCCAGCCGCAGTTTCGCGCCGCGCGCGGCGGCTTCGCTCGCCAGGATCGGCTCGAGGTAGGTCTGCGGCAGGTCGATCATGTGGCACGGGCTGGCCGCGGTGTACTCGGCCGCCGACCGGTCGCCGGTGCCCCAGCTGGCGATCCGGCCGATCTCCGGCCCGGTCAGCGACGTGCAGAGCACGGTGTCGCCCATCAGCTCCGGCGGCGTGCCGACGGCGAGGGCCTTGTCCTCGATCCCGAGGTCGCGCAGCACCTCCATGGTGCGCTGGTTGGTGATGTGCGCGCGGGGCGTGTTCGCCGTCCACCCGTACTTGGTGGCGAGCACGGTGGGCACGCCGTAGGTGGCGAGCAGCAGGGCCGCGGAGCCGCCGGCCGGGCCGCTGCCGACCACGATGACGTCGGTGTCGTAGGTCATTCGGTGCTCCCCGAGATCCGGAAGGTGAATTCGAGCCGCTGCTCGGCGAAGTCGACGATCAGGCCCTCCTTGACGCCGAACACGGTGTCGGAGTCGAGGTAGTCGCCGCCGGCGACGAACAGCTGGGTGATCAGCGTCCGGTACCCGGGCTTGGCGATCATGAAGTGCACGTGCGGCGCACGGTAGGGGTGCCGCCCGACGGCGTCGAGCATCTCGCCGACCGGCCCGTCGGCGGGAATCGGGTACGCGCTGGGCACGATGGTCCGGAAGCGCAGCCGCCCGCCGGCGTCGGTGCGGAAGCGGGCCCGCAGCACCGGACCGTCCACATCGGGTAACTGGACGTCGTAGAAGCCGTCCTCATTGGACTGCCAGACGTCCACGACCGCGTCCGCCACCGGATCGTCTTCGGTGTCGGTGACCCGGACGTCGGTCCACAGGGGAGTCCCCGGCAACCCGGCCGCGATGTCGGCACCCTGCGGGGTTTCGGGCGGCCCTTCGACGTAGAACGGCCCGAGCACGGCGGACGGCGTCGTGTCAGGTGTGCGCGAGTTGGTCAGGACGTCGACGACGCTGGAGACGCCGAGGGTGTCCGACAGCAGGATGAACTCCTGCCGCGTGTCGGTGGTGATGTGCCCGGCGCGGGTCAGGAAGCCGATCGCGTACTCCCACTCATTCTGTGTGAGATCGGTGCGGATGGCGTAGCCGTGCAGGGTTTCGACGAGGTCGGTGAGGAGGACGCGCACGCGGTCCGGGGCGTCGGCGAAGCTGTCGACGACCTGCTTGGTGAGCGCCTTGAGACTCGGGCGCGCGGCCGGGCGGGTGCCGTGTACGGCCTGGCGGAGGAGGTCCGCTTCGGGCTCGTCCTCGATGTCCGCTTCGGTGAGCCCCAGTTCGGCCAGGGAGTGCGGGACGGGGAGTCTCGCGGCGAGTTCGAAGACGTCGTCCGCGTCCTCGAGCCCCAGGTGTGCCATGACGTGGGGGAGCAGGACGGCGTGGGTCTCGGCGTGCGGCAGGCCGAACTTGCCCCCGAGGTGGTGGCAGAGCCGGTGGTGCAGTCCCATTTTCACCGAGTCGAGGCAGGTACCGGCGAGCCAGGCACCGCGGAGGGCGTCGGCACGGGCGTCCACATCGGACGGTTCTTCGGCGATCCGCGGCAAGGCGCTGGTGAGCAGCCTGACGGCTTCCGCGGCGACCAGGTCGGTCATGGGGTTGGCGTCGGGGGCGTAGCGGGCCTCGACGGCGTGGGCGAGCGCGTTGAGACCACTGGCCGCGGAGACGCGCACCGGGAGTCCGAGGGTGAGCCGCACGTCGTAGAGGACGGTTTCGGGCCGGACCGCGGGGGTCTTTTGCGTGGTCTTGCGCCCGTCGGCGGTCTGCCCCAGCACGGAGGTGAGTTCGGAGCCGGCGTAGGTCGTGGGCACGATGAGCTGCGGCAGATCGGTGTGGAGGGCGATGGCCTTGGCCAGCCCGGTGGCAGAGCCTCCCCCGATCGCGACAACCCCGTCGACAGAGTGCTCGGCGACGACCTCGAGCGCACGTTCGGTGACGTCGACGGGCGTGTGCATGGCGGGCTCTCCGAACCGCGCGGCCAGCCGGGAGCCGAGTGCCTCGGCGGCCCGGTCCCCGTGCCGGGGCCGGCCGATCAGCAGGACGCGGGTGAGCCCGAGCCGGTCGGCTTCAGCACCGAGGCTGTCGAGCGAGCCGAAGACCACCCGAACGGGGTTCGCGGCGTAGCTGAACGAGGTCATGCGGCGAGTATCAGGCGTCCGGAGGGCGGCGGTCCTGCACGTTCGTGCTGCCGGCCGGCACGAAACGCGCGTGTGTGTCAGCCCGCCCGGCGCAGGGCCGCCGGCGTCGTGCCCAGCTGGGCACGCAGCACCCGGGTCAGGTGCTCCTGGTGCGAAAACCCGCAGCGGACGGCGATCTCCGCGATCGGCGCGTCGCCCGTGCGCAGCAGCAACCCCGCCTGCTCCACCCGCAGCCGCAGCAGGAAGCGGTGCGGGGGCAGGCCCGTGCGAGCTTTGAAGCGCCGCGAGAACTGGCTGACGCTCAGCCCCGCGAGCGCCGCCAGCTCGGTCAACGGGACCGGCGAAGCCAGCCGGTCCGCCATGAAGTCGCGAACCGTGGCGAACTGGCGGTCCGAGAGACCGGTACCGACCGGCTCGGGCGCGCGCCCGGCACCGTGCCGGCGAACCAGCTGCGCCGCGACGAGCGCACCCAGCTGGTCGGCGTACGTCCGAGCGGACGGCTCCCAGTCCCGGACGACGCCATCGAGGCTCAGCACCAGCTGTTCGAGCAGCGGATCGGTACTCCCGAGCTCCTCGGCGAGCCGGACCGGAGCGGAACCCCCGGCAGCTTCCTGAACGGCGTCATCGGCCAGGTAGACGTGCACGGTGTCGAGCTCACCGCCCAGTTCGACGGACAGTTCCGCGTGCGACGGCTGCAGGAAGAGCCCACCGACGGGCATCCGCCGACTCTGCTCACGCGGCGTGCCGACACCACGGCGAACGGTCACCGGCCCGTCGAGGTGCAAGATCAGCTGATGACTGCGCGCAGCCCCGAACTCGGCCCGATAGGGGCGCTCGCGCTGCCGGGAGACGTAGACGCGATCCCACCCGAGCCCCGCACTGGTCCGATCGGGCCGAACCCAGGGCAGCGCAAGGATGCCATTGGTGTCACCCAGCCCGAGTTCACCCACGCCATCTCCTCACCATCGAGGCCCCCACGATGCTACCCGCCGAAACCCCTGGCCCGACCCCCGCGGAACCTGAGCTGGATGACCACCCAGCGACCCGAAGGTCATCCCAGAGCCTGCCAGTCCGGCGAGGACGATCTTTCAACCCCAGGAACTCATCCCGGAGCCGCCCGCCCGTAGCGCCAGTAGCCCAAGAACGCGATATCCGCCTTCCCCCACCCACGATCCCGCACCAGGTGCCGCCGCGCCCCGGTAGCCAGCGCGGCCTCCCCGGCAACCCACGCGTAAGCCGGTCCGGACGGAAGATCCGCGGCGACCAACGCCGCCAAAGCCAGCTCACCCGGCCGCGCATCCGCCCGAGCACGAGGCAGCCAGTGCACCCGCACCCCCACCGGCACCTCAACGACCCGGACATCGCCCGCCGAAGGCACTTCCAAGAACACCTCCGCCACCAGATCGGAAGGAGCGTTCTCGAGGATCGCCAGAACCGCGGGCAAAGCGCTCTCGTCCCCGACCAGCAACTGCCAAGGCACCCCCACCGGCGGCAGATAACCGACCCCGAGGTCGAACACCCCGGCCCGATCACCCGCCCGCGCCCGCCGAGCCCAGGAAGCCGCCGGAGCATCCCCGTCGTGCAGGGCGAACTCGATGTCGATCTCCCCATCCCGAGAGCGCCGAATCGTGTAGTTCCGCACCCAGGGCCGACGGCTCTTCGGCATCAGGAGCACCTCGGCCATCCAGCCCTCGTTGTCCAACGTGGGCATCCGCAGCCGCTCCTGGCCCACCCGGGGAAAGAACAGCCGCACAGCCTGATCATCGCCCGCCGGCTCGAGGTCCGCGAGGTCCGCCCCGCCCAGGGTGATGGTCCGGAACGACGGACTCGGCGCGGTGTTCGCCAACACTTCGAGCGAGAGCATCCGGCGCACCTTCGGGCGACGCACCTTGGGAATCATCAGACGTCCAGCACGAGCCGAGGGGACAGCGAACGCGACACGCAGGCGTACATCCGGCCGGCGGGCGCCCCGATGTCGTCCCGATGCTCCGGCTCGCCCTCCAGCACCGAAAGCTCACAACTACCGCAAACGCCTTCGCGACACCCCGAAGGCACCGCCCGCCTGGCGTAGCTCAACGCGTCGAGCAGGGATTCATCGGCCGGGACCCGAATGGTGTCACCGGAGCGAGCGCACACGACGTCGAACGGCGTGTCCGGCCCGAACACCCGCCGAGTCGGCTGGAAGCGTTCGGTGTGCACACGAGGGAACAGCGCTTCGGCCGCGTCCACCATGGACGCCGGCCCGCAGCAGTAGACCTCGGCGGAAGAGAATTCCGCCGCCAGCGCCGCGAGATCCGGTCGGCCCTGGGAGAACAACCGCACGCGATCACCGAACTCGGCACGGAGTTCCGCCGCGAACGGCATGGTCGAAGCGGAACGACCGACGTACACGAGCGTCGCCCGACCACCGGCGGCCCGCACCATCGGCACGATCGGCGTGATCCCGATCCCGCCCGCCAGGAACAGGTAATCGGACGCAGGAACGAGCGGGAAGTGATTGCGAGGCAAGGAAACCTCGAGCGTCCGGCCCGGGCGCAGGTAAAGGTGCACGTATTCGGACCCGCCCCGGCTGAGCGGATCGTGCCGCACCGCGATCCGGTAGGCGGAAAGATCACCCGGGTCGCCGCACAGCGAGTACTGCCGGGTCAGCCAGTTCGGCAGCGCGAGGTCGATGTGCGCACCCGGCTCCCACGGCGCCAGCGGCCCCTCATCGCCCCGCAGGACCAGGGAAACGACGTCGTCGGCGACGTGCTCGACGCGGTCGAGGATCGTCTTCTGCATGGTCAGTACAGCTTCCGGTAGCCCTCTTCGAGCATCTGCTCGAAGAGCTCGGGGTCGGCGTTCATCTGCTCGGCGGCGATCTCGCCCACCGACGGCAGTTCCGCGGCGAGCGCCTGGCCGGCCGGGTCCCAGAGCCGGGACCGGATCAGCGCGCGCCCGCAGTGGAAGTACACCTGCTCGACCCGGACGACGATGGCCAGCATCGGTTCCTTCGCCTCGGTGCGCATCCGGGCGAGGACGTCGGGGTCGTCGGTGACGTACGCGCTTCCGTTGACGCGCAACGTTTCCCGCATGCCGGGGACGAAGAACAGCAGGCCGACGCCGTCGTTCTCGGCGATGTTGCGGAAGGAGTCGGCGATCTTGTTGCCGGTGCGGTCGGGCAGCGCGAGGGTGCGTTCGTCGAGGACCTTGACGAACCCGGGGTAGTCGCCGCGGGGCGAGCAGTCGGCTCGGCCGGCGGCGTCGGCGGTGGCCAGCGTCAGGAACGGCGAGTGGGCGATGAAGCGGCGGGCGTGCCGGTCGACGCGGCCGGCGATCTTGGCTTCGATCATCGCGTCGGGCTCGCCCAGCCGGGACCGCACCTCGGCCATCGAGACGTGGCTCAGCGTATTTGTGCTGGTCATGACACAATTATGAGCAAATACTCAGATCTCGCGCTACTCGCTTTCGAGCCGCGCGGAAGGGGGAGCCGTGAGCCCGGGCGAGCGCCGCATCCAGCCACGTAAACAGCCCCGCCAGGTGCGTGCCGAGCTGACCAGGGAGCGGATCCTCACCGCGGCTGCTCGCGTTTTCGCCGAGCACGGCTACGCCGCGGGCACCACCAACCGCATCGCCGAGCGGGCCGGGATCTCCATCGGCTCGCTGTACCAGTACTTCCCGAACAAGGACTCGATCCTGGCCGAGCTGCTGGTCCGCCACCTCGACGACGGCACCGCCGCCACCGAACGGATCCAGCGCGGGGAACTGCCCGGCCCGATCGAGGAGATCTTCCGCGTCTTCGTGCGCGGCGCGATCGAGACCCACCTCGACGACCCGCAGCTGCTGCGGCTGCTCATGGAACAGGCACCGCGGTCGAAGGAGCTCCTCGACAAGGTCGAGCGGCTGAAGCAGGGCCTGGTCGGCTACGTCCAGGAGCTGTTCGACCACCACCCCGAGGTCCGGGTGACCGACACCGAGACGGCGGCCCGGCTCTGCGTCACCACGACCGAACTCGTGGTCCACCAGCTCATCGCCGACCACGAACCGGTGGACCTCCGGAAGCTGGAGAACGAGCTGGTCGCGATGCTGACGCGGTACGTCAGGGGGTGAACTGGCGTTGACCGCCGTGGCAGACGAAACCTTCGGATTCGGCGTTGCTCGAGCGGACCGAGTTGTCGCGGAAGACCGTGCCGGTCACCGGGCGCTGACGACCGGCCCGCATGACGACGAACGGGTCGTCTGCGTCGCGTGACGCTCGCGAAGGTGGCCAGGGTCGCCTGGTTACCGGCGGGATCGGGCCCGTCGTCGAAGGTGAGCGCGACGACCCGCTCGGTGGTCTCGACGCGGTTCACGAGGGTGCCGAAGAACTGGAGGATCCGCGACTTCGACACCTCGAACAGCGCGACCGCGCGGGCGAGGACGACGAGCACGCGAGCCACGACGACGACCCACTTCCGCGCGCGGCGGGATTTCCGGATCATGGCTTCACCTGGTGAGACGAGGAAGCCGCGGAGGTACCAGTACCTCCGCGGCTTCCGGCAACCGTCAGAGCGGGTTGAAGACGCCCAGGGGAGCGGTGCAGAACGGGCCGCCGACGTACTCGGCCGCGGGGCCGGTCGGCGCGGGCTTGGACGCCAGCTGCTCCGCGTACACCTCCGCGTCGTCGAGGGACTTGTAGCCCAGCGCCTCCGCCTCGGCCAGCGAGTAGATCCGGCGCGTGTTGTCCGAGACGCCCCAGATCAGCCGGTACCCCGGCGACGGCGCCGACAGGCAGGCCTCGAACAGCCGGGCGCCGTCGTCCGGCGAGAGCCACGTCGTCAGGCCGCGCGGGCCCAGCGGCAACGGCGTCTCGAAGCACGAGCCGATCCGGATCACGATCACGTCCATGCCGAACCGCGAGTGGTACAGGCTGCCCAGCGCCTCGATCGCCGCCTTGGAGACGCCGTAGTACGTGTCCGGGCGCGGGGACGAGTCCGCGGGGAGGTCGGAGTCGTTGCGGCGGAAGCCGACCGCGTGGTTGCTCGACGCCAGGATCACCCGGGGGATCCCGGCCGCCCGCGCGGCCTCCAGGACCGTCTGCGTCCCGTTGATGTTGACGTCGAGGGTCGCTTCCCACGAGTTCTCGCGGCTGTGGCCGCCGAGGTGGATCAGCGCGTCGACGCCCTCGCACGCCGACGCCATCGCTGCCGGGTCGGTGACCGACGCCGTCACGACCTCTTCGGAGGCGTCCGACGCCGTCTGCGGGGCCAGGTCGAGCAGGCGCAGCACCCGGCCGTCGCGCTTCAAGCGGGGCCGCATCAGGGTGCCGACGACACCCGCCGACCCGGTGATGAGCACACGCTGGTCCGTCATTGTGGTCCTCTCGATAAGGGCGGCGGTCAGCGAATCCCGGCCCGGCGCAGCTGCTGCCCGAGCTCGGCGGTGGTTTCGGCGAGCAGCTCGCCGACGCGACGGGCGTCGGCGTCGCTCACCTGGGAGATCGGCATCGAGCAGCTGATCGCGTCCGTGCCCGGGATCCGGTAGGGGATCACCGCGGCGACGCAGCGGACGCCCAGCGTGCCCTCCTCGACCTCGGCCGCGTACCCGCGCTCGCGCGTCGCGGCGCACTCGGCGTGCAGGCCCTCGAGCGTGGTGATCGTGTTCGGCGTCAGCGGCGTCAACGTCGCCGGCATCAGCGACTCGATCTCCTCCTGCGTCAGCTCGGCCAGCAGTGCCTTGCCCAGCGCGGTCGCGTGCGTGGGCAGCGTGCGCCCGACGCGGGAGACGAGGTGCGTGGAGCGCTGCGACTCGCGCGTCTCCAGGTAGACGACCTCGGTGCCGTTGCGCCGCGCGAAGTGCGCGGTGAAACCGGTCTTCTCCCGGATGCGCTCGAGCGCCTCGGTCGCGAACGGGACGACGGCGTCGCGGTCCAGGTACGCCGTGCCGCAGATCAGCGCGCGGACGCCGAGGCGGTAGCGGGCGGTGTTGGTGTCGGCCTCCAGCCAGCCCGCTTCCAGCAGCGTCCGCAGCAGGCCGTGCAGCGACGAGCGCGGAAAGCCCGTGCGCGCGTGCAGGTCGGACAGCGACAGCCAGACGTCGTTCGCCGCGAACGTCTCGATGAGGTCGACGGCCCGGCGCGCGGACTTCACCCCCGACGACTCGGCGGGAGCGCCGTCGGCCGCTACCGGGTTGTCCACCTTCTGCGGCATTTGTGCTCCTCCGTCCGGCCGTTGACTTGTGACTCCGGCCATATTAGCGTCCCGAACAACGTTCTTATGGATGAACATAATCACTATAACAGACTCCGTTCATGGATGTGAACATCTCCTTCGAGACCGCATCATCGTGGACGCGGAAAGGAGCCTGCGGTGCACGCACTCGACTGGACGATGGTCTGCGCGTACTTCGCGCTGATGATCGTGATCGGCTGGTGGTCGCACAAACGGGTCAGCGACGTGAAGGACTTCTTCACGGCCGGCGGCAAGATGCCCTGGTGGCTGGCCGGGATCTCGCACCACATGTCCGGCTACAGCGCCGTGCTCTTCGTCGCGTACGCGGGCGTCGCGTACACCAGCGGCGTCACCGTGTACTTCTGGGGCTTCGCCAGCATCGGCATCGGCGTGGGCATCGGCAGCTGGCTGTTCGCCGCCCGCTGGAACCGGTTGCGCTCGAAGCTCGGCGTCGCCTCGCCGCTGGAGTACCTGGCCAAGCGGTACAACGTGCCGACGCAGCAGGCGCTGGCCTGGAGCGGCAGCCTGCTGAAGATCTTCGACATCGCCGCCAAGTGGTTCGCCGTCGCGACGCTGCTGCACGTCTTCGCCGGGCTGGACTACAACCTCGGCATCCTCATCACCGGCGCGGTCACCCTCGTCTACTGCACCATCGGCGGGCTCTGGGCCGACGCGCTCACCGACTTCGGCCAGTTCGTCATCCAGGCCATCGCGGCGATCGTGATGATCGTCGTCGTGCTCGGCAAGCTCGGCGGCATCTCCGCGCTCTGGACGATGTGGGACAAGCTGCCCGAAAACCACGTCAACCCCGTGACGTCCAAGTACACCACCATCTTCCTGCTCGTCTACGTGCTGGTGAAGACGCTGGAGTACAACGGAGGCATGTGGAACCTGGCGCAGCGGTACATGGCCGCGCCGAACACCCAGGAAGCCAAGCGCGGCGCGCGCCTTTCGTCCGCGCTGTACCTGTTGTGGCCGCTGGTGCTGATGTTCCCGATGTTCGCGGCGCCGCTGCTGATCCCCGGCATCAAGGACCCGACGCAGTCCTACGCGATCATGACCACGACGTTCCTGCCGCCGGGCCTGATCGGCCTGGTGCTGGCCGGCATCTTCTCCCACACCATGGCGATGGTCTCCTCCGACGCCAACGCGATCTCCGCGGTGATCACCCGGGACATGATCCCGGCGATGTTCCGCCGCACCCGGCAGTGGACGGACACCCAGGGCCTGAAGGCCGCCCGGATCACCACGGTGATCTTCGTCGCGCTGACCATGCTGGTGGCCACCCAGGCGCAGAACCTCGGCGGCGTGCTGCAGATCGTCGTCAACTGGGTCGCCGCGCTGATGGGCCCGATCTCGATCCCGCTGCTGCTGGGCATGCTGCCGTGGTTCCGCAAGTGCGGCCCGCGCGCGGCGCTGGTGTCCTGGGCGGGCGGCCTGATCGACTACGCGCTCTGCTACTACGTCTTCAACGCGAACCAGACGGTGCTGATCGCCACGCCGATCCTGGTTTCGCTGGCCCTGTACGTCGGTCTCGGACTGCTCGCGCCCGAGCGCAGCGCGGTCGCCGATGAGATCGTCGACACCGTGAACGTCGACGACGACGTCGATCGCACCAAGGAAGGCACGACCGTGCCCGCTTGACCGGCGCCGGTCCACCCCCGGCCGCACCCGACAAACGGAGAGCAGAAAACAGATGGCACAGACCGAGATCGCGCTGGACGGCCTGCTGGCCTTCCCCCTCACCCCGTTCACCGAGGACCTCGAGGTCAACCTCGACGCGCTCGCGGAGAACGTGGAGAGCCACATCGCGGCGGGCGCCGGCGCCCTGTTCGTCGCGTGCGGCACGGGTGAATTCAGCTCCCTGTCGCCGGCCGAGCACGCCGCTGTGCTCGCGAAGACCCGTGAGGTCGCCGCGGGCCGCGTTCCGGTCTGGGTGGGTGCGGGCGGGGGTGCCGCCTCGGCGCGGGCGGGCATCGCCCTCGCCGAGGCCGGGGGTGCCGACGGCGTCCTGCTGCTGCCGCCGTACCTGGTCACCGGGCCGCCGTCGGGCCTGGTCGACTTCGTCCGCTACGCCGTGGGCGACTCATCGGTGCCGGTGATCGTCTACCACCGCGGCACCGGCGTGTACACCGCGCAGACCGCGGCGGCGCTGCTCGACATCCCCTCGGTCGTGGGCCTCAAGGACGGCTACGGCGACGTCGAGGTGATGACCCGGATCGTCACCACCATCCGCGCGCTGGACACCGAACGGTCGCGGAAGTTCCTGTTCTTCAACGGCTTGCCGACCGCGGAGGTCTCGGCCAAGGCGTACGCCTCGATCGGCGTCGCCCGGTACTCCTCGGCGGTGCACTGCTTCGCGCCGGAGATCGCGCACCGCTTCCACCGCGCACTCGGCGAGGGCGACACCGCCGTGATGGACGCGCTGCTGACCGGGTTCTACCTGCCGCTGGTGGCGCTGCGGGACGAGACGCCCGGCTTCGCCGTCTCGCTGGTGAAGGCCGCCGCCCGGCTGCGCGGCGACAAGGTCGGGCCGGTCCGGCCGCCGCTGGTCGAGCCGACGCCGGAGCAGGTCCACCGGCTCGAGAAGATCGTGGAGGACGGCTTCGTCACGCTGAAGGCGCTGGGCTGATGAAGATCCTCGATGTGGTGCTGACGCCGGTCGCGTTCGCCGACCCGCCGCTGCTCAACGTGATGGGCGTGCACGAGCCGTTCGCGCTGCGCAGCGTCGTGCAGGTGAAGTGCGAGGACGGGATCGTCGGGCTCGGCGAGTCCTACGGCGATTCCGCGTTCCTCGGCGAGGTGCGCAAGGTGCTGCCGCAGCTGCGCGGCCACGACGTCTTCGACCTGCCCGGCCTGCAGCGGCTGGTCGCGCGGGCGTTGTCGGACACGGTGCTGACCGACGCGCACGGGCTGATCGGCGGGTTCTCCATCCGCAAGACCGTGGCGAGCGTGTATTCGCTGTTCGAGGTCGCGTGCCTGGACGCGCAGGGCCAGTACCTCGGCCGGCCGATCACCGACCTGCTCGGTGGCAAGGCGCGCGACGCCGTCGAGTTCTCCGCGTACCTGTTCTACAAGTACGGCAAGCACGTCGACGGCCGCGAGGACACCTGGGGCGAGATCACCACGCCGGAAACCCTGGTGGGCTCGGCGAAGCGGATGATCGACGAGTACGGCTTCCGCTCGATCAAGCTCAAGGGCGGGGTTTTCGAGCCGGCGCAGGAGGTCGACGGGATCCGCGCGCTGGCCGAGGCGTTCCCCGGGCACCCACTGCGGATCGACCCGAACGGCGCGTGGACTCCTGAGACCGGCATCCGGGTCGCCGCCGAACTGGACGGCGTCCTGGAGTACCTCGAAGACCCGACGCCGGGCATCGAGGGCATGGCGCGGGTGGCCGCCGCGGCGTCGATGCCGCTGGCCACCAACATGTGCGTGGTCAACTTCGGCGACATCGACCCGGGCTTCCGGGCGCGCGCGATCGGCGTCCTGCTGTCGGACCACCACTTCTGGGGCGGCCTGCGCGCGACGCAGTCGCTCTCGACGACGTGCGAGAGCTTCGGCGTCGGCCTGTCGATGCACTCCAACAGCCACCTCGGGATCAGTCTCGCCGCGATGGTCCAGGTCGCCGCGGCGACCCCGCACCTGACCTACGCCTGCGACACGCACTGGCCGTGGAAGGTCGAGGACGTCATCGAACCGGGCGTGCTGGAGTTCCGCGAAGGTGCCGTGGCGGTGCCGACGACGCCGGGGCTCGGCGTCAAGCTGGACGAGGACGCCCTGGCCCGCCTGCACGAGAACTACGTCCGATGTGGACTGACCAAACGGGACGACGTGACCTACATGCGCGAGTACGTCGACGGGTTCGAGCCCAACACGGCGAGGTGGTGATCCGGTGAAGGTGACGGGATACGCCTACCCCTGGGACGTCCTGGAGTCCGGGTTCGCCGCGCGCGTCCGGGACCTCGGCGTCGACGAGGTGGCGGTGGCGCTGTCGTACCACAGCGCCCGCGCGGCGACGCCGTGGTCGGCTTCGCGGACTTCGGTCGTGGCTCGGCACGCGGCGTTCTACCGCCCGGTTGCGGACGGGTGGGGCGCGCTGCGTCCGTCCACTCCGGACTGGGTGACCTCGGAGGACTCCGGCGGCGACGCCGTCCGGCTGCTCAACGAGGCCGGGATCCCGGCCGCCGCGTGGCTCGTGCTGACCCACAACTCCCAGCTCGGCTACGAGCACCCGGACGTCGTGGTGCGCAACTGCTTCGGCGAGCCGTACCCGTGGGCACTGTGCCCGGCGCAGCCCGCGGTGCGCGAGTACGCCGCGAAGCTGACCGCGGACGCGGTCGCCGGGCTGGACCTGGCGTCGGTGATCCTCGAAGCCTGCGGCCCGCTCGGCGCGGTGCACCAGCACCAGCACGAGAAGACCGACGGCGTGTGGGCGCCCGCGGTGGCCCGGCTGCTGTCGATCTGCTGCTGCGACGCCTGCGCGTCTTCGTGGGACGTGGACGCGGACACCGTGCGGGCGCAGCTCGTCGAGGAGGTCCGGCGGCTGGTCGCGACCGGCGACCTCGGCGTCACGGCCGACGGGTTGCCGCCATCGTTGACTCAGCACCTTCTGTTCACAAGGCAGATGCACACCGACCAGCTGCGGGCCGCGGTGCTGGCGTCGCTGCCCGCGGGCGTGCGGATCGTGCTGCACGGCGCGCTCGACCCGTGGGTCACCGGCGCGCTGCCGGGGCTGACGCCGTCCGCGCCCGACGACGTCGACGCGGTCGTATTGTTCGGGTGGGCGCCCGCCACGGGCGCCGAGGCCGTCGCGGCGGCCCGGGAGGCCTTGCCCGAGCGGGTCGCGATCGGCAGCTACATCACCGCGGTCGCCGCCGCCCCGGTGCCGGACATCGCCGCGTACGCCGGCGAGCTGGCCAAGGCGGGCGCCGCGGAGCTGCACCTGTACCACCTCGGACTGGCCGGTCCGGGTCGCTGGGGCGACCTGGGCTCGGCCACCGCCGCCGCCCATGAGAACTGAGGAGCTGTTCCACCCATGAGCCAGGCCACCGACGCCGCCACGCTCGAGAAGATCCTCGCGGGAGCCGCCGCGGCCGCCCGTCCCGCCGCCGCGGCCACCCCGGCCGAACGGTCCCGCTGGCTGGTCGCGGCCGCCGACGCGCTCGACGCCGCCGCGGACGAGCTCGTCCCGCTCGCCCACGCCGAAACCCACCTCCCGGCGACCCCGCGGCTGGCCGGCGAGCTGAAGCGCACGACGTTCCAGCTGCGCCTGTTCGGCGAGGTCCTCACCGACGGCGAGTTCCTCGGCGCGGCCGTCGACCACGCCGACCCGGACTGGCCGATGGGCCCGCGGCCGGACATCCGCCGCGTGAAGACCGCCGTCGGCCCGGTGCTGGTGTTCGCGGCCAGCAACTTCCCGTTCGCGTTCAGCGTCGCCGGCGGCGACACGGCGGCCGCGCTGGCCGCGGGCTGCCCGGTGGTGCTGAAGGCGCACCCGGGGCACCCGGAGCTGTCCGCGCTGACCGGCCGGATCGTGCGCGAAGCCCTGGTCGGCGCCGGCGCGCCCGAGGGCATCTTCGATGTCATCTTCGGCCAGGACGAAGGTGTCACGGCGCTGAAGGACCCGCGCATCGAAGCGGCGTCGTTCACCGGCTCCATCCCCGGCGGGCGCGCGCTGTTCGACATCGCGAACGCGCGGCCGCGGCCGATCCCGTTCTACGGCGAGCTCGGCAGCGTCAACCCGGTCGTGGTGACCGAGGCCGCGATCGCCGCGCGCGGGGAAGCCGTCGCCAAGGGCTACGCCGGGTCGTTCACGCTCGGCGCCGGGCAGTTCTGCACGAAGCCGGGCCTGCTGTTCCTGCCCGAGGACCACGGCCTGACCGAGACGCTGCGTTCGGCGCTCGAGGGTGCCGCGGCCCAGCCGATGCTCAACGACCGCATCGCGGCCGGGTACGAGGCGAAGCTCGCGGCCCTGCGCGAGGTGCCGGGCGTCGACGTCGTGTCTTCGGCGGCTTCGGAGTCGCCGTCGTTCACGCCGACGCTGCTGGCCACGACCGGCAAGCAGTTCCTCGAGGGCGGCCCCGCCGTGCACGAAGAGTGCTTCGGCCCGGCGTCGCTGATCGTCACCTACGCCGACCAGGCCGAGCTGCTGAGCCTGCTCGACGTCGTCGAACCGGGGCTCACGGCCACGATCCACGGCGAGGAGTCCGACGCGGACTGGCTCCGGCCCGTGCTGCCCCCGCTGGCCCGCATCGCCGGCCGGCTGCTGTGGAACGACTGGCCCACCGGCGTCACGGTGAGCTGGGCCCAGCAGCACGGCGGCCCGTACCCGGCCACGACCGCCCCGACGACGACCTCGGTCGGCACCGCGGCGATCGACCGGTTCCTGCGCCCGATCGCCTGGCAGGGCTTCCCGGACGCGCTGCTGCCCGAACCCCTGCAGGAGGCCAACCCCTGGCACCTGCCCCGCCGCACCGACGGCACCCGCTGACCCGCACTTTCACGTGAAAGTGCCGACCTGGGCCCCGCACTTTCACGTGAAAGTGCGGGGTGATGCTCCACCACGCCGCCGCACAACCGAATTCCGTTCCCCCTCACTGGGAGGCATCGTCATGCCCGTGAACCGGAGAAACGCCCTGCGCGGCGGCGCCCTGGTGGCCGCTTCCACCGTGTTGCTCACCCGTCCTGCCTTCGCCTCGGCGGTGGCCGCTCCGTCCGCGGGCGGGGTGCCCGCCGCGACCGCGCCGATCGTGGCCGCCTACCGGCAGCTGCAGACCGGCATCAACCGGCCGTCGCCGGAACGCGCCGAGGCGCTGGCCAACCTGGGCCGCGTCGCCAAGGCCTACCACGCGAGCCTTTCCGTGGCCGGCGGTGGTGCTCCACTGTGGACGGACCTGCCGCTCGGCCCGGGCAGCGACTACACGACGTCGATGTACGCCCGGCTGCGCGCGATCGCCGTCGACTGGGGCACGCCCGGCGGCGCGCTGGCCGGCGACCCGGCGGTGCTCGACCGGATCAAGGCCGCGCTCGAGCTGATCCACGCCAGTCAGTACAACGAGAACGTCGGCGAGATCGGCAACTGGTACACCTACGAAATCGGCATCCCGTACTACCTGCTGCACACGCTTTCGGTCGTCGCCGACCAGCTCACCGCGGACGAGCTCGCCCGCTACCTCGCGCCGGTCAAGCGGTTCGTCGGGAACCCGAACGTGCGCGCGAACAACGCGTCCGTCGTCGAAACCGGGGCCAACCGCGCGGACAAGGCGCTGATCTCGATCGTGGCCGGCGCGATGCTCGGCGACGCGGCCTGGATCAGGACCGGCCTCGACGCGCTCACCGACGTCGCCGGCGGGGGCGCGGCGAGCGTCGTGGCGAAGCTGGACCGCGCGGCGGGCGACGGCTTCCACGTCGACGGCTCCTTCATCCAGCACGACACCATCCCGTACCCCGGGCACTACGGCATCGTGCTGCTCACCGCGCTCGCCGGCGCCATCCACGTCACGCAGGGCACCGAGTACGCGCTCCCGCAGCCGCTGAAGGACAAGATCTACGCACTGGTGGCGGACAGTTTCGCGCCGTTCGTCTACGCGGGCGCGCTGATGGAACCGGTGCGCGGGCGGATGCTGTCGCGGCAGGGCGAGACCGGCCACGACATCGGCCACCAGCTCACCGTCGCGACCCTCGTGCTGGCGCGGACGGCCTCCGGCAGGACGAAGACCGACCTGAACGCGCTCGCCGCGAAGTGGATCAAGGAAGGCGCGTACGCCCCGTTCCTGAAGATCCCGGACCCCGAGCGGTTCGCGCCCGGCCCGGACCTCGTGGCGACGCCGGGGATCGAGTTCGCGCAGGACATGCTGGCCTCGGGCGCGCGCCCGGCGCGGGTCACGGCCACGCACCGGATCTTCGGTCAGCAGGACCGCCTGGTGCACGTCACCGAGGACTGGTCGGCTTCCCTCGGCGTCAGCTCGGCGCGGATTTCCCGCTACGAAGCCATCAACGGGCAGAACCTCAAGGGCTACCACGTCGGCGACGGCGTGCTCTACACGTTCCTCCCGAACGCCAAGGGCCACTACACCGACGCCTACTGGCCGACGGTGGACCCGCTGCTGCTGCCCGGCACGACGGAGAACGACGGCCCGGTGGACCCGGCGTTCGGCGGCGTGCCGGTCGGGCCGAACCGGCACACCGGCGGCGTCCGCTGGGACGCGCACACCGGTGCCTACGCGTTCGACTTCAAGTCGTGGGACGGCTCGCTCGTCGCGAAGAAGTCGTGGTTCTTCACCCCGGCCGGGATCCTGTGCCTCGGCGCCGGCATCACGAGCACCTCGAACCACGCGGTGCGCACCACGATCGAGAACCGCAACCTCGGCGAGGGCGGGCGCGGGGTGCTGCTGGCGGACGGCCAGCGCGTTCCCACCGACCTCGGCAAAGCGTCGGCGTTGCGTCGTCCGCGCTGGCTGCACCTGGAAGACGTCGGCGGGTACGTGGTCCTGGACGGCGCTTCGGTGACGGCGTTGCGCGAGGACCGGACCGGCGCGTGGCGCGACATCGACACCGGCGCCAACACCAAGGGCACCACGACGCCGAACACGCGCCGCTACCAGAAGCTGGTCCTGGAGCACGGCGTGCGGCCCGCCGGCGCGACCTACGCGTACGCCGTGCTGCCGGGCGCGTCGATGCTCGGCACCCTGGCGGCGTCCTGGGCGTGGCGCGTGCGGGCCAACACCGCGGCGGTCCAGGCCGTCCAGACCGGGGACACGCTGCTGGCGAACTTCTTCGCGGCCGGCTCGGTCGACGGCGTCAGCGCGTCCGGGCCCGCGTCGGTGGCGGTCGGGCGGCGTCAGCTCGCGGTATCGGACCCGACCCAGACGCAGGACAGCGTCACGGTGACCGTGCACGGCAAGACCGTGACGGTGCCGCTGAAGGGCACGTTCGGCGCGACGACAGTCGTGCGGTTGTAGGACCCCCGGTTGCGCTGCGAACCATGACCGGTGCCGAACACGTCGACGTCCTGATCGAGGGGGCCGGCTTGTTCGGCATCGGTGCGGCGTGCCGGCTCCGGGAGCGGCTGCCGGGCAAGACGTACGCGGTGCTCGAGGTGCGCGACACCGGCCGTGGAAGGACCCGAAGGCGATCGCGGACGGGCCGTCGATCCTGGCCTACATCCGCGAAACGGCGGCCGCGCACGGGATCGCCGACCGGATCCGCTTCGGGCACCGGGTGGTGCGGGCGTCCTGGTCGTCAGCGTCGGCGCGGTGGACGGTTTCGACGGCGCACTGGCCCGCGTCGTTGGACCACCCGAGCAAGCGGGTCGTGGTGATCGGCAGCGGCGCGACGGCGGTGACGCTCGTCCCGGCGCTGGCTTCCCGCGCCGCGCACGTGACGATGCTGCAGCGGTCGCCGTCGTACCTCGCGGCGCGCCCGGGTTCCGACGCGCTCTCCGACCGGATCCGCGCGCTGCTGCCGGGGAAGCTCGCGCACCGGGTGGTGCGCGGCAAGAACGTGGTCATGGGCACGCTGTTCTTCCAGCTGATGCGCCGGCTCCCCGAGCGGTCATCCCCGGTGGACCCGCACTTCGTGCCGTCGTACGCCCCGTGGGACCAGCGCCTGTGCCTGGTCCCGGACGCCGACCTGTTGAAGGCGCTGCGGTCGGGCAAGGCGGACATCGTGACGGACGGGATCGCGCGGTTCACCGCGTCCGGCGTGGAGCTGACGTCGGGGCGCACGGTGCCGGCGGACCTCATCGTGACGGCGACGGGCCTGCGCCTGGTGGCGTTCGGCGGGATCGAGCTGGCGGTCGACGGACGCGCGATTTCTACCGGCGACCAGCGGGCATGATGTTCGGCGGCGTCCCGAACCTGGCGTGGTGCGTGGGCTACACGAACAACTCGTGGACGCTGCGGGCGGACCTGACGTCCCAGTACGTGTGCCGGCTGCTCGCGCACCTGGACCGCCACGGCTTCGCCTGCTGCGTGCCGGACGAGGCCTCGGCTTCCACGGGGGGCCGGCCGCGCCCGATCGTGGACCTGCAGTCCGGGTACGTCAAACGGGCCGCTTCCGGCCTGCCGAAGCAGGGTGGGAAGCGGCCCTGGATGATGCGCCAGAACTACTTGCTCGATCTGGCGGACATGCGGCTCAACCGGCTCGACGACCGCGTGCTGCGGTTCGGCACCCGCACGACGGCGAGCGCGGCTCAACCCTGACGCGCCTTGGCGCGCGGGTTGTCCTTGTTGATCACGAACACCCGGTTGCCGCGGCGGATGACCTGGGCGCCCTGCTGGCGGGCCAGCGAGCGGATCGAGCTGCGGACCTTCATGGTGACCGTCCTTCCCGTGGGAACCGTCCCACACCTCGCTCAACATCGGCCGGGTCGGTTTGATTCCGCGACTCAGCTGGTCTCTCGCGCCACCCACCCTTGCAGGTCATCGCCGCGGATGGCGGCGGCCATCAGTTCCGGGAACTGGTCCGGGGTGCACGCGAAGGCCGGGACGCCCAGCTCGGCCAGCGCCGCCGCGTTCTCGTGGTCGTACGACGGCGCGCCCGAGTCGGACAGGGCCAGCAGCGTCACCACCTGGACCCCGGCGTTCACCAGCTCGCCGACGCGGTGCAGCAGCTCGTCCTCGTTGCCGCCCTCGTAGAGGTCGCTGATCAGCACCAGCAGCGTGCGCTCCGGGCGCTCGACCAGGCCCTCGCAGTAGGCGATCGCGCGGTTGATGTCGGTGCCGCCGCCCAGCTGGGTGCCGAACAGGACGTCGACCGGGTCGGCCAGGTGCTCGGTCAGGTCCGCCACCTCGGTGTCGAACGCGACGAACGACGTCCGCAGCGCCCGCATCGAGGCCAGCACCGCGCCGAACAGCCCGGAGTACACCACCGACTCCGCCATCGAGCCCGACTGGTCGACGGCCAGGATCACGTCCCGCTGCACGGCCTGCTGCCGCCGGCCGAAGCCGATCAGGCGTTCCGGCACGATCGTGCGCAGCTCGGGGGAGTAGTGCTTGAGGTTCGCGTGGATCGTGCGGGCCCAGTCGACGTCGCCCGGGCGGGGCCGGTGGGTGCGCGACGCCTTGTCCAGCGCGCCCTTGATCGCCGCGCGGGTGCGCTCGGCGAGCCGCTCCTCCAGCTCCTGGACCACCTTGCGGACGACCTCGCGCGCGGTCTCCTTCGTCTCCTCGGGCAGCACGCCGTTCAGCGACAGCAGCGTCCCGACCAGGTGCACGTCCGGTTCGACCGCCGACAGCAGCTCCTTCTCCAGCAGCATCCGGGTGAGCCCGAGCCGGTCGAAGGCGTCGCGCTGCATCACCTGGACCACCGTGCTGGGGAAGTAGCGGCGGATGTCGCCCAGCCAGCGCGCGACCCGCGGTGCCGACGCGCCGAGGTTCGCCCCGCGCGTGCCGCCCGCGGTTTCCTCGTCCGGCTTGTCGTAGAGGGCGGCCAGCACCTGGTCGACGCCACTGTCCTCATCGGACAGCCGGGTGTCGGCCAGCCCGGAGCCGGGCCCGGCGCCCTCGCCGCCCAGGACCAGCCGCCAGCGCCGCAGCCGGTCGTCGGTTTCCGCGCTCACGCGCCCACCCCCAGCAGTGTCGCCAGCACGGGCAGCACGCGCTCCGCCCGGTCCTCGTCCAGTTCGTCGGCCACCGGCGCGAGCCGGGCGGGGCCGGTCAGGCCGGCCGCCCGGTGCCCGATGGCCCGTTTCTCGGGCCCGCTGAACGCGCCGAACGTCCGGCGCAGCAACGGAAGCACCTCGGTGAAGACCTCCGGCGGGATCCCCGCGAGCCACGCGTCGATCACCCGCAGCAGGCCTTCGTCGTGCACCAGCAACAGCGCGCCGCCGTCGAAGAAGCCTTCGACGTACGCCGCCCCCGCCGCGGGCGTGATGCCCGGGGTCAGCGCCCGGCCCAGCCGCAGCTCGATGTCGAACGCGTCGAGCAGGCCGCTGTCGTGCAGGATCCGGGTGAGCCGCCCGGCCAGCAGCGGCGGCAGCGACGGCCGCTCCGCGAGCCGGGCCAGCGCGGCCAGCCAGCGTTCCTTGGCGTCGTCGCCCAGCAACGACGTCGCGTCGTGCACGCCGTCGACCAGCGCGGCCAGCCGGGCCGCGGCGTCGTCGTCGATGCCGTGCGCCGCAGGGGGCAGGCCCGCGCAGATCCGGTCGAGCATACGGTCGGCGACCGCGCGCAGCGCCGCGGTGTCGGTGCCGCGCACGTTCCCGTAGCGGGTCGCCCGGGCCAGCGCAGGCAGCGCCGACATCAGCCGGGCGACGTCCGCGTCGGCCGCCGCCCGGGCGTCGAGCGCCGCGAGCGCCTCGGGCAACGCCTCGGGCAGGTCGGCGAGCAGGCAGTTCTCGACGGCCGTGGTGACCTCGTCCAGCGGGGGCGTGCCCTCGACGGCGCCGCGGACCGCGGCCGTGGCCGCCGACGGCACGGTGGTGCCGTGCACCGCCGCCGCGACGAGGTCGACCTCGAACGACGGCTCCCAGGCCAGCGCCCAGGTTTCCCGGAACGTGCCCTTGTTCCGCCGCGCCGACGCCTCCCGGCTGCCCCACTCGATGCCGAGGATCCGCAGGCGGTGCAGCAGCTTCGAACGGTCCAGCCCGCCGGGCGTGCGCAGGTCGAGGTCGAGCTCCTTGACGATCGGATCCTTCTTGAGCCGCAGGCGTTTCGCCGTCGCGGTCAGGTCCGCGGCCAGCGGCGGCTGCGGCACCCGCTCGGGGACCTCGCCGAGCCGTTCGCCGACCACCAGCCGCCGCGTCACGAGCTCGACCTGCACCTCGTCCCCGCCGCACAGCACGGACCGGGTGGCTTCGGTGACCTCGGCGAGCCCGGCCGAGGACCGCCCGCGCAGCGCCGCGAGCGCCTCGGCCAGCCGGACGGCCTCGATGACGTGCGCGGTCGAGACCGGCAGGTCCTCCTCCCGCAGCACCCCGGCGACGCCGGTCAGCCAGCGCGTGGTGACGTCTTCGGCCGTGGTGAACAGGTGGTGGTACCAGCCCGGCGACCGCACCCCGGCGCCGTACCCGCTGGCAGTGGCCAGGCGCCCGTGCGTCCACGGCACCCAGGTGCACGCGACCTTGCGCTTCGGGAGTCCTTTGAGGACGGCCTGGTCGTGCGACGCCGGCGGCAGCGGGTCGGCCAGCGCGGGCACGTGCCAGGCCCCGCAGACCACGGCGATGTTGTCGAACCCCTCCTTGCGGGTGCGGCGCAGCACCGAGCGCATGTACGCCTCGCGCCGCGCTTCGTTGCCCTGCGGCGGTTTCTCGTCCTCCCGCAGCGCGGTCATCGCCTCGGCGATCACCTCGAACGGGTTCTCGTCGTCACGCCGGGACTCGACGACGTCGTCCCACCAGCGTTCCGGGTCGTCGTAGCCGCCGGCCGCGGCCAGCTCCGCCAGCGGGTCGCCGGGCGGGCCGGCGTGCTCGTCCGGCCCCGCGGCGAACGTGTGCGCGGCCGGGAGGTCGCAGAACCGCACCGGGATCCCGGCTTCGCGCGCGTAGGCGAGCGCCTGCCATTCCGGGCTGAAGACGGCGAACGGCCAGAACGCGGCACGCGAGACGTCGTCGGTCGCGTACGCCAGCAGCGCGACCGGCGGCGCCATCGCCGGGTCTTCGGTCAGTTCGACCAGGACGTCGGCTTCGGGCGGACCCTCGATCAGCACGACGTCGGGCTCGAGTTCGGCGAGCCGCGCCGCCACGGCCCTGGCGGACCCCGGACCGTGGTGGCGGATGCCGAGCAGGTGGGTCGCCGTCACGAAATCTCCTGGCCGGCCCGGTAGAAGTCGGCCCAGCCGTCGCGCTCGCGGACCACCGTCTCCAGGTACTCGATCCAGATCGCGCGGTCGGCCACCGGGTCCTTGACCACCGCGCCGTGGATGCCGGCCGCGACGTCGTGCGGGCGCAGCACGCCGTCACCGAAGTGCGCCGCCAGCGCGAGCCCGCCGGTGAGCACGCTGATGGCCTCGGCGGTCGAGAGCGTGCCGGACGGGGATTTCACCGCCGTGCGGCCGTCTTCGGTGCGGCCGGAGCGCAGCTCGCGGAACACCGTGACCACCCGGCGGATCTCGGCCAGCTCGGCGGCCTCGGTGGGCAGCTGCAGCGACTTGCCGAGCTCCGCGACCCGCCTGCTGACGATCTCGACCTCCGCGTCGGCGCTGTCCGGCAGCGGCAGCACGACCGTGTTGAACCGCCGCCGCAGCGCGCTCGACAGCTCGTTGACGCCCTTGTCGCGGTTGTTCGCCGTCGCGATCAGGTTGAAGCCCGGCCGCGCCTGCACCTCGGTGCCCAGCTCGGGGATCGGCAGTGTCTTCTCGGACAGGATCGTGATCAGCGAGTCCTGGACGTCGGCCGGGATGCGGGTCAGCTCCTCGAGCCGGGCCAGCTTCCCGTCCCGCATCGCGTGCAGCAGCGGGCTTTCCACGAGCGCGGCGGTGCTCGGCCCTTCGGCGATCAGCCGGGCGTAGTTCCAGCCGTAGCGGATCGACTCCTCGGACGTGCCCGCGGTGCCCTGCACCAGCAGCGTCGAGTCGCCGCTGATCGCGGCGGACAGGTGTTCGGACACCCACGTCTTCGCCGTGCCCGGCACGCCGAGCAGCAGCAGCGCGCGGTCGGTGGCCAGGGTGGCGACGGCGACCTCGACCAGCCGGCGGGGGCCGACGTACTTCGGCGTGAGCACGGTGCCGTCCGGCAGGGTGCCGCCGAGCAGGTATTCGACGACGGCCCAGGGCGAGAGGAGCCAGTTCGGCGGCTTCGCCCGGTCGTCGGCGGCGGCCAGCGCGGCCAGCTCGGCGGCGTAGTCCTGCTCGGCGTGCGGCCGGAGGACGGTGGCGGGGGCGGTCATGCGAGCTCCTCGTACATTTCGCGGCGGAAGTTCAGCGTTTCGGTGAGCGCCCGGCGCCAAGGCCCGGCGTCCATGGTCAGGCGGGTGGTGGCCAAGGGGTGGCCGAGGCAGCCGCGCGGGACCGCCCGCGCGATCACGACGGCGGCGTGCGAGACCAGGCGGTGGTCGTCCTGGCGGGCGATCCAGTCGAGCAGGGCGGTGCCGAGCTCCTTCGTCCACGGCCGGGGCAGTTCGTGCACCAGCCGCGCGAACGATTCGACGGGCAGCCGGCTCACCAGGTGCCCGATCGTGGCGGCCTGGCCGGCCGGGCTCAGCACGCCCAGCAGCGGCGGGGTGGTGCGCCCGCCGGGGTCGGCGCCGATCAGCGCCTTCGCCCAGGTCTCGTCGCCTTGCCGGACCGCGGCGGTGGCCCAGGAGTCGCGCAGCACGGCGGCCGGGCACCCCTCGACGCTCATCCGCACCACCTCGGCGGGCGGCCCGAACTCGGTCCAGAAGGCCAGGGGCGCGGCCGCGACGAGGGTGCGCAGCCGGACGGTGCCTTCCCCGCGTTCACCTTGCGGCAGCGCGATTTCGAGCACCCGGTTCCGGCGGCGGACCAGCGGGCGCAGCCGTTCGGCCATGCGTTCGCCGTACCGGGTGCCGGGCAGCCGCCCGAGCAGCTCGGCAGCCCGTTCCCGGACGGCGGCCGCCCGGTCGGACAGCGCGGCTTCGAGGAAGGCTTCGTCGTCGGGCCGCACGTGCGCGGCGAGCACCCCGAGGAAGTCCGAGCGGATGTCGGCGGGCTCGCTCTTCCAGGAACCGGCGAGGGCTTCGCGGGCTTCGCCGGGTGCGTCGGCCAGCTTGGCGGCCAGCCAGCGGCGGCGCTGGGCGAGGCTGCCGTACTGCCAGATGTCGCGGGACGAGCCGGTTTCCGCGGGCGCGGCGAGGAAGGACCAGTCCGGGTTCCGCTGCCCGAGCCAGGCCCCGACGGGCCCGGCGACCGCGACGAGCGGCCCCCGCAGCGCGGCTTTGGTGCGCGCGGCTTCGGCGAGCAGCGGCAGGGTTTCGGGCGGGACGCGGTAGCGCGTGCCGGCGACGATGCCGAGCCACTCGAGGAGCAGATCGGGATGACTGGCGGCGAGCAGCCGGGCCAGCCGTTCCCTGGCGAGCGCCGGCACGAAGGGCCGCTCGTCGGCGGCGGCGACGGGCAAGGGCCGCACGTCGTGCAGCGGCGGCCGCCCGGCCCGCCGGTAGGTGGTGAGCACGGCCGCGGCGGCCAGGAGCTGCTCGGCGGGGTCGTCGCGGTCTTCGGCCAGCGGCCGGACCGCGGCGGGCTGGGTGGAGAGGTCGAGGGTGCGCCGGCGGGTGCCGAGCAGTGCGGTGCCGACGAGATCTTCCCAGGCTTTCACGGCTTCACCGCCTTCTGGAGGGAGGGGATTCGGATGCGGATGCGGGCGGCCGCGGTGGTGCGGCGTTGGGTGGAGAGGGCGGTGCCGCTCGCTGGAGCGTGGCCGGTGGGTGGTTGGTCGGCGTGGCGGCGGCCGGCAGGGCGCGGGTCGCGGGGGCGTGGTGGGTCGGAGTGGCGGCCGGCGCCGGCAGGGTTGGGGCGCGGGTCGCGGGGGCGTGGTGGGTCGGAGTGGCGGCCGGCGCCGGCAGGGTTGGGACGCGGCTCGCGGGGGCGTGGCGGGTCGGAGTGGCGGCGGGTGCCGTGGAGTGCGGTGCCGACCGCGCAGGCGTGCTCGGTGAGTGGTGGGTCGGAGTGGCCGCGGGTGGTGGTGCCGGCCGGGATGCGGGCGGCCGCACCGGCGCGCTCGGCGAGGGGGTGGCCGACGGGGATCCGGGTCGGACCAGGTGCAAGGAAGGGGACGTGGTTCACAGCCGCACCGCCCGGTTTTCGTGCCAGCACGTCAGGGGGCGCAGGCCTGCGGGGCTCCACTCGCCCGCCACCGTCAGCGGGTTGCTCGCCGACATCGCCAGCAACGGCCACGGGAATGCGTACGGGACCAACGGCAGCGCCGTTCCGTCCTTTTCGGACAGACACCAGCCGCCCGGGTGTTCGGCCGGGGTCACCGACGAAAGCAGGACCGGCCAGCGTTCGAGCCACGGGTCCGCCGCCATGGCCTCCGCGTACGCCGCCAGTGCGGCCGGGATCGAGCTGCCCTCGGCAGCCGGGGCCGCGAGGGGGATTCCGCGCTCCACCACCAATGCCCGCAACGGGGCCGCGCCCGGGTAGAACGCCAGCTCCGCCGTCAGCAGGTGCCCGGGTGGCAGCGACGCGTCCAGCGGGCGGCCCGGTGGGGCGAACGACAGCACCAGCGCGTCCCGCCCTGTGCCGAGGCCGCGCAGCCACGTCCGGCGGGTGAGGAGGCGGTCGTTCTCCTCGTCGGCCGCGCCCGTGATCAGCCAATCGTCCGACACCCGCTCGCCGGATTCCAGGACGCGGGCCGTCTCCACCGAGAAGCCGAGCCTGGTCCGGACCGTCTCCGCCAACGGTGGCGGCAGCGAATCCAGCCTCGTGGCCGCGTCCGCCAGCAAGTACAGCAGCGATAGTTCCGAAAGGAGCGCCTCCGGCCAGTCACGGCGGCCCACGGTGCCCGCTGCCCGGCGCAACCCGCCCGCGAGGCCGGACGCCTGTGCGTCGACCATCCGGGCCGCGACCGTGCGCAGTTCCTCGCCGCCGTTGCGGTCGAAGCCCGCGAAGCCGGCGCCGATCCGGTCGGTCAGCCAGACCTTCAGCTCGGCGACACCGCCTTCGACGCGTGCGGCACGTTCGCCCGCCCGGCGCGCGGCGGCCTCCTCGTCCTTCGGCCCGGCCGCTTCCGCGCGTTTTTCCGCCCGCTGGGCGCGGTCGGCGCGCTCGGCCAGCCAGGAGTGCACCCACTCCGGTGGCTCGCTCGCGTCGATCTTCCCGGCCGCCCACAGCATCAGCAGCCCCAGTGCGTGCTTGCACGGGAACTTCCGGCTGGGACAGGAACACCGGAACGCGGGCTCGGCGAGCTCGACGCACGTCTGGTACGGCTTCTTGCCGCTGCCCTGGCAGAAGCCCCACACGGCGTCTTCGGACGCACCCGCGCCCGACCACTTGGCCGGCGCGGCGAGCGCCCGGCCCGCCTTCTCCGACGCGGGATCGGGCGCCAGCCCGGCCACGCGCTCCGCGGTCCACGGCACCGCCGTCACCACCTGTCCCCCCACTGTGCTCCCTCGCTTTCCGGTACTCGCTGAAGCATGCCAGCACCCACCGACAATTTCCGGAAGCGTTGACGAACGGGCCTATTCCAGTACTAGAATAGGCCCGTGCTCACCGACGCGGAACTCACGGTGCTCGGCCTGGTGACCGAGCGGCCGAGGCACGGCTACGAGCTGGACGAAGTCGTCTCCGAACGCGGCATGCGCGAGTGGACGGCGCTCGGCTTCAGCTCGATCTACTACGTGCTCGGCAAACTCCGCGACCGCGGCCTGGTCGCCGAAGTCGAGCAGGACCGCGCGCACGCCAAGGCGAAGAAGACGTATACGGCGACGGACGCGGGCCGGGCGGCGTGCGCGGCCGCCGCGGAAGCCGCCATCGCCGAACTGCGCCCGGTGCACCCGCCGGTGCTCGTCGGGCTGGCGAACAGCCCGGTCGTCGCGCCGGACCGGCTCGCCGCGGCGCTGGCCCGGCGAGCCGAAGCGGTGGGGGAGCGGCTGGCCGAGGTCCGCCGCGCCGCCGCGGCCCGGCCGGACGCGCCGCCGTTCGTCCGGGCGATCTTCGACTACTCGATCGCGCAGCTCGAAGCGGAAGCCGCGTGGCTGGAAGGGATGTCCTGATGCCGTACGACCTCAAGAAAGAGCTGAAACCGCTCTACGCGCCCAAGAACACCGACTGGGCCCTGCTCGACGTGCCCGAGCAGCGGTTCCTCGCGATCGACGGCCGCGGCAACCCGAACACGGCCGAGAGCTACAAGCAAGCCGTCGAAGCGCTCTACGCCTTCGCGTACACGATCAAGATGACCGCGAAGAAGACCGGCGAGGACTTCGTAGTAGGCCCGCTCGAAGGCCTGTGGTGGGCGGACGACTACGCCGCTTTCACCGTGCGGGCCAAGGACGCCTGGCAGTGGACCATGCTCATCGCGCTACCGCCGTGGATCGGCGAAGACGCCGTCGAGGAAGCCCGGGAAACCGTGCGGCGCAAGAAGAAGATCGACGCGCCGGTCCGCCTCGAGAAGCTGCACGAGGGCCGCTGCGCGCAGGTGCTCCACGTCGGTTCGTACGACGACGAAGGCCCGCTGCTGGCCCGCCTGCACGACGAATTCTTGGAGAGCCAAGGATTGAAGCCGACCGGGCTGCACCACGAGGTCTACCTCGGCGACCCGCGCCGGGTCGTGCCCGGGAAGCTCAAGACCGTGCTGCGTCAGCCGGTGGGCTGATCCAGCTCGGCGAGCCCCTTTTCCCAGCGCTCCCGCCGTTGCGCGGAAGTCTGCTCCCACCACGGTTCGCCGCGCTCGCCCAGCGCCACCTTCGCCAGCTGGGTGCGCTCGCGGTCCTGGACGCGCCGGGCCGCCATCAGGTGCTTCTGCAGCCGGTCGCGGACGTCGGCCGGGATCTCCGGGTCGGTCGCGCGCCAGCGGCGGCCGTTGACGACGATGTACCGGCCGTCGGATGTGTGTTCGGGCATCAGTACTCGGAGGTCGCCGGCCAGGTGTCGTCGTGCAGGAGGCGCTTGAGGATCTTGCCCGTCGCGTTGCGAGGCAGGTCCGGGACGAAGTAGACGTCCCGCGGCACGGCGAACCGCGCCAGCCGCTGGTGGATGTACGCGCGGATGTCCTCGGCGTGCAGCGAAGCGCCGCGCCGGGGCACGACGTACGCGGCCAGCCGCTGGCCCCACTCCGCGTCCGCCACCCCGACCACCGCGGCGTCGTGGACGCCGGGCAGCGCGACCAGTGCTTCCTCGACCGGGCGCGGGAAGACGTTCTCGCCACCGGAAACGATCATCTCGTCGGCCCGGCCGGTGACGAACAGCCGTCCCGCGGCGTCGAGGTAGCCGACGTCGCCGGTGGCCATCAGGTCCGCCGCGCGCGCCGGGTCGGTGCCGTTGGTGTAGCCGTCGAAGAGCATGTCGTTGCCGACGAAGATCTGGCCCTCGCCGCCCGGCGGCACCGGCTTGCGGTCCTCGTCGAGGATGGCCAGGCGGGTGCCGAGCAGGCAGCGCCCGGCCGTGGTCGGCGCCGCGCGCAGGTCGGCGGGGTCGGCGATGCTCGCCCACGACACTTCGGTCGAGCCGTAGAAGTTGTAGAGGACGTCGCCGAAGGTGTCCATGAACGACGTCACGAACGCCCCGGACATCGCCGAGCCGCTGCTCGCCACGATCCGCAGCGACGACAGGTCGTAGCGCGCGCGGACGCGTTCGGGCAGGTCCATGATCCGCTGCAGCATGATCGGCACGACGAACAGCGCGTCGCACTTCTGCTCCGCGATGGTCCGCAACGTCTCTTCGGCGTCGAACTTGCGGATCAGCGCCAGCGAGGCCCGCAGCGCCATGCCGATCTGCATCGCGGCGAGGCCCCAGCTGTGGAACAGCGGTGCGGCGACGAGGATGCGGTCACCGGCGCGCAGCGGGATGCGGTCGAGGATCGCGGCGGCCGAGCCGAGCCCCTTGGGTGTGGGGCGGCGCGCGCCCTTCGGCGTCCCGGTGGTGCCGGAGGTGAGCACGACCAGCCGGCCCGGCCGCTCGACCGGCTTCGGCGGGTCGGCGGGCGCGGCGTGGATCAGCTCGTCGACGGTCGGGTAGCCGGCGTCGGCGTCCGGCCAGGTGCTGATCCGGGCGAAGTCGCCGGGGACGTTCGCGATGGTCTGCGCGAACTCGTCGTCGGCGAGCACGGCGGACGGCTTGTGCTCGGCGAGCACGTCCTTGACCGAAGCCGCGGACAGGCCGGTGTTCAGCAGGACGACGTCGGTGCCGAGCTTGCTGGCCGCGACGAACGACTCGACCATCGCGGAGTGGTTGCGGCACATCAGCGCGATCCGGTCGCGTTCGCTGACGCCGAGTTCGCTCAGTGCGTTGGCGAGCCGGTTGCTGCGCTCCTGGACCTGGCGGAACGTGCGGAGGTTGCGCTCGTCGTGCAGCGCCTGCTCGTCCGGGACGCGGCCCGCGGCGGCCTGGTAGCCGCCCGCGACGGTGGCGCCCCACTGCGCGAGGGACTGGAGCTGGCGGGCCAGCTTGTCCGGCCGCGCCGGGCTCAGCACGCCGGCGCGCAGCAGCACGCTCGTGGTGCGCAGCTTGGTCGCCTTGGTGCCGTCGCGATCGGCTTCGGTGTCGTACTGCCCGGCCAGGTGCAGGTCGAGCCGCCGGCCCAGGGCGCGGACGTCCTTCTTGATCGACGAGACCAGATCCAGGTACGCCGGCGGCAGCATCATCCGGACGAACAGCTCGGTCTTGCCGCCCGCCAGGGGTCTCAGCTCCAGGGAGACCCACGTGCCCTCGTCCGGGACGCCGCACCACACCACGTGCTCGCCCGGCCGGTACACGACGGCCTGCACCTGCGCCTCCAGCATCGGCCCGCGCTCGGGGACGATCCGGATCACGCCCTTCGGCCCGCGCCCGCGCGAAGCCGGCTCCTGCACCTCGCACCAGCTGATCTCCGGCACGAATCGCGCGTACCACTCCGGCGATCCGACGATCTGCCACACCACGTCCGGCGTGTGCCCGACCACCGCACTCGCTTCGACCACATCGTCACGCATCGTCTGCCCTCGCCGAAGTGTCACCGAACACACGTTCAGGTCACGGAGGCGTCACAGTAACAGCAAACGGGTGATCACGGATACTCCGAACGGCCAGATACCGGTGAGTAACGGACACTCGTAGTAGGTCTCCACCATGTCCAAAGTAGACCGATTAACGGGGTTCACCGAGCATAGCGGGCGAACGGCGTTCAAGTGCGGTGCTTCTCGGCGGGCATCGGCCTGAGCAGGCCCGATACCGCGCGTGTTCGGGAGCGTGCGGGATTACCGGGCATAACGGGCAACCAGCTCCGCGCCCAAGCGGGCCAGCTCGGCCTTCACCGACTCCGGACCCTCGACGTCGACCAGCGCGCCCCACCCCGCCAGCTCCTGCGCGATCATGATCGGCGCGGGCGCCGCGACCCGGGCCCGCACCCGGTCGTCCGGCAGCTCGGCGACGAGCTCGCAGTGCCGCCCGAACCGGTCCCGCAGCACGCCGAAGTGGCGCCGGCTCAGCACCACGTCCGCGGTCAGCGACGAACGGCGCTTCTCGACCTCCTCGACGACCTCTTCCCACACCTTCGCCAGCTCCAGGTCCGAGGGCCGGTCGGCGGGCTCCTCGCTGACGGTGGCGGCGGCGATCCGGTCGACGCGGAACGTGCGACGCCCCTTCTCCGTGCCGGCGACCAGGTACCAGACGTCGTCCTTGTCGACCAGGCCCCACGGGTCGACCAGCCGCTCCGACCGCTCGCGGCCGCCGTAGACCAGGTGGACCCGGCGGCGGGCGATGACGGCGTCCTGCAGCAGCTCGACCACCGGCGGCCGGTCCTTCGGGCGCTCGCCCCAGCCCGCCTGGTCGACGACGACCGCGTCCGCGGCGGCCTCGGCGTCCGCCCGGAACGTGCCGGGCAGCGCGCCCATGAGCTTCCGCAGCGCGGACTTGACCTCGGGGGCGCCGGCCGCGGCCGGGCCGGCCAGGAGGAACAGCGCCTGCGCCTCGCGGGCGCTCAGGCCGGAGAGGTCGGTGCGGGCGCCGCCGACGAGCTGCCAGCCGCCGCCGCGACCGGGCTGCGGGTACACGGGCACGCCGGCGGCCGAGAGGGCTTCCAGGTCGCGGCGGGCGGTGGCGACGGAGACCTCCAGCTCGGCGGCCAGCTCGCCCGCGGTGACCCGGCCGCGGGTTTGCATCAGCAGGAGGGTGGCCACGAGACGGTCGGCGCGCATGGGGGAAGTGTCGCAAACAAAGTGCTCACTCGGTGCACACTTTCACCCCGCATGCTGGCTCCACACCGTCCGAGAGGAGCAGCCGTGCTGCGAGGAATGGCCACCGTTTCGTACTTCGCCGACGACCACGAGGCCGCGAAGGAGTGGTACGCCGGGTTCCTGGGCATCGAGCCGTACTTCGAGCGGCCCGGGTACGCCGAGTTCCGCATCGGCGACCACCAGCACGAACTCGGGCTGATCGACCGGAAGTACGTCCCGGCGAGCATGGGCGGGCCGAGCGGCGAGATCGTCTACTGGCACGTCGACGACCTCGAAGCGACCGTCGCCCGCCTCCACGAGCTGGGCGCGAAGGAGTGCGAGCCGATCACCGAGCGCGGGCCGGGGTTCGTGACGGCGTCGGTCGTCGACCCGTTCGGCAACCTCCTCGGCGTCATGACCAACGCGCACTACCTGGCGGTGCTGGCCCGCTGACGAGGTGTGCGGCGGCACCACGGGATCTTCCCGGCTTGTAGCCGCCGCACACATGGTCCGCGACGCGGGTCACGCTTACCGTTCCCGTCCATGACCAGCGATCTGGACGGGCGCACCGCCCTCGTGACCGGCGGGGCCGGGGGCATCGGCCTCGCCTGCGTCCGCGCTCTCGCGGCGGCCGGGGCCAAGGTGCACGTCGTCGACGTGGACGCCGAACGCGCCGAAGCCGCCGCCACCGAAGTCGGGGGCTGGGCGCACGCCGCCGACCTGACCGACCCCGCCGCCATCGGCGCGCTGCCCGCCGAGGTCGACATCCTCGTCAACAACGCCGGCATCCAGCACGTCGCGCCGATCGAGGACTTCCCGCCGGACGTCTTCACCCGCATCCAGGCACTCATGGTCACCGCGCCCTTCCTGCTCATCCGGCACGCGCTGCCGTCGATGTACGCCAGGGGCTGGGGCCGGATCGTCAACATGTCGAGCGTCCACGGGCTGCGTGCCTCCCCGTACAAAGCCGCGTACGTCGCCGCCAAGCACGGGCTCGAAGGGCTCTCCAAGGTCGCCGCCCTCGAAGGGGCCGAGCACGGGGTCACCAGCAACTGCGTCAACCCCGGGTACGTCCGCACCCCGCTGGTCGACGGCCAGATCGACGCGCAGGCCGCCGAACACGACATCCCGCGCGAGGACGTCGTCGCCGAGGTCCTCCTCCGCCGCGCCGCGATCAAGAAGCTCATCGAACCCGGCGACGTCGCTTCCCTGGTGGTGTGGCTGTGCTCCCCGCGCGCCGGCCACATCACCGGGGCGTCCATCCCGCTCGACGGCGGCTGGACCGCCGCCTAGATCCCGCCCGACCACAAGGAAGTGGAGCCCGCAGTGAGCCAACCCCACCGGTCGGCGATCGCCAAGATCGTCGGCGCGAGCCTGATCGGCACCACCATCGAGTGGTACGACTTCTTCCTCTACACGTCGGCCGCCGCGCTGGTGTTCAACAAGCTGTTCTTCCCGACGGCGGATCCGCTCACCGGCACGCTGCTGGCGTTCCTGACCTACGCGGTCGGGTTCCTCGCCCGCCCGATCGGGGGCCTGGTGTTCGGCCACTTCGGCGACCGGCTCGGGCGGAAGAAACTGCTCATCGTCAGCCTGTCGCTGATGGGGGGTTCGACCGCGCTCATGGGCGTGCTGCCGACGTACGCCTCGGCGGGCGTCGCGGCGCCGGTGCTGCTGACGCTGCTGCGCCTCGTCCAGGGCTTCGCGCTCGGCGGGGAATGGGGTGGCGCGGTCCTGATCGTCTCCGAGCACGGCGACGACCGCCGCCGCGGGTTCTGGGCGAGCTGGCCGCAGTGCGGGGCGCCGGGCGGCAACCTGCTGGCCACCGCCGTCCTGGCGATCCTGTCCGCGACGCAGACCGACGCGGCGTTCCTGTCCTGGGGCTGGCGGATCCCGTTCCTGCTCTCGGCGGTGCTGCTGCTGATCGGGCTGTGGATCCGGCTGGCCGTCTCCGAGTCGCCGGTGTTCCTCGCCGCGCAGCAGCGGGCCGAGGAGCGCGGCGAGAAGCACGTCCCCGTCGTCGACGTCTTCCGCCACAACTGGCGCGAGGTGCTGGTGACCATCGGCGCGCGGATGGCCGAGAACGTGTCGTACTACGTGATCACCGCGTTCATCCTGGTGTACGTCACGACCGGGCTGCACCTGCCGAAGGGCATGGGCCTGACCGCGGTCCTGATCGGCTCGGCCGTGCACTTCGTGACCATCCCGCTCTGGGGCGGGCTGTCCGACCGCGTCGGCCGCCGTCCGGTCTACCTGTTCGGCGCCATCGGGATGGCCGTGTGGAGCTTCGCGTTCTTCGCGTTGCTGGACACGAAGTCGTCGGTCGTGATCGTGCTGGCCACGACCGTCGGGCTGGTGCTGCACGGCGCGATGTACGGCCCGCAGGCGGCGTTCTTCGCCGAGCAGTTCCCGACCCGCGTCCGCTACACCGGGCTGTCGGTCGGCGGTCAGCTGTCCTCGATCGCCGCCGGCGCCGTCGCGCCGCTGATCGCCGTTGCGCTCTTCTCGGCCTGGGGCAGCACGGTGCCGGTGTCGCTGTACGTCACGGGGATGTGCCTGCTCACCGTCATCGCGCTGCTGGCCGCCCGCGAGACCCGCGGGCAGTCGCTGCACGACGAGGGTGTCCAGGCGGAACAGGCGGCCGTTTCGCCCTAGCATGACCGCCGTGACCGCACCTTCCGACGCGTTGCGCCGGCTGCTCGACCTCCTCGCCTCCGGGGCGAGCACCGAGCAGCTGGCGCACGTCGTCGTGGCCGCCCGCGCCGAAGGCACCCTCGGCGCGGGCGACCTGGCCGCCTTGGCCAGCGCGGGCGAGCTGGCCTTGCGGATCCGCGAGACGCTCGCCGAGCACCGGCGCCGTGAAGCCCAGCTCACCGCGCTGTTCGAGACCGCCAGCGAGCTCGCCGCCCTGTCCGATCCGGACACCGTGCTGCGCTCGATCGTCCGCCGCGCGCGGGCGCTGCTCGGCGTCGACGTCTCCTACCTTTCGCTGAACCGCGAGGCCGAGAACAAGACCTACGTCCGGGTCAGTGACGGGTCGGTGTCGGCGGAGTTCCAGCAGATCGTGCTGGGCATGGGGGAGGGCCTCGGCGGGCTGGTCGCGCAGACCGCGCGGCCGTACGCGACTTCGGACTACTTCACCGACGAGCGGTTCAAGCACACCCGCCACATCGACTCCGGCGTCAAGGACGAAGGCCTGACCGCGATCCTAGGCGTCCCGCTGGCGATCGGTCCCAAGGTGCTCGGCGTGCTCTTCGCCTCCGACCGCGCCACCCGGGAGTTCACCGCGGACGAAGTGGCCCTGCTGTCCTCGCTGGCCGACCACGCCGCCATCGCGCTCGACAGCGCGAACCTCCTCGACCAGACGCGCCGCGCGGTCGCCGAGCTCAACGAAGCCAACGCGACGATCCGCGCGCAGAACGAGGCGATGGGACGCGCCGAGGACGCCCACGACCGGCTCACCGACCTCGTGCTGCGCGGCGGCGACCTGCCGGACGTCGCCGCCGCCGTCGCCGGGGTGCTGCACGGCGACCTCACGGTGTACGACGCCGACGGCACGCTCCTGGCGAGCTCGGCCGCCCCGGCCGCGCTGGACCCGGACGCGCTCGCCGCGGCCCGGACCGCCGGGCGGGCGGTGTCCACAAAGGACTGCTGGGTGTGCGCGGTGCAGGCCGGTCCCGAGCTGCTCGGCAGCCTCGTGCTGGCCGGCCGCGCCGGGCTCACCGACCCCGACCGGCGGCTGTTCGAACGCGCCGGCGTCGTGACGGCGCTGCTGCTGATGCTCCGGCGGTCGGTGGTGCGGGCCGAGGACGAGGTCCGCGGCGAGCTGCTCACCGACCTGCTGACCGCGCCCGACCGCAACCCCCGCGCGCTGCTGGCCCGCGGGCGCCGGCTGGGCATCGACCTGTCGGCCCCGCACGCGGTGCTGGTCGCGCACGCCGACGGCGGTTCGCGGCGGCGGGTGGCGAGCGCCGCCGCCCGGCACGCGACGCTGGTCGGCGTGCACGCGGAGGAGGTCGTGCTGCTCGGCGAAGGCGACCCGGACGAACTGGCCCGCCGGGTGGCCGCCGACCTCGGCGCGGTGACCGGCCGCCCGGTCACGGTGGGCGCGGCCGGTCCGGCGAGCGGGCCGCCGTCGATCGCGGACGCCCACGCCGAAGCCGCCCGCTGCGTGCGTGCCCTGCTCGCGCTCGGCCGCACCGGTGAAGGCGCGGCGATGGCCGGGCTCGGCTTCCTCGGCCAGCTGCTGGGCGACCGTGCGGACCTCGACGCGTTCGTCCGGCAGACGCTCGGCCCGGTCCTCGACTACGACGAGCGCCGCGGCACCGAGCTGGTCGCGACGCTGCGGGCGTACTTCGCGAACGGGGCCCAGCTCGCGCGCACGAAGGACGTCCTGCACGTCCACGTGAACACCGTCGTGCAGCGGCTGGAGCGGGTGGCTTCGCTGCTGGGCGAAGACTGGCAGGCGCCGGACCGCGCGCTGGAAATCCAGCTGGCCCTGCGCCTGCACCGCCTCGGCTCGCGGTGATTTCTTCCAGCGTGCTGCGGACCAAAGCCCGTTGCGCCGGGCGGCCCTAGCGGGACGCGCCGCCGGCGGGCACCGTGGAAGCCGACGGATACCGAGACGATGGGGGTTCTCGTGAAGGAATTCGAAAGCGCGCTCGCGGCGGGGTTCGACGTGGTCCCGGCCGAGGTGCCCGGGCTGGCGATCGACCGGCTCGACGGCGGCCAGTCCACCGGGTCCCCGGCGCGGCTGTGCTACACCTGGGTGGCGGACCCGGTTCGCCCGTCGGTCAGCCCCTGTAGGTGACCGAACCCGCCCCGCCGGTCGTCGGGTTCAAGCGGCACCTCGGTACCGCGGTGGTGCCCGGCGACGCGGTGTACGTGCTCTCCGAAGAAGGCGCGACAGCCTTGCGCGGGCCGCACGTGGAGTCCCTGGTCCCGTTGCTCGACGGCACCAGGGACTTCGCGGCCCTGCGCCGGGAACTGCCGCCCGACGTCCCGGCCGACGAAGCCGCCGGGGTGCTGACGCGGCTCGCCGAAGCCGGGCTGATCGGCCTGCGATCCGCGGTCTCCGACCCCGAATCGGCCTACTGGGACGCGGTGGACGGCGAACCCGCGTCCGGCCGGGTCGCGGTGCTCGGCGCGGACCCCGCGACGGTGGACGTCCTGCGCGCGGCCGGGCTCACCGTGGCCGAGGACGCCGGCCTTTCCCTCGTGCTGTGCCACGACTACCTCGCCGGCCACCTGTCCGATGTGGACGCCGAGCACCGCCGCACCGGGCGGCCGTGGCTGCTCGCCAAACCACTCGGGGCGCGGGTGTGGCTCGGCCCGTTCTTCACCCCCGGTGACGGTCCGTGCTGGCACTGCCTGGCCGCGCGGCTGTGGGGCAACCGGCCCGCCGAGGCCCACGTCCGTGCCGCGCTCGGCTTGCCCGGCCCGCTGCCGCGCCCGGAAGTCGCCCTCGCGCCGCTGACCGCCGTCGCGCTCAACCTGGTGGCCCTCGAAGCGCGCAAGTGGCTGGCCGGGCAGCGGTACCCGGGCCAGCGGGCGCTGTGGACGTTCGACAGCCGCGACCTGACCGGCGAGCGGCACGAGGTGCGCGCCCGCCCGCAGTGCGCGTCCTGCGGGAACCCGGAGCTGGTCCGCGACCGGACACGGCGGCCCGTGGTCCTCGAATCCCGCCCCAAGACCCAGTTCGGTGGCGGCGGGCACCGCGCGTTGCCGCCGGAGCAGGTGCTCGGCGAACACCGGCACCTGGTCAGCCCGCTGACCGGCGTCGTCAAGGAGCTGCGCCGCGACACGCGCGGCCCGGCGCTGTTCGCGTCGTTCCGCTCCGGGCCGAACACCGCGCTGGGCCGGCGTGGTGCCGAGCGGCTGCGCACGGCGCTGCGCAGCGAGAACGGCGGCAAGGGCGTCACCCCGCTCCAGGCCGAGGTCGGCGCGCTGTGCGAGGCCCTCGAACGGCACAGCGGGCACTACGACGGCGACGAGGAACGGGTGCGCGCCAGTTTCCGTTCGCTGGGCGACAAGGCCGTGCACCCCGACACGTGCCAGTTGTTCCACGAACGGCAGTTCGCCGACCGGGCGCGGATCAACGCGCGGCACGGGCCGTTCCAGTTCGTCGGCGAGCCGTTCGACGACGACGAAGTGCTGGACTGGACGCCGGTGTGGTCGCTGACCCGCGGCGAGCACCGGCTGTTCCCGACCGCTCTGCTGTACTTCGACGCGCCCGGGCCGCCGTCCGTGCTCGCCGACTCCAACGGCAACGCCGCGGGCGGCACGCTGGAAGACGCGGTGCTGCAAGGAATGCTGGAGGTCGTGGAACGCGACGCCGTCGCGCTGTGGTGGTATAACCGCACCCGGCACCCGGCGGTCGACCTGGCCGCGTCCGGCGACCCCTGGATCGCTGAACTGCGCGAGGTGTACGCCGGGCTGGGGCGCGAAGTCTGGGTCCTCGACGTCACTTCCGACCTCGGGATCCCCGTGCTGGCCGCCGTCTCCCGGCAGGTCGGCGGACCCCGCGAGGCGATCATGCTCGGGTTCGGCGCGCACCTCGACCCGGCCGTCGCCCTGCGGCGCGCGCTGACCGAGCTGAACCAGCTGGTGCCCGCGGTCCTCGACGGGTGGGACGGCGGTGACGACCCGGACGCGGTGCGGTGGCTGCGGGACGCGACGGTGGCCACCGAGCCGTACCTGCTGCCCGATCCGGCGTGCCACCCGCTCGCGCCCGACCTCTCCTCACCCGACCTGCTGGCCGACGTGCACCTGGTGCGGGCGCGGCTGGAAGCGGCCGGGCTCGAGGTGTTCGTGCTCGACCAGACGCGGCCCGACATCGGCCTGCCCGTGGTCAAGGTGATCGTGCCGGGCCTGCGGGGCTTCTGGGCGCGGTTCGCGCCCGGCCGGCTCTACGACGTGCCCGTGCGGCTCGGCCGGCTGACCGAGCCGCACGGCTACGACGACCTCAACCCGATGCGGATCTTCCTCTAGCACTGGCCGTCGGCGAGCACCCAGTAACCCGGCGACGTCTCGCGCAGCGCGTGCGTCGTGAAGGTGTTCCACAGCCCCATGGCCTGGTTCGAGCCGTTGGCGTAGGTCTGGCCACCGCTCTGGTGCGCGCGCCCGGCCTGCGTGTGGGCGTAGTTGCTGGCGCTCACGCACGTCCCCGACGGCGGGGCGCTGGTCGTCGTCGTGGTGGTCGGCGGCGCGACCGTCGTGGTGGTGCCGGTTCCCTTGTCCAGGCCCCAGAACACGCCGGTGTAGTAGCTGGAGCAGATCCCGGCGAGGAAGTACGCGCCGGTGCTGCCGCACTGCGTCGTGCCGCTGCCCGGGTCGACGGCGGTGCCGTGGCCCATGCCGGCGATCGAGTACAGCTGCACCTTGTCGCCATAGTTCGTCACCGTCGTGCTGCCGGGCAGGGACTGGGTGTTGGACGGCGTCTGCGAAACGCCGTGCACCGCGGTCCACTGGTCGCGCAGTTCGGTGCCGTTGACCGGGTAGACGGTGTAGTCGCCGGTGCCCTGCCAGATCGCGACACGCGGCCACGGCCCGCCGTAGCCGGGGTTCTGCGCGGTGACCTTCGCGGCCCACTGCGCCGGGCTCAGGTTCTGGTTGTTCTGCTGGCAGCCCGACGCCTGCGTGATGCTCGTGGCGCACTGCGCGGGGAGGCCGGCCATGACACCGCCGCCGGCGAAGACGTCCGGGTACGCGGCGAGCAGGTCCGCGGTCATCCCGCCGCCCGCCGAAAGCCCGGTGACGAACACGCGCTTGGTGTCCGAGCCGTGGTCGGCGACCGCCTTGTCCACCATGGACTTCACCGACGCCGCTTCGCCCTTGCCGCGGGTGTCGTCGGCGGGGTCGAACCAGGTGAAGCACTTCAGCGAGTTGTTCGCGGTCGACGTCTGCGGGAACACCACCTCGAACCGCCACCGGTCGGCCAGCGCGGGCCAGCCGGAGTGGGCGTAGTAGTCCGCGGCGCTCTGCGTGCAGCCGTGCAGGGCGACGACGACCGGGCGGCCGGCTTCGAGCCCGGCGGGGGTGTAGGTGTACATCGCCAGTGCGCCCGGGTTGGCGCCGAAGTCCGGCACCTGGACCAGGGACGACGGCGGCGGGTCGGCGGCGGCCACCCCGACGGTGGTGAGCACGGCGGCGGTGATCGCGGCGAGTCCGGCGAAGGCGAGCTTGCGCAAGGTGAACTCCTTCTCGTCGTTGAGAGGGTTTCCCGCGACGCTAAGTCGGACCGGCGGCGGGGACCATGTGGCCGTCCACCACATCGGCGCCGGAATTCATGGTGCCCGGCGGGGTGGCTCTCCGGCGGTGCGGACGCTTGAGTTCTGTCTCATCGACGAGACCGGAGGTGGACCGTGCGCGGTTGGCTGACCTGGGTACTGGCGGGTGCGCTCGCGGCGGCGCTGCCCGCGACGGCGTCGGCTTCGGCCGGGCGCTGCCGGGCGGAGGTGCCCGGCGCGGAGAAGTCCGTCGCGGTGTGCCTGGACGACCTGACGACGACCGGCACGCTGAAGTCCGGCCACACGGTCGAAGCCGATTGGGCCGGCTTGACGTCGGCGGGACTCCCGTCGCCGAGCGGCGTCCCGGGCGTCCAGGTCGACGGGTACTTCCCGGACTCCTCGACGTCGAACGCGAACAACGGCTGGAACCACGACTCCCAGTTCGTGCTGCGGATGCCCGACCGCTGGAACGGCGGCCTCGTCGTGGCCGGTTCGCCCGGCGTCCGCCGCCAGTACGCGAACGACCGCGCGATCGGCGACCAGGCACTGGCCGAGGGCTACGCCTTCGCCGCCACCGACAAGGGCAACACCGGCGCGGCGTTCTACACCGACGGCGTCCGCCCGGGCGACGCGCTGGCGGAGTGGAACACGCGCGTCACGCAGCTGACGCTCGCCGCCCGCGGCGCGCTGACCCGCCACTACGGCCGCCCGCCGGCGAGGACGCTGGCGGCCGGGCTGTCCAACGGCGGATACCTCGTCCGGTGGCAGCTGGAGAACCGGCCGTGGCTCTACGCCGGGGGCGTCGACTGGGAGGGGACGCTGTGGCGTGCCGATGGACCGAACCTGTTCACGTTCCTGCCCCCGGCCCTGCGGGCGTACCCGGCTTACGCGGCGGGGTCGCCGGCCGCCCACCAGTCCATTTTGGACGCGGGCTTCGCGCCGGGCTCGGAGTTCCTGTGGGACTACCACTACCGCGTCTACTGGGACCTGACCCAGCGGATCTACCGCGAGGAGGCCGACCCGTCGTTCGACGGCGCGGTTCTGGCCGGAACCCCTTTCTGCGCTTCGGGAACGCCGGCGTGTGACGCGGATTATGCGTACTCGTCCCGGCCTGCTTCGGTGGTGCGGGCGGTGGAGCGGATTTCGCTGACGGGGCGGATCGGGAAGCCGTTGCTGACGCTGCACGGGACGTGGGACACGCTGCTGCCGATCACGCGCGATTCCGACGTCTACGACCGGATGATCAGTGCGTCCGGGCGCGGGCCGCTGCACCGGTACTACCGCATCGAGGGCGGCAACCACGTCGACGGCCTGGTCGACCAGTACCCGGACCGGTTGCGGCCGTTGGGCCCGTGCTTCCGGACGGCGTTCGACGCGCTCGCGGGCTGGCTGCGCGGGGTGCGCCCGCCGGCGTCGGCGACGATCGCCCGCCCCGCCGGAGCGACCCCGGCCGAGCTGGCGACCTCGTGCGACCTGGGTCGGGGGCGGGTCACTCCGGGGTGACGCCGCCGCCTTTCGCGATCGAGCCGGCGGGCCAGACCGCTCCGCGAACCGGACGTTGACGAAGTACCCGGTCCGGCCGAATTCGCTGTCGCCGAACTCCGCCGCCGCGCTCTTCCAGCCGGTGTCGAACGCGTCGCGGTGGTCGGCTCGCGTGCCGCCCCGCAGGATCGCGGCCCCCACGAGAACGGGCGTGGGCGAGCGCCGTCGGTGCCGGGAACCGTGCGTCATCCCACCACGCCAGGAGCGCCCGGGTCAGTCGCCCTTGAGCAGGTGGTTCGCCAATGCCGGGCTGAACGTCCCGGCCGGCACGCCCGTCCCGTAGCCGCAGCTGCCGTCCGAGTCGCCCGGGACCTTGATCCACAGCTGCAGCTCCGGGCCGCCGCCTGGCTGGGACGTCGCGCCCAGCTTGCGCTTGGGCGGGTTGCCCCACTCCGGATCCGTGCCGTGGCCGGCGCCGTTGCGGCTCGTGTCGACCACGAACGGGGCCGCGTACCCGAGGGCCGAGCCGACCGCTTTGCCGTAGGTGGTCGATTCGGCCGTGGTGGAGAAGTTCGACACGTTGAGCACGAAGCCGTGGATCGACTGGACGCCCACCTGCTTCAACCGGGACGCCGCGGTAGGCCTGAGGGCCGCCCGCGCCGCCGGTCGACTCGCCGCCGCAGTCGCGGCCCGGGATGTTGTAGGCGACCAGGACCGGGAGCTTGTCGGCGTAGGTGTACTTGTCGACAGCGGTGCGGATGTCGCCGCTCCAGGTGCCGAACCAGCGGGCGCCGGGCTTCGTCGCGATCGACGTCCGGATCGGGCCCGCGAGGGTGTCGGACGGGTGGTCGCGGACCCAGACCGCCGGGTTCGAGTCGGGGTCGACGTGGAAGCCGTTCGTCTTCTCGAGCGGGTTGCCGTCCGCGGCGAGGGCCGGGGGCGCGGGGGCGAGGCCGGTCAGCGCGAGCGCGGCGGCCACGAGCCAGGTCGAAATGCGCATTCCGCGAGTTTGCCGACCGGGTGTACACGGGCCGTACGAAACAAAAGTGAACCGGCTGCGCCGCGCGTCCGTACTACCTGGTGAGGGGCCTGTTTCCGGCTACCCCGAAACCGGTCCTGAGCTGCGGGGGTCTGGGGTCCGCGAAATTCGTTCACGTCGAATAGCCAGGTGTCGGCCATGCTTCGGAAGAACCGTCCGTCCGGAAGTGAACGCCATGCTGCTACCCGTCGCCGAGGCCGCCTGATGGCCGCGGACCTGCCCGGCCTCGCCATCGTCGCCGGCCTGCTGCTCCCGGCGCTGGCCGCCGCGGCCTGGGCGATCGCCCTCGAGCGGCGCACGCGCCGCGGCCCCGACGAGCCGGACGAGGAGCCGGACTGGACGGTGGCCGGCATCCAGGCGCGCCTGCGCTTCGAGCAGTCGGCGCGCCGGGTCGCGGAGGCGGGCACGATCGCGCTGCCGACCCTGCCGATCCCGCGGCAGACGGGCCCCGAGTCCTCGCTGGACGGGCTGCCGTGGCGGACGCCCCGCACCCTCCCGCCCCCGCGCCCGATGGGCCGCGTGCCGGCGCCGCAGCTGGCGTTCGCGGCCCCCGACACCGACCTGATGCGCCGCATCCTGGACGGCCTCCGCAAGATGGACTGACTTCAGGGGCCGGCCGTCAACGCCGCCGGCGACTCCGCCTCCGGGATGAGCAGCCGGGGCGCACCCGTGCCGTCCGCCGGCACCGACCAGACGTCCGCGTGGCCCGGCGCCCGGGGTACGCCGTAGCCGATCGTGTGGTCGTCGAGCCAGGCCGGCTGGTCGTCGACGCTGCGGGTCTCCGCCAGCGGTGTCACCGTCGACGCCGCCAGGTCCAGCACCGACAGCCGCCAGCCGCGGGCCGGGTCGCCGTCCACCGCGGACTTGAACGCCACCCGCGTGCCGTCCGGGGACAGCGACGGGCACTCGACGTTCTCCCGCAGCGTGCGGATCGTGTGCGCGGCGAAGTCGCCCGCGACGAGGTACCGGTGCCCGGCCGAGGACATGGTCGCGTAGAAGTGGCGGTCGTCGGCGGTGAACGTGACGCCCCAGAAGTTGAGGTCGGCCGCCTGGTAGGGCTTGCCGTCGACGGTCACCGCGTAGTCCTCGAGCGTGCCGGCCAGGTCGCCGGTCGCGGTGTCCAGGATGCCGGCGCGGGTGGAGAACATGCCGCCGTTGTAGGAGTCGCCGGTGACGAACACCGTCCACGCGAGCATCCGGCCGCTGCCCGACACCCGCGCCCGGTTCGGCAGCCCGACCAGCGGGATCTCCCGCTTCGACGCCAGCCCCGCGTCGAGCACCACCAGCTGGTAGGTGGTCAGGTCGCCGTCCGGGCGCAGGCAGAGCCCGGTGCCGCCGGCGGCGTACACCCGGCTGCACGACAGCGGCGACACGGTCCGCGGCCCGCCCGGGTCGGTGGTCGGCACGGTGGCGACGTGGCCGCGGTCGGCGTCGGCCGTGCTGCGGAACAGCAGTCGCGGGCCGGGGGAGAGGCTGACCGCGCCGGTCGCGGTGCCGGCGTGGCCGCGCGCGCTCGCGAACCCGACGTACGCGATCGCCGCCCCGGCCAGCACGAGCACGCCGGCGACGGCGATCAGGATCCGGACCTTCATGCGGTGGCCTTCCGTGGCGAGAGGACGGCGAACGTCACGCCGATCGCGACCACGGCCCCGCCCGCGGCGACGCCGATCGCGCGCTCGGGACCCCAGAACTGCCAGGCCAGTCCGAAGAGGACGGACGAGGTGAAGTACGCGAGCGCCTGGACGGTCTGCACGAGGGAGATCCCCGTGGTGCGCAACGATTCCGGCAGCAGCGGACCGGCCAGCGCCATCAGCACGCCGTCGGTCGCCGCGTAGAAGGCGCCGTACAACGCCAGCGCCGCGGCGATGAGCGGCCACCCGGACACCGGCCCGGCCAGCAGCAGGTAGACGACGGCCAGCGCGCCGTAGCCGCCGAGCACCACGGGCAGCCGCCCGATCCGGTCGGCCAGCGCGCCCAGCGGCGCGGCGAGCAGCAGGTAGCTGAGGTTCGTGCCGACCGCGAGCAGCGGGAACCAGCCGGTGGCGATGTCCTCCTCGTGCTGCAGCAGCAGGTAGACGAACCCGTCGCCGACCGTGGCCAGCCCGAGCACGCACGCCGCCACCAGCAGCCGTCGCACGCCGCTGCCGCGCAGCAACGCCGCCGCCGCGCGCGGGGTGACCGGGTTCGCGGCCGCTTTCGGCGTCCGGTGGTCGCGGACGAACAGCACCAGCAGCAGCACGCCGATCGCGGCGACGCAGAAGCTGACGACGAACACGGCGTCGAAGGCTTCGGGTTCGGCGGCGCCGACCGCGGCGAGCACGGCGAGCGCGACGAGCGGGCCGGCGAACGCGCCCACGCTGTCCATCGCGCGGTGCACGCCGAAGGCCCGGCCGAGCAGGGGTTCGGGCGCGGACAACGTGATCAGCGCGTCGCGCGGGGCCGTCCGCAGCCCCTTGCCGGTGCGGTCGAGCGTGATGACCGCGCCGATCGCGGCCGCCGACGCCCCGGCCGCGAGCAGCCCGAGCTTCGCCACCGCGGACAGCGCGTACCCCGCGCCGGCCACCACCTTTCGCCGCCGGACCCGGTCGGCGACGTAGCCGCCGGCGATCCGCAGCACCGCCGTCGCGCCGGTGTAGAGGCCGTCGAACAGCCCGTACGCGGCGGGGCTCAGGTGCAGGCCGAGCACCAGGTAGACCGGCAGGACCGCGGTGACCATCTCCGAGGAGACGTCGGTGACCAGGCTGACCGCGCCGAGCGCGAAGACGTTCGCGCCGACCGCCGAGAGCTTGCCCTTCGCGGCGTGCTCTCGGCGGCCGATGGTGGAGAGGTACACGCGGGTTACTGCCAGACGTCGAGGATCGGCGACTTGCTCGCGGCGCCGCCGATGCCCGGCAGGCCGTAGGACGCCTCGATCGTGCGCAGCACGGTGTAGTGGTTGATCGATTCGCTGTAGCTGCCGACCTTGACGTGGGCGCCGGTGAAGCTGGTGAAGATCTGGTTGACCGACGTGCCGCTGTCCTCGTCGAAGGTGGTGATCAGCAGGCTGTTGTGGGTCTTGGCCCACTGCGCGTAGGCGTCGAGGTGGTTCTTCAGCCAGGTGTCGCCGGTACCGACGCTGCAATCGTGCATGTCGTTGCACATGTCGGGCGTGACGAACGAAACGGTCGGCAGCTGGGTGAAGTCGGCGGGGAAGCTCGAGTACCGGACGTTGCTCGCGGCGGGGACGTTGGAGAAGTCCACCCAGCTGTTGTGCTTGCGCCGGTAGGTGCCGCTCGAACAACCGGTGTAGCCGTCGGACGGCATGGCTTCGGAGTAGCCCTTGAACGACTTGCCCGCACCGATCAGCTGCTGGCCGAGGTTGGCCTTGGCGCCGAGGTTCGCGGGGCAGCTGTCGTCGGTGACGCCCTGCGTCGCGCCGGAGAAGAGGGCGACGTAGTTGGGCTGGCTCGGGTGGGTGATCGCGAACGAGTTGGTGAACTTCGCGCTCTGCGAGGCGAGGGAATTGAAGTAGGGCGCGCTGGAGCTGCCGTTGATCGAGGAGTACTTCTTGTTCTCGAACATCACCAGGACGATGTGGTCGAACGCGGGCACGGCCGCCGCGGTCGGCTGCACGGCGGGCTCCGCCGTCCGGGTGACGACCGCGGTCGTGACCGCGCCCGCGGTGACCAGAGCGGCGGCGGCGAACACGGCGGCGATCCGCTTGCGGATCATGGGTCCTCCAGCGTGTGGTGGGAGAGGGCGCCTCATGATGCCCACCGCGGAGGGCCGCTGCGTGCCGTGTCGTGGTCCGGTTCGTGAACACCTGGAAACCCTCCGGCGGACAACGGAAAGAGTGGGTTAATGCCTTTCCGGTGTCAACCTCCTTTGGTAGGTGTCCACAATGGCCGGTCAGGGAGTTGACAGGTCGTTCCCAGCTCGCTCAAAGGAACGCGGCCGAGACTCGTTCCCATGGACCCCTCGACCACCGCCAGGACCGCTCACCGGGAACGGGGCCGCCGCAAGGCCGCCCTGGTCACGGCGACGGCCGCCCTGCTGGGCGCGGCCGCCGCCGGCGCGATCGGCTTCGGCCTGTCGACGGCGAACGCGGACACCTCGCAGACGACCACCACGACCGATTCCGGAGACCAGGACCAGCTGCAGGCCCCGGACAACGGCCTGAGCTCCGGTTCGGGCTCCGCGCACACGGGATCGGGGGCGTCGTGACGACCGCGGCGACGGCGTTCCGCGCCCTCGGCACGACGGCGGAGCTGCTGGTCACCGACCCGGCCCGGCTGGGTGCGGCGACCGAGCTCCTGCACGGGGAACTGGCGGCGATCGACCTCGCGTGCAGCCGGTTCCGGCCGGACTCGGAGATCTCGCGGTTGCACGAGGCCGCGGGCCGGCAGGTGCGGGTGAGCCCGCTGCTGGCGGAGGCTCTGGGTGTCGCGCTGCGGGCGGCCCGGGTGAGTGACGGGCTGGTCGACCTCACGGTGGGGGACGCGGTGCGCGAGCTGGGCTACGACCGCGACTTCGCCAAGGTGGCGGGGCGCGTCGATGCCGCCGAGGCCGGGCGGGCACCGGGCGCAGCTGACTTGACCGCTTCCGAGCGTGCCGTCGGCGGCTCCGACCTCGCGGCGGCACCCGCCGCGGCCGCCGATTCCGCTTCGCCCAAGCCCGCTCCCGGCTGGCACCGCGTGCTCTTCGATCCCGTCCGACGACTCGTCGTCCTGCCCCGCGGTGTCCGCCTCGACCTCGGCGCCACCGCGAAAGCCCTCGCCGCCGACCGGGCCGCGCGGCGGATCCACTCCGTCGTCGGCTGCGGGACCCTCGTCAACCTCGGTGGCGACCTGCGCGCCGCCGGGCGGCCGCCGGCCGGGGGGTGGCAGGTCGCGCTGGCCGACGACCACGCCGGTGCCGTCGCCTCCCCGGACGCCACCGTCGCGCTGCACCGGGACTTCGCCTTGGCCAGCTCGGGGATCACCCGGCGGCGCTGGCGGCGTGGTGGCCGGACGGTGCACCACATCGTCGACCCGCGCACCGGCGACGTCCCGGAACCCCGCTGGCGCACCGCGAGCGTCGCTGCGAAGTCCACTGTGGACGCCAACACGGCGGCCACCGCGGCGATCGTGCTCGGCGCCGCCGCACCGGAGTGGCTGGCCCGGCGGCGGCTGCCTGCGCGGCTCGTCGGCGTCGGCGGCGACGTCGTCACCACGCCCGGGTGGCCGTCGTGAGCACCGCCGTCTGGTACTTCAGCCGCGCGACCGGGCTCGTGTCGCTGGTGCTCTTCACCGGCGTCGTCGTGCTCGGCGCGCTCGGCGCCGGCCGGTTCGCGACGCCCGCGTGGCCGCGGTTCACCGTCGCCGCCGTGCACCGGAACCTCGCGCTGACCAGTCTCACCTTCCTCGCCGTGCACATCGCGTCGGCGATCCTCGACGGCTACGTCCCGCTGAGCTGGCTCGACGTCGTGCTCCCGTTCGGCGCGGGCTACCAGCCGTTCTGGGTGGGCCTCGGCGCCGTCGCGATCGACCTGCTGCTCGCGATCGTCGTCACCAGCCTGGTCCGGACCCGCCTGCCCGCGCGGGTGTGGCGCGCCGTGCACTGGTCGGCCTACCTGTGCTGGCCGGTCGCGCTGGTGCACGGCATCGGCATGGCCGAGGACGACGCCGTGCGCGGCTGGATCGTCGCGCTCGACGTGCTGTGCGCGCTGGCCGTGCTCGGCGCCGTCGCCTACCGCGCCGGCGTGAAGCACGCCGACACCGAAACCCGCAAGCTCTCGCCGCTGGGAGGCACCCGATGAGCATCCTGCCCCCGCACCGGCTCGACCTGGCCGGTCACCGGCGCCGCAACGGCGTCGTCCCCTGGGTCGCCTACCACGGCGACGACGGCCGCGACCGGCTGGTGGAAGCCGTCGAAGCGGCCGGCCTGCGCGGCCGGGGCGGCGGCGGCTTCCCGACGGCGGTGAAGCTGCGCGCGGCCCGGTCGCGACGCTCGATCGTCGTCGCGAACGGCTGCGAAGGCGACCCGCTCAGCCGGAAGGACGCCGCGCTGCTGGCCTTGTCACCGCACCTGGTGGTGGACGGCCTGCAGCTTGCCGCGCACGCGATCGGCGCCACCGAGACCGTGCTGTGCGTGGACACGGGCAGCCCGGTGCTGCCGAGCGTGACCGCGGCGCTGGCCGAGCGCGACGACCGCGTGCCGGTGCGGATCGCGGAGATCCCACGGCGGTACGTCGCTAGCGAGGAGAGCGCGCTGGTCCACTTCCTGACGTCCGGCGACGCGCGGCCGCTGGGCAAGGAGCCGCGGCCCGCCGAACGCGGGGTGCGGGGCCGCCCGACGCTGGTGGACAACGTCGAAACGCTGGCGCAGCTCGCTTCGGCGGTGCTGCTCGGCCCGCACCACTACCGCGCCGCGCGCACGGACCTGGTGACGGTGACCGGCGCGGTCCGCACCCCCGGCGTCGTCGAGCTCCCGGCGGGCCCGTCCCTGACGGCGGTGCTGGCCGCGGCGGGCGGCGAAACCGAGCCGCTGCAGGCGGTCCTCGTCGGCGGTTACGGCGGCACCTGGACGACCGACCTGCGCCTCGGGCTGTCGGGAATCCCCGCGGTGTACGCACTTCCGGCGAGCGCGTGCGGGCTGGAGTACACGGCGAAGGTGCTGGCGTTCCTCGCGGCGGAGTCGGCCCGGCAGTGCGGCCCGTGCATGTTCGGCCTGCCGTCGATCGCGGCGGACTTCGCGGAACTGGTGCGCGGCGGCCCTGCGGTGCACCGGCTGGCCCACCGCCTCCCGCTGCTGACCGGCCGCGGCGCGTGCGCCCACCCGGACGGCGCGGCCCGGCTGGCGGCGAGCGCGCTGCGCACGTTCGGCGCGGACGTCACCACCCACCAGGCCGGTGGCCGGTGCCGGGTGCTGGAGGGAGTGGCGTGAAGCTCTCGGTGGACCCGATCGCCTGCCGCGGCCACGGGCTGTGCGCGGACCTGCTGCCGGAGCTCGTCCGGCTGGACGAGTGGGGTTACCCGGTAGTGGCGGCGGGGCCGGTGCCGCCGGAGCTGGCGGCGGAGACCCGCCGCGCGGCAAACGCTTGCCCGGCACTGGCGTTGCGGTTGCGGAAGGCGTGATCCGCCGGTTCCGCGCCGGGCGTCGAGGACTTCGACGCTCGATCAGCCGAACGGGAACCGGTGACTCAGGCGGACGTCAGCGGCGCCGTCGCCAGCAGGTGGCTCGCCGCCACGCTCGCCCCATCCGCACGGACCTCGCCCGCGAACCGGCGTGCCCGGGCCGCCACCTCCGGGCGCAGCGCGACCTCCAGCGCCGCCGTCAACGCGGCCCCGGCCGGCACGCCCGGCTCCGTCGCTGCGCCGATGCCCAGCGTGCCGACGCGGGCGGCGAAGTAGTGCTGGTCGTACATCTGCGGCGCCACCACCTGGGGCGCGCCCGCGCTGGCCGCCGCCGTCGTCGTGCCCGCGCCGCCGTGGTGGACGACCGCCGCCACCCGGCGGAACAGCGCCTGCTGGTTCACCTCGCCGACGCCGAAGCAGTCCGGGGCGCCGGGCGCGGCGAGGTCCGCCCAGCCGCGGGCGATGACCGCCCGGCGGCCGTGGGCGCGGGCCGACGCCAGCATCGACTCGGCGAGCTCGCCCGGAGCGCGCATGCTGCCAAACCCGAAGTACACCGGTGGCTCGCCCGCGTCGAGGAACTCCTCGAGCCCGGGTGGCAGCGGGCGCTCGTCCGGCCAGATCCATGCGCCCGTTCGGACGATCCTGGTGTCACCCGGTTCGGGCCACGGCGCCAGCGCCGCGTCGGCCGCCAGCCACGGCCGGTCGGAGAACACGTGCGTCGGCAGGTCGGCGACGGGCGGCTGGCCGGCCGCCGCGCGGTGCTCGTCGACCCGGGCACCGAAGAATGTGTTCCAGCGGTCCGCGTCTTCGGCCCAAAGGGCGCGGTTTTCCGCCTTTCCGGGCGACCGCCACGGCATCGGCGGCGGCGCGTGCAGATCCGACGGCAGGGTGATCGGGCAGAAACTCGCGTAGACGTAGGCGGCGCCGCGGCGCTCGGCGATCGAGCGGGCGGCGAACTGCAGGGCCCCGGCCGCGACCAGGACGTCACAGCCCTCGGCCGCGGCCCCGATCGTCTCGAACTGGGTCGTCACGGTGTCCTCGGCCGCCTTGCGGATCTGCTCCGGTGTCGGCGGAACCCGGTGCGCCGAAGCGGTTCCGCGCAGCGGCGGGCCGATCGGCACGACGTCGAACCCGAGCTCGTCGAGCCCGTCCCGGAAGTCGGGCGGCACGCACAGCCGGACGTCCTGCCCGAGCGCGCTCAGTTCCGAGGCCAGCGCCACCACCGGCTGCACTTCGCCCCGCGAGCCGATCGTGGACAGCAGCACGCGCATGGAAAATCCCCTCATCGGAAAATGGTGAGCCCGGATTGTGGACCCGCACCCGGGGCTTGCCGCAAGCCCCGGTGTCCGCTATATATTTGAATGGGGAGAGGGAATCCCGTGTCCTCTTCGACGTCTGATCGTGCTGCTTCCGGTGTGCTCTCCTGGCCCGCTCAGCCTGCGCCCACCCGGGGTCCTGCCGTAACCTTTGATGACCGAACCCGGACCCGGTGAGGAAAAACCCGGTCGGCAGGAGGTCAGGATGACACTTCGCAGCGTGCTCCTCGAAGACGAGGTCATCCTGTCCGTCGACGGGGTCTTCGACGGCGGCTTGGCCCCCACCTACCACCAGGCGATCGAAGACGCCTTCGCCGAGGCGGTCCGCCGCATCGTCGTGGACCTCACGATGGCCACGGCGGTCGACGGCGGCGGCATCGCGGTGCTGGCCGCGACGGCGGCGGGCTGCACGGCCCGCGAGACGCAGCTGATCATCGCGATGCCGCGGGGCGTCGAGGCCGTCATCACGGATCCGGCCCAGGTCAGGCTGCTCCTGCGCAGCTTCGAACCCTGGCAGGACGCCGGCTAGCGGACCCGCACGGTGAACCGGAAGCGGTGCAGCTCGCTCTCCGGCGCCCACGGCCGCGCGTGCCGCGCCACCAGCGTCGTCTCACCCGGCTCGTCCGCGTGCAGGACGAACCGGTGTTCGCCGGTGCCGCCGGCCCGGTCCGCCACCGGGTGGAGGGTCTCTTCGACCACTCGCAGCGGCGGTTCCGGGCCGTCGAGCACCCACTGGTAGCCGGTGCCCGCGTTCTCGGGCAGGCGCAGCTCCAGCCGTTCGCCGGGCGCGACGTCCGCCGCCGCGCCGTCGGCTTCGAGCGTGATCACCCGCACGGGCTCACCACAGGTAGATCTCGTGGATGAAGCCGTCGGCGGCCTCGGGATAGGTGACCGAGCCGCTCAGTTTCGCCGACGTGGCGAGCATCAACAGCGCTTCGTGCACGCCGTCGCTGTTCGTCGCGAGGCGCTTCCAGCCGACGCCGTCGACGAACGCGTAGCCGTTGCGGGCGGCGTTGTTCGTCCAGAGGGCGAGCACCTTCTTGTTCGACTGCCACGCCGCGGCCGTGGTGACCGGGGCGGCGGCCCGCGCGGCGCCCGGCGGGCTCAGCACCGGTTCGGCGCTCGGCTCGGCGGCGACGGTGGCCGTCGTCGCCGCGGTCAGCTGGTCGGGGGTGAGCGGCTGGGGCGCGTTGTCCGGGCTGGCGGCCGGGGCCACCGCCACGGGAGCGCTGGACGGACTGGTCGATGTGGCCATCGCGGGCTCCTAGAAGACGTAGGTCTCGATGATCGTGCCGTTGTTGCTGAACGCGTTGACCGGACGGCCACCCTGCTTCGCGGCGATCAGCTCGATCAGCATCGCCTTGTTGACCACTTCGCTGTCCGCGGCCAGGTGCAGCCAGCCCATGTTCTGCAGGTACGCCCAGGTGTTGCGCTCCTGGTCGTTGCTCCAGAGGCCGAGCACCGACGTCGAGCCGGTCCACGAGCGCAGGTTCACCGCGCCGACCTGGTGGACCTGCCAGGTCTCGATGCCGCACTCGCCGTAGGCGATTCGGAAGAAGCCGCCGTCGCCCCAGCTGGTGCTCCAGCTGTTCTTCGCGATCCAGCAGCCCTGGCTGTCGTCGTAGCCGACGAGCGTCACGCAGTGACCGCCGGCGAGCGAGCCGGTGACGTGCCGGTAGACGCCGGTCTTGTAGGAGAAGAAGTCCTGGTACACCAGGAAACACGCGACGAGCGCGCCGCGCGCGGCCAGCTGTTCTTTCATCGCCGCGGGGTTGCCGGTCAACGCCGCGTACGACGGCGTGGTCGCGAGCCGGTTCGGCCAGTCGGCGTTCAGCTTGGCGGCGGAGCGGTTGCGCGGGCTGTACGGGAAGTAGTCCTCGTACGTGATGCCGACGTCGTGGCAGAACTTCAGCGCCCGGTCGGGCATCCAGCCGGTGTCGCAGGTCGCGCCGTCGTTCGCGCCGTGGGTGTAGAACAGGTGCGCTTCGGACAGGTCGAGCTGCAGGCCGGGCTGCCCGCGCGTGAACGCGGCGACGGTTTCGATCGTGGCGGCCGTGCCGAAGGAAACGCAGGAACCGCAGTCGCCCTGGTCCTTCACCGGCGTGACGTAGTTGGCGCCACCGGTGTTGCGGCTGTCGAACTGCGCGGCGGCGCCGGCTCCGGAAACGGCGGTGGCGCGGGCGGCTTCACCCTGGGCGAGGGATTTCGCCGTCGATTCGAGGTCGTGCCGCTCGGCTTCCGGGGGCAGCGGGACACCCAGCCGGTGGCGGCGCTGGTCCTCTTCGAGGATGGTCATGGAGTTCTCGCCCATGACCCACGGATGGCCCTGCGCGGCGAGTTCCGTGCGGACCCGGTCGAGTTCGACCGGTGACGCGGGGGTTGCGGGATCGGCCATGATGACTCCCCAATCTTCGACGCCTCACGCGGCGGTGGCCGTGCCCGATCGGTTCTACTCCCGCCGCGGTCGTGGTCACCAGAGCGGTCATCCTTTTGCCGAGGAGCAGTTTTGTGGCGACCGGAAAATTGTGGCTGTCAAGAAATCTCGACGCGGTCGGCGATTTCGGAAACGTCTTCCCGGCCGGACAGTTCTTCGGCGAAGATGGTGTCGATCTTCCGGCTCGCGGTCCGCAGTTTCGCGAAGCCCGCCCCGAGCAGCACGAGCACGACGAGCACCGCCGGCGGCCAGATCGCCCCGGCGGTGATCAGTGCCGAAGCGGCGAAAACCGCCCGGCCGGTGACCCGGTGCCACGCGGGACGGGGCTTGGCGTGCCGTCCGCGCGGGCTGTGGGCAACGGGCCGCGCGAGGGCAGCGTGGACACTCATCCAGACCTCCGGAATTTCATCGAACCGGCCGGGACGGGGATTCCCGGCGGAGGCGCCCGCTCGTTCGGCGCCACCGGATGTGTCGAGGTGGGAGGCGTTCCGGTTACCGGTCGTTATTGTTTCGAGTCCGAATTCGGGAAAGGGGGTTCGCGATTGTTTCGGCGGCTATTCCACACCAGGGCCGTTAGGCCCGGATCGGCGCGCCGGAGGTCCCGCGCTCAGGTGTCGTCGTGCCCGCCGGCGCCCTTCCCCTTGCCGCGGGTTTCCCCCTTGCCGATCTTGCCCGGCTTGGTGGTGGGCGGCGCGGAGCGGGTGGGAGTCGGGTGGGTGACGGCGGCGGGTTCGAGCGAGGGAGGGGTGGCCGACGGCCGCGGTTGCTGCTGCGGATCGGGAGTACCCCGGTCGGCGAGCGGCCCGGACGTGGCGGAGGAGGCGGAGGGGGCGGTGGCCACCGGCGCGGGCGGTTGCGCGGGGGTGGTGGTCCCGGTGTTCCGCTGGGTGAGGAGGCCACCGAGGACGGCGGCGACGGCCACGGTGGCGAGGGCCCCGGCGACGGCCATCCGACGGCGTCGCGCGGGCCGCGGGTCGGCGGTGGGGGAGGTGAGGAGAGCGGTGTCGGGGTGCGCGACGGCAGGGGAGCCGCGCTCGGCGGCGGACGCGGCAGCAGCGGAGCCGGGCTTGGCGGCGGCAGGTGCGTTGCTCGGGTGGCGGTTGCCGATGTGGTGGTCGGGCTCGGCGGCGGCAGGTGCGTCGTTTGGGTGGCGGTTGCCGATGTGGTGGTCGGGCTCGGCGGCGGCAGGTGCGTCGTTCGGGTGGCGGCCGCCGATGCGGTGGCCGGGCTCGGCGGCAGGTGTTGCACCGCTCCGGTGGTGGCCGGCTTGGGCGGCGGTGCCGGCGGCGTCTTGGCCGGGCTCGGCGGCTGGGGCCGCGCCGGCGCCTGGGGCACGGTGGTGCGGCTCGGCAGCGGGGACCGCGTCACTCGGGTGCTGACCGCTCCGGGCCGCCTCGGCGGCTGGGGCTGCGCCGGCGGCCGGGGCCCAGTGGTGCGGCTCGGCGGCGGGGAGCTCGCCGCTCGGGTGGTGGCTGGATCGGGGGGCTTCGGCGGTGGTGCCCTCGGTGCGGTGGCGAGGCTCGGCCGAGGCCGTTCCCTGGTCGCCTCGGGCGGTGCCGGGAATCGATGCCGCCGCGAGGTCGGTGGCCGCCCCTGCCGCGAGCTTCGCCGGCGTCACCACCTTCAGCCGGCGGCGCCACAACGGCCGCCGGATGAACTGGGTCACCGGCGCCGGTGAGCGCAGCAGCTCGCGCACCTCCTCCGCCGTCGGCCGGTCGCGTGGCTCGCGGCGGGTCATCCGGCGCAACGTGTGTGCCAGCGACGCCGGTACGTCCGCCGGGATCCGCGGTGGCCGGCTGAGGCGGGCCATCGCCGCCTCCACCATCGTGCCCGCGTACTCGCGTTCGCCCGTCAGGCACTCCAGCAGGATCAGGCCCAGCGCGTACACGTCCGCCGGTGGCCCGGCCGGCTCGCCGCTGACCTGCTCTGGAGCCAGGTATGCCGCCGTGCCCGGGACCACGCCCGTGCCCGTGATGTGCGTCGTGTCCAGGGCGTGCGCGATGCCGAAGTCGCCGATCAGCGGGCCGGCCGCGGAGAGGAACACGTTGGCCGGCTTCAGGTCGCGGTGGACGACGCGGCGGGCGTGGACGTGGGCCAGCGCTTCCACCAGCCCGTCCGCCAGCTCCACGACTTCGGCCGCCGGCATCGGGCCGCTGAGCAGGCGTTCCGCCAGGTTTTCGCCCTCGACCAGCTGCATCACCAGGAACGTGCGGCCGTTGTCGTTGCCGCTGTCGAGCAGCGCCACCACGCCCGGGTGGCTGATGCTGGCCTGGATGGTCGTCTCGCGCAGCCGGCGCCGCTGGTCCACCGGCATCGCGTCGCGGTCGTAGATCTTGACGGCGACCTCGCGCTCCAGCCGGAGGTCGTAAGCGCGGTAGACGCGGGCCGTGCCGCCGCTGCCGATCAGCCTGCCGACCTCGTAGCGGCCGGCCAGCAGGGTGGGCGGCCGCTCGTCGTCCGGCTCCCGGCGCGGCCCGGTCGTGAACTCACTCAGTACGTAGCGAGCACACGTGACGTCGTCCGAGGCGCCCGCCGTAGGGCTCCCCGCTCTCCCGGCTTCGTCGGCCACGGGCGCCAGATACCCGGAACGCGTGCGCGGCAAACGTCGGAAGATCACCGGAAACGGGCGTTCACCGGCCCGCGAACGCGTCCACCCCGGTGAGCTGCGCGGACAGCGTCCACAAGCGAGCGGCCTGTTCGCGGTCCACAGCGTACGTACGGACGCCCGCGGCGCCGGCCTCCCCGGTGTCCTCCGGGAGCAGCTCGGCGACGTCGCAGTCCTCGAGGTACAGCCCGCCGAGCCCGGCCAGCTGCGGTGACGTCGCGGCCCACACCGTCGTCGCGGCGCCCTGCTCCGGCGTCTTGAACGCCATCAGGGTGTTCCCGGCCTCGTCGATCCAGCCCCGCTCGACCATCTCCGCCCGCGGCAGGTGCCGCTGCAGCGGCGTCATGATGCCGCCCGGGTGCAGCGCGAACGCGTGGACGCCCTTCGCGGCGCCCAGCTCGTCGAGCCGGACGGCGAACAGCACGTTGGCCGTCTTGGCCTGCCCGTAGGCCGCCCACTTGTCGTAGCCGCGCTCGAACTGGACGTCGTCCCAGCGGATCGGCGAGTTGTGGTGGCCGCGCGAGGAAAGCGAGATCACGCGCGCGCCGTCGGCGATCGCCGGCCACAGCCGGTTGACCAGCGCGAAGTGGCCGAGGTGGTTGGTCGCGAACTGGGCCTCCCAGCCCGGGCCGACGCGGGTTTCGGGGCAGGCCATGACGCCCGCGTTGCCGATGAAGAGGTCGATCCGCCGCCCGGTGCCGAGGAACCGCTCGGCGAAGCCACGGACGCTGTCGAGGTCGCCCAGGTCCAGTTCGTCGACCTCCGCCAGGCCGTCCAGCGCCGCTTCGGCGGTCGCGCTGCGGCGGGCCGGGACGACGACGTGCGCGCCGGCGCCGGTCAGCGCGCGGGTGGTTTCGAGGCCGATCCCGGAGTAACCGCCGGTGACGACGGCGAGCTTCCCGGTGAGGTCGATGCCCGCGACGGCTTCGGCCGCGGTGGTGCCGGCGCCGAAGCCCGAGCCGATCTTGTGCTGTGCGGTGCTCATGCACCCGACGGTAAAACCTGGAGTGCGCTCCAGCGCAAATCGCGGCCGGGGCCGAAACAGGGGACAATCGGGGACGAGAGGCGCAGCCGACCTAGGAAGGCTCTGATGGCCGACTACTACGGGAACCAGCCCCAGGACGTCCGTCCGGGGATCGACGCGCGCCGGCTGTGGGCGGGCGGCGTGGCGACGGCGGTGGTCGCGGCCCTGCTCGCCGTCGTCGGGCTGCTGATCGCGCGTGGCATCTTCGAGGTCGAAGTGCTCGCCCCAAAAGGCGAGGGCGTCTGGGGCAACGCGAGCACCACGACGTACGCGCTGGTCGCCGCCGCGGTGGCCCTGCTCGCCACCGGGCTGATGCACCTGCTGAGCGTGGCGACGCCGGCGCCGTCCCAGTTCTTCGGCTGGATCATGGTGCTGGTCACACTCATCGCCGTGGTGCTGCCGCTGACCCTCACGGTGGCGCCGAGCGCGAAGATCGCGACGGCCGTGATCAACCTGGTGCTCGGCCTGGCCATCGCGATGGTGGTCAACAGCATGGCGGCCAGCGCCCGGACCCTGCACCGGCGCCGCCGCGAGCAGAAGACGGCCCCGCCGCCGCCGACGCAGCAGCAGTGGACCCAGCAGGACCCGCCGACCCGGTACTACGACCGGTGATGGACATCCAGGAGACGAACCGCCGCGTGATCCGGCAGTTCCGCGCGGGCGGCGAGGTCGAGGGCATGCACCGCGAGCGCCTGGTGCTCCTGACGACGACGGGCCGCCGCACGGGCGAGCCCCGCACGGTCCCGATGATGGTCCACCACGACGGCGCGCGGTTGCTGGTGGTGGCGTCCAACATCGGCGCGCCGAAGCACCCGGACTGGTACCTGAACCTGGCGGACGACCCGCGGGTGAAGGTGGAGGTGGACGGCCGGGAGTTCGACGGAGAGGCCCTGCCGCTGCTGGGCGCGGACTACGTACGGGCGTGGACGGAGCTGGAGCAGCACTACCCGTTCCTGGCCGAGCACCGGGAAAAGGCCCGGCAGGCGCGCCGGGTCATCCCCATCGTGGAGCTGTCCGAAGAGGACTGAACCTGGTCGATCCGGTGGTCCGCGTTCGGTTCCCGGGCGTATCACCTTCGAGCGAAGGAGCGACTAGGCCGGTGTGACCGAGGATGTCTCGCGTGGGCTGGCTGACCTGAACGACCTCGAACGCGCGCTCGTGGACGCGGCGCGTACCGGTACGACGTTGACGTGCGGCGCTGCCGATTCCGGTGAGCCGGGCGAGACCGGTGATCCGAGCCGCTCGATTCGCGCGCAGTTGCTGCGAGAGTTGGTGCTCGGCCGGCACGGCCCAGTGGATCCTCGGGGCATCCGCCTCACGGGCGCCCGGATCACCGGGGTGGTCGACCTCGACAACGTGGCTGCCTGCGCGGGGATGAAGCTGGCCGGGTGCTTGTTCGAGGAACGAGTCACCGCCTGGAACGCGCGGCTGCCGTGGCTGGACTTGACGTCCTCGTGGCTTCCGGGGTTCCGCGGGAATTTGATCGATGTCGAAGCCGGGCTTTGGCTGACCGGCACCGTCATCGTCGGTTCCGGGAGCGGCGGCGCTGTCGGCCTTCACCGTGCTCGTATCAGGGGATCGCTCGATCTCAGCGACGCCCAGATCGTCAACGACAGCGGGGCTGCTGTCCGGGCCATCGGACTCGAAGTGACCGGTAGCGTGTTCATGTCCGCCGCCGAGTTGACCGGGACCGGAAGCCGAGGCGCCGTACAGCTGTTCGGAGCTCACATCGGTGGCATCCTCACAATGAGCTCGGCGAAGATCACCAACCGCAGCGGTAAGGCTCTGGTGGCCAGTCAACTCAGGGTCGAGGGGAACCTGAACTGTGAAGGGGTCAAGGCCTCCGGCGAAGACTTCGGTGGTGCGATTTCCCTGCTCGGTGCCCACGTGGGTGGCGACGCGTTCTTCCGGAACACCGAAATCACCAATCGATCAGGGCTGGCTCTGGATTTCGAGCACGCGCACGTGGTGGGGAAGGTCTTCCTCCTCCGCTCCACCTTGTGCTCGGAACCCGACGGTGCTGGGCGCTGTGAAGATCCGACGTTGGTCGATCTGAACGGATTCGAGTACGGCGCACTGGAGTCATCGCCTGGACAACCCGTCTCGTGGCAGGACTGGCTGCACATCATCCGCCACCACACGAAGTACTACCGGCCTGCGCCGTACCAGGCGCTGGCGAGCGTCGAACGCGGCGCGGGGCACGACGGCAACGTCCGACGGATCCTCATCGCCCAGCAGAAAGACCTCCACCAGCGTGCGCCGGATTCTTTGGGGAACCGGTCGACCCGGTGGTTCCACTGGCTTTGGGGAGCTCTGGCGGGCTACGGCTACCTCGCGCGGCGAACCGCGGTGGCGCTGTTCCTCGCGCTGATCACGGCAGGCGGCCTCGGTGCTTGGGCCGGACAGGTCGCCGAGGGCGGACATCACGTCGGAGAACGCGTGAGTTCTTTCAGCTCACCGGTCGGACTGCCGTGCACCACGGTGGAGCTCATCGGGCTCGGTCTAGATCGTGGGCTCCCGCTTGCTCCGACAGGTGTTCGCGCCCGTTGCGACCTCAACCCCGACACGAACGGGGCGGCCGCCTTCACTGTCGCGATCTGGCTTCTGCAAGCCGCGATCTGGGGGCTGGCGACCCTAGCTCTCGCCGGGTACACGGGATTGATCAGGAAACCCACGTGAGCTCCGTAATCAATCCCGTGGAGTGCGTGCCCTACTTGCTCGCCACCCGGCGGTACCGGGCCGTGGCCAGCGGGGCGAAGACCGCGATGATCGCCACGCAGCACACGATCGAATACAACGCCGCGTGCTCGGCCGGCCAGCCCGTCGGTGCCGGGCCGAAGCGGTTGCCGAACAGGTCCCTCGTCGCGTTGATCACCGCCGTGAACGGGTTCCAGTCCGCGATCGCCTTCAGGAAGCCGGGGAGCGTTTGCGTCGGGACGAACGCCGAAGAGATGAAGCTCAGCGGGAACATCCAGATCAGGCCGGCGCTCTGCGCGACCTCGACGCTGCGGGCGGCGAGGCCGATCAGCGCGCCGACCCACGACAGGGCCCAGGCGAACATCAGCATCACCAGGTAGCCGAGCAGCGCGTCCCAGAAGCTGCCGCGGATGCGCCAGCCGACGATCAGCCCGCACAGCGACATCACGACCAGCGCCACCACGCTGACCACGAGGTCCGACGTCGTGCGGCCGAGGATCACCGCGATCCGGGACATCGGCAGCGAGCGGAACCGGTCGATGATGCCCTTCTGCAGGTCGTTGGCGAAGCCGATGACGGTGAACGCCGAGTTGAACGCCACCGTCTGGGCGAAGATCCCCGCGATGAGGAACTCGCGGTACGCCGCGCCGCCCGCCTCGCCGCCGATCGCGTTGCCGAAGACGTAGGCGAACAGCAGGACGAACATGATCGGCTGCAGGGTCGCGGCCATCAGCCAGTCCGGGTTGCGGCGGACGTTCACCAGGTTGCGCCAGGTGATGATGCCGCCGTCGGAGATGCCCTTCGCGAGCGCGTTCACTTCGCGGCCTCCTCGGTGGGCTCGGCGCCGTGGCCGGTCAGGGACAGGAAGACGTCGTCGAGCGTCGGCCGGTGCAGGGCGACGTCCTGGACGGCGATGCCCTGCGCGTCGAGCCGCCGCAGGGCCTCGATGAGGGCCTTGGGCCCGGTGTCGACGAAGATCTCCGCGCGCCGCGTGTGGTCGTCGCCCGTCGGGTCGCCGGTGCCCACCTCGCGCAGCACCTCGAGGGTGGCGGGCAGGTCGGCCGGGGAGGCGACGACCAGTTCGAGCCGTTCGCCGCCGATCTGGGCCTTGAGCTCGTCGGCCGTGCCGCGCGCGATCACCCGGCCGTGGTCGATCACCACGATCGAGTCGGCCAGCTGGTCGGCTTCTTCGAGGTACTGGGTGGTCAGCAGCACGGTCGTGCCGTCGGCGACCAGTTCCTTGATGACGCCCCAGGTGTCGAGGCGCCCGCCCGGGTCGAGGCCGGTGGTCGGCTCGTCGAGGACGACGACGGTCGGCTCCGCGACCAGCGCGCCGGCCAGGTCGAGCCGCCGCCGCATGCCGCCGGAGTAGCCCTTCGCCGGCCGGTCGGCGGCCTCTTCCAGCGCGAACCGCGCGAGCAGCTCACGGGCGCGCGACCGGGCTGCCGCCTTCCGCCTGCCGTAGAGCCGCCCGACCATATAGAGGTTCTCGAAACCGGTGAGGTTCTCGTCGACGGCCGCGTACTGCCCGGACAGCCCGATCCGCCGCCGGACTTCGTCGGGCTGGGCCAGGACGTCGTACCCGGCCACGTGCGCCTCGCCGGAGTCCGGTCGCAGCAACGTGGTCAGGATGCGGACGGTGGTGGTCTTCCCGGCCCCGTTCGGGCCGAGCAGGCCGAGCACGCGCCCGGCCGGGATGTCGAGGTCGACGCCGTCGAGCGCGCGCGTCGAACCGTAGGTCTTCACTAGCCCGCGTACCTGGACGGCGATGTCCGGTTCCGGCTGTGGCATGTCGGCTCCCCTTCCGGTGACACCGACAAGCTAAGCCACGCTGTCCGCTTTGTCCTCCGGGTTTCTCCCGGAGAAGAATCAATTCGCGGAAAGCGCCACGGCGAACTCCGGCGGCGTCCGCAACGATTGGAACACCACGCAGTAGCGCTCGGTCAGTTTCTTCAGCGTGGCGAGCTCGTCTTCCGATGCGTCGGTGTCCAGGTCGAAGGACAGCCGGATCGCGCGGAAGCCCACCGGCGCGTCCTTCGCGACCGCCAGCGTGCCGCGGAAGTCGAGGTCGCCCTCGGCGCGCACGCGCCCGCCGCGGACCTCGAGGCCTAGCGACGTCGCCACCGCGCGCAGCGTCACCCCCGCGCACGCGACGAGCGCTTCGAGCAGCATGTCGCCCGAACAGGCGAGGGTGCCGTCGCCGCCGGTTGCCGGGTGCAGGCCCGCCTCGACGACCGCGCGGCCGGTTTCGACCTTGCAGGAGATGCCGAGGCCGTCCAGTTCGGCGTCGGCGTGCAGGGTGACGACCGCGCTCTCCGGGCTTTCGCGGTACTTGTCCTTCAGCGGGGCCTGGGTCGCACGCAGTTCTTCGGTGTCCATGGGGCGATTCTGCCGGAAAACGGAGAAGCGGGGAGACCGGTCGCCCGGTCTCCCCGCTTCAGCGGTTCTCAGTGCTTCAGCTCAGGGTCACGGCCACGTCGTCGATGACGAACGAGGTCTGCAGCGAGCTGTCTTCGGTGCCGGTGAACTTCAGCGCGAGGGTGCCGCCGGCGGCCGACGAAACGTCGACCGTCTTGAGCACGTACCCGGACGCCTTGTTCAGGTTGGAGTAGCTGCCCAGCGTCGTGCTGCCGTTGGCGACGGTCAGCTTGTCGTAGGCGGTGGTGGTGGTCGTCTCCGCGGAGTCGATGTGCAGGTAGAACGTCAGGCTGGCGTGGCAGCCGGCCGGGATGCTCACCGACTGCGCGAGCGTGTCGGTGTGCGTCGTGCCGTACCCGTTGAGCCACGCGTTGTAGGTGCCGCCGTGCGTGGGCTCGCTGGAGCCGTTCTGCCCGATCACGCCGCTGGTCTGCGTCCAGTTCGCCGCGCCCGACTCGAACCCGCCGTTGGCCAGCTTCTGGCCGGAGCAGCCGCCGGTGGTGCCGACGGTCCACGTGAACGACGCCGTGCCGGTCTTGTTGGCCGCGTCCTTCGCCGTCACGGTGACGTTCGAGGTGCCCGCGGTGGTCGCGGTGCCCGAGATCGTGCCGGTGGAGGCGTTGATCGACAGGCCGGCCGGGAGACCGGTGGCCGACCAGGTGTACGGCGCGGTGCCACCGCTGGCCGACAGCGGCAGGTTCACCGAACCGCCGGTCGTGGTGGACTGGTTGCCCGGGTTGGAAACCGTGACGGTGCCGGTCGCCGAGCAGGTCGGGTCGGCCGACTGCGCCGGGACGGAGATGGCGTCCCACGCCGCCTTGACGGTGTTGAACTCGGTGCAGCTGCCCGGGAAGAGGTTCTTCGCCGCGGTCAGCGTCCAGGTGCGGTACTTCAGGTACGAGCTGCTGGTGGTCTTGAGCAGCATCGCGTTGTAGAAGATCTTCACCGCGGTCTGCACGCCGAGGCCGGTGATCGTGGAGCTGTTGCACGTCGAGCTGGTCGGCTGCCCGTTGGTCGGGTTGGTGCCTTCGGCCAGCAGGTAGAACCAGTGGTTGCCGGGGCCGGCGGCCGCGTGCACCTCACCGTTGGGGACGGAGCTGTCGTAGCAGTTCTTGTCGCCCAGCGCCGACGGGTTGTACATGTTGCGGATCGGGCCGGAGCCGACCAGGTTGACCTGCTCGCCGACGAGGAAGTCCGGCTGGTCGTAGGGGGCCGGCTCGTTCGCGAACCACTCGGTCGAAGCGCCGAAGACGTCCGCGACGAACTCCTGGGTGCCCGCACCCGAGATGCCGCCGGGGGTGTGGTCGTCGATGCCGTGGCCGTGCTCGTGCGCGACGACGTCGATCGAGCCGATCCAGCCGCCGGCGGTGTTCTTGCCGATCTGGACCTGGCTGCCGTCGTAGTAGGCGTTCTGGTCGTTCAGGCCGACGCGGATCGGCCAGCCGCCGCCGCTGCCGTCGAAGCTGTTGCGGCCCAGCCACTGCGAGAGCATCTTGTTCTCGGTCTGCGCGGCGAACAGCGCGTCGACGCAGCCGGTTTCGCGGTTGCTGGCGGTGCCGTTGCCCCAGAGGTCGTCCGGTCCGCTGAACGTGGTGTTGTTGGCCGCGTCCTGGCAGGACGTGTTGGTGATCGTCGGGTCCTTCAGCGAGTACGTGCTGCCCGAGTGGGTGGTGTCGAGGTGCACCGGGTTCGGGCCGTTCCAGGCGCTGGTGCCGTCACCGTTGAGGACGTGCTCCTGGGTCTTGAGCACCTTGCCCGTGGCGGCGTCGACGATGACGTCGAGGCGGCTCGGGCCGTCGGCGTCGCGGCCGACGACGGTGCTCTTCCACGCCAGCGTCGGCGTGCCGAGCGCGTAGACGACCTGCTGGGCCGGGCTCACGCTGTCCACGGCGGACAGCTGCTGCCGGGCGGTCACCTCGGCCGCGGCCTTGGAGACCTTGGCGGTGGTGGTGGCGAGGTTGATGGTCTGGTCCTGCGCGACGGAGGTGCCCAGCACCTGGCCCGTCGAGTCGGTCGCGACGACGAAGTCGCCGCCGACGACCGGGAGGCCCTTGTAGCTGCGCTCGTAGGGGACGTACTTGAGCCCGTTGGTCGAGGAAATCGCTTTCTGGGCGAGGAAAACGTCGTCCGCGCTGGCGTGCAGCGCGGCCGGCTTGCTGGCGACCAGGCCGGCCGCCGCGTTGACGGCCAGGGTCTGGGCGTCCGCGGTGGCGTTCGGGGTGGCGGGCTGGGCCTGGGCTGCGGTGGTCGTGCACATAGCGGCTATCAGCGCGCCGCTCGCGGCCAAGACGATGGGACGTCTCAGGTGCATCGAAGGATCTCCTCCGGGCAGGGCGAACCGGCCCGGTGCAGGCCGGGCCGAGAACGGGGGACGGGAAAACGGTGCTACTTGGCGGAAATCAGGATCCGGCGCCGAAGGCTCGTGAACAAGCGACTAACGTACGGTCTTATCTACCGGACGCAATACTTCCCAAAAAGGACATTTCACGCCTTTGTGGGCGAAATTGTTGACCGTCCACACAGGACTGATCGAGGATCACCGCCGTTCGGGTGATCTTTTCCGCGTCCGAACGGCGAAAGGCCCCCACGCCGTGATCGGCGTGGGGGCCTTTCGGTGCTGCTGACGGTCAGGCGGTCTTCTCGCGCTTCGGGAGCTTCCAGCCCGGGCGCACGAAGTGGCAGGTGTACCCGTTCGGAATGCGCTGCAGGTAGTCCTGGTGCTCGGGCTCGGCCTCCCAGAAGTCGCCGGCCGGGCTGACTTCGGTGACGACCTTGCCGGGCCACAGCCCCGATGCCTCGACGTCGGCGATGGTGTCCTCGGCGACCCGCTTCTGCTCGTCGTTCTCGAAGAAGATCGCCGAGCGGTAGCTCACGCCGATGTCGTTGCCCTGGCGGTTCTTCGTCGTCGGGTCGTGCACCTGGAAGAAGAACTCGAGCAGGTCGCGGAACGTGGTCCGCGCGGGGTCGTAGACCACCTCGATGGCCTCGGCGTGCGTGCCGTGGTTGCGGTAGGTGGCGTTCGGGACGTCGCCGCCGCTGTAACCGACCCGGGTCGAGATCACCCCGGGCTGACGGCGGAACAGCTCCTGCATGCCCCAGAAGCAGCCGCCGGCCAGGACGGCCCTTTCGGTTGACGTGGTCACGGCGTCACTCCTTTTCCTCGTGTGGTGCTGCCACCTGTACAACTTCGGTGGTCAGCCGATGATTCCACGCGGGGGTTACGGAAGCCTGACGTCAGCCGGCCTGCAGCTTCGCGAGGGTGAGCACGTCGCCGCCGATGCCCCAGCCGCCGTCGGCGACCTCCTCGACCAGCACCATCGTGTTCGCGCGGGCACGGTCGCCGTAGATCTCGGCGTACAGGTCGGTGGTGCGCGTGACGAGCTGCTCCTTCTGCTCGGCGGTCAGGGTGCCGGCGGGGACCTTGAAGTTGGCGAACGGCATGGTGATGCCTCCGGTATCGTCGGTTACGTGCTTTCGTAAGCAACGCTAACACCGAATGCGGATCGGCGCTACCAAAATCTTGATGACAGTGATAATGCCTGGTAGCGTCGGGTTTCGTGGACCAGAGAACGCGCATCCTGACGGCGGCGGCCGACCTGCTCTCGCGATCGGCGGACGTCTCGACGCGGGCCGTCTGCGAAGCCGCCGGGGTCGGCGCGCCGGCGTTGTACCGGCAGTTCGGCGACAAGGACGGGCTGCTCGCCGCCGTCGTCGACCACGGGTTCGAGCAGTACCTCGCCGGCAAGCGGGCGGCGGCACCGTCGCCGGACCCGGTGCGCGACCTGCGGGACGGGTGGGACAACCACGTCGCCTTCGCCGTGGGGCACCCGCACCACTACCGCCTGATGTACGCGGGCCTCTCGACGCCGCCCGGCGCGGCCGCAGAGGCCCATGAACTGCTGCTCGCGGTGCTGGAGCGCTGCGCGGCCGCCGGACGCCTGAAGGTGCCGCCGCCGCTCGCCGCGCAGATGGTGATGGCGGCCAACGCGGGGGTGGCGCTGTCGATGATCACCCGGCCGTCGCTCTACCCGGACCTGGCGTTCTCCGTCCGCGTCCGGGAAAGCGTCCTGGCCGGCATCCTCGCCGAAGAGCAGCTGGAGCCGTCCGCGGACGTCGCCGCCGCGGCGACGACGCTCGGCGCCCTGCTGGGCGACGCGGCCCCGCCGGGACTGAGCGCGAGCGAGGCGTCGCTGCTGCGCGAGTGGCTGGTGCGGCTGACTATCCACAGTGGACATTAGCCCGGACGGTCGTGCCGGGGTTCGGCCGTCCGCCAAGGAAAAACCGATGCGGGAACAGTATTCCGCTTCGGCGCGCTGCGGTCCGGCCGCGGTGGGACCATGGTCCGGGGCCGTCCTCCGACGCGGCCCCGAGGAGGCGCGCGATGCGCGACCAAGACGGGATCGCCACCGAACGGACCAGCGGCGTACTGGTCGTCGAAGTGCGAGGCCGGCTCGACATCGACACGGTCACCCAGTGGACGGCGGTGATCGAGGCCACCCTCTGCGAACTGCCGGGACCGCACCGGCTGGTGATCGACCTCGGGCAGCTGGAATTCCTTTCGGCACGCGGGATCCGCGGTCTGCAGCGGGCGTTCGAGCTGTGCCACGAGCGGGGGATTTCCGGCTGCCTGATCGCGAACCCGGGCAGCGCGGTGGAGAAGGTGATCCGGCTGACGGGCCTGGCGGGACGGGTACCGGTGTTTTCCCACCGGCTGGCGGCGATCGCGGCCTACCAGCCGACGGAGATGCGCTGGCTGCTCGCCTGACGGGATCGGGGTGGCGGCTTCCGCGCCGGCTCGCGCACCCACGGGGCGCGTCGGTGATCGGCACGTAAGCGACGTCCGGCCGCGGGTGGTACCGCCGGATGTGCGCCCCCACCGGCAGCGCGCCCTCCCCGGCGCCGGCCGTCAGCAGCTCCCGCAGGCCCGCCCAGGGCTCGACTGAGGCTTCCGGTGCGCGTTCGTCGAGCCACGGGTCCGGCAACGCGCGCGAGGTCCGCGGTCACCACCGGCTCGCGTCGCGGGAACGGGTGGCCCGCCGCGACCGCCGACAAGCGCGGCTCCCGCACCAGCACCGGGCCGGTGACCAGGTCCGGTGCCTCGAGCGGGAGCCCGGCCGGCACCACGTCCACCTCGCCCTCGCGCAGCCAGGGCAGGACCTCGGCGGGCCGCACCTCGCAAAACTCGGCCCGGCAGCCCGGCTCCCGCTGCCGGAAGCGCTCGGCCACACGGCCAGGAGCTGCCCGCCCGCCGCGTCGCGGAACGCGACCCGCAGCGTGCCGGTGACCCCGCGGCCGGCCTCCATCGCGCGCTCCAGCGCGGTGCCGACCTCGCCGGAGGTCGCCGACGAGGCCACCGCGGTCAGCTCCACGCGGCGGCTGGTCCGGTGAACAGCGGCACGCCGATCCGCCGTTCGAGCTTCCGGATCGGCTGGCTGACCTGCGCGGTCGAGACGCGCAGCCGCTCCGCCGAGCGGCCGAAGTGCAGCTCCTCGGCGCTCCACCGCTTCGGCCTCGGCCAGGGCCAAACCGCTGCGACACCGAGCTGGTCGGCTGAGCGCTACTCGCCGCGCATCGACCGGCGGATCGCGGCCAGTCTGTCCTTCGCCGCCTGGTCGCGGTCGGCGATCTGCTTGTCGAGGGTTTCGGCCGTGGTGTCGGTGCCGAGGCCGGCGACCTCGGCGGCCCCGACCGACGTCGTGTACCGGTTCTCGATCTTGTCGCGCACGAAGTCGAAGCTGGGCACGCCGCCCAGGCTGTAGTCCGGCTCCGGCAGCGGCGACGAGGGCACCGCGATCGCCGCGGTGGGGGTCTCGTCGACGATCTCGCCGTCCAGGACGTTCGGGTCGTCGTCGGGTTTGGTCATCTGCCCAATCTAGCGTCCGAGTGGGCACTCCCGCCGGTACCGCAGTGGGTAATTCGGCCGTTGGGCGGTGCCACGCGGTGCGGAATTCTCGAACCCGCACAGCCGTGTCCGGAAGGAGCAGACCATGAGTGCCGGGGCCTACCGCGCCGAAACCACGGAAATGGGGACGGTCGCCAAGGCGGTCGAAGAAGTCGGGTCGTCCTTCCATTCGGTGACCCGTGACCTGGAGAGCCTGGTGCTCGACGCGTTGTCGTTCGCCGGGATCGGGAGCGGGGTGGCCGCCGCGAACTCGGCGCTGCACTCCTCGCTGGGGAGCGCGCTGCAGAAGTTCCTGAGCCTGATCACGAACGTCAACCAGAACGTCCAGACGGCCGCGAACGGCTACAACGCGGCCGACTCCGACGTCGCGCAGGCCTACGGCGGCGGCCAGGCCCAGGCCGGCGGCGGGGGAGCGGCGGCCGCGGCGGCGCCGCAGCAGCTGGACCCGCGCGTGGTCGATTCGATCATGCGCTCGGAGGGCGCGACCGGCGAGCAGGGCGGCGTGCCGGAGGCGTACGGCTTCCGGCAGAACATGCACAACGGCTACGACCGGATCATCGCCGCGCGCGAGCAGTACGGCATCGGCAGCGCCGAGGAACGCGCCGTCGTCTCGGACCTGATGACGGCGAACGCGCGCACCGCGGGCGCGCTCAACTTCACCGATCCGGGCACGCAGGCCGCGATCATGTCCGGGGCGCACATGCGCGGCGCCGGCGGGGTGCGCGCGATCCTCAACCACATGGGCGGCGACGACATCGTGCGCAGCTCGCGGACCCTGAGCGACACGACGATCCAGCACGTCCAGGGCCTCACGCCGGAACAGTTCCAGCAGGAGTTCCGCGACGCCCGCGTCGAGTACGACCGCCAGATCTACGGCGACACCACCACCCGCCAGGGCGGGCACACGCAGAACTGGTGGGACCGCTACGGAAACGGCCTGACCCAGCGGTACGACCGCGAGCAGGCCGAATTCCTCGGGCTTTCCCAGCCGCGGAACTGAGTGGTTCGAAGATCGAAAAACGGGGCACCTTACCTCCTGTAGCCGAACGACAACGGGAGGCACGCGATGAACCGGAGGATGATCGCACTACTGGGCGGGGTCGCCGTGATGGCGGGGACCGTGGCGTTCGCGGGAACGGCCGAAGCGGCGTCGACGCCGTGCAGTGCCGAAGCGAAGGCCTGCGTCCAGCGCAGTTCGAACACGGCGTGGCTGACGGACGGCGCCGGGAACGTCACCTACGGTGGCGTCCCGATCACCGTCGGGTTGCCGAAGTACCCGACCCCGCTCGGGAAGTTCCACGTGCAGTACAAGGACATCGACCACTACAGCAAGCAGTACAACGGGCCGATGCCCTATTCGGTGTTCTTCACCACCACCGGGGTCGCTTTCCACCAGGGCAGCCTGAAGGCGAAGTCCCACGGGTGCGTGCACCTTTCGCACGCGGCCGCGGTGACGTTCTACAACTCCTTGCACCCGGGTGACGTCGTCGAGGTCGTGCCCTGATCCGTCCTTTTCGGACGGTCGAGCAGGGCGCCCGCGACGGCGCCGAACACCAGGTGGTCGGCCAGCTGCGGCGCGCGGGGAAGCATTCGCACGGCGGGGTAGGCCCGAGCGGCGAGGCCGAGGTCCAGTGCGGCGATCGCCAGCCCGGCCACCGCACCGCGGGTGACGCCGCGGCAGCGGGCGACGGCGAGGACGCCGGTCCACCCGGCGGCGATGAACAGGTGCGCGACCAGCCCGGCGGCGGCGCCGGGCCGGTCGCGCCTGCCGGGGATCAGGGTGCCCGCGGCACGGGTGGCGGCGAGGAGGTCGCCACCGGTGGCGAGGGTGTGCACGGTCGACGGTATACCGCTGACCACGGCGGCGACGGCCCCCGCTCGCACGACCTGGCGGAGCCGGCGGCGTCGCACTGCCGTGAACGACTCTTTCACCGCGTCCGACGTCATGAACGACTCTTTCATGTCATCGGGGCGGCGTCAGTGGATCGCCAGGTAGGCGGCCACCCGGATCCGCAGCCCGCGCACGTGGGGGAGCGCGATGGCGAACGCCCGCGCCGGCCGGTACCCCGGCCACGGATCACCGTGCGTGCACGGTCCGAGGAAGTACACGAAGCCGTCTTCGTCGTCGTAGCGGCCGGCGGACCAGCACTGGAGACTGCCCGGCACCCGCGCTTCCCAGTACGTCCAGTGCTTCATCGCGCGGGCCAGCTGGCGGGCGAACCGGGGCAGCTCGGCTTCCGCCAGCCCGAGGCCGCGGCCGCTCCAGACCCGCGGGGTGCGTTCCGGCGTGCGCGCGGGACAGCCGAACGTGACTTCGCCGCCCGCGTAGTGGCGCGTCCAGCGAGCGCTTTCCGTTGCCAGTGCGTCGAATTCGGGGCCGCCGGTGAGCTCCAGCGTCATGGGAAAACGATAGGCGATCAAGCGCGCGGGAGTACCGCCGCGCGGGTGTCGATCAGTGGTCCGATAGTGTATACAGTATCCAGTAGACGCGTCGGATACGGAGGCCGCCATGTACTCAGTCACCGACCCCGCGACGGGTGAGCGGGTCGAGGAGATCCTGAACGCGACCGACGAGGAGGTCCGCGCCGCCATCGGCCGGGTGCACCGCGGGTACGCGGGCTGGCGGGCGCGGCCCGTCGCCGAGCGGGCCGCGATCGTGCGCCGGGCCGCCGGGCTGTTCGCCGAACGCGCCGACGAGCTCGCCGCGATCATGACCCTCGAAATGGGGAAGCGGATCAACGAAGGCCGCGGCGAGGTCGGCGTCGTCGTCGACATCTTCCGCTACTACGGCGAGTGCGGCCCGGAGCTGCTGGCCGACGAGCCGCTGCCGATCCGCGGCGGCGAGGCCGTGCTGACGAAGGAGCCGATCGGGCCGCTGCTCGGCATCATGCCGTGGAACTTCCCGTGCTACCAGGTCGCCCGGTTCGTCGCGCCGAACCTGGTGCTGGGCAACACGATCCTGCTCAAGCACGCGTCGATCTGCCCGCGCTCGGCGGTCGCCATCGAGCGCGTGCTGCGCGACGCCGGCGTGCCAGAAGACGTGTACGTGAACGTCTTCGCGTCGAGCCGGCAGGTCCCGTGGATGCTCGCCGACCCGCGCATCCAAGGCGTGTCGCTGACCGGCAGCGAGCAGGCCGGCATCTCGGTCGCGGCGGAGGCCGGGCGGAACCTCAAGAAGAGCGTCCTCGAGCTCGGCGGCTCGGACCCGTTGATCGTGCTGGACACCGACGACCTGGACGAGACGGTCAAGGTCACCGCGACCGCCCGGATGCGCAACTGCGGCCAGTCGTGCAACGCCCCGAAGCGCATCATCGTGCTGGGCGAGCTCTACGAGGAGTTCGCCGACCGGTTCGCCAAGCGCGTCGCGGCGTACTACGTCCCGGGCGACCCGGCGGACCCGGCGACGACACTCCCGCCCCTGGCCTCACCGGCCGCCGCGGACGAGGTGGCCGCCCAGGTCGAACGCGCCATCACCGAGGGCGCAACCCTGCGCGCGGGCGGCCACCGCATCCCGGGCCCGGGCGCGTACCTGGAGGCGACGGTACTGACCGACGTAACCCCGCAAATGGCGGCGTACCACGAGGAAATCTTCGGCCCGGTAGCCCTGCTGTTCCGCGCGGAGACGGAGGAGGAAGCGATCGCACTGGCCAACGACACCCCGTTCGGACTGGGCGCGAGCGTCTTCAGCACGGACCGCAACCGCGCGGCCCGCATCGCCCGCGCGATCGACGCGGGAATGGTCTACATCAACAAGTCCGGCGGCTCGGAGGCAGACCTCCCGTTCGGCGGCATCAAACGCTCGGGCATCGGCCGGGAGCTGGGGCCGCTGGGGATCGAGGAGTTCATGAACAAGAAACCGATACGCCTCTGACCTGCTGTTTTGTTACTTCTGGTCCCGCCAGGCCGTCGTCAGGCCGTCTCGGAATCCTGGGCCGTCTGCTGCGGCCGGCGGGGCTTGAACACCCGGTTGGTCGCGGCGCGAGCCCGCTTGTGGCTCGACGGGACGAGGTGGGTGTAGATCCGGAGCGTGTAGCCGGGGTCGTGGTGACCCAGGTACTCGGCGACCTCCTTGATCGACACACCGTTGGCGAGCATCGTGGACGCGAAGAAGTGCCGCATCGCGTGCATCCCGTCTCGGCGTTCGACGTAGTCGAGCCCCGCGCTCGCGAAGGCCGGCCGCCAGACGTGGTACGCGAAGTTGGCGCCCTTGATCACGTTCCTGATCGGTTGCCTCGCGTAGACGCTGCGCTTCGTCGTCCGGCCGATCAACACGCGCACGGTCTCCGGCCGTCCACCCGGTTCGAGCCAGGGGAGTGTCAGCGTGACCGGCTCGAAGGTGGCCATGTAGTCGTCGATGTCATCGAGCACGCCCTGTCCGAGCGGCACCACACGGGTCTTGCCGCCCTTCGGAGGCGAGAACACCGGCTGAGTGCCGATCCACCGGATCTGACGCTGAACGTTGACGATCATCTCGTCGCGGTCGACGTCGTCCGGACTGAACCCAAAGATCTCCATCTGCCGCAGCCCGAGTCCGGCCCCGAGCGGCACTGTGACGGTGTACTCGGCGGGCAGAGCGAGCCGGACGGCGCGGACTCGGCTGTCCGGCCACGGGATGACCTTCCGCTGGACGGGCTTGGGTCGCTTGACGCTCTTCGCTCGGCACGGGTTCGCCCGGATCTTCTTGTCGTCGTAGGCCGCCTGGAGGATGGCGGACACGGTGTCGAAGAGCACCGCCCGCGTGGACGCCATCAGGCCGCGACCGCCTTCACTCTTCGGCCGTTCCAACCAGTCGAGCCAGTCACGAATGGTGTCGGTCTTCGCTGCCACCTTGAGCGGCTTGTCCCCGAGGAACGGGAAGATCCCGGTCTTGAGGTGGTTGCTCACCGTCTGCCGGGTCCCCGCGTCGGCGGACTGGCCCTTGCGCCACTGGGCCGTGTAGTCGCGGAACTTCTCTTCACCGGACTCAGTCGAGATGTACTCACCGGCGAGCACATCGTGTTGCATCTTGGTCAGGAAGGTCTTGGCCTTTGTAAGTTGCTTGTCCGGAAAGGACTTGCTCCGTTCGTTGCCTTCGGGGTCGTAGTAGCGGACCTTGTACCGGTCGCCCTTGCCGAACAGTTCGGTCTTCTCTCGGACAGGGTGCCCCTTGGCGTTGAAGACCGGCTTACCCGTCTCGTCTTTCTTCTGCCGCCACCATCGATCTTGCACGTGTCCTTTCATCGCTTTCTCCTATCCTGGTTGGGTTTTGATGCGGCTTAACCCCATGCCCGAGGTTGATCGGGCATGGGGTGTCGTAGCTGGGACCTCCTATGCGGCGCCGTCATGGCTGAGCTGGTCGATCCAAGCTCGTACCGTTTCGGGGGCGTACCGGACGTGTTTGCCCATCCGAATCCACGCCGGGCCGTAGCTCTTGAAACGCCAGTCCCGCAGGGTCTTCTCGGGTATCCCGAGGAAGGTGGCCAAGTCCTCAGGCGTCCACAGGCCCTCGATGCTCACCACCTTGATCCGTGCACTCATGTCTGCCCCCTCAGGCCGCCAGAGATGGAGTTGCCGAAGTAACTTCGCCCGGTGGTCCGGCCGCGAGTAGCGCTAGGTCGTACTCGGCCTTCCACGTGATCCGCTCCGAGATGGCACGCATGACCAGTTGGTCCCGTGGCGGGCAGTGGGTGTCGCCGGGCTCGACTTTGCGCCATACGAACCGATCCGGGGCCGGTTCCGGCTTGCTGATCCCGACCGCCGCCAACGCCGAGAGCACGAACCCCCGGCGGTCGGCCTTGTGGTCGGCCACCGTCTTGCCGGACCACTTGCGCGACACGAGGACTCGCCGCCCCGGTAGCCCGAGGGTTGTCCGGCGATGCGCCCGGCCTCTGCAGTGCCCTGGCACCGTCTTCCCGTTCGCCCCCTTCGGGTTGATGCCATACAGCAGCCACACCGCGCAGCGCGGCGAGCACGGCGTCACGGCCAGGTGGGCATGAAGCATGTCGTGGTGATCCCGCTGGCCGGCCGTGTCCGCATCGACGACCTCACCGGTCGACTTCGTCAGGTACTTGGTCAGGTAGCCGATGTGCCGCCCGGCCTCCTCCGTCCCGCCGAGGATGCCCTTCGAGTGCACCTGCGTGCCGAACCGCACGACATGAGCCGGTTCCTCCACGGCAGCCACCGCGTCATCCCACGCCGTCAACGGCTCCCGGGTCTCCGGATCCACAAAGGAACGGGAATCGGGATCCCACAACGGGTTCCGGTCCGTGTAGACCAGTTCTTCATGAGCTGGCCACCACACCTGGTGGTAGGTGGCTTCGGTGACGAGCCGGATGGTTTCGTGCGAGATCGCGCCCCGCAACGCCGTGTGCAGATGCGGTGCCGCCCGTCGCTGCGGCTCGACCGTGGCGAAGTACTGCACGTCCCAGCCGACGACCCGGCGCAGGTTCTGCCACCACCGATCCACCAGCGCCGCGAAGTGCACCGCATCCCGAGCTGCCCGCCGGTAGTCATACGACGCCGGGTCGACCGGCGAGCCGTCAGACCGGACGCGGCCGTAGGTGTCGCAGGTCAGCGTGACGAACATCGACGGCCGGAACTTCCCTGCGAACTCCCGCCCCACCGTCGTCTTCGCGACCTTGCGCCGAGGCAGGTTCGGAGCATCCTGCCGCCGCTTGGTCGACCGCTTGACCGCCTTCCGGTCCGGCACGTCCAGGGCGGGCAGGCGACCGGTCATGCCTGAGGCCCTCAGCTCCGCGTCCACGCTGGCGACTTCTGCCCGCAGCTCTTCCGCCTCTGTATCGTCTCCGGCGGCGACCACGTCGCGGTAGTGCGCCGCCAGGTCGGCCCGATAGGTCAGCAGCTCGGTTTGGGTCTCCGAGGGCTTCTCGCGGGTGATCACCGGCTCTTCGGTCAGGTGCCAGCCCTCGCGGCACTGGGCTTGCCGAAGTGCCTTTGCCTTCCGAGCGCAGGGCAGGCACACCGACTCAACGGTGGACCCGCAGGGGACTGGGACGTAGCGGACTTCGCCGGTTTCGGTGTCGCCGACTTCCATCGTGAACGGCCGGGTACACACGCCGTGCTTCTCCGCCGTGGCCTTGACGACGTCGGCGGAGAGGGCACCGCGGATTCGCTCGATCGGGGTGGCTGGCACCGCCGGGGCCTGCGGGTTTTCGCTGGTGGTGGTCATGCCGACCTCCCTTCGCCCGTGCGTCGATCGGCGAGGCTGATCACCTGGGCGCCGCCGTTGGTGACGTAGTGCTCCAGTTGCTTGATCGTGTGATCGGGCACCCACCCGGCCCGCACCCGCAGCGGTTCGCGGATGCCTTCGCCCCACACGTAGCCGACACCGGCCGCCGATTCCAGGATGCGGTTCGCCCACGCGCCACGCTCGTACGCGCCGTCCCCGAGGACCATCGGGACCTGCGTCTTCGAGGTCAGCCGCATCGCGATCCGCCGGGGCAGCAGCTCCCGCACCGGCACCGTGTCCTTCGTCGGTTCCTGCACGTAGCCCCGGACGGTGAAGCCGAGGGCCCGGCCTTGGGTGGTCAGGATCGCCACCTTCTCCACGATGGCGTCGCGGGTCTTGCGGTCGGTGTACTTGGTCAGCGCGCCGATCTCGTCGAACTCCAGCAGCTCCACCGGGTAGTCCGTCGAGATCGGGACCTGCCGGGTGTGCCCGGCGAACTCACGCTTGCGCGTCTCCAACTCATCCAGGAGCGCGTCAAGGACCTGCACTGCTTCCTGCCCGCTCTGGCCGTAGCGGGCGAAGATCCCGCGCCCGTAGGACAGCTCCATCGCCTTCGGATCGATCCCGGAGACCCGCACCAGACCGGCCCGGATCGCCGTAGCCGCCGCGACCAGCGGGCACCACATCACCGAGTTCTTGCCCGACCCGGTGGCCCCGGCGACCAGGGTGTGAGCGCCGGTACCGACGAGCGGGAGCCGCCAAGGCTTGCCGTACTCGGTCGACCCGGCGAACACCGCCCGCAAGTCCACCCCGGTGCCGTCCACCGCGACGAGGTCCGGCACCGGCAGGCACGTCACCGGTGAGGCGAGGAGGTCCCGGCGCATGAAGTCGATCGACACCACGTCGGGCTCGAGTTCCCGGATCTGGCAGCGGGTGACCTTCCGAGCGACCGCCAGCGCGCGGGCCCCGTCGTCGAAGTCCTCCGGCTTCTGCCCCGGCACCAGCCGCACCCGGACCTCATCCCACGAGGGCCCGGACCGGACCGACAGTAGCGCAGGCACCGCGGCGACCGAGCGGTCCTGACTGCGGGAGACCGTGTTCCGGCCCCGTCGACGACCGACCAGGGACACCGTGACCTCGACCGGCACCGACGCGTCCCGGACCACCAGGCCACACGCGGTCAACCAGCCGGCCAGCTTCCGGCCGTAGAGCGCCCAGCGCAGCCACCACGACCGCAGCCACCGCCCGCACCACTGGTCATAGCTCACCGCGTCCAGCCGCCACCACACGAGCTGCACCAGGCCGAGCACGACGAGGGTGACAAGGAGCGAGAGCCCGCCGAGCCACCGGCACCAGGCCCACGCCGCGACGAGGGTGAGGCAGGTTCGCCAGTGCGTCACGAGTTGCCGAACAACCCAGCCGACCGCGCGCGCCAGGCCCCAGAGCACCATCCCGACGACGGCGAGCGCGGCCAGCATCTCCGCGAGGCCGGCCAGCGCACGCCCGATCTTCGCTAACACCCACAGCAGCACGGCCAGGCCGCCGCCGACCGTCATCAGCGTCATCACGCCGTGCGCGTCCATCAGCGACCACCCCGCACATCAGCAGTGCGGAGCACCAGCGGCAGCATCCCCAGGCACGGGGCGCACTTGGTCTCTCCGGGCAGCAGGCGCGCGAACTTCTTGCATTCCGCGCAGCGCATCCGGGTGACCCCGGTTGACTGGTGTTGGTTGTCATCATTTATCGTTCGCATTGTTCACTTCTCCAGTGGACAGACGCAGAACCGGCGAAAAGGTTGGTAGCCAGGGAACCGGTTCTGCGTTCTTAAGGGTCGTTTGAAGCACGTGAGGACGCGTTTATCCGTCGCACGTCCCCACGTGCGAAATTCTCGATATTCAGTTCTTTGGAAGTTTGCTACTGTCCAGCTGCGTCCGTGTGTCCGCGCAAGGCCAGCAGTGCCAGTACGACACGATCCTCACCCAGCGCGTCAGCGAGCGCGGCGATCACCTGTAGTGACCCTGGGCGACGCGATCCCGTCTCGATCGCTTGTAAGGTCGACTTTCCGACCTTCGCGCGCGCCGCAACGGCCGTGAGGCTCAACGACTCCCGTTCCCGTGCTGCTCGGAGGTACGCACCGAATTCGACGTCCGGCAGGGGCGGAAGCTGTTCCTCGCTCAGGCGTGCCGCAGGAGCAATGGGGGCGTCTGTGGGAGCTACTCCCTCTCGTCCGTAGTCCGATTTCCACTCTGGCTTCTTGGTCAGGGTCTCCACTTCGCGCCGCTCCCGGTCGGACCAGTAGAGCGCTTCGTGGTGGTGTCCACGGTCGAGATCGGCCACGGCTCGGTACATCCGAGCGTTCGCCCGCCGAAACGCCACCCACGCCGACACGGGCGCGTCGCGTCCCGGCATCCGCGCATACGAATCTTCGTGCGCCTCCTGCAATGTCCGAGGCGCACTAGCCTTCACGGTCGCCGTCCCCATCACGACCGCCCGGCACCGCCACGCGAGCCGTCAGCAGCGCCGCCAGGTCGTCCACCCCGTCGCGTAGCCGGAGAAGGAACGCCACGCATGTCGGCCACTGGTCCGGGTCCTCCGGCACCGCGAGGGAAACCACGGTTTCTCCCGTCACGACGAGCATCGGGGGACTAGCCGGATGCGGGCCGGTCTCCTCCACCGTCACCGAGTCCCGTGGCTCCACTGTCCACGTCACGCCGAACCCGTCGACTCGAAGCCTCATCACCGTCTGCCTTACTCGCCCAATCCCGTGCCAGCTCGGCGAACCCTTCGGCGCCGACTCCAGAGCCGCGACGCACCACCACGGCAGGCCACGCAACCGTGCCAACTCATGCCACGCCCGCGATACCCGCCCCGCTGCATTCGACGCGTTGAGCGAGGCGCCCGGCGAGAAGACCCGTGTGCCGTGCTCCCACGCCGCCATGTAGTCGTGGTACGCCGATTCCCACGCCCGGACCAGCTCGTTGAACGCCGCAGCATCGCGAACCGGCCCGGACGCGTTCATCCCGCTCACGCCGCCTTGGTCGCAGCTTCGCCAGCCGTGGCGGAGCGCGCCGACTTCGAACCACTTCCGGCCGCCTTGAAGCCGGTCGCCCGGAAGGCGTAGGACTGGTACTTGAACTCACCCTGGCCAGCCACCTTCGGCTCGGCCGTCAGCCCCTCCAGCTCGATCGGACGCATCCCGGGCAGCGCTTCCGAGGTGGCCGGGACTGGCTGGACGTCGGCCAGCAACGTGATCTCGAACGAAGCGCGCTTCGCCTTCGTCTCGTCCGGGTCGGTGACCGTCGCCTTCCACTGACGCTTACCTGTCACCTCGTCCACCCGCTGACGCGCCGGGCGACCTGCCGTCCGGTCCTCCCGAGACTGGTACTCGGTGTCCGCCGTGACCTCTCCGATCATGACGAGCCCTTGAGGGAAGGCCTGGTCAAACGCAATTTCGAACCTGAAACCCTTGGCGATAGCCATCTTGTTAGCTCCCTGGATCTTGCTTCTCAGTCAGTTACTTCCGGCGCCTGGTCGTCGACTCGTGTCGTCGAGTTGAGTGCGGCTCGCACCTCTTCGAGTTCCTTGCTCAGCACCGCAATGGCGTCCGAATCCACGAGGAGGACCACCGGGAACGCCTTGCCGAACCGGATCTCCGCTCGGTTCGCATAGGCGAGGGCGCGGACCCGGATGGGGAGGTCTGCCGTGACGTGGATCTGGACCGTGTCACGCATGCCGGTCGCGCCTACGCCGCAAGCCGGTCGAGTGCCCGTGTTCCCCCACCACGCGACACGCTTCGAGTCGTCATGCCTGCCTTCCTCTCTTCGCCGCCGGGCGGACCCCGGCAATCTGACCTCCAATCTCCGGCAAAAGGTGGGACATGATCACCACGTGGCGGGACATCTCGGGACGTCCCTGGTACGGTCGAAGACGTCCCTAAAAGTCCCAAGGGGTGCTGATGCCGAACGAACGCCTGCGTGACGCGCTACTACGCAACGGCCTGACCTTGGAACAGGTCGCCAAGGCTGTCGGCGTCGATCAGAAGACCGTTGAACGTTGGATCACGAAGGGGCGCCTGCCGTACCCGAAGCACCGGCACAAGATCGCGGCGATGGCGCGCGAGTCAGAGACGTACCTGTGGCCAGACTCGGTCGCGCCGGAGCGCAAGGCCGAGACGGCGGCCGCCGAGGTTGTGCGGGTATTCCCGCACCGCAACGCCATCCCGGTCGAGCTTTGGGACCGGCTGATCAAGGAGGCGTCGGAGACCGTTGAGGTACTGGTGCACGCTGCGCTGTTCCTGGTCGAGCGCCCGCGCTTCATCAAGGACCTGACGGCCAAGGCCGCCGCCGGCGCGAAGATCCGGCTGGCCTTCGGTGACCCGGAGGGCGACAGCGTCGCGCTACGCGGCGAGGAGGAGCAGCTCGGCGACGGGACGCTTCCGGCGCGTATCCGCAACGCCTTGGCGTTCTACCGGCCGCTGATCGGCGTCGATGGCGTCGAGATGCGGTTCCATAACACGACGCTGTACAACTCGATCTTCCGATTCGACGACGAAATGATCATCAATACGCACGTGTACGGGTTCCAGGGGGCCCACGCCCCATCCCTCCACCTGCGGCGGCTCTCCGCCGGGGACCTCTTCGAGACGTACTCGGAGAGCTTTGAGTCAGTCTGGAACCTTGCCAAGCCAGCCACCTTCTAGGAGGCAGCATGACCCGCGTTGACTACTACAAAGACCCTAATGCCCCAAAGGCGAACAGCATCGCAGTGGCGGTCTCGGCCTTCATTCAAGATGATCACGGCCGGATCCTGATGATCAGGCGCACAGACAACAACCTGTACTCGATCCCAGGCGGACAGTTGGAGCTCGGCGAAACTCTAGCTCAGGCAGTAGTTCGAGAGGTCCGCGAGGAGACAGGTATTGAGTGCGAGGTGTCGGAGGTGATCGGTGTGTATTCGGATCCTGAACATGTCATCGCCTATGACGATGGTGAAGTTCGCCAGGAGTTCTCCATCTGTTTCCGCGCTTCCTGGGTCTCCGGAACTCTAAGGACAAGCAGTGAAAGCTCCGAGGTTCTTTGGGTTACTCCGGGAAGTATGGACAAGCTTTCCATCCATCCTTCAATTCGACTACGAATCGAACATTCTATGACCAAAAAGGGTCAAGCCCAATTCTCTTAGTTGTTGGTTTTCACTGTATTTAATCGTTGCGTTGAGTTCCGACGGTAACAACTCGTGGGCTGCTGACGACTGTCATGCATGGGTACGGAGTCGTGGACGCACAGGGTTCGCCAGGTGCTTAACCTCAACTTGTCGGATCACCTGCTGACTGGACATGATGCGTCGGCAGCGTCCAACGCTGGGCAGCACGGCTTGGATGGCTTCTTTTCTGGGGGAGAACCGCCGGGCTTGGGTAACGAAGGCATGTTGACCACCCTCTCTGAGGACAACATATACTTTCGAGGAACGGCGGTTCAGGTCTTGGGGTCGCGATGGCGACTCGTTCAAAGCGGACTCATAATCCCCGAATATATGGCGCAGCTCCCAGCGCCCCTTGATCAAGTGTTGACGTACTTGGATCCGGATGAAATATTCGGCTATACGCCACCCGTTGCATTTTTGCACGAACAAGTGAGGCGGCTGACCGTCGAAATGATTATTGTCAACGTGGCAGCAATCTTGGCGGTTTTCAGGAAGCCTGGAGCGAAGCGAAACCAGGTCGACAAGCGATTTGCAAGTATGTGGTTTTCCGAGCCTACTAAGACCAGGGTTCTAAACCTTCTGCGAGATCCTTCTAGGGGTTTGGTGGTCCCTCAGGCGCTCTATGCACTTATACAGTGTTCAATGCGATTCAGTGGTGACTCACTTCTTCCTGGGGTCACGCCGGGGAACTTCATTGCAGCTTCGCTAGTTATCAATGCCTACCTTGATAACGATTCGGTGGATCTGGAAGAAGGTCAGATCATAGACGACGTCCCGGGTGGATTAGGTCGCGAGATGATCTCGAATCAACTGTTCAACTCTGGTATTGATGAAGTCAACATACTTGCGCGGTTCTACAGGATGTGGTTGCAAATGTCTACTGAGAGTGACACCCATCCTGAAGTCCTAAATCTGGAAGAGGGATATCGCGAAATCGTTGGAATTGAATTACGTGATGTCCTTGCGATCGGCCTGGTTCTCTTTAGTTCCTGCGTGAACGAGAAACCGGTTCTCGATGTTGCCTATCTAAAGGGGATACCCTGGGAAGATGCTCGTCTTCAAAAAGTACTTGACTTTATGGCAATCGATATACCTGGGCTGCGCGGCGAGATTCTGGGGGAAATTGCCCGTGCCTCAACTACTTGGTCTTTCGGATCGCTTAGTCGCTACCCTGTGGTGAAGCTGTGGAATGGAAGTATTGTTGTCATTGACAGCACTTTGTTGTTGCCGCGATTCTTTGGATGGCTGCCTGTATTCGATATCAAGTTCAACGCAAGGTCCAAGCAGCACAAGGCTTTGGCTGATAAGCTGGTGCAGTCGTTGCGGCGGTTGTCAGAGAGATATGTAGCCGAAGTCCTGGATAGTCTTGCTTCGAGTCTGGAGGGGCTACAGCGCGTCTATCATGATGAGCATCTGAAGCAAGCGTACTCCGCTAAGGGTGTCAAAGTTGCCGATGCCGCTATTGACTATGGCACCTCGTGGGTCGTGGTCGAGGTGACCACCTCCCAGCTTAAGAGAGAATCGGTCTACGGTGTTTCTGATCAAGCCGTAGTAGAAGACCTCATGAAGCTGGTGGGTGAGGTTGAGCAGATTGACTCGACCATCAGGAGTCTTCGGCATGATGAGCAAAAACTCACGGGATTCAAGGTTGACACGAAGCGGACTTTCTATCCGTTGCTTGTTACGACTGAAGGTTTCCCGGTAAACCCAATATCTCTTACCCTGGTTCGCAAGTATGTAGAAGATGCCGGACTTCTTGCGGGCGACGATGTAGCTCCGCTAGAGATTGTCGATGTTATCGAGCTTGAGATTGTCGAAGGTGTTCAAGAGGCCGGAGGACCTGGGCTTGCGGAGCTTCTTGAGCAGAAGCGAAATGCTAGTTTGTGGCGATCAAGCCTTCGGGATTACATCCTTGTTGAGAAGAAATTGAGGCCGCCGCGCCCGGAGCGAATTGAAGACCTTTGGAGGAAGGCCTCGAATGAGCTAATAAAGAGATCCTTTGGTGGTCAAGAGCCGGAAGTCCTCTGAACTCGTTGCCGAATTCAGCTCTATGGGATCAAGACGCGCCGCCGACGGCGGCGCGCACGTCACCACCCGTGCGGCGGGCCCGCCCTCATGCGACACGGACGGCCTGCCGCTCCGCTCCGGCCGCCGGTCGCGGGGCGGCCCGCCGGAGGGCCGGCCGCGTAGGCGCGCCGCCGCGAACTGGTTGATCCACTCGTCCCCATACGCCCAGGGACGTCGCCGAGTCGATCAGCGTTACGCCAGAGCAAGCCAAGATCTGGTGACCGCTCCCTCGTCAGCGATCGTTTAACACCGGCCGACCGCCATCAAGGGCGCCTACGGCGTCGCTGCGCGATGGACGCAAGCGCCCACCCTTGACACCGGCCCTCCGGCGCTAACCGCAGCGGGGACGAGGAAGACGGGGGAGGGCTGCCACCAGGCCAGATGGGCACAGGGGCAGCGAGGAGCCAGGCCGTCTACAGGCCGTCAGACGTCCAAACAGGCCCGGACGCGACCGGACCCAACAGACGCAAAAGAGCAGGTCAGAGGCAGTGTGCCCAAGAACGCCCCCAGGTCCACTGACCGCCTGGATAGTTCATGAACAAGAAACCGATCCGCCTCTGAAACCTCAGCTCGGCTGGAAGAACTCCAGCAACCGGCGGCTCGCGTCCGGGGACATCAGCAGTTCCTGCATCCGCGCCGACATCTCGGCCGCCTTGCCCGTGCGTTCGTACATCTCCCGCTCGTACTTCCCGATCGCCGAAGGGATGTCCGGCTGTTCGGCCAGTGCGAGGCCCAGCGCCGCGCCGTCCAGCAGTGCCATGTTCGCTCCCTCGCCCACCGGGGGCATCAGGTGGGCCGCGTCGCCGATCAACGTCACGTCCGGGCGCGGCGGCCAGGTCAGGCCCGGGGGGAGGGTCGTGATCGTGCGGGGGAGCACAGTGTCGTCGCAGGCCTCGATCAGCGCTGTGATGCCCGGGGCCCAGCCGGGGAGGAGTTCGATCAGGCGGGCGCGGGCGGCGGCCGGGTCGTCGAGCGGGATTCCGCTCGTCGCCAGCCAGTCTTCGCCCGTGTTGTAGAAGCTGAGGCCGATGCGGACGCGGCTGTCGCCGTTGCGCTGGGCCGCCAGGGAAATGCCCTTGCCGAACACCCAGTAGTTGCCGCGGCCCACCATGGCCGCCAGGTCCGGGTGGGTGCGGTCGATGTCGGGGATGCCGAGCTCGACGGTGTTCTGGCCGATGTGCACCGGGCGGGCGTCGGTAAGCAGGGCGCGGACGCGGGACTGGGCACCGTCCGCGCCGACCAGCAGGTCGTACTCCGCGCTGCTCCCGTCGGTGAAGTGCACGACGCCGTCGCCGGCGGACGCGTACGCGTGCCCCCAGCGGACCGTGCCGGCGGGGAGGGAGTCCAGCAGCAGGTCGCGCAGGTCGGCGCGGTCGACCTCGGGACGCAGGAGCGGTGCGTCGTCCGGTGTGTCCTCCTGGAGCAGCAGCGTGCCGTCCGGCTCGAGCAGGCGCATGTCCTGGCCTTCGCCGCGGGCGATGGCGAAGAACTCGTCGATCAGGCCGGCCTCGCGCAGCGCCCGCTGCCCGGAGTGGATGTCCAGCATCCCGCCCTGGCCGCGGGCTTCGCGCGACGACTCCCGCTCGTACACGACGGCCTCGACGCCGTTCACGTGCAGCACCCGGGCCAGGGCCAGGCCGCCCAGGCCCGCTCCGACGATGGCGATGGTCATGGCTTCCTCCGATGCACCGTATCGATCGATACACTGTATCGCAGAAGGCGTTGTATTGTCCGCGGCATGGTGGTGTGGGAGCGGCCGGAGCCGCCGGATCGGCCGGTGCCGGCCCCGCTGAGCAGGGAATTGATCGTCCGGGCGGCGGTCCGGCTGGCCGACGCGGACGGCCTCGTGGCGGTTTCGCTGCGCAAGGTCGCCGCGGAGCTGGACGTCGGGCCGATGCGGCTGTACGGCTACATCGCCACCAAGGAAGAGCTGCTCGACCTGATGGCCGACGCGGTCCACGGCGGGATCCGGCCGGCCGGGGACGGGTGGCGCGAAGTGCTGCTCTCGCTGGCCGAAGCCACCCGGCAGGCCGTCCGCCGCCACGAATGGTTCGCCGACCTGATCGGCGGACGGCCCGCGCTCGGGCCGAACGCGCTGGCCAAGGGCGAGGCGGTGGTGGCCGCGCTGGACGGCGTCAGCGTGGACGACGTCATGCCGGTCGTCTCCGCGGTCGACGCGTACGTGATCGGTGCGGTGCGCCGCGAGACCGCCGAACGCCGCGCCGAGCGCAGTTCCGGGATGGACCGGGAACAGTGGCAGCGGTCCTACGGCCCGTACCTGCAGCGGACCCTGGCCACCGGTCGCTACCCCGCGCTGTCCACGGTCATCCACGACGCCGTCCACCTCGACGCCGACGAGACCTTCCGGCTGGGCCTCGACTTCCTCCTCGACGGCATCGAAGCGCGGCTCGCTAGGGGATGATGCCCCGCGAATCCAGGGCGTCGGCCAAGCGCTCGCGCAGTTCCTTCGCCGTCGCCTGGACGTCGATCTCCGCCGGCGGGGAAAGGACCTTCGACATCACCGTCGACAGGTTTTGGTACGCCGGGGTCAGCGGGCGGACCGCCGCGTCCGTCAGCGCGGCCCGGATGTCGTCCTTCATCGGGTACTGGTCGGCCATCGTCGGGTTTTCCTTGGCGTCGGCCGGTTTCGCCGCGTCGAGCGGGCTGGTGTCGCGGTAGATCGTCGCGATGCTCGGCGGGATACCGTCGACCAGCGCCTGGTACTTCTGGCTCGCCGCGTTCCGCAGGCACAGCGCCGCTTCGAACGCTTCGGGCTTGTGCTGGGAGTACGTGCTGACCGCGAGGTTGAAGCCGCCGATGGTCACCCGGCTCGGCTGGCCCGCGGTCACCGACGGGTAGCGCGTCCACTTGAAGTGGCTGAGGTCCTGCCGCTTTTCCTTGGCGTAGGAGGCGTAGACGAACGGCCAGTTCAGCTCGGTCGCCGCCTGCCCGCGCTGGAACGCCTGGCGGATCTCGTCCTCCTTCTGGTTCGTCAGCGACGGGTCGGTGATCCCCGCGGTGGTGAGCCGCTTGAGGAGCTCCAGCGCGCGCACCGCGCCGTCGTCCATCACGACCGAACGGCCGTCGTCGGACAGGATGTGCCCGCCCGCCGAGGCGACCAGCGTGTTGTAGAAGACGACCAGGCCCTCGTACTGCGCGCCGGTGAACAGCACCTGGTACGGCTTCCCGGCCGCCTTCAGCTGTTCCGCCTGCGTCATCAGCTCGTCGAACGTCTTCGGCGGCGACGGCGTGATCCGGTCGTCGTACCAGAGCAGCTGGACGTTGGTGTTCTTGGTGGCGCCGTAGAGCTTCCCGTTCCACTTGGCCGTGGCGAGCGGACCGGGCAGCACGTCCCGGGTGGCCGCGGCCGCGTTCGCGCCGGTCCATTCCTCGGCCCAGCCCGCTTCGGCGAACTCCGGCACCCACGTGACGTCGAGGCCGAGCACGTCCAGGGACGCGTCGCCCGCGGCGAGCCGGCGGACCATCTGCTCGCGCTGGCCGTCCGCGCCGCGCGGCAGTTTGTTGTAGACGATCTTGTACTTGCCCGCGGCGGCCGCGGTGCAGCGGTCGACCACCGTCTGCAGGTGGTCCTCCGGCGAGATGTACAGGTTGATCGTCAGCCCGGCGGCCGAGGAGCACGCGACGAGCGCGGTGCCGGCCAGCACGGCCGCGGCCGTGAGGGGGAGGAGCTGGCGCATGTCGGCCTCCTTATCGGACAGGCGACGCGCGATTGCAAGCGCTTGCATCGATGATTAGCCTTGATCAAGGTAGGTGTCAATGGTGGCAACTCGGATGGTTGCAAGCGCTTGCAGCGAAGGGGGCGGGGCATGCCGGACAAGCTCGACGACGTCGCCCGGGTCGCCGGGGTCTCGGCGGCCACCGTGTCGCGGGCGCTGCGCGGGGTGCCGGGCGTCGCCGAGCGCACGCGGACCCGGGTGCTGGCGGCCGCCGCGCAGCTGGGCTACGCGATCTCGCCCGCGGCGTCGAGCCTGGCCACCGGCCGCACCGGGACGGTCGGCGTGCTCGTCCCCTACGTCGACCGCTGGTACTTCTCGCGCCTCATCTCCGGCGTCGAGCGGGTGCTGCGCGAGGCCGGGATCAGCCTGCTGCTCTACAACCTCGGCGACGACGCGGGCCGCGTGCGGTTCTTCGCCGACCTGCCGCTGCGCCGCCGGGTCGACGCCGTGCTCGTGCTCTCCCTGCCCCTGGCGGCTTCCGAACGCGAGCTGCTGCTGGGGCTCGGCACCCCGCTCGTCACGGTCGGCACCGAGGAACCCGGCGCGGACTCGGTCGGCATCGACGACCACGCCGCCGCCGCGGCCGCGATGCGGCACCTGGTCCAGCTCGGGCACCGCGAAATCGCGTTCATCGGCGAGGACGAGCCCGTCCCGCTCGGCTTCACGACGCCGTTGCGGCGGCTCGCGGCCTACCGCGAGGTCTACCACGCGGTGTGCCGGGAGGACGGCCGCGAGCCGGACCCCGCGTTCGAGACCGGTGGCGGCTTCACCGTCGCGGGCGGGGAGCGGGCGATGGGGACGCTGCTCGGCCTGCCCCGCCGGCCGACCGCGGTGTTCGCGGCGTCCGACGAAATGGCGTTCGGGGCGCTGCGGACGCTGCGCCGGGCCGGGCTGCGGGTGCCGTCGGACGTCTCGGTGGTCGGCTTCGACGACCACGACCTCGCCGATCTGCTCGAACTGAGCACCGTGGCGCAGCCGGTGGCGGAGCTCGGGGAGCGGGCCGGACGGCTGCTGCGCGCGAGGTTGTCCGGCGGAAAAATCGCGACATCGCCCGCGATTGTCGGGACACACCTGGTACTTCGGGGTAGTACTGCGCCGCCGCCGGGGCGTTGATCAGCGGTTTTTCCGGCACTACTCCGTCCGGTCGATTGCGGGTGAGTCGATCACCCGGTCAAATAATCGCCGACAAGGATTAATCGCCGTGAGGAGCTGGCTGTGCACTGGGGGTCCGTGCTCGAAGAAGGCGGAGCGGGGATGGTCCGTCCGTACTTCCGCACTCATGGCCGCACCCGTCCGACCCGGGACCTGCCGGTTGAGACGCTCGTCTCGATCACGCAGCGGGGACGGGCGGTGGTGCGGGGGAGCACGCGGGAGGAGACGGAGATCTGCGCGCTGCTCCGGACTTCGCAGTCGGTCGCGGAGGTCGCCGCGCGGCGCCGGATCCCGCTGGGGGTGGCGCGGGTCCTGCTGTCGGACCTGGCGGACCGCGGGATCGTCGCCGTGCACACCGCCCGGAAGGGTACGGGGAACCGGCCGAGCCTCGAACTGATGGAACGCATCCTGCACGGGCTCAGCCGGATCTGAAAGCGCTCTCACGCGGTGGTGAACTCCTGGACCAGCCGGGCGAACTCCGCGGGCTGGTCGAGTGGCAGCAACGTGTAGCTGTCGTCGACCAGCGCCAGTTTTCCCTTGGGCAGCAACGCGGTCAGCCGTTCGCCGTGCTCCGGCGGCATCACGCGGTCCTCGCGGGCCCAGACCACCAGCGCCGGCCGGTCGAACGCAGGCAGCCGCTCGGCCACCGCCACCAGGATTCCCGGCGCCGCGGCGAACTCCCGCAGGACGCGAACCGTGTCGCGGCGGATGCCGGCGTCGCCGAGCAACGGCCGGATCCAGCGTGCCGCGACGGCGTCACCGCGTTTGGTGAGCCGGCCGAACGCGATCGGCAGCCGGCGCACCGCGCGCAGCCGCATCTGCTGCATGAACACGCCGAACAGCCCTGGTGACAGCTTTCCGGTCAGGAACAACGTCTTTCCGGTCAGCCCGGGCGGGAAGTTGTCGAACGCGTCGCACGAAGCCAGCACCACCCGGCTGACGCGCGCAACGCGGTCGGCCATGAGCAGCTGCACCAGCGCGCCGCCGGTGTCGACGCCGACCAGGGTCACCTCGCGCAGGTCGAGGCCTTCGAGGAACTCCGTCAGCAGCCGGGCGATCCCGGGTAGCGACAGGTCGGCGCCAGGACGCATCGGCTTGCGGTGGGCGCCCAGCGGCAACGCCGGGACCACGCACCGGTGACCGGGCAGCGCGGCGACCGGGCCGTCCCAGAGCGAGCCGTCCATCAGGAGGCCGTGGACGAACACCACGACCGGGCCCGGCCCACCCGTGTCGGTGTACTCGACGGTCCCCGCGGTCAGCTCGATCTGCATGGTTCGAAGTGAACCACGTGGTTCGCAAACTGTCGAGGGCTCAGTGCGCGGCTTCCTCCCGGGCCACCGCGCGCAGCAGCGCCTCGAACCCGGCCTCGGCGCCGGAGCCGTCGTCGCTGGTCAGCAGGTCGACGAGGAAGCCGCGCAGGGTGGCGAGGATCATCGAGGCGACTTCGTGCTTGCGCTGCTCGGGCCAGTCCGCCGGACAGAACGAAAGCAGCGTCGGGAGGTACTGCTGCGACGCTCCGCGGCCGAGCGCCGCGTACCGGCCCGGGTCGTACATCGCCAGGCCCATCGCCTGGTCGAGCACCCGGCGCAGCTCCGACTCCTCGTCGCGCAGGCTCACCCAGGCGGCACGCACGCGGTCGGTCAGTGTCGAGGGTTCCGCCGCGACGGCCGCCAGCGCGTTGCCGATCCGCCGCTCCCGCAACGAAAAGACCACCTGTCGCAGCAGGTCTTCGACGCCGTCGAAGTGGTAGAGCAGCACTTTGTGCGTCGTCCCGGCCGACCGTGCCGCCCGCCGCAGCGAGAAGTCGACGAGACCGTTCTCGGCGACGTCGTCGGTGATCGTCGCCAGCAGCTCCCGGCGCCGGGCCTCGCCGCGGGCCGAGCCGGCCGACCGCCGGTAGCCAGTAGCGTTCTCCATGCGGGACAGCTTGGCACGGGGAGGGGACGTCGATGCGGGTGCTGGTGACCGGAGGCAACGCGGGGATCGGGTATTTCGCCGCGGAGCAGCTGGCTTCGGCGGGCGCGGACGTCGTGCTCGGCAGCCGCGACGCGGCGAAGGCGGAAGCCGCGATCGCGTCGATCCGGTCGCGGGTCGCCGGGGCGGTGGTGACGCACGTCCGGCTCGACCTGGCCGACCTGGCCCAAGTCGCCACCGTCGACACCGGTGAGCTCGACGCCGTCGTCTGCAACGCCGGGGTGCTGCTCGACCACCCGCCCCGCCGCGAGACCGCGGCCGGCCACGAGCTGATGTTCGGCACCAACCACCTCGGCCACTTCGCGCTGATCGCCCGGCTGCTGCCGGTGCTGGCGCCGGACGCGCGCATCGTCACCACCGGCAGCTTCGCCGCGAAGTCCGCGAAGCTCGACTTCGCCGACCTACAGAGCGAAGGCGGCTACGTCCCGAAGCGCGCTTACGAACGCTCCAAGGTCGCCCAGATGCTCTTCGCCGTCGAACTCGACCGGCGGCTGCGGGCAACGGGCTCGAAGCGGCTGAGCGTCATCGCCCACCCCGGTGGCGCCCTGGACTCGCTGACGCCGTCGCGGCCGCCGGTGCACGTCCGCACCACCGGCCAGTGGCTGCGCGGCCTGCCGGCCCGGGTGCTGCTGCACGGCAAGGACGCCGGTGCGCGGCCCGCCGTCCGCGCGGTGCTCGGCCCCGATGTCGCCGGTGGGCAGCTGTGGGGCCCGCGGGTGTTCGGCCTCCGCGGCCGGCCGAAGCTCGAGGAGCGCTGGGCGAACCTGACCGACGAGGCAGCTGCCGAGCGGCTCTGGGCGGAAAGTGCCACGCTGACCGGAGTGGACCCGCTGGCCTGAATGCACAGCGCTGAGGCTCACGCTGTGCACATCGCACGGTGACGCCGCCGGGACCGCTGCTTACGGTGCGGGGAACCGTTTCCCCCGCACGGAGAAGGAGGTCGGCGTGGCCTCAACAGTCGGTGTCGATGACTATGCCCTCACCAGAGTGCCGGACCACGCCCGGTATTCGTGGTGGTCGGTCGCCGTCCAGCGGTTCGGCCAGGTGTCCGCCCTGTCCCAGTTCCTGCTCGGAGCCACCGTCGGCTTCGGGATGAGCTTCTGGAACGCGGTACTGGCGTTCACGCTCGGCTCGGTCATCCTGGAGCTCATCACCATCCTCGTCGGCGTCATCGGCGTCCGCGAGGGCCTCTCGACGTCCATGATCGCCCGCTGGACCGGCTTCGGCCGCGGCGGCTCGGCGCTCATCGGGCTCGCCATCGGGATCAGCCTCATCGGCTGGTTCGGTATCCAGTCGGCAGTATCCGCGCAGGGGCTCGTCGCGCTCATCGGCGGCCTGCCGGAGTGGGGCTGGGCGCTGCTCTTCGGCCTGCTCGTCACCGCGATCGTCGTGCGCGGCTTCCACTCCATGGCCTGGACGGCCTACCTCACCGTGCCGGCCTTCCTGATCCTCGTCGGGTGGTCGGTGATCTCCGAGCTGACCCGCCACGACCTCGGCACGCTCGTGTCCTCGGCCCCGCCCGGCCCGGCACTGAGCCTGTTGCAGGGCACCACGCTGGTGGCGGGCGGCTTCATCGTCGGCGCCGTGATCACCCCGGACATGACCCGCTTCAACCGCACCACCGCCGACGTCGTCAAGCAGACGCTCGTCGGCATCACCCTCGGCGAGTACGTCATCGGCCTGTCCGGCGTCCTGCTCGCGCACGCCGTCGGCAGCGCCGGCATCACCACCATCGTGACGTCGTCGGTCGGCTGGATCGGGCTGCTCATCGTCATCGCGGGCACGATGAAGATCAACGACTGGAACCTGTACTCCTCGGGGCTCGGCGTCGTGAACTTCATCGGCACGGTGTCGGGGCGCAAAGCCCACCGCGGCCTGGTGACGGCGGTGCTCGGCGTCGCGGGCAGCCTGCTCGCCGCGGCCGGGATCCTGGCGAAGTTCACCGACTTCCTCACCGTGCTGGGCGTCGCGTTCCCGCCGATCGCCGGGATCATGGTCGCCGAGTACTTCGTGGTGAAGAAGTGGCGCGGGGACCTGGAATCCGCGCGGGCGCGGGGAACCGTGCCCGAGGACGCGCCGGCGTGGGTGCCCGCCACCCTCGTCGTCTGGGTTGCCGCCGCGTTGTTCGGCGAGTTCGTCGAGTGGGGCCTGCCGAGCATCAACTCGCTCGTCGTGGCCTTCGTCCTGTACGTCGTCGCCGGGAAGCTCGGTCTGGTGCGGGGGATCGGCAGCAGCCGGACCGCCGAGGCCGCTCCCGCCGTCCAGTCTGCTTAAGGAGAACCTTCGTGCGCATCGGCATCGACGTCGGCGGCACCAACACCGACGCTGTCCTGCTCGACGGCCGTCAGGTGCTCGCCTCGGTCAAGACCAGCACGACCGCGGACGTCACCTCGGGCATCGTCGCCGCGATCGACGGCCTGCAGCGGCAACGCGCGTTCGACCCGGCGGCGGTGCGGGCGGTGATGATCGGCACCACGCACTTCATCAACGCCCTCGTCGAGGCCCACCGGCTCGCGCCGACCGCGGCCGTGCGGCTGAGCCTGCCCGCCGGGGCGTCGCTGCCGCCGATGGTCGACTGGCCGCAGCGGCTCGTCGACGCGGTGTCGGGGCGCAGCTACCTGGTCCACGGTGGACACGAGTTCGACGGCCGCCACATCGCGGAGCTCGACGAGAGCGAACTGCGCAAGGCCGCCGACGACATGGGGGCGGCCGGGGTGCGCAGCGTCGCCATCACCTCGGTCTTCTCCCCGGTCAACGCCGAGTTCGAGACCCGCGCGGCCGAGATCATCGGCGGGCAGCTGCCGGACGTCGCGATCTCGCTGTCCCACGAGATCGGCCGGATCGGCCTGCTGGAGCGGGAAAACGCGACGGTGATCAACGCGGCGCTGCGGGAGCTGGCCGCGCACATCGTCGACGGGCTGTCCGCGTCGGTCACCGGCGCGGGCATCACCGCACCGCTGTACCTGAGCCAGAACGACGGCACGCTGATGGACGTCGACTTCGCCCGCCGCTACCCGGTGGCGACCTTCGCCTCCGGGCCGACGAACTCGATGCGCGGCGCGGCGATCCTGTCCGGTTCGGACACGTGCGCGGTGGTCGACGTCGGCGGCACGACGTCGGACGTCGGTGTGCTGCGGCAGGGATTTCCCCGTGAGGCGACCACGGACGTCAGCGTGGCCGGCATCCGCACCAACTTCCGGATGCCGGACGTGCTGTCGATCGGCATCGGCGGCGGCAGCCGGGTGCGCGGGAACGTCACCGTCGGCCCGGATTCCGTCGGCTACGAGCTGACGTCGAAGGCGCTCGTCTTCGGCGGGGACACGCTCACCGCGACCGACATCGCGGTCGCCGCCGGCCGCGCGGAGATCGGCGACCCGTCGCTGGTGTCGCATTTGGACAAGGCGCTGGTCCGGGCGGCGCTGGACCGCATCGCCGCCGAGGTGTCCGATGTGGTCGAACGGATGCGGACGTCCGCCGAGCCGTTGCCGGTCGTGGCGGTCGGCGGTGGTTCGGTGCTGCTGCCGGACGAGCTCGCCGGGTGCGGCGAAGTCCACCGGCCCGAGAACTACGCGGTGGCCAACGCGATCGGCGCGGCCATCGCGCAGATCGGCGGCGAGGTCGACCGCGTCTACGTGATCGAACCCGGCCGCCGCGAAGCGGTCGTCGACGAGGCGAAGCAGGAGGCCGTGGACCGCGCGGTCGCCGCCGGTGCGTCGCCGGCTTCGGTCGGCATCGTCGACTTCGACGAGGTGCCCATCCCGTACCTGCCCGGCAACGCCACGCGCATCCGCGTCAAGGCCGTCGGCGACCTGCAGCTGGGGGCGTGATGCGCGAGATCACCGAGCACGACCTCGACGACATCGCCCGCGGTGCCGCCATCCTCGGCACCGGGGGCGGTGGCGACCCGTACATCGGCAGGCTGCTGGCGCTTTCGGCGGTGCGGGAGCACGGCGCGGTGCCGCTGGTTCCGCTGGCGGAGGTGGGCGACGACGCCGTCGTGCTGCCGGTCGCGATGATGGGCGCGCCGACCGTCATGGTGGAGAAGCTGCCGTCGGCCGAGCAGGTGGGCCTGGCCGCGCGCACGCTCGCCGGCTACCTCGGCAAGGAGCTGACGCACATCGCGTGCGCCGAAGCCGGGGGCGTCAACTCGCTCATCCCGGTCGTCGCGGCCGCGCAGCTCGGCCTGCCGCTGGTCGACGCCGACGGGATGGGGCGAGCGTTCCCCGAGCTGCAGATGGTACTTCCCACACTGTATGGAATCCGGGCCACGCCGATGTCGATCGCCGACGAAAAGGGCAACCGCGGCGTATTGGATACCGTCGACAATCGCTGGGCTGAGCGGCTGGCGCGCTCGGCGACCATCGACATGGGCTGCTCGGCGATGATCAGCAACTACGCCATGTCCGGCGGCCAGGCACGGGAATCCCTGGTGCCGGGCACGCTGAGCCTGTGCGCCGAACTGGGCGCCCTGGTCCGGGCCGCACGTGCCGCGCACGAGGATCCCGTCGCCCGGGTCGTCTCCCGGCTGGGCGGACGGCGGCTGTTCAGCGGCAAGGTCGTAGACGTCGCCCGCCGGACGGTCACCGGGTTCGCCCGCGGCGAAGCGAAACTGTCCGGAATGGACGACGACACCGGCGCGGAACTGGTGCTGCGCTTCCAGAACGAGCACCTGGTGGCCGAGCGCGACGGTGTCGTCCAGGCGTCGGTGCCCGACCTGATCTGCACGCTGGAACGCGAGTCCGGCGAGGCGGTGACGACCGAAGGGCTGCGGTACGGCCAGCGCGTCACGGTGATCGCCGCGCCCGCCGACCCGCGCTGGCACACGCCGGAGGGCATCGCGCTCGCCGGCCCGCGGTACTTCGGCTACGACATCGACCCGATCGGGGTGGCCGGGTGAGCTGGACCCTGACCGAGGACGACCTGCCGGACCTCGCCCGCGGCGCCGCCGTGCTCGGCACCGGCGGCGGCGGCGACCCGTACGTCGGGCGGCTGCTCGTGCGCGAAGCCATCCGCGAGCACGGGCCGATCACGATCCTCGAGCCGTCCGAAGTGGACGACGACGCCCTGGTGATCCCGACCGCGCAGATGGGCGCGCCGACCGTCGTGCACGAGAAGCTGCCCAACGGCGCCGAACCCGTGCTGGCGCTGCGGACGCTGGAGAAGCACCTCGGCAGGCGCGCGGACGCGACCATGCCGATCGAGTGCGGGGGCATCAACTCGATGATCCCGCTGATCGTCGGCGCCCGGCTCGGGCTGCCGGTGGTCGACGCCGACGGCATGGGCCGGGCATTCCCGGAGCTGCAGATGGAAACGTTCGGTGTATACGGTATCCCGGGCTCGCCGATGGCGATCGGCGGCGAACGCGGCGAGACGACGGTGATCGACACAGGCGCGGACAACCGGCGGATGGAGTGGCTGGCCCGCGGGGTCACCATCCGCCTCGGCGGTGTCGCGCACATCGCCGAGTACGCGATGAGCGGCGCCGACGTCAAGCGGACCGCCGTGCCGCGAACGCTTTCGCTGGCGCTGACCGTGGGCCGGACGATCCGGGAAGCGCGGGCGGCCAACGAGGACCCCGTCGACCGGCTCGCTTCGGCGTTGCGCTCGACGCCGTACGAGCACCTGCGGGTGCTGTTCCGCGGCAAGGTGTCCGATGTGGAGCGCCGGACCGAGGCGGGCTTCGCGCGCGGGCGCGCGGCGGCGGTGTCGTTCGACGGTTCGAGCAAGCTGGAGATCCTGTTCCAGAACGAAAACCTGCTGGCCACTGTGGACGGTGAGGTGCGCTGCCTGGTGCCGGACCTGATCTGCGTGCTGGAGTCGGCGACGGCCGAGCCGATCACCACCGAAACCCTGCGCTACGGCCAGCGCGTCACCGTCGTCGGCATCTCGACCCCGCCGCTGATGCGCACGCCGGAAGCCCTGGACACCTTCGGCCCGGGCGCGTTCGGGCTGCCGCACGACTTCGTCCCCGTGGAGGAGATCGGATGAGCTTGGCCGGGAAGCAGGTCGTGATCATCGGTGGTGGTTCGGGCATCGGGCGGGCAGTGGCCCGGCGGGCCGCCGCTTCGGGTGCGTCGGTCCACCTCGGCGGGCGGACGCCGGAGAAGCTGTCGGCGGCGGCGAAGGAGTTCGACGGGACCTGGCAGGTCGTCGACAACACCGACCAGGACTCGCTGGCGGCGTTCTTCGGTGCCCTCGACCGCGTCGACCACCTGTTCACGCCCGCCGCGTCCTACACGGTCGGGCCGCTGCGGGAGCTGAGCGACGAGGACGCCGCCAGCCCGTTCACGACGAAGTTCTGGGGTCAGTACCACGCCGTCAAGCACGCGGTGCCGAAGCTGGCGCCGGACGCGTCGGTCGTGCTGATGTCGGGCGCGGCGAGCGTCCGGCCGCCCGGTGCCGCGCCCGCGTACGTCGCCTGCAACGCCGCCGTCGAAGGGCTCGGGCGGGGGCTGGCGGTCGAGCTGGCGCCGGTCCGGGTGAACGTCGTCGCGCCGGGCACGATCGACGGCGACCTCTGGGCCGGGCGGCCGGCGGACGTCCGGGAGGCGAGCTTCGACCAGTACTCGCGGGACACGCTGCTGCACCGCGTCGGGAAGGAGTCCGAAGTGGCCGATGCGGTGCTGTACCTGTTCGGCAGCACGTACACCACCGGGTCGACGCTGTACCCCGACGGTGGGTACGCGCTGCGCTGACCTCGTCTACTGTGGTCAGTCATGCGCATCACCGCCGGTGACGTGGCCGCCCTCGAGCGCGGGGTGGCCCTGCTCGGGTCCGGCGGTGGCGGGGACACCGTCACCGCCGCCGTGCTGCTGCGCCGGCTGGTCGAAGGCGGCCGCGAACCCGAGGTGTCCGCGATCGGCGAGCTGGCGCCGGACGCGCGGGTCGTGCCGGTCGGGGTCGTCGGCGCGACCGCGGCGTTCACCGAGAAGCTGCCGGGCGGCGACGAGTTCGCGGCCGCGGTGGCCGCCGTCGAACGCTGGACCGGTCAGCGCGCCGACGCGCTGATGTCCATCGAGATCGGCGGCCTCAACGGGCTGCTGCCGCTGGTCGTGGCCCAGCAGCTCGGGCTCGCCTACGCCGACGCCGACCTTTCGGGCCGAGGCCTGCCCCGGCTCGACCAGTTCTCCGTCGCGGCGACCGGCCGCGGGATCGCGCCGGCCGCGCTGGCCGAACCCGGCGGCCAGGTGGTGGTGCTGGCGGCCGGGTCCGACGCCGTCATCGAGCGGGGGACCCGCGCGTTCCTGGCCGGTTCCGGTGGCTGGGCGGCGTTCGCGCTCGCGCCGATCCCGGCCGGGGAGCTGGCGGAGTGCGCGGTGCCGGGGACGACGAGCGGTGCGCTGGCGCTCGGCCGCCGCGTGCTGGCCGTGGGGGAGAGCCCGGCGCGCGCGGCGCTCGAAACGGCGTTGGACGGCTCGGTGCTGGCCCGCGGCCGCGTCCTCGAGGTGGCGCGGCACGTCGGGCCGGGGCAGCACGGCAGCCCGGGCTTCGGCCGCGGCAGCGTCACCCTGGCCGACCACCGCGACGGCTCGTTGCTGCGGCTGGAAATGGAGAACGAATACCTGCTGGCGCTGCGCGACGGCGCTCCGGTGGCGTCGACCCCGGACGTGCTGTCGGTGCTCGACCACCGCACCGGCGTCCCGGTGTCGTGCGACGCGATCCGCGCGGGCGTGGAGGTCGACGTGGTCCGCCTGGCGGCGGCGCCGTTCTGGACCGACCCGCGCTGGCTGCCGGTGGTGCGCCCCCGCGCGTACGGCATCGACTGCGACCCGGTGGGCCTCCCGTGAGCCTGCGGCGGGTGCTCGCGTTGCCCGGCTGGGCCGAGCACGTCCGGTTGCTCGCCGGTGCGGCCGGGCTCGACCGTCCACTCGCGACGGTTCAGGCCACTTTGGATGCTTCGCGGACGCCGGTGGCGGGGGAGCTGACCGTCGTCGTCCGGCCGGTCGCCGGGACCGACTGGCAGATCGACGCGCTCCTGCGCCGGTGCGCCGACGCCGGGGCGGCCGCCGTGCTGCTGCCCGGTGCCGCGCCGCTCACCGCGTCACGGCTGCTCGCCGACCGGCTCGCGGTTCCGTTGCTGGGTACCGGTGCGCCGCCGCTGGACCTGCTCGTCGAGGCCCGGCTCATGCTCGCCGCGCCCGAACTGGACCGCGCCGAACTGCTGCTGGCCACCCACCGCGCGCTCGGCGACCGGCTGCGCCCGCCCGAAGAGGTCGTCGCGGTGCTGGGGCGGCTGCTGCGCTCGCCGGTCGCCGTGCTCGACGACCGCGGGGCGCCGCTGGCCGGTGAGGTCGCCGGGCGCGTCCGGCTCGACGAGCCGGTCCCGCAGCGAACCGAGCTCGACGACGGCGTGCTGCTGGCCCACCCGGTGCTGCTGCAGCGGCCGGCGCTGTGGCTGGCGGCCGAGCTGCGGGGAACCGAAGCCGCACGGGCCGACGTCGTCCCACCCGCGCTCGCAGTGGCGGCCGGGGTGCTGCAGCGCTGGCTGCTGGCCAACCGGCTGGAACTGGAACGGGATGCGCGCTCGCGCACAGCGTTGCTCGGCGACCTGCTGCGCCTGGACACCGAGCCCGGCGCGGACCTGCGCCGCCGCGTCGCGGACGCCGGTTGGCGGCTCGGCGGCTGGCACGTCGGGCTGCACATCGGCGTGCCGGCGGCGGTCGACACGGTGGCCCGCACCCAGGACGTCGTGCGGGCGCTGCGGGCCGGCGACGTCGAGGCGGTGGTCGTCGAGCACGGCGACGGCTGGACCGGCTGGGTCACCTTCGACCACGAGCCGACCGCGGCGCGGGTGCGCTCGCTGGCGACCCGGCTGCAGGCGGCGCACCGCACGCTGCGCCTGGGCGCGCACATGGGCGTCGGCCGGCCGCACGCGCGCCCGGAAGGCCTCGCGGCGACGGTCGCGGAAGCCCGCGACGCGGCCCGGCTCGCCGTGACCCGGCCGGAAACCGGGCACTTCCTGCACGTCGACCAGCTCGGCATGGCCCAGCTGCTGCTGGAGTGGACCCGCACGGACACGTTCGAGCCGGCCGCGCGGGCCCTGATCGCCCCACTGCTGGACGCCCCGGGCGACCTGGTCCGCACCCTGGCGGCCTACCTGGACGCGGAGTCGTCCCTCGCCGAGACGGCCACGGTGCTGGGCGTGCACCGCAACACCGTGGCCGCGCGGGTGGCGCGGATTTCGCAGCTGCTCGGCGTCGACCTGTCCCGCCCGGACGAGAGGCTGGCGCTGCACCTCGCGTCCCGGGCGGTGACGTTGGAGTGACTAGCTGTCGTCCCCGCCGCCGGTGACGTTGCCGATGCTGGCCGGCACGCCCTTGATCATGTCGACGACGGTCTTGCCCGCGAGGCCCGACTTCCCGAACCACGGGTCGGTCATGACCTTGATCGCCGACTCGAACTTCTCGGCGCCTTCCTTGCCGAAGAGCTTGCCGAGCTCGTGCACGGAGAAGTTGCTGATCTTGTCGAACTTCTGCATGATCTCCGGCGTCACACCGTCCACTTGGGACAGCTTGTTCTTGATGACGTCGGTCATCTGATCGGTGAACGGCTTGTGCGGCTTGGGATCCGGGGTGGGGGCGGGCGCCGGGTCCGGCTTCGGTTCGGGCGTGGTGTCGGGTTTGGGGTCGGGTTTGGGTTCCGGGGTTGCCGAGGATGAGGACGGCGCGGGCTCGGGTTTCGGTTCGGGCTTGGGTTCGGGTGTGGTGTCGGGCTTGGGCTCGGGTTTGGGTTCCGGGGTTGCCGAGGATGAGGACGGCGCGGGTTCCGGTTTCGGTTCGGGCTTGGGTTCGGGTGTGGTGTCCGGCTTGGGCTCGGGCTTGGGTTCCGGGGTTGCCGAGGATGAGGACGGCGCGGGCTCGGGTTTCGGTTCGGGCTTGGGTTCGGGTGTGGTGTCCGGCTTGGGCTCGGGCTTGGGTTCCGGGGTTGCCGAGGATGAGGACGGCGCGGGTTCCGGTTTCGGCTCGGGCTTCGGTTCCGGCGTGGCCGAGGACGGGGTGGTGTCCGGCTTGGGCTCGGGCTTCGGTTCCGGCGTGGCCGAGGACGGAGTGGTGTCCGGTTTCGGCTCGGGCTTGGGGTCCGGCGTCGGGTCCGGCTTGGGTTCCGGCGTCGCCGAAGAGGGTTTCGGGTCCGGCTTCGGCGTCGGGGTCGCGTCCGGCTTCGGGGTGGGCTTCGGGGTCGGTGTCGGGGTCAGGCTGCCCGCCGGGGGCTTTGCCGCCGCCAAGTCGTCGCCTGCCTTGCCCATCTTCGTCAGGGCCTGGAGCAGGTCGCCGAGCTTCTTCGCCAGCTGGGCCAGCTTCGCGCCGATCTTGCCCAGGGCCGTGGCCACCGTGCCGATCGTCGTGCCGATGAAGATGGCGATCGACGCGCCGAACGTCACCGGGGCCAGGGCCGCCGCGATCAGGGCGCCCTTGATGATCGTCGCGAGGAGCATCGCGATCAGGTCGCGCAGGATGCCGCGGAAGGCGCCGACGATGCCGCCCGCGATCTTCATGTTCTTGCCGGCCTGGTCGAGGTACCAGCCGAGGGAGCCCAGCTGCTCGGTGACCGCGTCCATGTCCTTCTTGAACTGGTCCGCGGCGTTGCCGCTCCACTCCTTGAGCAGCGTGTCGAGCGCCTGCTGGTGCTGCGTCGACCACTCCTCGAGCTTCTTCTTCTGCGCGGAAAGCGCTTCACTGGCCGCCGCGATGCCGATCGGGTCGCCCATCAGGATGTCCAGCGGCCAGCGGAGGATCGTGATGTGCTCGATGAGCCAGCCGATCCCGGCCGTGAGGAGGCTGCCGATCGGGTCGAGCACGAGGCCGATCGTCTCCAGCGCCATGCCCGCGGAGCCGATGCCGATCGCGACCTTGTCGTTGTCCTTCACGGCTTTGTCCAGGCCGATCGCCGCTTCGAAGAAGCCCGCGCCGGCCGAGGCGTTGTCGCTGTTGAACAGTTCGGAGCCGTGGAGGCTGACGTCCTTGCTCTGGTAGTCGTCGCCCACTAGTCGAACCTCACGATCGAGTTCACGGCGTCCTCTTCACCCGACTGGTAGCGCTTCGCGGCCTCGGTGACCTTGTCGGCGAACTCGCCGATCGTCTTCGAATACGCGTCGAACTGGTGCCGGGCCTTGTCCGTCCACGTGCTCGCGCCCGCGGCCATCAGCTGGCACGCCGGGTTGATCCCGAACATGCCGGGGTCGCAGACCATGCCGCCGACGAGGTCCGAGGTGGCCTTGAGGTTGCTCTGCAGCTCGTCGAGGTGCTTGCCGAAGGTGGCCAGTGGCTCCGAAGAGACCTTGAAGCCGCCGCCGCTCACCAGGGGTTCGATTCGTCGTCGAAGTGGTCGTCGGCCGGGGGACGGCGACGCGGGGCGGACGGCGGTGCGGGCGGAGCCGGCGGACGCGGCGGCGCGGGCGGGGCCGGCGGCGGGGTGGTTTCGGGGGGCTCCGGCGCCGCGAAGTCGCCGTCCGGCGGCGGATCCGGGGGCAGGAAGGAGCGGACCATGTCGGTCGACTCGCCGTCGCCGTTGATGGTCGCGAAGGAGTCGGCGACGGCGCGGGCGGTCTGGCGCTGCGCGTCGCGCACCGCGCCCATGATCGTCGCGGTCAGCCGCGCCGGACCCAGTTCGCACGCGCGGTGGCCGAGCTCGAGGTTCGTCAGGGCGCCGTTCGGGGCGAGCGTCACGGTGACCGCGCCGTCGCGGGTGCGGACCGTCGCCCCGGCCGCGGAAATCGCTTCGGTCAGCGCCGCGGCCTTCGTCTGCATCTCCCGGACCTGCCGTTCGAGCAGCAGCTGGAAGTCTTCACCTGGCCCCAGGTTCGGTTGCACGAAATCGACTCCTCGAGACGGGGATCGGGCCGGCGCCCGTGATCCGGCCAGGCTAGCGCACCCCGGACGTTCATCCAGTGCTAGCCGGGGGTATGCCTGGATGTCTCCCCGAAGTTGCCCGCGAATGCCCCCCGATCGGGTTGACCCGGTCCGCGCTCCGGGTTGCACGATCGGGTCATGACCGAACTGGACGACTACCGGCCGCTGGGCCGCTCCGGGCTGCGCGTCTCGCCGCTGGCGCTGGGCGCGCTGACCTTCGGCTCCGGCCCGCACTGCGCCGACGACGACACCGCCCGCGCGGTCTTCCGCGCCTACACCGGGCGCGGTGGCAACTTCGTCGACACCGCCGACAACTACAGCGCCGGCCGCAGCGAGGAGCTCGTCGGCGAGTTCCTCCGCGACGTCGGCCGCGACGACGTCGTGCTCGCCACCAAGTACTCCGGGCCCGGCTTCGACGGCGGGAAACCGCTTTCCGACCCCCGCCGCCGCAGCAACGGCCGCAAGAACATGGTCGCATCGCTGGAGGCGTCGCTGCGGCGGCTCGGCGTCGACCACGTCGACCTGTACTGGCTGCACATCTGGGACGGCTTCACCCCGGCCGAAGAGGTCATGGCGGCGTTCGGCGACCTCGTGCGCGCCGGCAAGGTCCGCGCCGTGGGCCTCAGCGACGTCCCGGCGTGGTACGCGACGAAGGCGGCGATGCTCGGCGGCCCGCCGGTGACGGCGCTGCAGCTGGAGTACTCCCTGATCGAGCGCGCGATCGAGGCCGAGTTCGTGCCGCTGGCGCGGGAGTTCGGCATCGCGGTCCAGCCGTGGGGCGCGATCGGCGGCGGGTTCCTGTCCGGCAAGTACACCCGCGACGGCGGCGGGGAAGGCCGGCTCGCCGAAGGCGCGCCCTACCGGTCCGCGGCGGAGACCCGCTGGGCGGTGCTGGACGTCGTCCGCGAAGTCGCGGCCGAGGTGGACGCGACTCCGGCCCAGGTGGCGCTGCACTGGGTGACGCGCCGCCCGTCGATGCCGGCGCCGCTGATCGGCGCCCGGTCACCCGGGCAGCTCGCCGAAACCCTGGGCGCGCTGGCGCTGGAGGTGAGTGACGCCCACCTCGACCGGCTGACCGGGGCGAGCGCGCCGGAACTGCCGTTCCCGCACGGCATCCTGGCCCGGCTCAACGCCGGGCTGCCGGGCTAGCCGCGAGTCGCAGGGTGTTCGACGGCCGGGGTCGGCGGAGCTCGGCCGTGCGACGCTAGCCGTGGCCGTGGTGGCCGTCGTCGGCGACCGTTTCCGCGTGCGGCTCGCCGTCGCGGCAGGACACGAGCACCACGTTCTCGGTCCCGTCGTCCTTGAACTTCACCGACGCGGTGGCGGCCGGACCGCGGTCGACGTCGTCGGCGCGGAAGCCGGGGGCCGGGCTCCACGACAGCAGCTCGACCCGATCCCCGGTGCACTTCGCGACGAGGCTGCCGCCGGGAACGGTCAGGCCACGCGGTTCCGGGGCGCCCGGCGCGGTCGTCGTGGCCGGCGGGACCGGCGCGGAAGTGCTGCTCGCGGGCAGCGTTTCCAGGGCGCGGGCCACGTCGCCGGCCGAGAGCGGCTGGTTCTGCGGGCCGAGGATGCCCGCGCCGACGACGTCGAGGGCCACCGTGCCGACGCCCGCGGTCGCGGCGGCGGCCAGCAGCCAGGCCGCCGCCATCAGCACCCCGCGCCTGTTCATCCGTCCACTGTGCCATCCGGGCGGGTTAAAGCGCGGCTAAGCCGTCGTTAGCGTTCGCCTGGAGCCCGGTGAAGCGGCTCCGCGTGTGTAGCCTCCCGGACATGGCGACCGTGCTGCTCGTCGAGGACGACCCGACCATCCGCACGGCCGTGCTGCGCGCGCTGACCGAGCGCGGGCACGCCGTGACGTCCGCGCCGACCGCGATGGCCGGGCTCCAGGCCGCCGTCACCGACCGGCCCGACGTCGTGCTGCTCGACCTGGGCCTGCCCGACCTCGACGGCCGTGAGGTACTGCGGATGGTCCGGGCGGTCAGCGCCGTGCCGATCATCGTGGTCACCGCCCGCGGCGCCGAGGAGGAGATCGTCCGGCTGCTCGACGCGGGCGCCGACGACTACGTGGTCAAGCCCTTCGGCGGCGCCCAGCTCGACGCCCGGATCCGCGCCGTGCTGCGGCGCAGCGAGCCGGAGGAGACGACGGCCCCGGTGGTGGTCGGCGGCCTGAGCGTGGACGCGCGGACCCGGCAGGCGTCCCTCGAGGGCGAGCCGCTCGACCTCACCCCGCGCGAGTTCGACCTCCTGCACTACCTCGCGAGCCGGGCGGGGACCGTGGTGAGCAAGCGCGAGCTGCTCACCGACGTCTGGAAGCTGCCCTACGCCGGCGCCGACAAGACCGTCGACGTCCACCTGTCGTGGCTGCGGCGCAAGCTCGGCGAGACCGCGCAGGAACCGCGGTACCTGCACACCGTGCGGCGGGTCGGCGTCCGGCTGGCCGAGCCGGGGGCCGGCGCGTGAGGAAGCGGCTCGCCGTCCTCGTCGCCGCCGCGATGAGCCTGGTGCTGGTGGCGTTCCTGGTGCCGCTGGCGATCCTGCTGCAGTCGGTCACCGCGGACCGCGCGGTCACCGCCGCCACGGCGAAGGCCCAGTCCCTGACGTCCCTCGTGGCGACGGCGGGGACGGCGGCGCTGCGGCCCGCGGTCGACCAGCTCAACACGACCGCGGGCCACCCGGTGACCGTTTTCCTGCCGGACGGCACGGTGCTCGGCGCGCCCGGCCCGCGCACGCCGGGGGTCATGCTGGCCGCGGCCCAGGGCAGCAGCCTGACCGTCGAAGGCGACGACGGTCGGGAGATCCTGGTCGCCGTCCAGGGTCTGCCGCGGGGGACCGCCGTCGTGCGGGCCTTCGTGGACCGGGCGGAGCTGACCCGCGGGCTGGGCGCGGCCTGGCTGGTCCTGGCCGGGCTGGGGGTGCTGTTGCTGGCGCTCGGGGTGTTCGTCGCCGACCGGCTGGCGCGCTCGATCGTGCGACCGGTCCACGAGCTCGCGGCGGTTTCGCGCCGGCTCGCCGACGGCGACCTCGATGCCCGCGCGCGGCCCGGCGGCCCGGGGGAGGTGCGGTCGGTCGCGGCCGCGTTGAACCTCCTGGCCGCCCGGATCCGCGACCTGGTCCGGCAGGAACGCGAAGCCGTGGCCGACATCTCGCACCGCCTGCGGACGCCGTTGACCGTGCTGCGGCTGGACGCCGAGGCGTTGCGCGACCCCGAGGAAGCGGACCGGATCACCGGCCACGCCGAAAGCCTGGAGCGCCAGGTGACCGCGCTCATCGACCAGGCGCGGGCGCGGGACGCGGCGCCGGGGGCGTGCGACGCGGCGCTGGTCGTCCGCGAACGGGCGGACTTCTGGGCGGTGCTGGCCCAGGACCAGGACCGCGCGGTGACGGTGGCGATCGACCCGGGCCCGCTGCCGGTCGCGGTCGGCGAGCCCGAGCTGGCCGCGTGCCTGGACGCGTTGCTGGGCAACGTCTTCGCGCACACCCCCGAGGGAACGGCCTACGCGATCCGGCTGTCGGCGGCGCCCGCGGGCGCCCGCCTGGAGGTCTCGGACGAGGGCCCGGGCTTCGACGAGGTCCCGCGCGGCGAGAGCGGCGCCGGTTCGACCGGGCTCGGGCTCGACATCGCCCGCCAGACGGCGCGGGCGTCCGGCGGGACGTTCAGCGTGACCCGCGCGCGGCCGCACGGCGTCCGGATCGCACTGGAACTCGGCGCGGCGTTAGGGATGCCTTAAGGTGCGGGCAGCGCGCCGCTAGCGTCCGGTGCGTGAAGCTCCTTTTCGTTGACAGGCAACGAAAGGAACGCACATGCGCAAGATCCTGGTGATCGCCGCGGCCGGTGCCGCGCTCGCGGTGGGCGGCACGACGGCGGCCCTGGCCCAGTCCGGCGCCGACGACGGTCGCCCGACGACCAGCACCCCCGCAAGCGCGGCGACGACCACGGGCTCCCGGCCGAGCAGCACGCACGACCTGGGTGACGACCGCGGTGGCCGCGCCACGCCGAGCACGTCCGCGACCCGCAGCCACGACCTGGGCGACGACCGTGGCGGCCGGACCACGCCGGGCAGCTACCCGACGCGCACGCACGACGTCGCCGACGACCACGGCGGCCGCACGACGCCGGGCAGCTATCCGACGCGCACGCACGACCTCGGCGACGACCACGGCGGCCGCACCGCGGAACCGGGCGACGACCACGGCGGTCACGGCGGTGAGCCGGGTGACGACCACGGCCGCCACGGCCGCGACCACTGACCCCGGCTCGCCGAACGCCGTGAACGACTCTTTCACCACGTCCGACGCGGTGAAAGAGTCGTTCACGACACCCGGACCGTGCTGTCCACAGTGGACCGGCCGGGCGAGACCCTCAGCCCACCGGTACCCCGCGCACCTGGACCGGTCCACGGGTCGGGTCGAGCTCGACCGCCTGCTCCACCCCGGCCGGCGTGAGCACGTCGAACGCCTTCGGCGCCGTCGCCGGGTCCGCCGCGCACACCGGGGCGGTGCCGCCCGCCGCGCACAGGCCGAACGTGTACTGCCCGGCCGTCGGCGTGAACGGCCTCGCCTGGTCGGGGGAGTTGCCGTCCTGCCCGGTCAGCACGACCGCGAACGTCCACCCGGCCGACGGCGTCCCGAACGCGGCCTTCGCCACGCTGATCGTGATGTACCGCGTCGCCTGCGAAGCCTGCACGGACGGCGAAGCGAGCGAAGCACCCGAAGCGTCGACGAGCGCCGGTTCCGCGAACCCTTGGACCTCGAGGCGCCGGCTCCACGCGTCCTGCGGCGCGATCGCGTACGCCCGGCTCGGGAACGGCGGCGCGGTCGACGTCGCCGTCGCGGCCGGGTCGTGCGCGTAGATCGTCAGCAGCTGGGCGCCCAGCGGCGAGCCGAACGTCGGGGACAGGTCGCGGACCTGCGCCCGGAACACCAGGTTCGCGCCCGAGTCGATGACCTGGAAACGCTGCAGGTCGAACGCGCCGGCGTGGAAGTCGCCCGCCGTCGGGTAGGTGAACGTGCCCGGGCCGTTGTCGTCGCCGTCCGGGTCGGCCGTGTCGAGCAGGACCGTGCCGGTGACGAAGTCCGAGCTGATCGTCTTCTGCGCGTACCCGGTGCCCGCGCCGGTCGCGGCCGCCGTGACGACGTTCGCGCCGAGCGGGGTCGGCACCGTCGCGCGGAACGTCCCCGCCGCCGAGGCCCGGGTCGACAGCACCGTTGTCGTTCCCGCGTCGGTGGCCGACACCGCGAGGTCGACCCGGCTGCCGGCCGGCGCGGTGCCGGTGACCTCGGCCGTGGCGGCCGACACGGACGCGGGCGCGTCGAGCGTCACCGCCAGTGCCGCGGGCGGCGCGTGCGAGACGTACCGGGCGCGGACCTCGGCGGGCTGCTCGGGCAGCCGCCCGTCGTCGAGCGCCCTGGTCAGCCGCACCGACTGCGACTGCGCCCAGCTCAGCGGCGCCACCGAGCCGACGGACTGCCCCGGGGTGAAGCCGATCGACGCCGTCCGCGGGTCCGACCCGTACGGCGACGCGGGCAGCGCCGGGTTTTCCCAGATCTGCTCGGGGATCAGCCCGGTGCCGCCGGTCTGCGCCCGCATCGCGCGCAGCAGCGCCGCCGCGCCCGCCCGGTCGCCGGTCTGCACGGCGTGCTCGCCGCGTTCCCCGGCGAGCACCGGCCACAGGTGCCCCGACCCGGTGTTCGTCGACGGCCACGGCGCCCCGGTCGGGCCGCAGTTCGTCGGGTCCGGCTCGTAGCAGTCGCCGTAACCGTCTTCGCTGCCCGCCGCCGAAGTGCCGTAGCGGTACCAGCCCGGCCCGGCGGGAGTGTCCTTTTTGATCACGCGGTCCACGACGGCGAGCGAAGCGGCGACGTCCGGGTCGTTCGCGGGCAGCACGCCGAGACGCGGCAGCTCGAGAAACCCGGCGTCGACGACCGCACGCTGGTCGGCGTCGACCGAACCGTTGCCGAGGTTGTAGATCCACTCCGAGTTCGGATCGCCGTTCTTGGTCAGCCGCAGGAAGTACCGGCCGCCGTACGGGCCGGTCGACGTCACGGTCCAGCCCTTGATGCTGCGCTGGAAGTGGTCCGCGGTGGCCCGGTAGACGTTCGCGCGCGCCGGGTCGCCGTTGCGGTCGGCGATCACGCCCGCGGCGACGAGCCCGGCGATCTCGGCGGCGATGGTCGAGGGGGAGTAGCCGCCCTGTTCTTCCCAGCGCTCCGAACCGAACGCCGGCCCGTGCGCGACGACGAAGTCCGCCGCCGCCCGGATGTGGCCGGTGTAGAGCGTGCGGTCGCGGTCGAGGCCGGCCTGCAGCGCCATCAGGATCGGGTACGCGCTCTCGTCGAGCTGGTCGCCACCGGAGTCGGGCGCCTTCTTGCCGTTGAGCATGGAGTTGCGCGGGAACCGGCCGTCCGGCTGCTGCTGGCGGGTGAACAGCCAGCGCACGCTCGCCCGCGCCGTCTCGCGGTCGCCGGCGGCGAGCAGGCCGGAGAAGCTTTCGTAGAGGTCGCGGGCGAAGATCTCGCGGTAGGAACCGAAGTACACGGGTTTGCCGCCGGGCGCGTCGCCCGCGGAGACCGCCTGGCCCCACGGGCTGCCGAGCGACGCGACCACCGCGCCCGGGAACGTCTTGTCCTCACTGGCCTTCAGCACGTTGACCGACTGGAAGTAGGCAGCGGAGTTTTCGGAGTCCTTGCCGCGCACCGGGATCAGCCCGTTGTCGTAGTCCCGCCACTCACGCGCGTACTGGCGCCGGCTCTGGTCGAACGGCGTGCGCAGGCTCGCCCCGGCAGTGGCGACGGCGGCCCGCGCGTCCGCGCCGAACCCGAGCGCCAGCACGGCGGGCCGGCGTGGCTGCAGGTCCAGCTGCGCGGTCTGCACCACGTTCCCGTTCGCCGCCGACGACGTCGTGTCGGTGAGCCGGTGGTCGCGGTCGAGCTGCGCGAGCCCGTCGCCCGCGGTGCCGGCGAAGCCGCTGGACGTCGCCAGGAACCGGCGGTCGGCGCGCAGCGCGGCGGCCAGCGGCGTGCCGTAGTCACGGGCCGGGGCGCTGGAAACCGTGTTCGCGTCGGCGCTGACCAGCGCGCTCGTCGCCGCGTCGACGGTCGCGGTGTCCCCGCCGCCGTTCGCCGGGCCACCCCCGCCGTTGCCGTTGATGCTCGCGTCGTAGCGGACGTAGACCTTGAGGTCACCGCCGGAGCCGCGCAGCGGATCCAGCCGGGTGCGGATCAGCACGCCGGTCCGGGCCGGATCGGCCAGGTACTCGGTGACCAGCCGGTACTTCCCGCTGCGCGGGGTCGACGTCACCTCGCAGGCCATCCCGCCCGCGCTCGTGCGGACCGTGTAGGTCATGTCGCGCGCCTGCAGGTCGGTGAACGTGCGCCCGTCGGTGACGGCGAACTGCAGCGACTCGACGTTCGTGTTGTCGATCACCGGCGCGTAGACGTCGGACAGCACGCCGCCCGCCACCGTGAACCACGCCTTGCTCTGCGTGTTCCGCGCGGTGCCCAGGCAGTCCTTGCGGGCCAGGCCGAAGTGCGAGACCGCACCGGGCCCCGGTGCGGGTGCCGCGGCGGCCATCGGAACGGACAGCAGGGGCGCGGCCAGCACCGCGCACACCACCACGGACCACGTCGACCGAGTCATCCGCCCATCCGATCACGGCGGGCGCACCACGCACCAGGGCCGAACGCAGCAGGGAAAGTCGTTGCTCGTGATTGAGATGCCGAACCGGTGGGTAGCAAACCAACAGTCCCCCGGGGAGGTGAACGTGGAAGAGCTCGGATCGGACGGCTGGCGGTACCGCGGTACGATTTCTCCGCGCACGTTGCCGAGCCTGCGCCGTCATCTGGTTTCGTGGTTGCGGCGGCGGGCCGGCGAGGAGGTCGGCAGACAGGCCGACGACGTCGTGCTGGCGTGCTGGGAAGCAATGGCCAACGTCCTCGACCACGCCTACCGCGGCCGGCCGGGACTGATCGACGTCCGCGCCCGCGTCGACGACGAGGTGCTCGTCATCACCGTCGCCGACCAGGGCCGCTGGGAGTCGATCGCCGAGCGCGCGGACGGCGGCCGCGGCCTGCGCCTGATCCAGGCGCTCGTCGACGGGCTCGACCTCCGCTCCACCGACGACGGCACTGTGATCACCCTGACCTGGCCGTTCCCGGTGCGCCGCACCGCCTGAGGCTCAGCCGGCGGACAGCTCTTCGACGAACCGGGCCGCGACGTCGCGCAGCTTCACGTTGGTGTGCTGGGATTCCGTGACCAGGCGCTTCATCGCGTCGTCGGCGCCGATCCGGTGCACGGCCATCAGGATGCCCTTGGCCTGCTCGATCACCGCCCGCGTGCGCATCGCCGCTTCGAGGTCGTCGGCCTGGCGGCGGGCTTGGTGGTAGCGCCGGGTGGTGCGCAGCCAGAACGAGACGATCGTCGTGTAGAGCCGCAGCAACCGCGAGTCGGCCTCGGCGAACCCGTGGTCGCCGTAGCCGAACAGGTTGAGCGCGCCGGAGAGGTTTTCGTCCACACGCAGCGGTGCGGCCAGGTAGCTGCCGACACCGAGGCCGCGGGCGTGCTTGGTGAAGTCGGGCCACACGGCGTCCGCGGTGGCCAGCGGCAGCCGCACGATCTCGCCGGTCGCCGCGGCCCGCAGGCACGGCCCTTCGCCCGCCGCGTACTGGACCCGGTCGATCTCGACGGCGCGCTCGTCGGTGGAGGCCATGGTCTCCGGCTCGCCGTCGCGGATCGCGGTGATGCTGGCCATGTCGGCACCGGGCACGGCGCGGACGGCTTCCGCGCAGACGGCGTCCAGGATTTCGGCCTCGGCGGGTTCGGACTCCAGCGCGCCGGTGAGGCCCGCCATCGCGGCGGTCAGCTCGTCGAGGTGCTCCGGCGGGATCGGTTCACCGGTCACGCGATCATCTCCGTCCCGGGGTGGCGGTGGTCGAGCGCACCGCTGCTGTGCAACGGAACGGCGAAACCTTACCCGCGTGCGGTGCGTCTTCCGCAACACCCGGCGCATGGCGACGCGGGTGCCGGGGGACCGGCCGGGATCTCGGGACGGGGGAAAAGCGGTGGTTCCGGCCCGCGCTCGCTGCTGAACGTCGTGGGTTGGCGCCGGGAACCACCTCACGACGGCCGGCGGCACAACCCACCCCGCGCCCGTCGCTTCGAGTGACTTACCCCGTGCGGAGCGAGTCAACCCTTCAGCGGACGGTCACCTTCGCGACTTGGGCCAGCCCGGAAACCCGCAGCACCCGATCCAGCAGCCGCGGGGCGACCAGCCGCAGGTCGTGCTCGCCGGCCCGGTCGAACAGCACGGCGACGCCCGCGCTGTCGAGGTAGTCCACCCCGGTGAGGTCCACGGTGACCGGGTTCCCCGCCGCCAGTTCGCGGTCCAGTGCCGCGCCGAACTCGGCGGCGTTGCTCATGTCGATCTCGCCGGTCGCGCGCACGGTGCGGCCACCGTCCTCGCCCCGCCCGGCGACCAGCGTGAGAGCCGTCGTCACGAACCGATTCTCCATTCCAGCGTGACGGTGGTGCCGTGGGCATCGTGCCGGATCGTGACCGCGTCGGCCAGTGCTTCCATCATCGGCGTGCCGCGGCCGCGGAGCACGTGGTTGTCCGGTGGCGGTTGCTTCCAGCGGCCGTCGTCGGTGACCACGACCACGAGGCGGGGGCCGGCGAACCGGGCGGAAAGGTGCGCGGTGCCGTCGCCTTCACCGCGGTAGGCGTGCTCGACGGCGTTGGCGCAGGCCTCGCCCGCCGCGACGAGCACGTCCTGCGCGACGTCGGGGTCGAGCTCCGCGTTGGCCAGCCACGCGCGCAGCCAGTGGCGGGTCGAAGCGAGGCTGTCCGGGTGCGTTTCGAAATCGAGCACCAGCGCCGGCACCGACCGCCGGTAGAGCAGCAGCGCGACGTCATCTTCGTAGCCGTCGTCGGGCCGGAGCCGGCCCATCAGGGTGGCCGCGAGGTCGGTCAGGTCGGCCTCCCGCACGTCGTGGGCGACTTCGGTGGCCCGGGTGATGCCGTCGTCCAGCGACTCGCGCCGGCGTTCGACGAGCCCGTCGGTGTAGAGCATCAGCAGCGAGCCGATCGGGACGACCGCCGTGGCCTCCGGCCGGTGCGCCGCCACGCGCACGGCGAGCGGCACGCTGCCGCCCGCGTCCAGGAACTCCGACGAGCCGTCGCTGTGCACGAGGGTGGCGGGCGGGTGCCCGGCGCTGCTGTAGGTGAGGGTGCCGGTCGCGGGGTCGAGCACCCCGCAGAAAACGGTGGTGCACAAGGCGCCCGGCAGCCGGTCGGCGAAGCGGTCGAGCGTGGTCAGGGTGTGCGCCGGGCCGTTGGCCTCCAGCAGCAGCGCGCGGCAGGCGCTGCGGAGCTGGCCCATCACCGCGGCCGCCGCGAGGCCCCGGCCGACGCAGTCGCCGACGACGATGCCGATCCGGTCGCCGCCCAGCGCGATGACGTCGTACCAGTCGCCGCCGACCTCCAGGGGCGGGGTCGCCGGCTCGTAGCGCACCGCGAAGCCGTCGGGGAGCAGGGCCGGGCCGAGGATCGAGCGCTGCAGCGCGATCGCGACCTCGCGCTGGCGGTCGTCGCGGTGCGCGCGACGCAGGGCGTGCGCGAGCGTCCCGGCCAGCAACGCCAGCAGGGTCCGGTCTTCGGTGCCGAGCGGACGGCCGGGCGGGGGCTCGACCCAGAGCGTCAGCCGGCCGCCGGGGTGGTCGACGGACGCGCCCGCGCCGCCGTCCGCCGCCGTCGTGTGCAGCGCCGGGACCGAGCGGAGCCGGTCGAGCGTCGCGCGCAGCGGCGCGGCGAGATCGGTCCACCCGCGGTCCCGGGGGTCGGTCGAGGCGACCTCCGGTTCGCCGTCCCGCGGCCAGGTCACCGCGAGGACGCGCTCGGCCTCCCACAGTTCGCACAGCAGCTCCAGCGCGGTGCTCAGGACCTCCGGCACCCCGCTGACGCCGGCCAGGCGCTGGTTCATCGCGGCGAGCGCGTTCTCGCGCTGCACGGCGTAGCGCTCGGCCGTGACGTCGCGGACCGTGCCGACGAGCCGGCGACGGCCCTCGTCGTCCTGCAGCGCGTTGTAGGCGACGGCGGTCCAGACCCGGTGCCCGTCGACGTGCCGCAGCGGCAGCACGAAGCTGCCCGCCTGCTCGTCCCTGGCCCGCTCGAAGGCTTCGGTGACCTGACGGTGGGCGTCGGGGTCGGCGTCGCGGTCCGGCCACCACGGGAACGGCTGGCCGTAGGGCAGCCCGTCCGGACCGGCGCCGAGCACTTCGGTGAACGCCGCGTTGATCTCCACGACCCGTCCTTCGGTGTCACTGACGAAGAAGCCCTCCTGCAGCGACTCGATCATCGCCGCGCGCCACCGGGCGTGCTGCGTCCGCAGCCGCGCCAGCTGGATGGTCGTGCGGACGCGGGCGAGCAGCTCCCGCGCCGAGAACGGCTTCACGAGGTAGTCGTCGGCGCCGGCGGCCAGCCCGTCGACCGCGGCCTCCTGCCCGGCCCTGGCCGACAGCAGCAGCACGGGCACAGCGGCGGTGCGCGGGTCGCCGCGCAGCTCGGCGAGCAGGCCGAGGCCGTCCAGCCGGGGCATCATCACGTCGCTGATGATCAGCTCGGGCGGCTCGGCGCACGCGGCGTCGAACGCCTCGACGCCGTCCCGCACCGAGGTGACCGCGTAGTCGTCCCGCAGCAGCCGCACGAGGTAGTCGCGCATGTCGGCGTTGTCGTCGGCGACCAGGACCCGGGCGCCGGTGGGCGCGGACGGCGCGTTCCGGCCGACGTCCGGCAGCCAGCGCAGGGCTTCCTGCACGTACGGTTCGGCGGAGTCGGCGGCGATCCCGCCGACCGGGGACGCCGCGAAGACGTGGTCGGCGGGCAGGTGCCGGACGCCGAGCGGCAGCCGGATCCGGAACGTCGTCCCGGCGTCGGGCGCGCTCTCCACGGCGACGGTGCCGCCGTGCATGTCGACGAGCTCGCGGACCAGCGCCAAGCCGATCCCGCTGCCCTCGTTGGAACGGGCCCGGGCCGACGGGATCCGGTGGAACCGCTCGAACAGGCGCGGCAGCTCGGCGGCGTCGATTCCGGTGCCGGTGTCGGACACGGCGACCACCGCGTGCTCGCCCTCGAGGGCGGCCGTCACCCGGATCGACCCGTCGAAGGTGAACTTGATCGCGTTCGACAGCAGGTTGTAGACGACCTTCTCCCACATCCCGCGGTCGACGTGCACCGGCTCGCCCAGCGGCGGGCAGTCGACCTCGAACACCAGCCCGGCCCGTTCGGCCGCGGCGCGGAAGACGCTCGCCAGCTCGGCGGTGAACGCCGCGAGGTCCACCGGCTCGAAGCGGGCCTGCATCCGGCCGGCCTCGATCCGGGAGAAGTCGAGCAGGTTGTTGACCAGCCGTCCCAGTCGCAGCGCGTTGCGGTGGATGACGGCCACCTCTTCGCGGATCCGCTCGTCGGCGTCGTCGAGTGCGTCCCGCAGATCGGCCGCCGGGCTCAGGATCAGGGTGAGCGGGGTGCGGAACTCGTGGCTGATGTTGGCGAAGAACGTCGTCTTGGCCGCGTCCAGCGCGGTCAGCTCCTCCGCCCGCTGCTGCTGCCGCCGGTAGGCGAGGGCGCCGTTGACCAGCGCCGCCGTCTGCTGGGCGACGAGGCCGAGGAACGTCCGGTAGGACTCGTCGAGCGCGCGCCCGGCGCTGGCCGCGAGCACGATCACCCCGGCCGCGGGGCTCCCGGGGTCGCCGAGCAGCGGCAGCACCATGGCCTCGGTGGGCGGCGTGGACCAGCCGCCCGGCGGGAGCTCGCCGACCGCCGCGTCCGGCACCGTCCGCGGCACCCCGTCGGCGAGCACTTCCGGCAGCGGCCAGACGGCCGGATCGCCGGCGTCTTCGCCGCCGGGGGTGACCGCGGCGGGCGTGAGTTCGCCTTCGTCGTCGCGGATGTGGATGGCGGCGTACGGGACGTCGTCGCCGGCCCGCCCCAGCACGGAAGCGACCAGCTCACAGGCTTCGCCGACGGTCCGGGCGCTGCCGGCCTGGGCACCGAGCTCGCGCAGCGTCGCCATCCGGCGCTCGCCGATCACGCGCTCGGTGGTTTCGGTGACGGCGGTGAACACGGCCCGGACCACGCCTTCGTCGTCGTGGACCGGGCTGTAGGAGTACGTCCAGTACGTCTCTTCCCAGTAGCCGTGCCGGTTCATCGGCAACAGCAGGTCTTCCGACCAGGTCGCCTCGCCGGTGGTCATCACGCTGTCCAGCATCGGGCCGATGATGTGCCAGATCTCGTCCCAGACCAGCGCACCCGGCTTGTCGAGCGCGGGGTGCTTGGTGCCGAGCAGCGGCAGGTAGGCGTCGTTGTAGAGGAAGCGCAGCTCCGGCCCCCACCAGACGATCATGGGGAAGCGGGAGGTGAGGCAGATGCGGACGGCCGTCGTCAGGCTCGTCGGCCAGCCCGCCGGGTCGCCCAGCGGCGAGGAAGCCCAGTCGAAGTCCCGCATCCGGGCGGCCATCCGGCTGGTCCCGGGAAACACGGCGCGGTGGCCGGACTCTTCCCCGACGCTCATCACACTCCCGGTTCGCGCGGCCCGGGGAGAGCCTACTCGACCCGGGAGGCGGCCGCCGCACGCACGAGCCGACACATCCGGGTGAGCGGGTTCCGGTCAGGTCCCGCCGGTCAGCCAGATCATGGTGACGGTGGTGCCGTCCTCGCGGTGCACCTTGGCGCTGTGGTCGGCGAGGGTGTCGATGAGCAGCAGCCCGCGGCCGCGCAGGCCGTTCGTCTCGGCGGGCGGCTGCCAGGTGCCGTAGTCGGTGACCGTCACCGTCAGCCGGCCGCCCAGCGATTCGGCGCGGACGTCGATCTGGCCCGCCGCACCGTCGCGGTACGCGTGTTCGGCCGAGTTGGCCATCGCCTCGTAGCCGGCCAGGACGACGTCCTCCTGCCGTTCCTCGCTGAGCCCGAGCCGGTTCAGCCAGCCGGCCAATGCCTCGCGCAGGTCGGGCAGCAACCCGGCGATCGCGGCGGTCCGCCGGTGGAACGAGGTCGCGGGACCGGGGGCGCCCGGCGGGCGGGGGTCGGTCATGGGGCGTCCTCTCCGCGGTGGCGCACGTGGATGACCGCGATGTCGTCGTCGTGCCGTCCGCGCGTCAGTTCTTGGACGAGCTTGTCCCAGGCCGTGCCGAGGTCGGCCGCGGTCAGCAGCCCGGGAATACCCGCCAGCAGCCATTCCATGCCGAGCGTGAGGTCGCGGGTGCGGCTCTCGACCAGCCCGTCGGTGTAGAGCACCAGGTCCGCGCCGACCGGGAACCCGGTGGTGCGCTGGGGGAAAACCGAACCGACGCCCAGCGGCTGCGCCAGCGCCTCGCCGATCTGCTCCGGCGGCTCGCCGGGGCGGATCAGGATCGCGGGCAGGTGACCGGCGTTCGCGTAGGTCAGGGTGCCGTGGTCCGGCCGGTGGACCGCGTAGAAGCAGGTCACGAAGCTTTCGCCGAACAGCCCGCCGGTGAGGTCGGAGACGTGGCGCAGGACCTCCGACGGCGGCAGCTCGAGCCGGGCGTAGCTGCGGATGGCGGTGCGGACCTGGCCCATCACCGTCGCGGCCGCGACGCCGTGGCCGACGACGTCGCCGATGACGAACGCCGTCCCGCCGGACGGCAGCCGGATCACGTCGAACCAGTCGCCGCCCACCTTGCTGCCGGTGACCGCGGGCAGGTACCGGGTGAACACGTCGAGACCCGGCGTGACCGGGGCGACCGGGAGCATGCTGCGGGACAGCTCGGTGGCCAGCGTGCGCTCGCGTTCGTAGAGACGCGCGTTGTCGAGCGCGATGGCCGTGTACGCGGCGATGCCTTCGGCGAGGTACTCGTGGCGGGCGGTGAAGCGGTCCGGTTCGGGGTGGCCGAAGAAGAACCCGCCCAGCACCTCACCGGAGGTCGGGCTGAGCACCGGCACGGCCAGGTAGCTGCACACGGGCAGGTGCCCTTCGGGCATCCCGTGGTACGGCGCGTTCTTCCCGAACCGCTCGTCCTTCGTGATGTCGGGGCTGCGCACGGTGCCCTCGCCGTCGAAGGTCGGCGCGAAGACCGCGGTGTTGCGCGGCATCGGGAACCGGGCGAACGCCGCGCGCGGCACGCCCGAAATCGTGTACAGCGTGTAGGACTCGCCGAGCTCGTCGACCAGGTTGTAGAAGAACGCGCCGAAGGCGGCGCCGGTCGCCTTCGTGGCGGCGTCGGTCGCGTCCTGCACGAGCGGGTCGATGTCGAGCTGGGCGGTCAGCTGCCGTCCGGTGGAGTGCAGCGCGTCGAGCACCGCGGCTTCGCCCCGCAGCCGCCGGACGGTGGCGGCCAGGTCCGCGGTTGCGGCGTCCACGGCGGTCGCGACGAGCGTGGGCAGCCCACCGACCTGCTCGGTGGTGTAGACCACGGTGCCCTGTTCGCCGTCGGCGACCGCGATCGCGTGGGTGACTTCCGTGCCCGGCAGCAGTTCCGCCAGCACCTCGGGATCGGTCACGACCGCCGCGGCGCGCCCGGCCAGCACCGCGTCCGCCTCGGCGGGGGTGAGGGGCCGGAGCCCGGTGGCGACCGGCGTTCCGGCGTCCCCGACGAAGGCGCGGCGCACGGCGTCGAGCACCTCGTCGGACCGCGGACCGGGCGCCATCAGCGCGCCAGTGCTTCGGACAGCGAAGAGTAGATGGCGAGTTCGTCGGTCAGCCGGGTCAGCTCCAGCGGGCGCAGGGTGATGCGGCCGCTGGCGACCACCCGCAGCGGAGCGGCCGCGGTCTGCGCGCGGTGCGCCCGGACGAGCTCGGCCATGCCCGCCGACGCCAGGAAGGTGACATCGGTGAGGTCGATGACGAGCGACGCGGGCCGCGACCGGGCGGCGCGTTCCACCAGCCGGCGGAGTTTCGGTGCCAGCGCGAGGTCGAGGGCACCGTCGACGCGCAGCACGGCGGTGCCGTCGCGGTCCTCCAGTGCCACCGAGCCCGCTGAACCAGCCGCGTCGCCGAGTGCGTCCCCGGTTACGTCTCTTTCGGCCATGGCCTTCATTTTGCCTGCTCGGGGAGCCGCCCGAAAGCGGAGGGGGCACTGACACGGCGGTGCGGCGGCGGGACGTGCATGATTGACACCGGTTGAGCAGACAGCCTTCGTGATCACGCACGCCCACCGGGCACCCCGGAGGCGTTGCCGGAGGCAGGAGTACGCGTCATGAGCGAGCACACCCATACTGAAAGCGCGACGACCGCTGTGCCGTTCGGGGAGTTCCGGATCGCCCGAACGGAGCAAGCCGGTGCCGTCGTGGTCGAGGTCGCCGGCGACGTGGACACCACGACCGCGCCCGCTCTCGTGCGGGCCGCGGACGAGGCGCTGGCCGCCGGACCCCCGGTGCTCGTCGTCGACCTGACCCGCGTCGAGTTCCTCGCTTCGCCGGGGCTGACCGCGCTGCTGACGATCCACCGCAACGCCGCCGCGGGGACCGCGGTGCGGATCGTCGCGACCGGCCGGGCCACCCTGCGCCCGATCCAGCTGACCGGTCTCGAGGACAGCCTGTCGCTCTTCCCCACCCGGGAAGCCGCGCTGGCCGGGTGACCGCGCCGTCCCGGTCGCGCTCAGCCGCCGGCCGGGACGGGCAGCCGCCGGATGGCCAGCAGGGCCACGTCGTCCTGGGCCGGCCGGCTGCCGATCATCGCGGTCATGATCTGCGCGCAGAGCCGCTCGGGCTCGCCGGCGTACACCGAGTCGGCCAGCAGCTGCATCCCGGCGTCCACCGGCCGGTCCCGGCGCTCGACCAGACCGTCGGTGTAGAACGTGAGCACGGCGTCCGGTGGGAGGTCGACGACCGTCGTGCGCCGTTCGGGCTCGCCGATGGTCAACCCGATCGGGGGATCCGGGGGCACGTCGACCAGCCGGCCCGTCACACCGGGGGTGACCAGCACCGGCGGCAGGTGCCCGGCCAGCGAGAGCGTCACCGCTTCCCGGTCCGGGCCGATGATCCCGTAGGCCACCGTGGCCATCGCGCCGTGCTCGAAGTGGTTGGCCTTGCGGTCGAGCTTGGCGAGCACGTCGGCCGGGCTTTCGCAGTCGAGGGCGTAGGCGCGCAGGGCGCTGCGCAGGCGTCCCATGATCACGGCCGCGTCGAGGCCGTGGCCCGAAACGTCGCCCATCACGACGCCGAGCCGGTCGCCCGGCAGTGTGAACAGGTCGTACCAGTCCCCGCCGAGGCCGGTCTCCGCGCCGGGTACGTACCGGGCGCCGAACTCCAGCCCGGACACCGCGGGCAGGCTGTTCGGCAGCAGGCTGCGCTGCAGCGCCATGGTGGCGGTGCGGTTCTCTTCCCTGGCCTCCACCTGGATCGTCGCGGCGAGGCGGTCGGCGAGCAGCTGCATCGTGGCCACTTCGGTTTCGCCGAACGGCCGGGGCGTCACCGAGCCGACGTGCAGCACTCCGACGAGCTCGCTGCCGGCGATCATCGGCACGCCGAGCATCGAGTGCAGTCCGCGCTCCCACAGCAGGGAGTTCACGACGGTGGTTTCGTCGACGTGGTCGAGGATCACCGGGGCCCGCTCCAGCGCGACCCGGCCGGCGAACCCGCTGCCGACCGGCACCCGCACGCCCTGGTGGACCTCTTCCTCGATGCCGGCCGCGGCGAACGCCACGAGCTGCCGGGCACTGGGCTGGTAGCGCAGCACGGTCGCGGTGTCGACGCCCATGACCTGGCACAACCGCCGCAACGTCTCGACGAGCACCTCGGCCAGCACGAGGTGACCGGCGGGGGCGCCGATGATCGTCTCCAGTTGCTGCAGCCGGTCGTGGGCGTCGAGACTTCGCGACATGGAACGACCCTAGCCGCAACCCCTTTGCGGGCCTAACCATCCCGCGTTTCGACGGCGGGTCCCCCGGGGTAACCAGCCGGTCGTGAGCGTCGACTTGGAGTGGGTGGCCGTGCTGCGGCACGGGCAGAGCACCGGGAACGTGGCCCGCGAGGAAGCGGAGTCGGCCGGGGCGGACGTGATCGACATCGCCGAGCGCGACGCCGACGTCCCGCTGACGGAACTGGGGGAGGACCAGGCGAAGGCCGCCGGCGGGTTCTTCGCCGAGCGCCCGCCGGACCTCGTGGTCACCTCGACCTACCGCCGGGCCTGGGACACCGCCCGGCTGGCCGCGCCCGACGGCGTCCCGATCGTGCCGGACGAACGGCTGCGCGACCGCGAACTCGGCGTGCTGGACCTGCTGACGTCCCACGGCGTCCGCGAGCGGTGGCCCGACGAACTGCGGCGCAAGCGGCGGCTCGGCAAGTTCTACTACCGGCCGCCGGGCGGCGAATCCTGGGCCGATGTCGTGCTGCGGGTGCGTTCCCTGCTGAACGAGCTGAGCGCCCAGCACGCCGGAAAGCGCGTTCTGCTGGCCGCCCACGAGATGACCGTCTTCGCCCTGCGCTACCTCCTCGAAGGCCTGCCGGAGCCCGATCTGCTCCGCGCGGCCGACGCCACCGAAGTCCCGAACGGCTCGGTGACGGCGTGGGAGCGCGACCACGACCGCGGGTTCACGATGGTGCTCGCCCAGGAGGTCGGGCACCTGCACGCCACCGACACCCCGCCGACGGCGGACGACGATGCCGCGCGACAGCTCTCCTGAGCCGGCGCCGATCAGCCCGGCCCTGTTGCGGGACTGGCGGATCGGCACCGGTGACCGCGGCACGGTCTCGTCGTCGGCGGTGCCCGCGCGGTGCCCGGCGCGCCCGCGTTGTCCGGGACCGCCGCCCTGCGCGCCGGGGCGGGCACCCTCCAGCTGGCGGTCGCCGAACGCCACGCGACGGCCATCGGCGTTTCGGTACCCGAGTCGTCGGTGTCCGGCCTGCCGGAAACCGAATCCGGCGCGATCGCCGCCGACGCCGCCGACCGGCTGGCCGACGTCCTCCCCGGCGCCGGCACCGTCGTGGTCGGTCCGGGCCTGACCGGTGCCGAGGAAACCGAAGAACTGCTGCGGCGGCTGGTGCCCGCCATCGCCCCGGACGCGCGGGTGGTGCTCGACGCGTTCGCGCTCGGCGCGCTGAGCCGGGCACCGGAGCTGGCCGAGCCGCTGGCGGACCGGCTCCTCCTCACCCCGAACCGGGTCGAAGCGGCCTTCCTCGACGGGTGCGAGGAAAAGGACGTCGACGACCTGGAGACGACGGTGCGGATCGCCCGGCGCTACCGCGGCGTGGTGCTGCTGATGGGCGTGGTCGCCACGCCCGGCGGCCGCGTCTGGCGGGACGGCAGCGGCCACGTCGGGCTGGCGACGTCCGGCAGCGGGGACGTGCTGGCCGGGCTGACCGGCGGCTTCCTCGCCCGCGGTGCGGCCGTCGACCAGGCCGCCTGCTGGGCGACGCACGTCCACGCCGTCGCCGGCCAGCGGCTGATCCCGGACACCGGCCGCACCGGGCTGCTGGCGCGGGAGCTCGTCGCCCAGATCCCGCGGGTGATCGCCGAGCTGGAGCGCTGAGTCACCGCTGGGCGGTCGGCCGCACGACGATCTCGTTGACGTCGACGCCGTCCGGCTGCCCGATCGCGTAGGAGATCGCGCCGGCGATGGTGTCCGGCGCCATCGCCACCGCGCGGTAGGTGCGCATCGCCTCCTTCGCCCCCGGATCGGTGATGCTGTCGGCCAGTTCGGACTCGACGACGCCGGGGGAGACGGTCGTGACGCGGATGCCGGGGTCGGCCTCGAGCCGCAGGCCTTCGGTGATCGCGCGGGCCGCGTACTTGGTGGCGCAGTAGACCGCGGCCGTCGGGACTACCTCGTGCGCCCCGGTGGAGGCGACGGTGACGAAGTGCCCGCCGCCTTGGCGCCGGAAGTGCGGCAGGACCGCGGCGATCCCGTGCAGCAGGCCGCGGACGTTGACGTCGATCGTGCGGTCCCACTCCTCGACGAGCAGGGAGTCCAAGCGGGACAACGGCATCACGCCCGCGTTGGCGACGAAGACGTCGAGCCGCCCGTGCGCTTCGACCGCGGCGTCCGCGAACGCGGCGACGTCCGCGCGGTCGGTGACGTCGAGGGGGTGCACGTCGGCGGTGCCGCCGGCGTCGTGGATCTCCTTGGCGAGCGCGGTCAGCCGGTCTTCGCGGCGGGCGCCGAGCACGACGTGGTGGCCTTCGCGGGCCAGGCGCAGCGCGGTGGCGTGCCCGATGCCGCTGCTGGCACCGGTGATGAGGACGGTCTTCACGGGGTTTCCTCTCGGGGGAAGTCGGCGCCGAGGGTGGTCTCGCGCCAGGTGTCGAAAGTGGACTTGAGGGTTTCGAGCCGGGCCGTGGCGATGGTGTAGGCGGCTTCGCCGAGCAGCAGCCGCAGCGGGGGCTCGGCGGCGCCGGCCGCGGCGATGATCGCTTCCGCCGCGCGGACCGGGTCGCCGGGCTGCCTGCCGTAGGTCGCGGTGGTCGCTTCCCGGCGCGCTCCGGCCGTTTCGGCGTAGTCGTCGATGCGGATCGCCGACTGCCGCATCGACGGGCCGGACCAGGCGGTGCGGAACGCGGCGGGCTCCACGATGGTCACCTTGATGCCCAGCGGGGCCACTTCCGCGGCCAGCGACTCCGACAGCCCCTCCACGGCGAACTTCGTCGCGTGGTAGTAGCCGGTGGCGCCGAAAGCGGCGAGCCCGCCGAGCGACGACACGGTCACGACGTGCCCGCTGCGGCGGGCCCGCATGCCGGGCAGCACCGCGCGGGTGACGTCGGCGAGGCCGAACACGTTGGTGTCGAACAGCTTCCGGATCTCGGCGTCCTCGCCTTCCTCGACGGCGGCGAGGTAGCCGTAGCCGGCGTTGCCGACCAGGACGTCGATCCGGCCGAAGGTCGTTTCCGCCTTTTCGACCGCGGCGGTGACCTGAGCGTGGTCGGTGACGTCGAGCGGCAGCGCCAGTGCGCGGTCGCCGTGCGCCTCGACGAGGTCGCGGACCCGCGCCGGGTCGCGGGCGGTGACGACGGCCCGCCACCCGCGGTCGAGCACGGCTTCGGCGAGTGCGCGGCCGAGGCCGCTGGAGCAGCCGGTGATGAACCAGACAGCGTTTTCGGGCACGACGAAGTACTCCGTCCATGGGGGAACAGCGGAAAGGGTTTTCAGGAAGCGGCGAGGCTGCCCAGGAGGGCGAGGGCCGCTTCCGACGGGCTGCCCGGCTCGGCCTGGTAGACGACCAGCTGCTGGCCGGGCGCGCTGTTCACGGTCAGCGCCTCGTAGCTCAGCACGAGCTCACCGACGAGCCGGTGGTGGAACCGCTTGGTTTCGTGCGTCTTCTGCCGGATGTCGTGGCGCGCCCACAACCGGCGGAACTCCGCGCTCTTGACCGACAGCTCGCCGACCGTCTCGATCAGCCGCGGGTCGTCCGGGTCGATCCCGGCGGCCGCCCGCAGGCCACCGACCGTGTTGACGGCGACGCGCTCCCAGTCCGGGTAGAGCTCGCGGGCGTCCGGGTCGAGGAACACCAGCCGGACCAGGTCGCCGCTGTGCTCGTGCCCGCCGAACAACGCCTGGCCCAGCGCGTTGTGCGCGAGCACGTCCAGGCAGCGGCCGAGCACCAGCGCGGGGGTGTCGGGCCAGCCGTCCATCAGGCGCAGCAGGTTCGGGCTGACCTGCTCGCGCCGTGGCCGTCGGCGTCGTCTCGGGGCCGGGCTCGCCAGCCGGTGCAGGTGGGCGGTGGCGTCCTCGTCCAGCGCGAGCCCGTGCGCGAGCGCGTCGACGACCTGCGCCGACGGGTTCCGCTCCCGCCCCTGCTCGAGCCGGACGTAGTAGTCGGTGCTGACCCCGGCCAGCACCGCCACCTCCTCGCGGCGCAGCCCGGCGACCCGGCGCGGCCCGCCCGCGGGCAGGCCGAGGTCCGCCGGGCCCACCTGTTCGCGGCGGGCCCGGAGGAACTCGCCAAGAGCGTTCTCCGCGGCCATGATCCGAGGCTAACCCGGTGGCGCCGGACTTGGGTGGCCGCGCCGCACCCACCCTCAGGTGAGCCGGATCGGCTCCCCTTCGTGGTCCGGCCGCAGGAGCGTGGCGGTGGCTTCGCGCCCGTCGACGTCCAGCGTCATCACGGCGTTGCCGAAGTGCGGCCCCGAAACGCAGCGCCAGGTCAGCGGCGCGGGCGGCACGCCGACGCGGCTGGCCAGGCCTTCGCTCAGCCGCGTCAGGCTCCGCGCCCAGCCCGCGCGGAACAGCCGGTTCATGTACCACGGCACGGTGTTGTGCACCGGCGAGCAGGTGAGCTGGTGCACCGGTGCGCCCGGCAGGTCGGCCCGGGCGACGTACGCGTGGTGGACGTCGCCCGACAGGACGTTCACCGAGGCGATGCCCCGGTCCGCCACCCGCCCGATGAGCTTGCTCAGCCGGTCGAACGACTCGCGGAACGCCGGCCAGTGCTCCAGGTCGGCGAGCTGGCGGAACCACTCGCTGACCCGGCCGACGAGCCCGGGCCGGGTGCAGAGCCGCTCGTTGACCGACTGCGCGGCCGACAGCGCGGTCGGCATCAGCCACGGCAGCGACGTGCCGATCAGCAGGTGCTCGAAGTCGCCGCCGGCCTGCTCCTCGATCCAGCGGAACTCGTCCTCGCCGACCATCGAGCGGGTGCCGCCGGCCAGGATCCGCCCGGCCCGCGAGTCGATGACCAGCAGCCGGACCGGGCCGAAGTCGCGCCGGTAGGACCACCGGGTGCCCTTGGCGCCGTCGGCCTCGCGGTCGGCGCGGTCGGCGAACTCCCGCAGCAGCCCGGCGTTGTCCACGCCCGACTTGACCACCTGCTGGTAGACGTCGTCTTCGGCGAGTTCGTCGGGGCCGAGGTTGCCCAGGTGCTGGTACACCCAGTACGAGACCAGCGCGCCCCGGATCCGCTCCGGCCACCACGACGTCCGGGTCATCTCCTCGCGCCACGCGTGCGACGTGTTCCAGTCGTCGCGCACGTCGTGGTCGTCGAAGATCATCGACGTCGGCACGGTCGACATCAGCCAGCGCACCGCCGGATCGCACCACGCCTCGAAGTACAGGTGGCAGTACTCCTCGAAGTCGGCGACCTCGTTGCCCGGCGGCTCGCTCGTGTCACGCCGCTGCGCGAGCCACTCCTGCGTGGCGTCGGTGGTCTCGTCGGCGTAGACCTGATCACCCAGCAGGAGCAGCGATTCCGGCCATTCGGCCTCGTCGAGCGCGGCCATCCGGTGGGCGTACGCGGCGAGCGCGTCCGGGCCGAGCGCGTCCTGCTCCCGCGGTTTGCGGCAGGACCCGAACACCAGGCGGAACCGGGGGTCGCCGGGGGCCAGCGTCCGGATCCGGCTCGGTGGCAGGGTGCTTTCCGGTTCGGGCCAGGCGAGTTCGCCGTCGAGCCGCACTTCGTACGGCGTGCTGCGCCCCGGCTCGAGCCCGGTCAGCACGACGAGGGCGTAGTGGTGCCCGGCGACCTCGAAGGTCCGGGCGGCCGCCTCGGCGACGCGGACTTCGCACGGGCCGTCCGTCTCCACCCAGATCGTCGCCGAGTCGGCGTTCACGTGCCGCAGCAGCGGTCCCAGGAGCAGCTCGGTCATGCCCGGAATCCTCGCAGCAGTCCGGCCCGGCGGCAGTTCGAAAGGTCGCGAAACATCCCGATAATCGTTGACCGGTCCCGGGCGGCGAACGAACGATCGTCACGAGCTGCGCCCCGCCCCCGGAAAGGATTCGTCGAGTGCGAAGACTCTTCACCGCCCTCCTCGCCGCCGCGCTGTCGATCGCCGCTGCCGTCGTGCTGGTGGTTTCGGCGCAGCCCGCGTCGGCGGCCACCTTGACGCGCGTGACCGATTTCGGCAGCAATCCCAGCAACCTCAACATGTACACCTACGTCCCGGACCGGCTGGCGCCGCAGCCGGCGCTGCTGGTCGCGGTCCACTACTGCACCGGCTCGGCCTCCGCCGTGTTCAACGGCTACGCCCGCGACTACGTCACCGCGGCCGACCAGTACGGCTACGTCATCGTCTTCCCGGAAGCCACGCGCAGCGGGCAGTGCTTCGACGTCTCGTCGCCGCAGGCGCTCACCCGCGGCGGTGGCAGCGACCCGGTCGGCATCCTGTCGATGGTCGACTGGGCCAAGCAGCGTTACCACGTCGACCCGGCACGCGTGTTCGTCACCGGGTTCTCCTCCGGCGCGATGATGACGAACGTGCTCGCCGCGGAGTACCCGGACGTGTTCGCGGCCGGCTCGGCGTTCATGGGCGTGCCCGCCGGCTGCTTCGCCACCACCGACGGGTCGAGCTGGAACAGCCAGTGTTCGGGCGGCCAGCTGATCAAGACCGCCCAGCAGTGGGGTGATCAGGCCCGGCAGATGAGCGGCGGGCGCAGCGGCCCGTACCCGCGGATGCAGCTGTGGCACGGAACCGCCGACGACACGCTGCGCTACCCGAACTTCGGCGAAGAGGTCAAGCAGTGGACGAACCTGCGGGGCGTGAGCCAGACGCCGTCGTCGAGTGATTCCCCGCAGTCGGGCTGGACGCGGTCGCGCTACGGCGGCACCGGCGTGCAGGCGCCGGTCGAGGGCATCAGCGTGCAGGGCGCCGGGCATGCGCTGCCGCAGAACGGGATGGTGGCGTACGCCATCGCGTTCCTCGGCCTGAACAGCGCCGGCACTTCGACGACGACGACGTCCGCGCCGCCCGCCGGGAGCACACTCGGGAGCGCGGCGAGCGGGACCGGCCGGTACTTCGGCACCGCGGTTTCGGCGGGCAGGCTCTCGGACAGCGTCTACACCGGCATCCTGAGCCGCGAGTTCTCCATGATCACGCCGGAGAACGAGATGAAGATCGACGCGACCGAGCCCGCGCAGGGCCAGTTCTCGTACGGCAACGCCGACCGGATCGTCAGCCAGGCGACGAGCCAGGGCGCCCGGATGCGCGGGCACACGCTGGCGTGGTACGCGCAGCAGCCGGGCTGGATGCAGGGCATGGAGGGCTCGTCGCTGCGGTCGGCGATCCTGAACCACATCACCCAGGTCGCGACCCACTACCGCGGCCAGATCTACGCCTGGGACGTCGTCAACGAGGCTTTCGCGGACGGCGGTTCGGGTGCGCGGCGCGACTCCAACCTGCAGCGCACCGGGGACGACTGGATCGAGGCGGCGTTCCGCGCCGCGCGGGCGGCCGACCCGGGCGCGAAGCTCTGCTACAACGACTACAACACCGACGACTGGAACCAGGCGAAGACCCAGGCCGTGTACCGGATGGTGCAGGACTTCAAGTCCCGCGGCGTCCCGATCGACTGCGTCGGCTTCCAGTCGCACTTCAACCCCAACAGCCCGGTGCCGTCGAACTACCGGACCACCCTGCAGAGCTTCGCCGACCTCGGCGTCGACGTGCAGATCACGGAGCTGGACATCGAGGGCTCGGGGACCGCGCAGGCGGACAACTACCGCACGGTGACGAACGCCTGCCTCGCGGTGGCCCGGTGCACCGGGATGACCGTGTGGGGCATCCGGGACACGGACTCGTGGCGGGCGTCCGGCACGCCGTTGCTGTTCGACGGCAACGGCCAGAAGAAGGCCGCCTACACCGCGGTGCTCGACGCGCTGAACGGCGGCACCCCGCCGCCGCCGACCACCACCACGCCGACCACGCCCACCACCCCGCCGCCGACGACGACCACGACCCCGCCGCCGGGTGGGTGCACCGGGACGTACCTCAAGACGGCGGAGTGGAACGTCGGCTTCAACGGCCAGGTGACGGTGACCGGAAGCAACGCCTGGGTGCTCACGATCACCTTCCACTCGCCGCAGAAGGTCATCGGCAGCTGGAACTACACGGGGACGTGGGACAGCACCGGGTACGTGCTGACCGCGCGGCCCAACGGCAGCGGCAACGTCATCGGGTTCACCGTGCAGCACGGCGGGAACCTGACGGCACCGACCGTGACCTGCTCGGCGGGCTAGCGAGTCGTCAAAAGAGCCGGCCGACCTCCGCCGCGGGCGGTTCCTCCAGGCTGAGGAGGAACCGCTTGCGGGTGAGGCCGCCGGCGTACCCGGTCAGGCCGCCGCTGGTGCCGACCACGCGGTGGCAGGGCACGACGACGCTGATCGGGTTCCAGCCGTTGGCGTTCCCGACCGCCTGCGCGGCGCCGGGGTCGCCCAGCTCGGCGGCCAGCTGCCCGTACGTGCGGGTCTCGCCGTACGGGATCTTGGTGAGCAGGGCCCAGACCTGCTTTTCGAACGCGGAGCCGCGCGGCGCGAGTTCGAGGTCGAACTCGCGCCGCGTGCCCGCGAAGTACTCGCCGAGCTGCCGCTTCGCCGCCTCGAAGCCGTCGTCGTCGCGGGGGCCGAGGTCGGTGAGGCGGGGCGTGCGCAGGTGGCCGTCGAAGTACAGGCCGATCAGCGCCTCGCCGTCGCCGACGAGGGTCAGCGGCCCGATCGGGGACGCGATGACGGCGTGCTTCATGGCGCTCAGCGTACGGGTCAGCCCTGGCTGGTCTTGACCGAGAGCGAGTCGACGCTCATCTCGGCGCCGGGCGTGATGTCGGCGGACGGGCTCGTGCAGCCGCACACCTTGTTCGGGTACGAGCCGCCGATGGCGACGTCGAAGATGACGAAGAACCCGTGGTCGACGGCGGCCTTCCAGGTGCCGGCGGAGACCTGGTTCTGCTTCACCGCGAACGTCTGGGTGCCGTCGAGGGAGAAGCGCAGCTCTTCGGCGCCGGCGTTGCGACGGTCGACGACGACGGAGTAGGTGTGGTAGCCGTCCTGGCAGCCGGCGCACTCCTGGAGGTCGCTGGTGATGCCGTCCGGGTCGTGGCACTCGCCCTGCCACTGTCCACAGTGGAACGTCGTGGAGTGCTTGCTGAGCGCGTTGACGTCTTCCATGATGTCGAGCTCGCCGATGCTCGGCCAGTTCGTCGCGCCGACCGGGCGGGCGTCCGCGCCCATCGCCCAGAACGCCGGCCAGTAGCCGAGGCCGCTGGCGGGGGACGGCTGCTTGAGCGTCGCGCTGATCTCCAGCTGGCCGCCTTCGGGGGCGGCGAAGTCGGTGCGCTGGGTCTCGATGCGGCCGGAGGTCCAGTTGCCGGCGGCGTCGCGCAGCGGCTTGATCGCCAGGTGACCCTGGCCGTCGTGGTAGACGTTGGCGGTCGAGTCCGTCGCGGTCTCGAGTTCGCCGGTACCCCAGTTCGCCGCGCCGCCGGGGTAGCCGGTTCCCTTGTCGTAGAGCCAGTCCTGGGTGTTCAGGCCGGTGCCCGAGGCGCCGTCGAAGTCGTCCTGGAAGACGGTGGTCCAGGTTTCCGCGGCGTGCGCCGGAGCGGCCGCGGCGAGGAATGACAACGTTGCCAGCACGGCGGCCAGCCGGGTGGGGGTGCGCATGGGGGTCTCGCTTCCTGAGGGGAACGGGCCGTCCACGACCTGCGAGGCCGTCCACTGTCGCCGCCGGTCCGCGCCCGCGTCAAGGGATGTGCCCGGAAGTACCCGGCACCCGAGACCCGGGGGCACACCGGTGGGCGTCGCGTTTGGAATTCGCGGCGGCCGGGCACCGCGCGGGCCGGGTGAGACGGTGGTCTGGACCTTCTTTCGAAGGGTTGCCAGGTAACGAAACCGGAGTCATAGTTTGTTTACGTCCACAACGAATCCTGCGAACCGCCCTCGGTAGTCCTTTATGGACTCCGCCGTTTCCTCAACGTGGAGGACGCCATGATTTCCCGGCGCTCGTTCCTCAGCCTTTCGGCGGCGACGCTCGCCACGGCCACGGTGCTGCCCCTCGCGCGGCCGGCCTACGCCGCGACACCGGACACGTTCGGCCTGAAGCTCGTCAACAACTCCGGCTCGGGCACCGTGTACGCCTACGTCACGGGCACGACCCCGGACGGCAAGCTGGTGCTGCTGCGCGCCGACGGTACGCCGTACTACCCGGCGTCGCCAGGCGCGCCGACCACCCCGCTGCCGGAAGACTGCGCGATCCCGATCGGCTCGGGCGCGCAGGTATCGGTGCCCAAGATGGGTGGCGCGCGCATCTACGTCGTCACGGACGCGAAGCTGGACTTCTTCCTCGACCCGGGCCCGAACCTGGTCCACCCGAGCTTCCTCAACTCCGGGGATGCGAACTACGGCAAGAACTGGTCGTTCAGCGAGTTCACGTTCAACGACACGCAGCTGTTCGCCAACATCAGCTACGTCGACTTCGTGGGCATCCCGATGGGACTGTCCCTGACGACGGCGGGTTCCGGGACCTCGACGGTCCAGGGTCTGCCGGCAGGCGCGGTGGACCAGATCGCCTCGTCCCTGACGGCGCTGGGCGGCGAGTGGCCGAACCTGGTCCAGACCGGCGGCGGCGCCAACCTGCGCGTGCTGTCCCCGCACCACCACGCGTCCCAGTTCGGTGGCTACCTCGACGGTTACATCGACCAGGTGTGGGCGAAGTACGAGGGCACGGACCTGGTCGTCGACTCGCAGAACCCGGGCATCGGCAAGTTCACCGGCCGCGTCTCAGGTGGCCGGCTGGTCTTCGGTGCGGAATCCTTCGCGAAGCCGGCGACGGCGGACGTGTGGAGCTGCGACAGCGGCCCGTTCGCACTGGCCGCGGACGCGAGCGACGCGCGCAAGGCCATCGTCCCCCGCCTGGCGGCGGCCCTGAACCGCACGACGTTGCTCGACAACCCGAACCAGCCGACCGACGAGGACCCGGCACGCTTCTACGCAGGGGAGACGACCAACCACTACGCGCGCATCGTCCACTCGAAACTCCCGGACAACCGGGGTTACGCGTTCCCCTACGACGACGTGAGCCCCGGCCCGGACTTCAGCGGCGCGGTCTTCGCGGGCGACCCGGACGTGCTCACGGTCACAGTCGGTGCCACGCACGGCTGAGGCAGTGCGAAAACTGTCGGTGGTGGCGGCTAGCCTCACTGCATGAACACGGACGACGCGACGGTCCCGGCGCACCAGCTGACCAAGGGCCAGTGGTTCTGGCACGAGCCGGCGCCGGGGCTGCCCGCGTGGCAACTGCAGGTGACCTCGGCGGAGCTGGTGGAGGATTCCGTCGAGATCTTCACGACGGACGAAGAGCGCGAACTGGTGCTGTACCCGATGAACCGCCTGGTCCGCCTCGCCAGCGCGGCTTGAGGGGAGACCGTTCGGGGGCTTGGGGGGAGTGAGTCGAGGTCGAGCTGCGGGGACGCGGGGTCATCGCGCTGAGCGGCGGCCGTCGGTGGGGGCTTCACGTTGAGCAGCGGCTGTCGGTAGGGGTCTTCGTGTTGGGCGGCGGCCGCTGGGGTTTGCGCTGAGCCGCGGTGGCGCCCGGCGTAGGTGCTGAGCCGCCGACCTGCCCGGCGTTGGCGGTGGGTGGTACCGGAGCTTTGAGGGCTTGGCTGCTCGGCTGGCGTGCGCCGCCGACCGCGAAGACACCGGTGATGGCCGCCCTGTTGCGTGCAATTCCGCCCGTAGTCGGGCGTGCGCTGCGGACCGTGGTGGCGCCGGTTTTGGCTGATTTTCGCCGCGCCGGCCGCTGTACCGTGATACTTCAGTCGGTCGTGCGCGGGGCCGGCTGCCGCTTTGCGGCCGACGCTCGGCCTGCGGTGTCCGGTCGTCTCGAGCGTACGGTGCTTCGGAGTCCACTTTGCGCAGTCCGCCATCGCCGGGCGTGCGCTCCTGGCCGCGATCGCGGCGGTAATGTCCGCCCCTCCTGCGTGCAAATCCGCCCGTAGTCGGGCGTGCGCTGCGGACCGTGGTCGCCGGTTATGGCCGTCCCTGCTGCGTGCAATCCCTCCGTGGCCGGGCACAAGCTCGCCGGCCCGCTTCGGTGCCTGGTCCTTCTCACCTTGGCGAGCCGGCGATGAGCTCTCGGCTTGCTCAGCTTCCGCTTGCGTCGCGCAGCGAAGCCGGGCGCCAGGTCATCCGGATCGTTGTTCCGGTGTCGCCCGTTTCGATTTCCGACTGGTCCGTCACCTTGTCGATCAGCACCAGGCCGCGGCCGCCCGAAGTGCGGAGGCCTGCTGTGCGGGGGCGGGTTGCCGGGATTCCGCAGCCTGTGTCGGTGACCGTCACCGTCACCGTGTCGCCGGTGTGGGTGGCTTGGAGGCGGGCCCAGCCGTGGCCGCTCGGGTAGGCGTGGGCCGCGACGTTCGCCAGCGCTTCGTACGTGGCCAGCGTGATGTCGTGCGTGCTCTCCGCGTCGAGCGGCAGTTCGCCCAGCCAGCGGGTCAGCTTGCGGCGCAGGTCGGCCACCTCGTTCGGCAGGGCCGGCGCCAGTTCTTCGAAGGTCGAGACGACCACGGCATCAGCCTTCCTGCGCTGCGGGGCCGTGGTCCCGGTTTGGTCGGCGTCGGTGCTCTCGCCCGTATCGACGCCGGCTTCCGAGGTATGTCGATACACGATCCGCTCCCATCGTCAGCCGCTTTTCCCCGTTTCGGCGGGCTTCTCCTGTGAGCTACCCATCGCGACGGGGTCTTACCCGTTGTGCTTTGTGAAATGTCTCGCTACAGTGGAAGTGCTCCTCGCGGATGTAGGCCCCTAGGCCGCCCGGAGGAAGCTCCCGGATCCAGGCCGCTCGGCCTCTTTCCTCATTCCCGGTCGGCGCCGTTCTGCGCCCCGACCGACACCTCATCAGGAGACACCCATGCCTTTTCACGGAATCCTCGACCTGTCCGGAAAAACCCCGTTCGTCCGGCACGGCCACGGCCGCACGCCCGACGACGTCGCGATCCCGCTTTCCCTGGTGCGCAAGCACAAGCTGCGCGCCGGGGACGAAATCACCGGCACCGCCGAAGAGATCATCAGCGTCGACGGCGTCGGCCCGGACGAGCCGCGCCCGCACTTCGCCGACCTCGTGCCGGTGCACCCGGATCAGCGGCTGCTGCTCGAAACCACGCCGTCGCGGCTGCTGCCGCGCGTGATCGACCTCGTCACCCCGCTCGGCAAGGGGCAGCGCGCGCTCGTCGTTTCGCCGCCGAAAGCCGGGAAAACCACTGTGCTGCAAGAGATCGGCCACGGTATCGCGGCCAACCACCCGGAGTGCCGGCTGCTCGTGCTGCTCGCCGACGAACGCCCGGAGGAGGTCACCGAGCTGAGCCGCACCGTGCGCGGCGAAGTGATCGCGTCCACCTTCGACCGGCCGCCCGCCGACCACGTCGCCGTGGCCGAGCTCACCATCGAGCGCGCGAAACGCCTCGTGGAGCGCGGCGAAGACGTCGTGCTGCTGCTCGACTCCCTCACCCGCCTCGGCCGCGCGTACAACCTTTCGGCGCGCCCCTCCGGCCGCACCCTCTCGGGTGGCGTCGACGCGGCCGCGTTGCAGCCCATGAAGCGCCTCCTCGGCGCCGCCCGCAACGTCGAAGGCGGCGGCTCCCTCACGATCGTCGCGACGGCCCTGGTGGAAACCGGTTCGCTGGCTGACACGGTGTTCTTCGAAGAGCTCAAGAGCACCGGCAACGCCGAACTCAAGCTCGACCGCAAAGCCGCCGAGCGCCGCATCTTCCCGGCCGTCGACCTCCAGGGATCGGGCACCCGGCGCGAAGAACTCTTGGTGACGTCAGGAGAACTCGCGGCGATGCACGAAGTCCGGCGCGCTTTGTCGGGCCCGCACGCGATCGAGCAGCTGCTGGACCAGCTCCGCAAGACCGGCTCCAACGCGGAGTTCTTGCTCCGCGTGATGGGCGCGGCGGCGCCGAAAGCGGCCTGACAGCTCAGCTTTCGCCTCGCTCCCGTAGTTCGCCGATCACTTTTTGCCCGGCGCCACGTGCTTCTTCGACGCTCTCCGGCGGTTCACCTTCGCCGGAGCGGTAAAGATCGTCCTCCGCCCGGCCGGGATCATCAGTCTCGGCCCGCGCGATTTCGGGCTGCTGTTCGTTCGGTCGGGACACGGTCACCGCCGTTCATCGAGGTGGCTGATAGGGAGTGGCGCGCGGGTAGGACGGCCGCTCGGGCCCGCGGTTGAGCGTGGCGACGAGAAATCCGAGCCCGGCGACGATCACCACGAGCGCTCCCGCCCCGGGCGCGAACGCCCACCACCCGACCCCGGCAGCGGCCACGAGCCACGCCGAGACGAGGGTGCGCTTCGCAGTGAGGGGATACGCCTTCGGCAGCTCCCGGACGGCGGTCGCGCCGAGCACGAGCAGCCCACCCAAGGCCACGATCAGCACGATGACGTACATGGGATGTCCTCCTTCGGGGAGTCGGGCATCTCAATCGGGATTACCCGTGAAGGTGGACGGCATGCCGTGGCCTCGGGCACACGAAGCCGAGACGGCCGCGCGCTCAGCTGCCGCGGCCCGTGGTCTGCTGCAGGGCGTCGATCCGCGCCGAAGCCTCCGCCTTCGTCAAGTTCTCCGGTACCTCTTCCCCCGCCTCGTGCGCCAGCGTCTGCAGGTACGACTTCTGCGGCCCTGTCATCGGTTCGTCACCCGTGGTCCAATCGCTCGGGTCCTTCTCCGGGTTGGGCTCGACCTGATCCGTCATGACTCCTCCATTTCGAACGTCTGTTCGCACTCTAGCGCGAGGGTCCGACACTCGCCGCTCATCGACCGGCCGACGGGGTCGTCGGCGGGCCGGCCTCGTGACCGGCGCGACCGTGGGTCCGGCGGTCGTCCTTCATCTGCTGTTCGTGCAGGTGGCGGCGACCTCCGGTCAACGACTCCAGCAGCGAACGCTCGAGGTCGCGACAGGCCTTGTAGTACCCGTCGTCGTACTCCTCGACGACCTGGAAAGTCCACCGATCGGGTAATACGTTCAGCCCGATGAGCTCCTCGGAGATCCGCTGCGCCCAGTTCGCGTGGCCCGCCTTCTCGAGCTGCTCCACTGCTTCGCCGAGGGCCAGGTCCGCGCTGCCGGTCAGCTGGTGGAACGAATAGAGGTGCCCGCGGGCGCGCTCGATCGTCTCGAGGGCCTCGGTGACCTTGCCGACGGCTTCGACGGTGGCGGCGTCCGGTTTCTCGACCATGACGCGAAAGTGCCCCGTTCCGGGATTTCTACACCTCCCGGAACGGGGCACTCGGCGAAACGACTCACGCCGTCGGGCGCGTGGCTCCCGCGTACTGGCTCATCAGCGGCGAGATCTTCACGACGTCGCCGCTCGTCGGGGCGTGGACCATCTTGCCGTCGCCGATGTACATCCCGATGTGGGACACCGGGGAGTAGTACGCGACCAGGTCGCCCGGCTGCAGCTGGCTGCGCGACACCGCGGTGCCGAAGCCCGCCTGGGCCGACGACGTCCGGGGGAGGCTGATGCCGGCCTGCTTGTACGCCCACTGCATCAGGCCCGAGCAGTCGAACGTGCCCGGCCCGGTGGCGCCCCAGACGTACGCGCTGCCGAGCTTGCTCAGCGCCGCGTTGACGGCCGCCTGGGCCGCGGCGGTCGGCGCCTTGACGTTGGGCGCCGCGCCGCCGGTGTCCTTCTGGGCCGCCTTGTCGGCGGTGCTGAGGGTCCGGCTCTGCGCCTCGATCTGGTCGAGCTGCGCCTGCAGGTTCTTCTTCTTGCCCTCGATGTCCGACGCCAGCTTGGCGGCGGCGTCACGGGCGTCCTGGGCGCGCTTCGCCGCGTCCGCCGCCGCCTTCTCGGCCGTGGTGGCCTTGTCGGCCGCGACGCTGAGGTTGTCCATCGCGGCGTTCTTGTCGGTCGCGATGACCTCGAGCGCGGCCGAGCGGTCCAGGAAGTCCTGGGTGGACGTGCCGGCCAGCAGCGCCGACAGCTTGTTCATCTGGGCGCCGCTGGTGAACGACGCGCCGGCGAACTTGTCCACCTGGGTCTGGTACTTCTGCTTCGCCTCGATCGCCTGGGCGCCGGCGTCCTTCGCGGCGGTGACGTCGGCGTTGGCCTTGTCGAGCTGGCCCTGCTTGGCGGTCAGGTCGTCCTGGGCCTTGAGCAGGTCTTCGTTGAGCTTCTCGGCCTGTCCCGCGAGTTCGCGGTACTTGGCCAGCGCGTCCGAGCCCGCGGGCGGGGCCTGCAGGACGGGGATCGGGGCGGCGGTGGCCGGGGGCTGGGCCATGGTGACGACGGCGATCACCGAGGCCGCGGCGAGGGCACCTGACACCACGCGCTTTACGGGATGCGTACGCATTCTCGCGCGGGTCTCCTTTGCTGTTCGGCCGCCGGCGGGTGCCGGACGGGCGAGTCGGGGGCCTCGCCCGGAGCGCGCTCCATCGCAACAGGAAGAGCGCGCTGTGGGTGTCCGGTACCCGGCAGGGGGGTATCGGCGGCGATCTCGCGTCGCCGTCCATCGACGACCGGGGGCCGCGAGATCTCGAACAGGTTACGAAAAGAACACGGCACCGTCCAGTGTGGGTCAGCCGCAACTCTCCGTGATGATAAGAAACACGGCTGGACCAGTGGTAATGGAAAAGGGTGTGTCGGGGATTACACGTCGTCACCGTCGAGGAGTACCCTACCCCCCAAGGGTATGAGCCCGGTTTGTACGTCCCTTGTATCCCGCCGGGTGATCCTCCTGGCCGAAGAGATTCCGACCAGTGGAGGACAGGGATGTTCACGAAGGCCGCCGTGTTGACGGCGCTCACCGCCGCGGCGTTCGCCGTGGCCGCACCGGCTCAGGCCGAAACCGCGGTCACGACGGCGCTGCCCACGGCGAACATGGAGGCCGTGCTCAAGGCGGCTCAGATCGACCCGCGCCGGGCCGACGACACCCAGACGCCGGGCGCGCACGACAGCGTCCTGCTCGTCGAACAGGCGCTGCAGGCGAAGGGGCTCCTCGCGAGCACCTACGTCGACGGCTACTTCGGCACCACCACGATCACGGCGTACTCCCAGTACCAGAAGTCGCTGGGCTACACCGGGATCGACGCCTCCGGCCTGCCGGGCAAGACGTCGCTGGAGAAGCTGGGCGAAGGCCGCTACACGGTCACCGGCCCGGTGTCCGCGGGCAGCCACGTCACCTACCACGGCGTCACGCTCAACACCCGCACCAAGGCGATGCTCGTGGCCGCCGAAGGCATCTTCGGTTCGTCGGTCAGCCTGACGCAGGGCTCGTACAACCCGGGCGGCGTCGACGCCTCGGCCGGGACCCACGACGGCGGCGGCGCGATGGACATCTCGGTGTCCAGCCTGTCCTCGACCAGCCGGACGAACCTGCTGAAGGCGCTGCGCAAGGTCGGGTTCGCGGCCTGGCTGCGCACTCCGGCCCAGGGCTTCGCCTACCACATCCACGCGATGGCGATCTCCGACCCGGACCTGTCCTCGGGCGCCCAGCACCAGACCGGTGACTACTACCTGGGCATGAACGGCCTGGCCGGTCGCGGCGCCGACGACGGCCCGTCGGTCACCAAGGTGACGTGGGAGGAGTACCAGCGCGGCTGACGCCGGACGCCCGGCCGTGGTGGCACGGCCGGGCTCGCCGGTGGTTTGATCGGGGGACCAACTCTCTGGGGGTGTCCCGATGGCGGGCAAGGCGTTCCGGTTCGGTGTGGTCGCGGCGGCCGGGGAGGGCGGCGCGAAATGGCGCGAGACCGCCCGGCGTGCCGAAGAGCTCGGCTACTCGACGCTGCTCTCGCCGGACAACCTCAACCTGCCGACGCCGACCGCGTCGCTCGCGGCCGCCGCCGCGGTGACCACCGAGCTGCGCGTCGGCTCGTTCGTCCTGGCCAGTCCGCTGCGCACCGCGCGGGCGGCGGCCTGGGAGGCGCACAGCCTGACCGCCGTCACCGACGGCCGGTTCGAACTCGGCCTCGGCACCGGGCTCCCGACGATGCGCCAGCAGGCCGCGGAGCTGGGCCTGCCCTACGGCTCGGGGCAGGAGCGGCTCGACTCGATCTCCGAGACCGTCGACCACGTGCGGCGGCTCGACGGCGACGCGCACACCCCGGTCATGATCGCCGCGGGCGGGCCCAAGGCGCGGGTGCTCGCCGCGAAGAAGGCCGACATCGTCACCCTCGCCGGGGGCGCCCTGACCACCCGCGCGGAAACCGCGGCCTACATCGGCGAAATCCGCGCGGCGGCCGGCGACCGGGACCTCGAGTTCGCGCTCAACATCTGGGTCGTCGGCGAGCAGGTGCCGCCGTGGATCCGCGGGTTCATCGGGGTCGACGCCGAAACGCTGATCGAGCACGACTCGCTCGCCATGCTCCGTGGCGGCACCGACGCCATGGCCGAGGAGCTCGAACGGCGTCGCGAGGAACTCGGCATCTCCTACTTCAGCGTCAACGGGGCGTTCACCGAGGAGTTCGCGCCGCTGGTGGCGCGGCTGGCGGGGAAGTGAGCGTCGCCGGGTCGGTGTTGGCCCCGCAGAGCAGGACGGCGACCCGCTCGCCCGGCGCCGGCCGGTAGGCGCCGGTGCGCAGGGCGGCGAACGCCGTCGCCCCGCCGGGTTCGACGGCGAGGCGGTAGCGGTCCCACAGCGCCGCGCGGGCGTCGAGGATCTCCGCGTCGCCGACCAGCACCGAGCCCACGTCCGTGCGGGTGGCGACCGCGAAGGCGATGTCGCCGAGCCGGGACGCGCCGAGCGAATCGGCGGCGATCCCGGACACCTCGACCGGCACCGGCTCGCCCGCGGCCAGCGCCGCGTTCAGCGTCGGAGCCGTGCGCGGTTCGACACCGATCACCCGGGCACGGCCTTCGACTGCGGCGGCGATGCCCGCCAGCAGCCCGCCGCCGCCGACCGCCACCAGGATCGTGTCCAGCCCGTCGACGTCCGCCAGCAGCTCCAGGCCGATCGTGCCCTGGCCGGCGCAGATCTCCGGCTGGTCGTAGGCGTGGCAGAAGAGCGCGCCCGAGTCCGCCGCGTGCTTGACGGCGGCGTCGTAGGCGTCGGCGTACTTGTCGCCGACCAGCTCGACGGCCGCGCCCAGCGTCCGCAGCTTCGCCACCTTCACCGCGGGCGCGTTCGCGGGGACGTAGACCCGCGCGGCCACCCCGAATTCGCGGGCGGCGTGGGCGACGGCGAGCCCGGCGTTGCCGCCCGAGGCGGCCACCACCCCGGCCGCCGAGAGCTCGCCCGCCGCGATGATCCGGTTGAAGGCGCCGCGGGCCTTGAACGACCCGGTGTGCTGTAGCTGCTCCAGCTTGAACCACACGCCGTCGTCGGCGAGGACGGGCGTCCGGCGGACCCGGCCCCGGATCCGGGTGGCCGCCAGTTCGACATCCGCGGTGCTGATCATGCGCCCAGCATGCGCGCCGGCCGGCCGTAAGCACCAGCGACGTCTCCTATGCTGCCGTTAGCGGAGCTGATGGCCGGAGGTGACCGTGCTCGACGCCCACCGACTCGCCGTGCTGGCCGAGGTCGCGCACGCCGGCTCGATCGCCGGAGCCGCCCAGCGGCTCTCCTTCACCCCTTCGGCCGTCTCGCAGCAGCTGGCCAAGCTCGAGCGCGACGTCGGGGCCCGGCTGCTGCACCGGCACGCCCGCGGCGTCACCCTGACGCCGGTCGGGGAAGCGCTGCTCGGCCACGCGGAGACGATCGTCGGTGAGCTGCGCACCGCCGAGCGGACGGTCCGCGCCCTGCTCGACGAGGAGCCCGCGCAGCTCACCGTGGGCACCTTCGCGAGCGCCGGCAGCACGCTCGTGCCCGCCGCGCTCGCCGACTTCCGCCGGGACCACCCCGCGGTGGCGCTGCGGCTGCTGGACCTGGAACCACCCGACGGCTACGGCCTGGTCAGCTCGCGCGACCTCGACCTGCTGATCACCCACCGCTACCCGGGGGCGCCGCTGCCCGACCCGCGCGGGCTCACGCGGAAGCTGCTGCGCTCCGAGCGGTTCCGCCTGATCCTCCCGGCCGGCCACCCGAAGGCGCGGGCCCGGCGGCTCACCCTGCGCGCGCTGTCCGGCGAGGACTGGATTTCCGGCAGCCCCGGCGCGCCCAACCGCGGCTGCCTCGAGCAGCTCGCCGACGCCGCCGGGGTCGCGCTGCGGGTGGCCTACGAAACCCGGGACTACCAGGTCGTGCTGGCGCTGGTGGAGGCCGGGCTGGGGATCGCGTTCGTGCCCGACGGCGTGCTCGCCCGGCTGGGCCCGGCGCGGATCGAGGTCCGCGACGCGGCCGACGCGCGGCCGGTCCGCGAGATCTTCCTGGTGCACCATCGGCGGCCCGGACCGCTGGTGACCGAGATGGTCGCGCTGCTCAGCCGCTAAGAGAGGCGGTGGCCGTCAGCGCGCGCCGGCGGGCTCGAAGCGCGCCGACGCCGCCCGGAGCGCGTCCAGGCACGCGCGCACCGCGCCGAGGTTCTCCTCGCCCGCCCGGCAGATCGCGAAGATCGTCCGGTTCAGCGCCGGGCGCGTGGTCAGGATCCGGACGCCGTCGGGCAGCCGGTCGCGTGCCAAGCGGGGTACCAGCGCCGCGCCGATGCCGCCCGCCACCAGGGCCAGCTGCGTCGGGTAACTGCCGACCGTGCAGCTGATCCGGGGCTCCAGCCGCTGCTCGCGCAGCACCTGCGTGAGCCACTCGTAACAGCCGGACCCGGCGCTCCACGCGATCCACGCCACGTCGTCCAGCTCGCCCAGGTCGACGGCCTTGCGGTGGGCCAGCCGGTGCCCGGCGGGCAGGGCGAGGTCGGCGACGTCGGCGAACAGCGGGATGCCGGTCGCCGACGGCGGGATCTCCGTGGGGCGGTCGGCCCAGCTCTCCACCACGGCGACGTCGAGTTCGCCGGACACCACCCGCGGGATCGTCTGCTCGGCCTCGCCTTCGTGCAGCGTCACCACCAGCCCCGGGTGCTGCGTCGAGAGCGCGGTGAGCGCGGGCGGCAGCAGCGCGTGCACCGTCGTCGGGATCGCGCCGACCCGCAACGGCCCGAAGACGTCCTCGCGCAGCAGTTCCAGGTCCGCCTTCGCCTCGGCGACCTGCGCCAGGATCCGTTCGGCGTGCCCGGCGAGCACCTGGCCCGCCTTCGTCAGCCGGACGCCGCGGCCGTGGGGTTCCAGCAGGGTCTGGCCCGCTTCGCGCTCCAGCTTGGCCAGCTGCTGCGACACCCCGGAAGGCGTGACGTGCAGCGTGGCGGCCGCCGCGGCGACCGAGCCCTGGGTCGCGACGGCGTGCAGCGCCCGCATCCTCTCGAGTCCGAACACAGTAGGGATGCTACCGAATTCCGGGAAGGAACATTCGCTTGTCCTTGACAGTCGTGGCCCCCACGCTGGAGGGGTGACCACGACCGCGCCCCGTCCGACGACGCCCGCACCGACCTTCACCAGCCGGTTCGACCCCCGGCTGCTGGCCGCGCTCGGCAGTTTCTGCATCTCGCTGTCGTCGGTCTTCATCAAGGTCTCGCACACCAGCGGCAGCACGAGCGCGTTCTGGCGCTGCCTGCTGGCCCTGCCGGTGCTGGTCGTGCTCGCCGCGCGCGAGCGGCGGAAGGCGGGCCCGGTGCACCGCCGCGTGCTCCTGCCGCTGCTGGCCGGCACCGGGCTCGGCCTCGACTTCGTGCTGTGGGGCGAGGCGATCCCGCGGGTCGGCGCCGGCATCGCGACCGTGCTGCTCGCCGTCCAGATGGTCATCGTGCCGGTGCTGGCGTTCGCGTTCCTGCGCGAGCGGCCGTCGAAGCGGTTCCTCGTCGTCGCGCCCGTGCTGCTGGGCGGCGTCGTGCTGGCCGGCGGCTTCGCCGGCACCGGCTCGTTCGGCCCGGACCCGGTGACCGGCGCGGTCGCCGCGTTGCTCGCCGGCGCCGGGTACGCGGTCTACCTGTTCCTGATCCGGCTCAGCGGCGCCAAGGGCACCCAGGCGAACTCGCTCGCGCTGGCGACGGTCTCGGCGGGCGTGGTGGCCTTCGTGGCCGGCGTCCCCACCGGCACGCTCGACCTGACCCCGCCCCCGGCGGCCTTCGGCTGGCTGGTCGCCCTCGCCGTCGTCGGCCAGCTGATCGGGTGGATCCTGATCTCCGCCGCGCTGCCCCGGATGTCGGCCACCACCGGCGCGACGCTGATGCTGCTGCAGCCGGTCGGTGCGGTACTCCTGGGCATCGCCCTGCTGGGTGAGGCGCCGAGCGCGCTGCAGCTGATCGGCTGCGCGGGCGTGGTCGCGGCGGTGTGCATCGCCGGTGGCGGACGATCTGCGCGCGACCGGCGTCCCGGCTAACGTCGCGGGCATGCGGGTACTGGTGGCCGGTGCGTCCGGCTTCGTCGGCAGCCGGTTGTGCCCGGCGCTGGAATCGGCCGGGCACGAGGTGCTGGCGATGACCCGCCACCCCGCGAAGTACGGCGGGGCCGGGAAGGCCGTGCGCGGCGACGTCGCCGACGTCGGCTCCCTGCGTGCCGCGCTCAAGGGCGTCGAAGCGGCTTACTACCTGGTGCATTCACTCGACAGCGCGGACTTCAAGCGCCGTGACGCCGACGCCGCCCGCGCGTTCGCCCGCGCCGCGGCCGATGCCGGCGTGCGCCGGATCGTCTACCTCGGCGGGCTCGGCGACGACGACGACGCGCTGTCGGAGCACCTGACCAGCCGCCGCGAGGTCGAACGGCTGCTGGGGGAGACCGGCGTCCCGGTCACCGTGCTGCGCGCCGGGATCGTGATCGGCCACGGCGGGACGTCGTGGGAGCTGACGCGGCAGCTGGTCGAGCACCTGCCGGCGATGATCACCCCGCGCTGGGTCGGCACGCGCACCCAGCCGATCGCGATCGCCGACGTCGTACGCTACCTGGCCGGCGTCCTCGACCACCCGGAGGCCGAGGGGAAGACGTTCGAGATCGGCGGCCCCGAAGTGCTGGCCTACCGGGACATGCTGCAGCGCGTCGCCGCGATCGAAGGCCGGTCGCTGCTGATCCTGCCGGTGCCGCTGCTCTCCCCGCGCCTGTCGTCGTACTGGCTTTCGTTCGTCACCGACATCGACGTGACGACCGGGCGGGCGCTGATCGACTCGATGACCAACGAGGTCGTCGTCCGCGACGACGCGATCCGCCGGATCGTCGAGTTCGAGCCGCTGGGCTACGACGAGGCCGTGCTGCAGGCGCTGGGCGAACGCGCGAAGAGCAGGCGGCCCGCGTGAGACGAAGGGCGTACCTGGCCGCCGCCACGGCCGCCGGTTCCGGACTGCTCGGCGCGTCGCTGGCCAGCCGGTCCGGTTCGCGCCGGTTCCACGCGCTCACGGCGTCGGTCGCGGCGACCTGGTTCGCCGGGGCGGGCCGGGTGCCGCGCGGCCGCCCGGACGTCGTCCAGCCGCTGGTGGTGGGGGCCGGCGCGTTCGGCGTGTTCTACGGGTTCGCGCTGGTGGCCCGGCACATCCCGCCGCTGCGCCGCGCGATCACCGGCGTGCTCGACCACGCCCACCGGGGTTCTACGCCGTCGGTGGTGGCGACGACGCTGGTCACCGGCGCGGCGGAGGAAGTCTTCTTCCGCGGCGCGCTCCACGACGCCTTCGGGGCGCGCGGCGCCACCGTGGCCTACGTCCTGTCGACCACGGCGACGCGGAACCCCGCGCTGGTCCTGGCCTCCGCGGTGATGGGGACGCTGTTCGCCGTGCAGCGCCACCGCGCGGGCGGCGTGCAGGCCCCGATGCTGACCCACGTGGCGTGGTCCGCGCTGATGCTGGCGGTCATGCCGCGGCTGTTCCCGCCGGAGGACTAGACCACTGTTGTCCGGAACCGGACAGAATCCTTCGCCGGACGGCCCCGGTGTTCCTATGCTGGAACGAACCCCGGTGCGTGGAGAGGGATGTCGATGCGGACATTGCTCGTGCTGCTGCTCGTGTTCGGTTCCCCGGCCCCGATCCCCGCGACCGCGGCGACGACCGCCGTCGCGGTGTGCGTCACCTCGTGCGACACCCTCGACCCGTCGCGGGCCGCGCGGGAGAGCTTTCCGTTGCCCGACAAGGTGCTCAACGGGCGCGTGCTGCGGCTGCACGCGTCCGACCCGGACGGCATGGCCTGGGCGAGCATCGACAACGGCGTCCCCGGCGACGCCGTCTGGCTCGACCGCTCCTGGGACGGCGGCGCCACCTGGGAAGGCTTGCTGGGCAAGGCGAGCGTCCCCGGTTCGTGGACCGGCACCCGTACCCTGATTTACAACCTGACCGACCCGGCGCACCACCGCCGTGGCCTGGTCCGCGCCTGCGGCGACGCGCAAGGCGTCGGCTGCACCGCCTGGATCCACCCGGACGTCTGCGACAGCGCGTGCGACCGGAGCGCCCCGGGCGCCGGGGACAGCCAGCCGGTCGCGCCGGCGACGCTCTTCGGCCGCACGATCCGGCTCCACTTCGACGGCCGCGGGATGGCGTGGGCCGGGATCGAAGCGGGCGGCGCCGGGGACGAGATCTGGCTCGACCGCTCGTGGGACGCCGGCGCGAGCTGGCCGGACGGCTCGTCGCTGGGCCGCACGAGCACCCCCGCGGGCGCGGCCGGCACGCACACGACAGGGTTCGCCACGCGCGATCCCCGCGGCCGGCTCTACGGCGGCGCGGTCCGGGCGTGCGGCCGCGAAGCCACGCACGCGCAGGGCAGCTGCACGGCCTGGGCCCGCCCGGCGACGACCCGCGCGGCCGGCGCGCTCGACGCCCTGATGTGGTCCTCCGAGCCGTACACCGCCTGGTGGCCGTCGAGCTGGTGGAACTCCGCGGTCGCGGTCACGGCGGTCGCGGACGCCGGCGGGTTCGACAGCGCGCTGGCGCGCACCTTCGACGTCAACCGGGTCGCTTTCCCCGCCGGGGCAAGGAGTTCCGACCCGATCGACGGGCACTTCGTCAGCCGGGCGATCGACGACAGCGCGTGGTGGGGCCTGGCCTGGCTCGCCGTCTACGACCGGACGCACGACGCGCGCTACCTGACCGAGGCGACGACGATCGCGAACTACGTCCAGGGGTTCTGGGACACCGGCACCTGCGGCGGCGGGGTGTGGTGGGACCGCGAGCGGACGTACAAGAACGCCGTCACCGCCGGCCTTCACCTGCGGCTGACCGCGTCCCTGCACCTGCGGATCGCCGGTGACACGCTGTGGGGGCAGCGGGCGCGCACCGCGGGTGACTGGTACCTCGGCAGCGGCCTCGTCAACGCGTCCGGGCTGGTGAACGACGGCTTGACGTCCTCCTGCGCCAACAACGGCCAGACGGTCTGGACGTACAACCAGGGGCTCGGGATCGGCGGGCTGCTGGAACTCTGGCGCGGCACCGGCGTCCAGTCCTATTTGGACGCGGCGAAGCGGCTCGCCGACGCGGCGATGACGCGGCTGACGTCCGGTGGCGTGCTCGCCGAGTCCTGCGAGACGGGGTCCTGCGACGACAACCAGAAGCAGTTCAAGGGCATCTTCATGCGGTACTTCGGCGACCTCGCGACCGCGACGGGCTCGGCGGCCTACCGCGCGTTCGCGCGGAAGCAGGCGGACGCGCTGTGGGCGGGCGACCGGGACCCGCTGAACCGGATCGGGCTGCGCTGGACCGGGGCCACGCCGAACGCGGCCGACTGGCGCACGCAGGCGTCCGGGCTGGAAGCGCTGCTGGCGGCCGGGTAGGCGGGCACGCCAGAATGGGCGCGTGCGGATCCTCCTGCTCGCGGCCGTGGCCGTGCTCGCCACCGGGTGCTCGCCCGGGATCGCCGGGCACGCCGTGCCCAAGGGGTTCGTCGTCAAGGACGGGTCGGTGCTGCGGTTCCGGCCGGTGCTGACCGAGGCGCCACCCGGTCCGGCGGCGGGCGCGGCGGCCGAACGGCAGAGCACCGATCCGGCCGCGCAGCAGGCCGCCTTGCTGGGCTTCGACTGCGCGCAGGGCAAGCCGGATCCCCTGGACGGCCGCGACGACCCGGCGTTGCCGCTGGTCAGCTGCGACCGCGCGCAGGGCACGAAGTACGTCCTCGGTCCGGGCTTCCTCAGCGGCGCGGACGTGAGCCGGGTGGACGCCGTCGCCGATCCGGCGACCGGGAGTCCGGTCATCACCCTCAGCTTCACGGCCAAGGGCGCGAAGACCTGGGCCGAGTGGACCGGGCAGAACGTCGGCAAGCAGGTCGCGATGGTGCTGAAGAGCCGCGTGCTGACCGCGCCGTCCGTCCAGTCGGCCATCACCGGCGGGGAAACGCAGATCAGCGGCAGGTTCACCCTGCCGGAGGCCCGGCAGCTGGCGAAGGACATCGCCGGGGGCTGAGCCCTCAGCAGTCCGGGACGGCCTCGGTGCAGGCCTGCGTCTCGGACTTGTTCGTCGCCTGGTGCAGCAGTTCGTAGAGCTGTTCGCGCTGGTCGTCGCTCAGCGCGCTGAACACCTCGTCCTCGACCGCGGCGAGCGCGAATTCGGCCCGGACCAGCAGCTTCACGCCGACGTCGGTGAGCTCGACGACGTGCCGGCGCCGGTCGACGGGGGAGCGGCGGCGCTCGATCAGGTTCTCGGCTTCGAGGTCGTTCAGCAGCCCGACGACGTTCGTGCTGTCCATTTCCAGGATCTTCGCCAGGTCCTGCTGCGAACTGCCGCCCAGGTCGCGCAGGACGGTCAGGGCGATCAGGTGGCGCGGGCGCAGGCCGAGGGGCTTGAGGACCGAATCGCTGCGGGTCTGCAGCCGCCGCGTCAGCTGGCCGAGCAGCGCCCCACAGCGGTGGGGCGGCTGGTTCACGACCGGCAGCGACGTCATGCGCCCAGTATATGGGCGGCTCAACGGTCGGTGTGCTATTAATGGTTTGTCTTACACCAACGATCTATGGACGGCTAACGACATGGCGCACCTCCTCCACATCGACTCGAGCATCCAGGGCGAGCGCTCGGTGAGCCGCCGGCTCAGCGCGCGGGCCGCGGCGGCGTGGCGCGCCGCGCACCCGGACGGCACGGTCACCTACCGCGACCTGGGCGCGCACCCGCTGCCCCACATCGACTCGGCGAGCGGTCTGGCCGGCATGGTGCCGCCGGACCAGCACACGCCGGAGCAGGCGGCCGCGTGGGCGCGCACCGCCGAGCTGGTCGCCGAGATCAAGGCGGCCGACACGGTCCTGCTGGGCCTGCCGCTGTACAACTTCGGCGCACCGAGCAGCGTCAAGACCTGGGTCGACCACCTGATCGCCCCCGGCCTCTCGGTCGACCACGAAACCCGGACGGGCCTGCTGGGCGGCCGCGAGTTCATCGTGCTGGCCTCCCGGGGCGGCGGGTACGGCGAAGGCACGCCCCGCGAGGGCTGGGACCACGCCGAGCAGTGGCTCCCGCACGGCGTCTCGCTGACCGGGCTGGAGCCGCGCTTCATCACGGCGGAGCTGACGCTGGCCCATGTCAACCCGGCGATGGCGGAGCTCATCCCGCTGGCCGACGCGAGCCTGGCGACGGCCGAGCGGACCATCGACGAGCTCTGGGTCCCCGCCCACGTCTGACCGCCCCCGACCACCCCAATGTGGCGTTCGGTGCATCTGATGCACCCAACGCCACATTGGGGCGCATGGGCCTCACCCCTGGACCCGACGGCGGCGGCGCCGGGCGCGGGCGGTACCGTGCCGCCGCGGGCGGGTTGGCAGTTGCGGCACCCCGCGGAGGCCGCACCTGGGTGAGGAAGGTCAGGTTTGAGCGCGCACACCTCCCAGATGGACGACATCAGGCTCGTCGCGCAGCCCAGTGCGCTGCCGGTCACCGAGCTGTTCGTCCGCCTGATTCTCACGGACTGGTCCCTGCGGCCCATGCTGGAGCAGACCACCGCGGCCGCCAGACGGCTGGTCGAAGCCGTGATCGAGGCCGGCAACCCCAAGGCGCCGTCCTTCGTGACGCTGCGGCTGCGGCTGACCGCCGAGGTGCTGGTGGTCGAGGTCGACGACGACGTCCCCGGCCTGCCGGAACCGAAGGCCGGACCCGGCGAGCGTGTGGGCGTCGAACACGGCGTGGGCGGCGCGCGCACGACCTGGTGCGAGCTGGCGCTGCCCGGCGGGATGAGCGCGCGCCAGGTGCGCCTGCCGCGCCGCCAGGACCGCCGGACCCTGGTCGACGAGCCGGTTTCCGGCGACCCGGTCGCCGCCGACCCGCAGGTGCTCGAGCGCCTGCTGACCCGGCTGAGCGGCTGGTCCGCCGACGGCTGACGTGCGCACCCGGCCCGTCCTCGTCGTCCTCTACGACGGCGTCCGCCTGCTCGACGTCTCGGGCCCGCTGGAGGTCTTCGCCGAGGCCAACGAGCACGGCGGCCGCTACGGACTGCGGACGGCGTCGCCCGGCGGCACCGACGTCCGCACCAACACCGGGACGCGGCTGGGTGCCGACCTCGACCTCGCGGCGGCGGATCCGCGCGACGCGACCGTGCTGGTGCCCGGCGGTCCCGAATGGGCCCGCACGATCGCCGACGCCGATCTGATCGCCCAGATCCGCCGGCTCGCCGACGGCGCGGCCCGGACAGCGTCGGTCTGCGCGGGCGCGTTCGCGCTGGCCGCGGCCGGTGTCCTCGACGGCAGGCGCGCCACCACGCACTGGGACCTCACCGACCAGCTCGCCCGCCGCTTCCCCCACGTCCACGTCGACGGCGACGCGATCTTCGTCAAGGACGGCCCGGTCATCACCTCGGCCGGCGTCACCTCCGGCATCGACCTCGCGCTGGCGCTGGTCGAGGAAGACCTCGGCGCGGAGGTGGCCCGGCTGGTGGCCAAGCACCTGGTCGTCTTCCTGCAGCGCCCGGGCGGTCAGTCGCAGTTCAGCGTGCGCCTGGAAACCGGCCGCCCGCGCACGGAGCTGCTCCGCGGTGTCCTGGACGCCGTCGCGGCCGATCCCGCGGGCCCGCACACCCTCGGCGACCTGGCGGCCCGCGCCGGCGTCAGCACCCGGCACCTGACCCGCCTGTTCCGTGACGAGCTCGGCCGCACCCCGGCGCGGTTCGTCGAGCAGGTCCGGCTGGAGGCCGCCCAGCAGCAGCTGGAGCGCACGACCGATCCGCTGGACGTCGTGGCGCGCCGCGCCGGCTTCGGCACCGCGGAGACGTTGCGACGCGCTTTCGTGCGCAACCTCGGGGTGCCGCCGAGCGACTACCGCGCCCGCTTCCGGACCACCGGCATCGCCTGAACGCTTCCGGCCGCGGATCCGTGCACCAGGCAGGGGAAGTGCGTGGACCGGAGGAGGAAGCCGCCGTGCGGATCGTGATCGCGGAGGACGACGCCCTGCTGCGGGAGGGGCTCGTGCTGCTCCTGCGCAGCGAGGGTTTCGACGTCGTCGAGGCCGTCGACCACCCGGGCGACCTGGTGGCGTCGGTCGTCGCGGCGGCGCCGGACCTGGCCGTCGTCGACGTCCGCCTGCCGCCGACGTTCACCGACGAAGGGCTCCGCGCCGCCCTCGAAGCGCGGCGCCGGGTGCCGGGCCTGGCGATCCTCGCGCTGTCGGCGTTCGTCGAAGACGGCTACGCGGGCGACCTCCTGGCCGCGGGCGGGGGCGGCGCCGGTTACCTGCTCAAGGAGCGCGTCGGCAAGCCCGACGAGTTCCTCGACGCCCTCCGGCGGGTCGCGGCCGGAGGCACGGTGCTGGACCGCGACGTCGTGGCGGTCCAGCTGGCCCGGCGGCGGCCCGGCGACCCGGTGGCCGCGCTGACCGACCGCGAGTGCGAGGTCGTCGCGCTGCTGGCTGAAGGGCATTCGGTGCCGACGATCGGGCGCCTGCTCGGCATCGGCACCGCGGCCGCCCGGCAGCACGCCGGGGACGTCAGCGCGAAGCTGCGCGTCCCCGACCACGGCATGCTCAGCTATTTACGAGCGTGAGCAGCTCCGCCTGCTTCTCCCGGTACCGGGCCACGTTGGCCAGCTTGACGTCTTCGTAGCCGCGCACCAGGTCGGGCAGCTCGGCCAGCGCGAGCACCCGCGCCCGGTCGGCGGCACCGGCGTCGAACGCCCGCAGGATCGTGCCGCGGTAGTCCTCGACCAGCTCGCGCTCGACCCGCCGCACCTCGGCGCGGCCGAACGGGTCGAGCCGGGTGCCGCGCAGCTTGCGCAGCGCGTGCAGCAGCCGGAACGCCGGGCGGAACCACGGGCCGAGGCTGATCTTGCGCTTCATGCCGAGCGCGCGCAGCACCGGCGGGTGCAGCCGGTAGGCGTACTTCGTGCCGTCCCCGAACTGCTCCGCCAGGCCACCGGTGAACGCCGGGTCCAGCGACAGCCGCGCGACCTCGTACTCGTCCTTGTACGCCATGAGCTTGTAGAGGTGCTTCGCGACGGCCTCGGTGATCTCCGTCGGCCCGTCCTCCAGGACCCGCACCCGCTCGACGAACTCGGCGTACGCGCGGGCGTAGCGCTTGTCCTGGTAGGCGACCAGGTCCGGGATCCGGACGTCGAGCAGCCGCGCCAATTCGGAGCCGGGCTCGGCGTGCACCAGCTTGCGCGCGGACGGCTGCGTGACCTTGCGCTCCGGCTTCGGAGCCGTCGTGAGGGCTTCGGGTCCGGCTACGAGCTGACGGCCGCGGCGGAACGCCTGCAGGTTCGCGGCCACCGCGGTGCCGTTCAGCTCGATCGCGCGCTCGATCACCGCGGCCGGCAGCGGGATCGCGCCGGTCTGGTACGCGGCGCCGAGCTGGAGGACGTTGGCGAACTGGTCGTCGTCGAAGAGCTCCTCGGCGAGGCCGCGGGCGTCGAGGGAAACCGTGCGCGCGGCCGCGGCCTCCAGCGGGGCGAGGACGCTGCCGGGCGCCGGGAAGGACACGGTCGTGTCGACGACCATCCGGCCGGTCGGGACCTCCGTCGTCGAAACGACCGCGGTGGTCCGCGCGGCGTCGGCCACGGCCAGGTTCGTCGCGTCCGCGCCGACGAGCGCGTCGCACGCCAGGTAGAGGTCGCACTCGCCGGCGGCGAGCTTCGGGGCCTGCTCGACCGGTTCCGCCGTCACCTTGAGGTCGGAGACGACGGCGCCGCCCTTCTGCGCCAGGCCGGTCTGGTCGAGCGTGCGGACGTGGCGCCCGTCGAGCACCGCCGCCGTCGCGAGGATCTGCGTCACGGTGACCACGCCGGTGCCGCCGATGCCGGTGATCCGCACGGTGAAGTCCGTGCCGGCCATCGCGGGCGCGGGGATCGCGTCCGCGGCCAGCTCGGTCAGCTTGCGCCGCTGCTTCTTCCCGGTCGGCACCACGGTGACGAACGACGGGCAGTCGCCGGCGAGGCAGGAGTAGTCGACGTTGCACGACGACTGGTGGATCGTGGTCTTGCGGCCGAACTCGGTCGCCACCGGCTGCACGGACAGGCAGTTCGACTTCGTCCCGCAGTCACCGCAGCCTTCGCAGACGCGCTCGTTGATCACCACGCGGGTCGTCGGGATCGGCTGCTTGCCGCGGCGGCGCTTCCGGCGCTTCTCGGCCGCGCACTCCTGCTCGTGGATCAGCACCGTGACGCCCTTGACGGCGGCGAGTTCCTCTTGCGCGGTCAGGAGTTCGGTGCGGTCGAGCACCTCGACGTCGGCGGGGAGCTTGCGGCGCCGCAGCTTCGCGGGCGCGTCGCTGGTGATCACGACCCGCTTCGCGCCCTCGACGAGGAGCAGTTCGGCGACCTTCTCGACCGGCAGCCCGCCGACCGCGTCCTGGCCGCCGGTCATCGCCACGGCGGAGTTGTAGAGCAGCTTGTAGGTGATGTTGACGCCGGCCGCGACCGCCGCGCGCACCGCGAGGCTGCCGGAGTGGGTGAAGGTGCCGTCGCCGATGTTCTGCACGAAGTGGTCGGCCTCGACGAACGGCGCCATGCCGATCCACTGCGTGCCCTCGCCGCCCATCTGCGTCACGCCGAGGACGGTGCCGACCTGGTCGGGCTCCATGAACAGGGCCATCGTGTGGCAGCCGATGCCGCCGCCGACGAGCGTGCCCTCCGGGACCTTCGTCGACGAGTTGTGCGGGCAGCCCGAGCAGAAGTACGGCGTGCGCGCGAGCAGCGGCACCGAGATGCGCTCGCGGCGACGGCGGCCGCGGTAGGCGTCGACCGGCGGGATGCCCTCGGGCAGCCGCCGGGCCAGCCCGGCCGCGATGCCGTCCGGGTCCAGCTCGCCGAGCTCGGTGAACAGCGTGCGGCCGTCGCGGTCCTTCTTGCCGGTGACCGCGGGGGTGCCGGGAACGCCGTAGAGGACCTCCTTGAGCGCCGTCTCGATGAACGAGCGCTTCTCCTCGAGGACGACGATCTCCTCGAGCCCGTCGGCGAATTCGCGGACGATCGAGGGCTCCAGCGGGTGGATCGCGCCGAGCTTGAGCACGCGGATGCCGTACTTCGCCAGTGCGCCCGCGTCGAGGCCGAGCGCGCGCAGCGCCTGCTGGAGGTCCAGGTAGGACTTGCCGGCGGAGACGATGCCGATCCGGTCGGCGGGCCCGCGCGCGGTGATGCGGTTGATCCCGCTCGCGCGCAGGTACTCGGTGACCAGCGGCAACCGGACGGTGAACAGGCTGCGCTCCAGCTCGGCGAGGCTGGTGCCGAGCAGCCGCGAGGTCGGGGTGTGCCGGTACGCCCGTTCGATTTCCGGCGCGGTCCACTGTGGACTCACGGTGGCGGTGCCCGACGCGTCGGCGACGTTCGCGACGACCTTCAGCGACGTCCACACGCCGGCCGCGCGGGACAGCTCGACCGCGTGCATGCCGAGGTCGAGGACGTCCTGCGAGTCGACCGGGTAGAGGATCGGGATCGCCAGGTCGGCGAGGGCGAGCTCGGACGCGCACGGGACGGTCGAGGACTTCGCGTTCGGGTCGTCGCCGACGAGCGCGACCGCACCGCCGCGCGGGTCGGTCCCGGCGAGGTTGGCGTGGCGCAGCGCGTCGGAGGCCCGGTCGAGGCCGGGGGCCTTGCCGTACCAGAACCCGGTGACGCCGCGCTGCCCGCCGGCGCCCGCGACGAGCTGGCTGCCCATCACCGAGGTCGCGGCCAGCTCCTCGTTGAGGCCGGGCCGGTGCACGACGTCGTGCTTCTCCAGCAGCGTCGAGCGGCGGCCGAGTTCGAGGTCGTACCCGGCCAGCGGCGAGCCCTCGTAGCCCGAGACGAAGACGGCGGGGTCGCCACCCCGGGCGCGGTCGTGGCGGACGCGGTCGAACAGCAGCCGGACCAGGGCCTGCACCCCGGTCAGGTGCACGATTCCCGCTTCCCGCAGATAGCGGTCCTCGAGCGTGAACGTCGCCACGGCGGCTCCTCTCGATGTGCTTCCGGGCACAGTGCGACGCCGGCCACAGCGACGCAACAGGTGTTGGCGTTCCGGGACTCTATACGCAAACTTCGGAGGCCCCGCGCTCCGGCTGGCTCGGAATTTTGCGCGGAGTTAGGCTCCTGCGCATGCCCGAAGAGCTGCTCGACGCGACCGACCACGAGATCCTCGGCCTGCTGCGCGAGGACGCCCGCCGCACGCTGTCCGACATCGCCGGCCGCGTCACGCTCTCGACGGCCGCGGTCAAGCGCCGCATCGATCGGCTGCGCGAGACCGGCGTGATCACGGGCTTCACGGTCCAGGTCGACCACGCGAAGCTGGGCTGGGGCATCGAGGCGTTCACGGAGCTGCGCTTCGTCGGCAACACGAAGGTCGCGGAGATCCTGCGCACGACGACCCGCATGCCGGAGGCCCAGGCGGTGTTCACGATCGCGGGCGACCCGGACGCGCTGGTGTGGCTGCGGGTGCGCGACATGGCGCACCTGCAGAAGACGATCGACGAGATCCGGCGGCACCACCAGGTGACCGGGACGAAGACGTTGATCGCGCTGGAGTCGTGGTCCCGGGGCACCTGAGGTGCTGGTGACGCTGGCCCGGCGGCCGGACCTGGCCGAGGCCGTCTACGCCATCCCGTACCCGCCCGGTTCGCCGGCGTTCATGGCGGGCAGCCTGGCGAGCCTGCTGGTCCGCGGCCGCCGGGTGGCCCGCCGCTGGCCGCACCTGGTCGTGGCGTTGCTCGACGGTGAGCGGCCGATCGCGCGCGGGATCATGGTGCCGTTCCGCGGCCGCGGGGCGCTGCCCGCCCGCGGCTGGGACGAAGTGGCGGTGTGGGCCGCGGAGGACGCGCTCGACGACGTCGTACCGGACACCGCGTGCGCGCTGGAGATCGCGGTGCACCCGGACCACCAGGGCCGCGGCCACTCGGGCACGGTGCTGGCCGCGATGCGCGAAGCCGCGGCGGCGGCCGGGCTGGAATCGCTGGTGATCCCGGTCCGGCCGCCGGACAAGGCAGCGGTGCCCTCGAAGCCGATGCGCGAGTACGCCGCCGAGACCCGCGCGGACGGGTTGCCCGCCGACCGCTGGCTGCGCACCCACGTCCGCGCGGGCGGCCGCATCGAGGCGATCGCCCCCTGTTCGGCGACGGTCCAGGCCCCGCTGGCGGACTGGCGCCGCTGGACCGGCCTGCCGTTCGACCGTGACGGCGTGGTGACGGTCCCGGGCGCACTCGCTCCGGTGTTCGTCTCGGCGGCCGAGGACTTCGCGGTCTACGTCGAGCCGAACGTCTGGGTCTCGCACCGGCCGGCCGCGCGAAGCTAGCCGCGCAGCAGGACGCCGGACGTGCGCTCCCGCTCGAAGAAGAACTCCGGCCACTCCAGTCCGTCCGGCGGTGCCTGGATCGCGGCCGCCCGGCGCCGGAGTTCGTCGAGGTAGTTCGTGTCCAGGATCGCGCGGGCCGACAACGGTTCGCGCAGCAGCGTGTCCGCCGGACCTTCGTACAGGTACGCGTCCACGCCCGGGAAACCCCGGGTGCCCGGCGGGTAGTCGCGGTTCACCGGGAACGTCCTCGTGTCGAGCCCGCCCAGCCAGGAGTCCTTCAGCGGCACCAAAGCGGGCCACGATCCCAGCCGCCGCTCGAGCCGCGCGTTGTCCACGGTGAACCCGCGGTGGTCGGCGACGACGTACGCCGCACCCGGGTGCGCGCGCTCCAGGCGGGCGACCGCGCCGCTGCCGCCGTCGTGCGTCAAGTGCCCCAGGCCGAACAGCATCAGGACCTTCCGGTGCTTCTGCAGCACCTGCGTCTCCACCACCGAGGCGATCGTCGTGTCGCGGTCCAGGAACGGCTCCAGGTCCGCCGGGGCCTGGACGCGGCTCCAGTCGATCGGCGGGTCGCACGCCAGCACCCGGATCTTCTTCGCGGCGGGCAAAGTCGTGTTGACCTGCCGGACCAAGGCGAACAACTGCTCGTAGAACGTCGAGAACCCGCAGCTCGGCTGGGTCGTGTCACGCCAGACCCGGCTCACGTCGGGGACGTCGCCGCCGGCGATGTAGTCGTCCAGCAGCGGCTGCAGCCGCGAATTCCCGCACTCCACGGCGATGTCGTTCACGCGGCCGGGGAAGCGCGGGTCGCGCACGAGGTCGGCCAGGAACGTCCCGACGTCCGGGCTGGACTTCGCGACGATCGAGTGGTCGTCGAACGCGGCCAGGAAGGCGCCCGCGGCGTCGGCGGGCGGGTGGGACTGCCCCGCGTCCGCCGGCGCGGCGAACAGGGTGACGGCCGCCAGAACGGCCAGGAAGAGTCGCATCGAAGCTCCATGACTAGATCCCCCACTGTCCTACGACTGTAGGACAACTCGGTCAGCATTCAGTCCGGCCCCGACGGTTGTCAAGACCGGGTCAGTGCCGGAACGCCTCCGCGAGCCACCACGAACCGCCGTCGTCGGCGATCTTCGCGTCGATCACCAGCGGCGCGGTCCGCGGGCCGGCCAGCCAGTCGCGCACCGCGAACAGGTCCTCGGCCGACCGGACCGTCACGCCCGCGCAGCCGAAACCGCGGCCGATGGCGGCGAGGTCGGAGTCGGGGAAGCGGACCGTCGTCGTGTCGACGTCGCCGAAGTGGTGGATCTCCGCGCCGTACGCGGCATCGTTGTAGACGACGACCACCAGCGGCAGCTCCAGCCGCACCGCGGTGTCCAGTTCGGACAGTGCCATGTGGAACCCGCCGTCGCCGGTGCCCAGCACGGGCAGGCGGTCCGGGCGGGCCAGCGCCGCGCCGATCGCCGTGCCCAGGCCCAGCCCGATGCTCTGGAACGCCTGCGTGAAGCAGAAACCCTGCTCGTCGGGCACGGAGAGGTACGCGCTCGGGTAGCCCATGAAGTTGCCCGAGTCGATCGACACGATCCGCTCGGCCGGCAGCAGGTCGTCGAGGAGCTTGCTCAGCGTCCGCGGGTCGATGCGCCCGCCGCGGGACAGGTCATCGTGCTCGACGTCGTTCCAGCGCCCGGCCGCGATCCGCGCGGCGACGTCCTCGGTGCGGTACCCCTGGCGCTCCTCCGCCACGGCCAGCACCTCTGCCGCGGTGCCGGCGACGTCGCCGACGACGCCGAGGTCGACCGGCCGGTGCGCGCCGAGGGCCGCCTGCTCGACGTCGACCTGCACGAGCTTCGCGTGCGGGCTGAGCAGCTTGCCGTGCCGGGTCGTCCACGTGTTCAGCGCGCAGCCCCAGCCGACGACGAGGTCGGCGCCGAGGATCAGTTCGGCGGTCGTCGGCGACGCGAACCCACCGGAAATGCCCATCGCGAACGGGTCGCCGTGGAAGAGCCCGTGCGCCACGGCGGACGTCGCCAGCAGCGCGCCGCACCGCGAAGCCAGTTCCCGCAAGGGTTCCCGGCTGCCGCGGGCACCGCGGCCGGCGATGAACACCGGCCGCTCGGCCGCCGCGAGGAGGTCCGCGAACCCGGTCACCGAGGCGGTGTCCGGCCGGACCACAGCGGGCCCTGGGATGGCCGGCAGCGCGGGGGACGCGGGCGCGGGTTCGGCCTGGACGTCGAGCGGGAGGTTCAGCACGACCGTCCGCCGCTGCTGCCGCGCGGTCCGGAAGGCCCGCACGGTGTCGGCGACCGCGCTCGCGGCCGAGTGCACGCGCTCCGGCACCGCGCCGACCGCCGCGGCCAGGCCGTCCTGGTCGACGCGGAAGTTCGACAGCACCGACGCCCCCGCGGAGTCGGCGGTCAGCACGAGCATCGGCGTCCGGCTCTTGGCGGCTTCGGTGATCCCGGTGACGGCGTTGGTCAGCCCGCAGCCCTGGTGCAGCGACAGCACCGACACCTTCCCGCTCATCCGGGCGTAGGCGTCGGCCATGCTGGCCGCGCCGCCCTCGTGGCGGGCGGCGACGAACCGGACCCCGCCCGCGCGCAGCGCGTTCGTCACCTCGAAGTTGCCGCTGCCCACCACGCCGAACGCCGTGCCGGCGCCGAGGTTCGCGAGGGTGCGGCCGACGAGCTCGGCGACGTTCACCGCTCCACCAGCGCGAGCACGCGGGCCGGGCTGCCGGAGCCGCCGACGATCGGCAGCGGCGAGACCACCAGCAGCGTCCCGGTCGGCGGCAGCGAGGCCAGGTTCCGCAGCTGCGTCAGGCCGTGCTTGCCCGCGCCCAGCAGGAGCTCGTGGCACGGGAACATCGGCTCGAGGGCGGGCGCCTGCCCCGCGTCGGTCCCGACGGTCTCGACGCCGAGCCCGGTGATGGGCGTTTCCCCGGCGAGCCACCGCGCGCACTCGGGCGAGACGCCGGGGGAGTGCGACCCGGTTTCGTCGGCGTTGAGGAAGCCGGCCTGGTCCTCGCTGCGCGCGTCCCAGCCGGTGCGGTAGAGCAGCCAGCCGCCGTCGGGCAGCGGCCCGTGCTCGGCCGTCCACGCGCGGACGTCGTCGACCGACAGCAGGAAGTCCGGGTCCTGCGCCGCCCGCGCGGAGAAGTCGAGGACGACGGCGGGCGCGACGAGCGTCTTCAGCGGCACCTGCGAGACGTCGTGACCGTCCTTTCCGGACACCCAGTGGACGGGTGCGTCGAGGTGGGTGCCGGTGTGCTCGCCGGTGTGGATGTCGTTCCAGTACCAGCGCGGGCCGCGCTCGTCGTAGCGGCTGATCTCCTCCAGCCGGAACGGGATGGTGTTGGCGAACGGTTCCGGCAGCTGCAGGATCGGCGTGCTCGAGCTCAGGGGCGCGGTGAGGTCGACGATCTCGATCGCCCCCGACGTGATCGCCTCGCCCAGTCCGTCCAACAACGACATGCCTGCCTCCCGGTGCCGGTGTGCGTCTCGGTCGGAACCCTATGCCCGCGGGCGCCCGCTTGACAGCGCCGTGCTTCCCGGTGTTGTCTTACTGACCTAGGACAGTAGGAGGCCCGGTGATCGAGTTCGTCCTGGACGGCCGTTCCCGGGTCGCCACGTACATGCAGCTCGTCGTGCAGGTGAAGCAGGCGCTGCGGGTCGGCCTGCTGCGCCCCGGCGACCAGCTGCCGAAGGTCCGGGACGTCGCGCAGGACCTGGCGATCAACCCGAACACCGTGCTCAAGGCCTACCGCGAGCTGGTCCTCGAGGGTCTGGCCGAGGGCAGGCCGGGGGTCGGCACGTTCGTCACCGGCGATCTGGCCGGCCCGTCGCTGGGCGCACAGGCGCAGCTGCGGGACGAGCTCGTCGGGTGGCTGGAGCGCGCCGAAGCGGCGGGGATGACGCCGGACGACATCGCGGCGCTGATCGAGACGACGATGCGCGGCACAGCGGCACCGCACGGGTGAGTGGGGGCCGAACGTGGAGCTGGCGATCGAAACCCGCGGGCTGGGCAAGCGGTACGGGCGCACGTGGGCGTTGCGCGACTGCGCGCTCGCCGTCCCCGCCGGGCGGATCGTCGCGCTGGCCGGCCCGAACGGCGCCGGCAAGACCACCCTCCTGCACCTGGCCGCCGGGCTGCTGCGGCCGGACTCGGGCGACGTGCGCGTGTTCGGCCACCCACCCGCCGCCGCGCTCCCCGAGATCGGCTTCGTCGCCCAGGACACGCCGCTCTACCGGGACTTCACCGCGGCCGAGCTGATCACCATGGGCGGCAAGCTGAACCCCCGCCGCTGGGACGCCGCGCCGGCCCGCGAGCGGCTCGCCGCGCTCGGCGTCCCGCTCGACCGCCCGGCCGGCAAGCTCTCGGGCGGCCAGCGCGCGCAGGTCGCCCTCGCGCTCGCACTGGCCAAGCGGCCGCGGCTGCTCCTGCTCGACGAGCCCATCGCGAGCCTGGACCCGCTGGCCCGCCGCGAGTTCCTGCGGACGCTGATGGGTGCGGTGGCCGAGGACGGGACCACCGTGCTGCTGTCGTCGCACCTGCTGATCGACCTCGAACGCACCTGCGACCACCTGGTCGTGCTCCAGGACGCCCGCGTCCGGCTGACCGGGCCGGTCGACGAGCTGCTCGACGCGCACCGCACGGTCGTCGGCCCGCGGGCGGGCAGTGACGAGATCGCGGGCGTCGCCCAGGTCATCCGCGCGCACCACTCCGAACGCCAGGCGACGCTGCTGGTGCGCCGCGCCGGTCCGATCGATCCACTGTGGACAGAACACGAGGTCGGCCTGGAAGACCTGGTGCTCGGCCACCTCGCCGCGGAGGTGCCCGCGTGCTCTGGCTGACCTGGCGCCGCCACCGCAAGCCCGCGCTGTTCGCGCTCGTCGCGTCCGGCCTGCTCGCCGCGGTCATGGTGCCGACCGGACTGGCGATGCGCGCGAAGTTCGACGCCTTCGGCCTCGGCTCGTGCCGAGCCGCGCTCGGGACGACGTCGATGATCACGCAGACCGAGGCCGTGGCGCGGTGCGAGAGCCTCGGCCACGAATTCCAGCGGGAGTTCGGGAACCTGCAGTTCGTCGCCGTCCTGTTCGTGGTCCTGCCGGCCCTGGTCGGCGTGTTCTTCGGCGCGCCGCTGGTGGCCCGCGAGATCGAGCAGGGCACCCACCGTCTGGTGTGGACACAGGGCGTGAGCCGGCTGCACTGGGCGCTCACGACGTTCGGCGTGACCGGCGCCATCACGGCCGTGCTGGCGACCGGCTACGCGCTGGGCGTGTCGTGGTGGTTCGAGCCACTGGTCGCCGCGAGCACCGGCCGCCTCGCATTCCTGGCGTTCGACGTCCAGGGGATCGTGCCGGTCGCGTACACGCTGTTCGCGCTCGCACTGGGGATCTTCGCGGGCACGTACCGGCCGCGCGTGGTCCCGTCGATGGCGCTCGCGCTGGCCGGGTACGCCGTGGTCCGCGTCGCGGTGGAGGTCCTCGCCCGCCCGCGCTACCTGCCGGCCGAACTGCTGACGTTCCCGCCGACGGGCACGCAGACCCCGAACCCGGCGTCGGGCGACTGGATCCTGGCCCAGGACGTCCACGACGTCACGGGCCGCCTGGTGCTGCCGGAAGCCCAGATCGGGCCGTGCCCGCCCGGGCAGTGCGCCGCGGGCGACGTGACCAACTGGCTGGAATACCAGCCGGGGGACCGGTTCTGGACGTTCCAGGGCATCGAGACCGCGATCTTCGCGGTGCTGACGGCGGCGCTGGTTTTCTTCGCGATCCGCCGGATCCGCACCATCGCCTGACGCACCGGCACCGACGAACGGCGGATTCACCACGTTGTACCTGACCGGTAGAACGCCGCACCGCTCATGCCCACGGCCTTCCTCGAGCTCCCGCCCGGCGCCGTCACCGCGGGCTGGCTCGCCGGGCAGCTGCGGCTACAGCTCGACTGCCTCTGCGGGCACTACGGATGTCCACAGCGGACAGTGCACGGGTGGTGCAGTTCGCCGACAACGGCACCGCCGACCACGTCTGGCACCTGATCGCGAACGGCGACGGCTGGTACCGGAACCGCAACCACCACTCGGGCAAGGTGCTCGGTGTCGATCGGATGTCCACAGCGGACAGTTCGGTCGTCGTCCCGTTCACCGACAACGGCACGGCGGACCACCTATAGCAGCCCGGTCGACAACGGCGACGGCTGGTGGCGGCTGAAGAACCGCAACTCCGGCAAGGTGCTCGGCGTGGCCGGCATGTCGACCGCGGACAGCGCGCAGTTGGTGCAGTTCGCCGACTCTGGGACGGCCGACCACCTGTGGCGGCTGATGCCCGACGGGCAGGTGCGGATCGAGAACCGCAACTCCGGCAGGGTGCTCGGCGTCGACCGAATGTCCACCGTGGACAGTACGCAGGCGGTGCAGTTCGCCGAAAACGGCACCGCCGACCACCTGTGGACGTTCGAAGCCACGGCAACGGCTCACCCGATCACGAGTGGTGCCTGCGCGACGATGGCAGCGGCTGGTTCCGGATCGGCAACCGCAATTCCGGGGTCGACGTGATGTCCACAACGGACAGTGCACGGGTGGTGCAGTTCGGCGACACCGGGACCGCCGGCCACCTCTGGCGGCTGCGCTAGCGCTTGACGCCGACGATCCCAGCCACGCACTTCGCCGAGCCGGACAGCGGGGTGAGGCGGGGTCCGTCCGGCCACCACTCGTCGCACACGGCCAGGCCCGGCGCCGAAGTGGCGTTGGGCTGGACGAACTCGAGCCCCGGCAGCATGCCTTCGATCTCGGCGCGGGTGCGGAACCGGCCGGCGCCGAGCGGGCCCTGGACCAGGATCTGCTCGATGCGCTTGGCGATCTCGGTCAGCTCTGGCACCTCGGGGTCGAAGAAGTGCGAAAGGACCACGTACGAGCCCGGGGCGAGCGCGTCGATGTACGCGCGCATGACGTCGACCGCGCCGTCGCCCTCGAAGTGGTGCATCGTGCCGACGTGCAGCAGCGCGACCGGCTCGGCGAAGTCGATGTGCTGCCGCACATCCTCGTTCCCCAGCACCGCTTCGGGCTGGAAGATGTCCGCGTCGACCATGTGCGTGAAGTCGTTCTCGACGAGCAGCGCGCGGCCGTGCGCGAGGACCACCGGGTCGTTGTCGACGTAGACGACCGTGTGGTCCTTGTCGATGCGCTGCACTATCTGGTGCGTGTTCTCCGCCGTCGGCAGGCCGGAGCCGCAGTCGAGGAACTGCCGGATACCGGTCTGCGCGGCCAGCATGCGCAGCGCCCGGTTGTGGAAACCACGGTTGCCGCGGGCGATGTCGACCGCTTCGGGGACCGCCGCGCGGATCTTCTCCATCACGACGCGGTCGACTTCGTAGTAGTTGTTGCCGCCGAGGAATCCGTCGTAGATCCGCGCGATGCTCGGCCGGTCGGGGTGGACTCCCACCGGCTTCTGGCTCGGGGACAGCGTCTCGGACATGGCGACCTCGCAGGACTTCGGCGGGTGGCGGTGCGCAACCCAGCGTAGTAGGTCGCGTCCGGGCGGTGAAGGCGAGGTCAGCCGCTCGGGCGCAGCCGCTGGTCCGGGATGTCGTCGCGGGCCCGCGCGGCGCGTTCGCGGCGCAGCCGGGCGAGGTGCTGCTCGATCCGGCGGTCCAGGTCGCGCGCGGCCTCGGACAGTTCTGTCAGGTCGCGGCGTGACCACGGGTAGCCGACGGCCCCTGTGTCCACTTCGTCCCCTGCCCTGTCCACTCCGGCACCTCCCGCGTCGGTTCGTTCCGTCCGCTCACCGGCGTTACTGCCCCGATGGGGCCTTGCCAAAACACGGGCCGTCGTGACGCCGGGCACCTCGTGCCGCCGTCGGAGTGGACCGGGCGCCGATTCCCTGGTGTCAATTCTGACCAGGTGGTAGAAATCTGGGCAGCGCCCACCGTGACTTCAGGAGCTGGGGATGAGCGACCTTTCCGTGCAGCTGTACTCGGTCCGCGACGCCTTCGCGGCCGACCCCGCCGACACCCTGCGGCGGCTCGCCGCGATCGGCTTCACGCAGGTGGAGCCCTACGGTGTCGTCGAGAACGCCGAGGCCCTGCGGGCCGGGCTGCCCGCGAACGGCCTGAGCGCGCCGACCGCGCACGCCCGCCTGCTCGGCGCCGACCAGGCGGCCGTCTTCGCCGCGGCCGCCGAGCTGGGCATCGGCCTGGTGATCGACCCGCTGGTCAAGCCCGAGAAGTGGCAGGACCCGGCGGACATCGCGGCGACGGCGGAGGCGCTCAACGCCGCCGCCAAGCTCGCGGCCGAGCACGGCGTGCGCGTCGGCTACCACAACCACTGGTGGGAGCTGGAGTCCCGGATCGGCGGCCGCAGCGCGTTCGCGGTCTTCGCCGACCAGCTCGACCCGGCCGTGGCGCTGGAGGTCGACACCTACTGGGCCACCGCCGGCGGCGAGGACGCCCCCGCCCTGCTGCGGCGCCTCGGCGACCGGGTCCGCGCGATCCACGTCAAGGACGGCGGCCTGGCCACCGACGCCACCGGTCAGCTCCCCGCCGGGCAGGGCCGGGTGCCGATCGCCGGCGTCCTGGCCGCCGCGCCGGACGCGCTGCGCGTGATCGAGTTCGACGCCTTCGACGGCGACCTGTTCGAAGCCATCGCCGCCAGCCACGCCTTCCTGACCGGCGCCGGCCGGTGACCGGCGGCCCGGTCGGCGTCGGGTTCGTCGGCGCCGGCGTCATCAGCGGCACCTACCTCGAGAACCTCACGAGCTTCCCGGACGTCCGCGTGCTCCGGATCGCCGACCTCGACACGGAGCGGGCGGCGGCCCGCGCGGCCGAGTACGGCGTCCCGCGCTCGGGCACGGTGGCCGAGCTGCTCGACGACCCGGACGTCGAGCTCGTGGTCAACCTGACCGTCCCGGTCGCGCACGTCGACGTCGGGCTGGCCGCGCTGGAAGCGGGCAAGCACGTCTGGGCGGAGAAGCCGCTCGCCCTGGACCGGCAGACCGGCCGCAAGCTCCTCGATCGGGCACGGGAGAAGAACCTGCGCGTCGCCAGCGCGCCCGACACCGTCCTCGGCGCCGGGCTGCAGACCGCGCGCCAGGCCCTCGACGCGGGCCGGATCGGGCGGCCGCTGACCGCGCTGGCGCTGTTCCAGGTGCCCGGGCCGGAGAGCTGGCACCCGGCGCCGGAGTTCCTCTTCCAGGCCGGCGGCGGGCCGCTGCTGGACATGGGCCCGTACTACCTGACGACGCTGGTGCAGCTGCTCGGGCCGATCCGGCGGGTCACCGGCGCCGGCGGGCGGGCGCGCGACACCCGCGTCATCGGGTCCGGGCCGCGCGCCGGGACGGAGTTCCCGGTGACCGTGCCGACCACGGTGACCGCGCTCGTCGAGTTCGCCGCGGGCGGCTCCGCGCAGCTCGTCCTGAGCTTCGACTCGGGCCTCAAGCGCACCGGGTTCGTCGAGCTGACCGGCACGCTCGGCACCGCCGTGCTCCCGGACCCCAACCGGTTCGACGGCTCGACCGTGCTGCACCTGACCGGCCACGCCGAACCCGAGGAACTGGCGCCGGCCGGGCACGCGGCCTCCCGCGGGACGGGCGCGCTGGAGCTGGCGCGGGCGATCCGGGCCGGGGTGCCCGAACGCGCGTCCGGCGACCTGGCCTACCACGTGCTCGACGCGATGCTGGCGATCGAGGAGTCGTTGACGCGCGGGCAGACCGTCGAAGTCGCGAGCACCGTCGAGGTCCCGCCGGCGCTGCCGCCGGGCTGGGACCCGTACGCGAAGACCCTCTAGACCGGGACGGTGAGCAGGTTCTGCAGGTAGAAGCGCAGCGAGCCGACCAGGTCCACGTCGCCGGGCACGGTCAGCCACTGCACCTGGAGCCCGTCCATCAGCGCGATGAACGTCAGCGCCGCCACTGCGGGTTCGACGCCGGCCCGCAGCTGGCCGCGGGCCGCCAGCACCTCGAACGACTCGTGCACGCCCGCGCGGGCGGCCCGGTAGTGGCGCCGGAAGTAGTCGTGCGCGGGGTGGTCCGGCGCGACCGCTTCGGCGGCCAGCCGAGAGTAGAGGTCGACGATCCCGGGGTGGCGGACGTTGTGCTCGGCGAGGGCGACGAAGTGGCGCAGGACCTCCAGCCCGGCCGGCACCCCCAGCTGCTCGCGCTCGGAGTCGTCGGCGTCGCGGCGTTCGAGCACGGCGGCGAGCAGCGCTTCCTTGGTGGGGAAGTGGTAGAGGAGGCCGGCGTGCGAAATGCCGACGCGCTTGGCGATCTCGCGCAGCGACGAACCGTGGTAACCGAGCTCGCCGTACGCCACGGCCGCCGCCGTGATGATGTCCTCGCGGCGGATCCGGCCCTTCAGGTAGCCCCCGGTCACGGGGTCGCGGTGGTCTCGGCGGCGTGCACGGCACCATCATGCCGCAGCGGCGGTTCGCACAAACAGCGTGAGCGTCCGAACAAATCGGTTGTGCGAACGAGCGGGGCTTGCGAGCATCGCGGGGTGAAGAGCGCGGAACGGCAACGGGTGATCGTGGAGCGGCTGCGCGACGCCGACCTGGTGGGTGTCGCCGAGCTGGCTTCGGCGACCGGCGCGTCGGAGATGACCGTGCGCCGCGACCTCGACAACCTGGCCTCGCGCGGCGTGCTGCGCCGGGTACACGGCGGCGCGGTCCCGGCGTCGCCGTCCGGCGTCGAGCCCCCGTTCGCGGCCCGGGCCACGGCGGCGGTCGCGGCGAAGCGGGCCATCGCGGCCGCGGCGGCGGAGCTGATCCGAGACGGCGAGACGATCGTCCTCGACAGCGGCACGACCGCGCTGGAACTGGCACGCCTGCTGCGCGAGCGGCCGGTGACGGTGATGCCGCTGTCCCTGCACGCGGTCCGCGAGCTGGCCGACGCGCCCGGCGTCCGCCTGCTGCTGCCCGGTGGCGAGCCGCGGCCGGGGGAGCAGGCGCTGGTCGGCCCGCTGACGCTGGCTTCGCTGCGGGCGCTGCGGTTCGACGTCGCGGTGCTGAGCCCCTGCGCGTTCGGCGTCGAGGACGGGCTGACCGCGTTCGACCTCGCCGACGCGGAGGTCAAGCGGCAGGCGCTCGCGGTGTCGGCGCGGACGATCGTGCTCGCCGACAGCGCGAAGTGGGGCCGGGCCGCGCTCGCCCACGTCTGCCCCGCCGAGCGCCCGGACGTCGTGATCACCGACCCGGGCGCCCCCGAAGCCCAGCGCGCGGCGCTGACCGAACGCGGCGTGCTGGTGCACGTCGCCGTCCCCACCACCACGGAGAGCCGATGACGACCGCCCCGCCCCGCCCGCGCGCCGCCCGGTTCGCGACCTTCATGTTCTTCGGCCTCAACGGGTTCGGGATGGGCATGTGGGTGGTGCACATCCCGAACGTCGAGCGCGCGACCGGCATTTCGCACACCACGCTGGGCGCGTTGCTGCTCGTGCTCGGCGGCGCCGCGTTCGCGGGCATGCAGGTGGCAGGCCCGCTCGTCGACCGCCTCGGCCACCGGCGGCTCGTGCCCGCCGCGGGGGTGTTCCTCGGCCTCGCGCTGTGCGCGCCCGGCTTCGCGGATTCCTGGTGGACGCTGGGTCTCGGCCTCGTGCTGTTCGGCTTCGGCAACGGCGCCATCGACGTCGGCATGAACGCGCACGCGGTCGTCGTCGAGCGGGCCTACCCGCGCCCGATCATGGCGGCGTTCCACGCGATGTGGTCGATCGGCGGCGCGATCGCCGCGGTCATCGGCGCCGCGACGCTCGGCGCGGGCGTGCCCACCGGCGTCACGCTCACCGGCACCGGCCTGCTGTGCGTGCTGCTTTCCCTGGTGTCCGCGCGGTTCCTGATGGAGCCGTCCGACGCGCCTTCGGCCGTTTCGGAGGAGCCGGAAGCGGCGCCGGCCCGCCGCCGCGCCCCGGGTCGCGTGGTGTGGCTGCTCGGCCTGCTGGCGCTCGCGCTCATGCTGTCCGAGGGCGTGGCGAACGACTGGGCCGCGCTGCACATGGAAAAGGTGCTCGGCACGTCGGCGTCGACCGCGGCGTTCGCGTACGGCGCCTTCGCGGTGGCCATGACGACCGGCCGCTTCCTCACCGACCGCGTCGCGGCCTGGGCGGGCCCGGCGGCGATCGTCCGCTACGGCGCCGCGCTCGCCGCGGTCGGCCTCACGATCGCCGCGGCGGCCCCGTGGGTCCCGGTGTCCCTGGTCGGCTGGGCACTGTTCGGCCTCGGCCTCTCGGGCGGCGTCCCGCAGCTGTTCACGGCGGCGGGCAACCTGGACACTCGCGCGTCGGGCGCCCTGATGGCCCGCGTGGTCGGCCTCGGCTACGTCGGCCTGCTGGCCGGCCCGGCGGTGATCGGCGGCCTGACCCACTGGCTGCCGCTGAACGTGACGTTCGCGCTGCCGGTGATCCTCTGCGTGCTGGCGGCGTTGTTCGCGGGGGTGCTGAGCCCGAAGCCGGAACCGGCGGAGCAACCCGTCGGCTAGTGGCGGTGCGCGACGGCCTCGTGCGCCCGGTCCGCGCCCGCGCTCGGTTCGGTGTGGACGGTGACCGCGGTCAGCCGCGGGATCGTGTGCACCAGGCGGTGTTCCACCTCGTGCGCCAGCGCGTGCGCGGCTTCGACCGTCAGCTCCGCCGCGACGGTGACGGCCAGCTCGGCCCGCAGCTGGTGCCCGATCCACCGCATCCGCAGGTCCCGGGTGCCGAGCACCCCCTCGACGGCCCGCGCGGTGCGTTCGGCCAGCTCGACCGAGGCGGGGTCGACGGCGTCCAGCAACCGCCGGAACACCTCCTTGGCCGCGTCGCGCAGGACGAACAAGATCGCGACGGTGATGCCGAGCCCGACGACCGGGTCCGCGATCGGGAACCCGAGCGCGACACCCGCCGCTCCCGCGACGACCGCGAGCGAGGTGAAGCCGTCCGTACGCGCGTGCAGCCCGTCGGCGACCAGCGCGGCCGAGCCGATCTCGCGGCCGACCTCGATCCGGTAGCGCGCGACCAGCTCGTTGCCGGCGAACCCGACCACCCCGGCCGCGGCGACCACCCACGGGTGTCCGACCGGCGCCGGGTGGAGCAGCCGCACCACGGATTCGTACCCGGCGATGGCCGCCGAAGCGGCGACGACCAGCACGACGACCACTCCGGCCAGGTCCTCGGCGCGCCCGAGCCCGTAGGTGTAGCGCCGGGTGGCGGCCCGGCGGCCGAGCAAGAACGCGGCGCCGAGCGGCACGGCGGTGAGCGCGTCGGCGAAGTTGTGGACGGTGTCGCCCAGCAGCGCCACCGACCCGGTGACCAGCACGAGCCCGAGCTGCACGACGGCGGTGACGAACAGCGCGGCGAAGGACCACACGAGCGTCCGCACCCCACGCCGGCTGGTCTCGAGGGCGTGGTCGACGCGATCGCCGCTGTCGTGGCTGTGCGGGCGCCACCGCGAGTGGCCGTGTCCGTGTCCAGTCATGGCGGAAGTCTATCTGCGCATACACGCAGATACGCAAGTAGTAGGGTTTGCGCCATGCACACGTCGCTGCCGGAGTTCGACATGCCCACCGAAGAGCAGGTCCACCTGGCCGCGGAGTCGTTCCGGCTGCTGGCCGACCCGACTCGCATCAAGGTGCTGTGGGCGTTGCTGCAGGGCGAGTCCTCGGTGGCCTGCCTGGCCGAACTGGCCGGCGCGGCCCCGACCGCGGTGAGCCAGCACCTGGCGAAACTGCGGCTGGCGGGCCTGGTCAAGGGCCGCCGAGAGGGAACGTTCGTCTACTACTCGGCGGCGGACGACCACGTCCGCGGCCTGCTGGCCCAGGCCCTGCACCACGCGGAGCACGTGGACCGGCAGATCCCCGCGGGCGACCACGCCCACCACCCGGCTAGCTGATCGGTTCCTGCAGCTCCGTCACCCAGCCCGCCGGGTCCGCCGGGCAGTCCAGGTACAACTCCCGCTGCGGTCCCGCCGAAGCCGACCCGTGGTCGGCGATCCACCGCACCAGCGCCTGCCAGCTCGGCAGCACCCCGTCGATCGCGCCGTGGTGGACCAGGGTCGCCGCGCGGGTGGCCGGCAGGTCCGCCACCGCGAGGCCGTTCAGGTCGCCCGGGCCGATCGACGCCGGGAGGGCCGCGTGCACCACGACCTCGTCCTCCGCGCGCTGCTCGTAGTAACACGTCAGCCGCCCGGCCGGTGTCACGTCCGCAGTGGACAGCCGGCGGCCCAGTTCCGCGCACAGCGGGCGGACGACCGGGCCGATCGACTCCGGCGCGAACCCCGCCGCGACGCCGGTCAGCTCGACGACCCGCAGCGCCGGCAGCTGCTTGACCACGACGTCGGGCGCGTCGATCGTCCGCAGCCGGGCCTCGACCTGCGCGAGCCGCGCCGCGCCCTCGGCCAGTGCGGTTTCCAGCTCCGCGCGCCGCAGCGCGAGCATGCCGCGCACCTGCTCGGCCGTGACCTCGTCGGCGAGCAGCGTCGCCACCTGCTCCAGCGTGAAGCCGAGGTCCTTCAGCGCGACGATCCGGTTGAGCCGCGCCAGCTGGCCCGCGGTGTAGCTGCGGTACCCGGTCGCGGGGTCGACGCGGGCCGGGCGCAGCAGCCCGAGCGCGTCGTAGTGGCGCAGCATCCGCACCGAAACCCGGCCGTGGCGGGCGAAGTCGCCGATCGAGAACACCGCCCGATCATTCCCCAGGTGCCGCGAAACCGCCGACGACGGCCGCGGCGAGTTCCGCGAACGTGATCGCGGTGCCGTCTTCGTGCGCGGGCCCGATCACCTGCAGCCCCACCGGCAGCGTGCCGCCCGCCGGTGCGCTCACCGCCGGCAGCCCGGGCAGGGACGCCTGCGCAATCCAGAACCCCTGGTCGGCGTAGCGGTCGCCGAGGTCGCGGAACGCCGTCGTGAAGACCGCCGGGCAGAGGAAGACGTCGACGTCCCGGAAGTACCGCTCCCACGCCGCCGTGTACGCCAGCCGCCGCCGCTCCTGCTCGTCGGCGCCGGGGAGGTCGCCGTTCGCGAAGAACAACTCGACCTGGAACCCGAACGCCTCGCCCTGGCCGGCCGGATCCACGCCGTCCGGCCAGCCTTCGCGGACGTCCACGCCGGCACGGGCGAGCGCGTCGACGGCGTCCGAAAGGGCCTTGCCCACCTCACCGGTGACCGGGCAGGCCGGGTCGTCGAGGACCACGCCGGCGCGGAAGTCCGCGAGCCGGTCCCGGCGCGACGGCTTGAGCGGCCGGGCCGCCGTCAAGCCGAGCGCGAGCCGCAGATCGGCGGCCGACCTGGCGATCGGCCCGACCGCGGACGGGAACTCGCGGCTCAGCGCGGCCGTCGCTCCCGGTGGCTGGAACCCTTGCAGCGGAACGGTTCCCGCGGTCGGCTTGAGTCCGTAGACGCCGCAGTAGGCCGCCGGGATCCGGATCGAGCCCGCCAGGTCCGAGCCGTAGTCCAAAAAGGACAACCCGGCGGCCAGTGCCGCCGCCGCGCCACCGCTCGAGCCGCCGGGCGTGCGGGTGCGGTCCCAGGGGTTGAGCGTCCGCCCGTAGACCGGGTTCGCGGTCTGCCCGAAGTCGGCGAGCATGTGGTGCGCGTTGGTCTTGCCCACGACGATCGCGCCCGCGGCCCGCAGCCGTTCGACGACCACCGCGTCCCGGTCCGCGCGGTGACCGGCGAACGCGGGCTCGCCCCACGTCGTGGGCAGCCCGGCCACGTCGAAGGCCTCCTTGACGGTGATCGGCACACCGTGCAGGGGCCCGGTGGCGGTACTCCGATCGGCCGCCGTCGCCGCCTCGAGCGCGGGCTCGCGATCGGTGACGACGACGGCGTTGAGGTCGGTGGCGTCGATGCGGGCGAGCAGCTGCCCGGTGAGCTCGCGGGAAGAAAGCGCGCCGCGGCGGATGCCGTCGGCCACCTCGGTGGCGCTGCGGAAGAACGTCATGGGTCCGGGATAGGACCTGACACGGTGTCAGGGTCAAGGCTTCGGGGTAGTTGGCAGGTGATCGCCGTCCGAACCGCGGACGGCGCGTGGCGGAGGGAACCCGATGCCGATCGCAGCGAGCGCGCCCCCGGTGACACCCGAACCGGTCCGGCCCGACCCCGACCTCCCGGCGCCCGGGGCGGAGCCGTCGCCGGTGCTGCCCGATCCGGAGCCCGGCGTCCCGGTGCCCGACCCGGTGCCGCCCGAAACGGAGCCGGGTCCCGGTCGAACCTGAAACCCAGATCATATGAGAGTCATATGAAATGGTGTACGGTCGGAGCATGACAACAGCGCAGAGCTACCGCCGGATGGTCAACGCCGGCAACAAGATCGTGGTGGGGCTGCAGCGGCTCGGCGTCGCCTTCGGCCCGATGCAGCTGCTCACCGTCCCGGGGCGGCGCACCGGCGTCCCGCGCACGTTCCCCATTGCGGTGCTCCCCATCGACGGGCACCGCTACATCGTCCAGGCCTACCCGAAGGCGGCGTGGGTGGCGAACGTCCGGGCCGCGGGGGAGGTCACGCTCACCCGCGGCCGCCGGACGTCCGCGGCGCGGCTGGCCGAGCTGCCGGTCGAGGAGCGGCGTCCCGTCCTGCGCAAGCTGGTCGAGACGAGCCCGCCGAGCGTGGGCAAGCGGTTCGTGACGACCGGGCTCGCGGAAGCGTCGACGCCCGACGGCGTCGCCGCGGCGGCGGACCGCATCGCGGTCTTCCGCGTCGAAGCGGCCTAACGCCGTTCCAGCTCGCGCAGCAGCTGCGCGGCGGCTTCACGCGCGGCCGCGCCGGGACGGATCACGCGTTCGCCGTCGGGCTGCGTCGCCGGCGCCCCGGCGAGCTGCTCCACCAGCGCGACGGCGAGTTCGCGCACCTTGACGTTCGACTTCTGGCTGGCCTGCCGCAGCGTGGTCCAGGCTTCGTCAGGGTCGCACCGCCGCAGGGCGATGACGATGCCCTTGGCCTCCTCGAGCGCGGCCCGCGACTGCAGGAGGTCCAGCATCTGCGTCATCCGGTCCGGCTGAGCGGCTTCGGTGACGACGAACGCCATCGCGGCGAGCCGTTCGTGGCGCCGCAGGACGTCCAGCGTCTCGTTGGTGGCCGGGCGGTCGAGCGTCACGGACAGCACCAGCGTGCCTTCGGCGTCCCAGGCGACGGGCAGTGCCGCGACGCCGAAGACTCGCGACAAGTCTGCGGCCGAGCCGGGGTCCTGCTCGATCAGCCCGCTCAGGGTGAGCGACGGCCAGCGTTCGTCGGCGCAGACGTCGGCGGTCACGACCGGGAGGCCGGTGCGCCCGGCGGTGGTGACCGGGTCGCCGAAGCCGTCGAGCTGCGCGGGCACCAACACCCCGTGCGCCGCGGCGATCCGGGGCCGTTCGCCGTGGTGGTGCACCGACACCGCCGCGCCGAGCGCGCCCGGCACGTCGGCGGCGATCCGTTCCAGGAGTTCTTCGAGCAGAGCGGTCGCCGGGACTCGCTCGCCCGCCGTCGTTGGGGGACGCAACGCTACCCTCCGCGAAGGGGTCGAACCTCGGTCGAGAATGTTTTACCATGTCGTCTCAGTGACGACAAGAAGAAGGTCGTCGGAAGGATGACGCCATGGAGGACGATCCCGCTGCCGCGGCACGCCGGATCCACGACGTGGTCGCGGCCGCTCGAGCGGGCACTGCGGACCAGGACCAGTTGCTGGCCGCACTGACCGGCCTGCGCCTGCTGCGCGAGGAACTGTCCGGCTGGGAACCGGAGCTGATCACGGCGGCCAGAGGAGCGGGCGCGAGCTGGGTGGCGCTGGCCCCGGCCCTGGGCGTGGCGAGCCGCCAGGCCGCGGAACGGCGTTATCTGCGGCTGCAGCCGTCGGACACGGGCGAGCGGACGGGCGAAGCCCGGGTCGGCGCGGAACGCGACCGCCGCGCGGGCGACCGAGCGGTGGCCGACTGGGCCCGCCGCAACTCGGCGGGCTTGCGCCGCTTGGCGGGCCAGGTCAGCGCGTTGCCCGGCCTGGACCCGGCGGCCCAGGAAACGGCGGACCGCCTCGGTGCGGCCCTGGGCGACGACGACCCGGCGACACTCCTGTCACCCCTGGCCGCGGCCCGGCCCCACTTGGCCGCGGGGCACGCGGGGCTGGCGGAGCAGGTGGGGGAGATTTCGGAGCGCACGGACCAGCTGCGCCGCGACGCCGTCGGGCATCGCCGAGCCCGCGAGTGAGCGCGACCGGCGGCGCGGGACCCGCCCGCCGGCCGAGCCGGCCCAGCCGCGCGGTCCGCAGGCTGAGTCCGCCCGGCTGCGCGGTCCGGCGGCTGAGTCCGCCCGGCTGCGTGGTCCGGCGGCCGAGTCCGCCCGGCTGCGCGGTCCGGCGGCCGAGTCCGCTCAGCCGCGCCGTCCGCCGGTCGAGTCCGCCCGGCCGCTCGGTCCGGCGGGCCCCCGCCAGGAATGCCGCCCGCCGCTTCCCGTGAGGCTCACCCGGCCGCCTGCCGAGCGGCCGGTGCAGCCGCCTTGATCGTTTCGCGGGCTCGCTCGTGTCTGAGACCGCGCCCGAACGGGTACCAGCGACGCATGGACGACACCCCCGACCGCACGGAAACCCGCGCCGAGCTGCTGCCCGAAGAGCAGGCCGTGGAGAGCGAGGACCCCGAAGGCCAGGCCCGCGAGGTCCTGCGCGACTCCGACCGCCGGACCGAGCAGCCGGAGCCCACCATGCGCCGCCGCCCGGAAGAGACGGCCTAGACCGGCACCGGCTCCGCTGTCCGTGACTCCCCGCGCAGCGCCAGCACCGCACCCAGCCCGAGCGCGGCCACCACGGCGAAGAAGTAGAACCCCCACGGGTACGCGACGCCCGCGGTGACCAGCGCGCCGGTCACGAACGGGCCGAGGATCGAGCCCAGCCGCCCGACCGCCGACGTCAGCCCGAGCGCCGTGCCCCGCAGCCGCGCCGGGAACACCTGGGCCACGTACCCGTAGATCAGCACCTGCGCGGAGAACACGAACACGCCGGTCAGCAGCACGACCGCGTTCAGCACGAAAGCGTTCCCGATGCGCAGGCTCAGCGCCGCCAGCAGCACGGCACCGGCGCCGAACCAGATCCGCGCGATCGGCCGGATGCCGAAGCGGTCGGCGATCGTGCCCGCCAGCACCAGCCCGAGCACCGCGCCGATGTTGAGCACCAGCAGCAACGTGATCGACGTCGAGATCGGGTACCCCGCGGTCCGCATCAGCTGTGGCAGCCACGTGTTGAGCCCGTAGACCAGCAGCAGCCCCATGAACGACCCGGCCCAGACCGCGATGCTGACCCGCCGGAACCGCGAACCCAGCAGGTCGCGCAGCCCCACCCGCTCGGCCGCCGCGTCCTCGCGCGAAGCCAGGTAGGCCGCGGATTCCGGCAGCTTCCACCACATCAGCGGCACGGCCAGCAGGCCGACGATCCCGCCGCCGTAGAACAGCAGGTGCCAGTCGTCCTTCGCGTACAGCGCCAGGATCGACGTCAGCACCGCCCCGACGTGGTAGCCGGTCATCGTGAACGTGCTCGCGCTGGCGCGCCGCCGGGCGGGCAGGTTCTCCGACATCACCGTCAGCGCCACCGGCATGCACGCGCCGAGCCCGAGGCCGGCGACGAACCGGAAGATCCCGAACGTCGCCACGTTCGGCGCGATCGGCGTCAGCAGGGTGAACAGCGAAAAGAGCAGCACCGAGCCGATCAGCATGCCGCGGCGGCCGAACCGGTCGGTGAGCGGGCCGAGGCAGGCCGCGCCGACGGCCACGCCGATCAGCGACACCGTCGCAACCAGCGTCGCGCCGGCCGCGGTGAAGCCGAGGTAGCCGCTCTTGAGCAGCGTCGGGATGGTGGCGCCGAGCGCGACCAGGTCGTAGCCCTCGAGCAGGACGGTCAGCCAGCAGAGGACCGCCGTCCACACCGGACGGATGGGAGACGTCGTCATTGCCGTGCTCCTTAGAAGGGGTAGCCCGCGATGTCCGCGCGGACGGTCAGCCACTGGGTTTCGGTGAAGGCCTCGATGTTGGCCTTGGCCCCGCCGAAGCGGGAGCCGTTGCCGGAGTCGCCGACGCCGCCGAACGGGGCAGTGGGCTCGTCGCCGACGGTCTGCTCGTTGATGTGCACCTTGCCCGAGCGGACCTCGTCGGCCAGCGTCATCGCGGTGCCGACGTCGCCGAGGATGCCGACCGACAGCCCGTACTCGGACGCGTTGACCAGCCGCGCGGCCTCGTCGAGATCGCGGTAGGCGCGCACCGGCGCCACTGGGCCGAAGATCTCCTCGCGCCACGCCGGACTGTCGTCCGAGAGTCCGAAGAGGACGGTCGGCGGGTAGTACGGCGCATCCGCCTTGCCACCGGCCACGACGCGGGCACCCGCCGCCACGCTCCGGTCGACGACGTCGGTGACGTGCGCGAGCTGCCGGTCGTCGATGATCGGGCCCAGTGCGACCTCGCCGGTGGCCGGGTTCCCGACCGGCAGGCGCCGCGCCTTCTCCGCCAGCGCCTCGACGTATTCGTCCACCTGGGACTCGTGCACGAGGTGGCGCCCGGTCGTCATGCAGATCTGACCCTGGTGCAGGAACGAGCCGAACGCGCCCGCCGAGGCGGCCTTGGCGACGTCGGCGCCCGGCAGCACGACGAGCGCGTTGTTCCCGCCCAGCTCCAGGTGCACGCGCTTGAGCGAGCGCGCGGCGGCCTCGCCGACCTTCCGCCCGGCCGCGGTGGACCCGGTGAACGACACGACCGAAACCTCGGGCGCGTCGACGACCGCGGCGCCGACGGCGGCGTCACCGGGCAGCAGGTGCAGCAGCCCTTCCGGCAGCCCGGCCGCCTCGAAGATCCGCACGATGCTCACGCCGCCGGACACCGCGGTCCGCAGGTCCGGCTTGAGCAGCACGGCGTTGCCGAGCGCCAGCGCGGGCGCGACCGAGCGGATCGCCAGGATCAGCGGGAAGTTGAACGGCGAAATCACCGAAACCACGCCGCACGGCTGACGTCGCGCGAGCGACCAGCGCGGTTCGCCGGTGCTCAGCACCTCGCCGAGCGGGTGCGTGGGCAGCGCCGCGGCTTCGAAGCAGATCCCGGCCGCCATCTCCGTTTCGATCCCGGCTTTCGGCCGCGTCGAACCGGCTTCGCGGACGATCCAGTCCTGCACCTCGGCGGCGTGGGCCTCCCACAGTTCACCGGCGCGGCGCAGCACCGCGGCGCGCTCGGCGGGCTTGCGCCGCGCCCAGTCGCGCTGGGCCTTCGCCGCCGTGGCTGCGGCTTCCGCGACGTCCGACGGCGTCGCGATGCCCACACCGCCCAGGGTTTCCCCGGTGGCCGGCTCGACGACCTGGTGGGTGCCGCCGCTGCCGCGGCGGAACTCGTGCTCGAACAACGTCATGATCACTCCGGTGTGGTCGGTTCGGTGTCGACCTGGATCAGCCGTGGGCCGTCCGGGGTCGACTTGAGCTGCTCGTGCAGGTCGCCGAGGTCGGTGACGGTGGTGGCGGGCACGCCGTAGCCGGCCGCGATCGCGGCGAAGTCCAGGCCGGGGATCTCCGTGCCCGGCACGTCCGGCGTGCCGAGCAGCTCGCCGAACCACCGCAGGGCGCCGTAGACGCCGTTGCGCAGGATCACGAACGTGACCGGGACGCGGTAGTGCGCCGCGCTCCACAACGCCGTGATGCCGTAGTTCGCCGATCCGTCGCCGATGACGCCGACGACCGGCCGGTCCGGGCTGCCCATGGCGACGCCGACCGCGGCGGGCAGGCCGAACCCGAGCCCGCCGGCGGCCGGGAAGAAGTACGAGCCCTCGCGGCGCAGGTCCAGCTGCCGCCACCAGGCCGAGTTCGTCGACGTCGATTCGACGACGTACCGGGTGTCGTCGGCCTGGGTCTCGCGCAGGGCAGCGAAAACCTGTTCCGGGTGCAGGGCTTTCGCGCCGGTCTTGGGCTCCGGGTTCCCGACGAATTCGCCGGTCGAGGTCCGCGCGGGCACCCGCGCGAGCAGGGCCTCGAGCACCGGCGCCGGGTCCGCCACGAGCGCCTCGCCCATCGGCGCGCGGGCCGCGGCGCCGAAGTCGTCGGTCACCTGGATCAGCCGCGTGCCCTCGGGCAGGTACGCGCCGGGCACGTGCTGGTGGTAGCGGAACACCGGCGCGCCGAGCACGAGCACGAGGTCGTGCCCGGTGAACGCGGCCGAAACCGGGGCGATGCCGGCCGGCAGCACACCGCGGAACAGCGGGTGCCGGTTGGGGAAGGGCAGCCGGTGCGGCGACGGCGCCACCCACGTCGGCAGCCCGAGGTGCTCGGCGAGGGCGACGGCGCGGTCGAACAGCCCGGTGGCGTCGACGTCGCCGCCCAGCACCAGCGCTGGGTTCTTCGCCGCGGCCACGGTCGCGGCGAGCTCGTCGAGCTGGGCCTCCGACGGCGTGAGTCCTCTTCGGACGTTCCGGTCCAGCGTCACGGCCGCGTTCGGTGACAGCTCGGCGGTCCAGTCGTCGTAGGGGACCGAGAGGTAGGTCGGGCGCCGGTGCAGTTCGGCCTCGAACACGGCCTGCGCCAGCGAGCGGGGGACGTCGTCCGCGCAGCTCGGCTCGCCGGCCCAGCCGACCAGGGGCCGCATCAGCTGGGTGGCGTCGACGTTGGCGAGCATCGCCTCCAGGCCGATGGCCGACCGGACCTGCTGGCCGGCGGTCAGCACCAGGGGTGAGCGCGAGTAGACGGCGTTGGTCAGCGCGCCCATCGCGTTGCCCGAGCCGGCGGCGGCGTGCAGGTTGACCAGCACCGGACGGCCGGTCGCCTGGGCGTAGCCGTCGGCCATCCCGACGACGGCGCCTTCGTGCAGGCCGAGGACGTACCGGAAGTTCCCCGGCAGCTCGGCGAGGAACGGCAGCTCGTTGGAGCCGGGGTTGCCGAAGATCGTGGTCAGGCCACGGCGGTCCAGGAACTCGTGGGCGAGCCGGCGGGCGGTGGGCATGGCGCGGGTCCTCCTCGGGCGGGGTTGGACCAGACCCTAGGGAGCCCACCGGCCTGTGCTCCAATAAATGTTGTCGCGTGGGTTCATAGATGGGATCGATGATGCGGGACTTCGACCTCAACCTGGTCCGGACGTTCGTGCTGCTCTACGAGACCCGCAGCGTGACCGCGACGGCGGAGTCCCTGCATGTCACGCAGCCGACGATCAGCTACAGCCTGCAGAAGCTGCGGCGCCGGTTCTCCGACGAGCTGTTCCGCCGCGGCGGCAGCGGCCTGGTGCCGACGACGACCGCCCGCGCGCTCTACGAGCCGCTGCACAGCGCGCTGTCGGGGATCGAAACGGCGGTCAGCGGCGCCTGGTCATTCGACCCCTCGACCGCGCGGGCGGCGTTCACGCTGTGCCTGTCGGACCTGGGGGAGATCTCACTGCTGCCCCGGCTGATGGCCGCGCTGCCTTCGCGCGCGCCCGGCGTGACGCTGACCGTCCGCCCCCTCGACGTCGACCGCGCCGCCGACCAGCTCGGCCGCGGCGAGATCGACGCGTTCATCGCGTCCCCGCTGATCAGCTCCCAGCGCGTCGCGCGGATCCCGCTGTTCTCCGAGGGCTACCTGGGGATGGTGGCGCTGGACCACCCGCGCCTGGAAGCCGAGGTGGACTTCGCCGCGCTGGCGGCCGAGCGCCACGTGACGGTGTTCGGCCCGACCGGCCACGACGGCCCCCGCCGGGCCCTGGAGGCCCACGGGCTCCTGGACCGCGTGGTCCTGGAGGTGACCCGCTTCGCGGCCCTGCCGTACCTGGTCCAGGACAGCGACCTGGTGGCGATGGTCCCGCGCCTGGTGGCGGAGATGTTCGCGGGTGAGCACCGCGTCCGCCTGTTCGACCTGCCGATGGACGTCGAGCCGGCGCAGGTTTCGGTGTACACGCGGCACACACACGCCCGCAGCCCGGCCCAGCACTGGCTGGTGGGCTTCATGCGCGAGGTGCTGGGTTAACCGGCGCCGCAGCGGCTGCCGTTGAGCGTGAACCCCGTCGGCGCCGGGTTGCCGTGGTCGAAGGCGCCGTTGAAGCCGATCTCGACCGTCCCGCCCGGCGCCAGGTCGACGTTGTACGAAACGGCGTCCATCGTGACCCGCCCGCCGCTCTGCGCGAAGTCGCCGTTCCAGCTGTGGGTGACCCGCTGGCCGGCGGTGAAGGTCCAGGTGAGCGTCCACGGCGAGAGCGTCTGACGGCCTCTGTTGGTGACGGCGACGCCCGCGGTGAACCCGGTGTCCCACTGGTCGGTCACGGAGTAGCGCACGGTGCACAGCGCTTCCTGGACCGGTGTGGACGCGGGCGCGGGAGGGGGCGCGGCCGGTGTCGTCGAGGTGGCGGACGCGGTCTGGCGCAGCACGGTGGGGATCGGCGTCGGCGTGGGCTTCGGCGTCGTCGAGCGCGGGGTCGTGGCGGGCGCGAGCGACTCCGCGGCCGTCGCCTGCCGCCCCGGCGAGCTTTCCGACGTCACCGCGATGAGCACGAGGCTGCCGACCACCACGACGGCGCCGCCGAGCGCGGAAATCCACCGGATCCGCCGCCCGGCCCGCTGCTGGTGCGCCGCGGCCTCGCGCGCCCGCTGCTCGAGGCGCTCGCGGTAGCCGTCCCCGGTGTCTTCCTCGCGCACGGCCGCGGTTCCGGGCGCGTCGCCGAGTGATCGCGGGGTCGCCCCGGTCTCCCGGAGCAGCTCGGCGACCGAGATCTCGTCGTCGTTCCGCCGCCGACCCATCCGGAACCTCCCGTTCTGCGGCCCGACCGGCGAATCCTAGGAAGCCGCGGCGACCTTGTAAACCACGTAAACCACGTGCACGCGACGTGCACGAGACGGTGATGCCGGGGGAGTTCTCTGGGGTCGTGGCCGGATCACCCGGCCGGGATCCCCAGGAGGTTTCCGATGTCCGAGAAGAAGATCATCGCCGTCGTCGGCGCGACCGGCCAGCAGGGCGGCGGGCTCGCACGCGCCATCCTCGACGACCCGGAGCGGCGGTTCGCGCTGCGTGCGCTCACCCGCAACCCGGACTCCGAGTCCGCGCGGGCCCTCGCCGCGCGCGGCGCCGAAGTCGTCGCGGCCGACCTCGACGACGAAGCGAGCCTGACGAAGGCGTTCGAAGGCGCGTATGGCGCTTACCTCGTCACGGCGTTCTGGGAGTACAACTCCGTGGAGCGCGAACAGCACCAGGCCCGCGCGATGGCCGCGGCCGCCAAGGCCGCCGGGCTGCGGCACGTGATCTGGTCGACCCTGCCCGACACCCGCCTCCACCTGCGTGACGACGACCGCGCGCCGACGCTGCACGGCCGGTACAAGGTCCCGCACTTCGACAGCAAGGCCGAGGCCGAGGCGTTCTTCGTCGAGGCCGGCGTGCCCACGACGTTCCTCTCGACGACGTTCTACTTCGAAGCCTTCCTCGACTTCTTCCGCCCGGTCCGCGACCCCGACGGCGTCGTCGCGCTGCACCTGCCGATGGCCGGCGGCCGGCTGCCGGGCATCGCGGCCGAGGACATCGGGCGCACGGCGTTCGGCGTCCTCGCCCGCGGCCCGGAGCTGGCGGGGGAGACGATCAGCATCTCCGGCGAGAACCTGACCGGCGAGGAGTACGCGGCGGCGTTCGCGAAGCAGCTCGGCACCGACGTCGCGTACCGGCCGATGGGCGTCGACCAGCTGCGTGCCTCGGGCGCACCGGGCGCCGACGACCTCGCGAACATGTTCTTCTACTACGCCGAGCACGAAGCCGCGTTCGCCGGCGTGCGCGACCCCGAGGCGGTGCGGCGGCTGAACCCGCGGCTGCAGGACTTCACGACCTGGCTCGCCGGCCACCGCGACGCCTTCGGCGAGCTGTGATGGAGTTCGGGATCTTCGGGGTCGGGGACATCGCCACCGACCCCGTGACCGGCCGGGCGCCGACCGAGCACGAGCGGATCGGGCGGATGGTCGAGCTGGCCGTGCGCGCCGAAGAGGCCGGTCTCGACGTCTACGCGACGGGGGAGCACCACAACCCGCCGTTCGTGCCGTCGTCGCCGACCACGCTGCTGGGGTTCATCGCGGCGCGCACGAGCCGGATCACGCTGTCGACGTCGACGACGCTGATCACCACGAACGACCCGGTCAAGATCGCCGAGGACTACGCGATGCTGCAGCACCTCGCCGACGGCCGCGTCGACCTGATGCTCGGGCGTGGCAACACCGGCCCGGTGTACCCGTGGTTCGGCAAGGACATCCGCGACGGCATCGCGCTGGCCGTGGAGAACTACGCGCTGCTGCGGCGGTTGTGGCGGGAGGAGGTCGTGGACTGGTCCGGGCGGTTCCGGACGCCGTTGCAGGGCTTCACGTCGACGCCCCGGCCGCTGGACGGGAAGCCGCCGTTCGTCTGGCACGGGTCGATCCGCAGCCCGCAGATCGCCGAACAGGCCGCGTTCTACGGCGACGGTTTCTTCCACAACAACATCTTCTGGCCGGTCGACCACACCAAGCGGATGGTCGCGTTCTACCGGGAGCGGTTCGAGCACCACGGCCACGGCCCGGCCGGCAGCGCGATCGTCGGCCTCGGCGGCCAGGTGTTCATGCGCCGCCGTTCCCAGGACGCGATCGCGGAGTTCCGCCCGTACTTCGACCATTCGCCGATCTACGGCCACGGCCCGTCGCTCGAGGAGACGATGGCCCAGACACCCCTGGCCGTCGGCAGCCCGCAGCAGGTCATCGACCGCACGATGCGCTTCCGCGAGGACTTCGGCGAGTACCGGCGGCAGCTGTTCAACATCGACGGCATGGGCCTGCCCCATTCGGCGGCGCTGGACCAGATCGACCTACTGGGCGCGGAGGTGGTCCCGGCCCTGCGATCGTCGTCGCGCGCGGCGTGATGCGGGAATACCGGTCCGTCGCCACGGGTTCACCCGGCGTGATGCGGTACGAGCTGCTGGGCCCGGTCCGAGCGTGGCGCGACGACGTCGAGATCGAGCTGGGCCCACCCCAGCAACGAGCGACCCTGGCGGTGCTCCTCCTGCAGGAAGGCACGCCGCTGACCCCGTCCCAGCTGGTATCGGCCCTGTGGAGCGGCGCCGAGCCCCGGGCGGCGATCGGCATGGTCCGCTCGTACGTGTCCCGCCTGCGCCACGCGGGCGTCCCCATCGAATCCGCGTCCGGCGGCTACGCCCTTGCTGCACCGGCCCTGGACCAGACGGAGTTCCAGCGCCTGCTCGCTTCGGCCCGCTCCTCTGCTTCCTTGAGGGCCGCACTGGCCCTATGGCACGGAACCCCGTTGTCCGGCCTTTCGGGCGCCTACGCGGAGGCGGAGCGAGTGCGGCTGGCGGAGCTCCGCCTGACCGCCCGCGAAGACCTGGCGGCAGCGGACATCGCCGAGGGCCGCCACGCGGAGGCATCGACGGCCTTGACCGACCTGATCGCCGAGGAACCGCTGCGCGAGCGCCCCCGCGAGCTGCAGATGCTGGCGCTGTACCGCTCCGGCCGCCAGGCGGAGGCGCTGGCGGTGTTCACCAGCACCCAGCAGCTCCTGGAGTCGGAGCTGGGCCTGTACCCCGGCCCGCAGCTGAAGGAGATGCAACGGCGGATCTTGGCGGCGGACCCGACGTTGACTCCGGTCAAGCCGTCCGGCCCCTCCCAGCTGCCACCCCAACTCCCGGAGTTCACGGGCCGCGCCCCGGAGCTGGCGACGCTGGTCGAGGCCCTGAAGCCCATGGATTCGTCGGTCCCGGTCCAAGGCATCGAAGGCCTGGCGGCGATCGGCAAGACAACCCTGGCCGTCCAAGCGGCGCACAAGGTGTCGGGATCCTTCCCGGACGGCCGCCTGTTCGTGGACCTGGCGGCGTCCCCGGACCCGCTGGCGGAGCTGCTACGCGGAATAGGCGTGACGGCGCTGCCCGGTTCGTCCAGCGAACGCGCGGCTTTGTGGCGAGCCCGGACAACGGGCCTGCGCCTCCTGGTGGTCCTCGACGACGCCCGAAGCGAAGAGGAGATCCGCCCCCTGATCCCAGGCCCAGCCGGCCCGGCGGTACTCATCACGGCCCGCCAGCGCCTGTACGGCCTGGCGCACACGCAGTGGACCAAACTGAGCGGCTTGAGCCCCTCGGACTCGCTGACGCTGCTGGAGCACCTGCTCGGCCCCGCCCGGCTCGCGGAGGACCCAGCAGCGTCCTTGACCTTGGCGACCCGAACAGCGGGCTTCCCCCAGGTCCTCCAGGCGGTGGCGGCGAGGTTGGCCTCCCGCCCGGCGTGGACGATGTCGGAAGCCCTGACCCGGTTGGGACGTCCGGCCCCAGGAGCCTCGGTGACACCCCCGGAGTGCTGGGCGATCGAGAAGCCGTACGAGTCGACCCTGTCCCAGCTGACCCCGACCCAAGCCGAGGCGTTCCGATCCCTGGCCTCCCCAGCCCCGATCTCGGTCCCCACGGCGGCTTCGATCTTGCGAATACCCCTGAGCGACGCGGCGGTGCTGCTGGAGTCCCTGGTGGACGCCCACTTGCTGGAGCCGTTCGGCACGGACCGCTACCGGTACGAGGAGCCGTTGCTGATGTTCGCCCTGGGCCGGCAGGCTGAATCGATGCAGCCTGGCTGAAACTGTGTGATCTTGCCAGAGGGGGCGAGGCGGTGGATGTGCACCCCCCTGAACAAGGGGGAGGGGCGGCCGTATACTCTTTCTTCAGCAGGTCCGAGTGGCGGAATGGCAGACGCGCTAGCTTGAGGTGCTAGTGCCCTTAACGGGCGTGGGGGTTCAAGTCCCCCCTCGGACACTTACCATAACCCCACCTGTGCGGATCGAGATTAGTCTCGATCCGCACTTGTCGTTTACCGGGGTGGTAGGTGGCCTGCAGCTGTAGCTGGCGGTACAGCTCCCGCTTACGGACGGGGGCGGCCGTGGCCAGTACCTTCCGGATGTCACCGAGCCGTTCGACGAGTTCGCGGATCTGGTCCTTGGTCAGCCGCTGCTGCATCGGCTTGGCAGTGACGCGTGCCTTCGCTTCAGCTCGTCGAGCCTGGGTCTCGGCAATCCACCCGGTGACGAGCTGGGCATCGGCCCCGGCCTCGAGAGCGGCGCGGTGGCGTTCGAGCGCTCGGTCGCATTCCGCGATGACCTTCTCGGCTGCTGCAGTGGCGGGGTCGACGTCGAGGTCAGGTTGCGCGGCGCAGAGGGCGTCGATGGTGTCGTGGAGCCGGTGCGGGGCGAAGCTGGTCGCGAGCCAGTCGTCGATGGGGCCGAGAAGGTCACGCTCGGCGAGGTAGACGTTGCGTGGGTGCTCGGTCTTGTTGGCCAACCCGTATTCGATGGGGTAGCGGCAGCGGTAGAACGGCCGTTCATGGTTGCGCTGGCCCTGCATTCGGCGGCTGCAGACCCCGCAGTGGAGCAGACCGCTGAGAACGTAGGGATGGCGGGTGCGGGTCCGTTCCCGTGTCTTGCGGCCAGCACCCTTGGCGGCGGCGATCTCCTGGGCGCGCTGGAAGGTCTCGACGTCGATGATCGGTTCGTGGACGATTTGCTCGGAGAAGATCCACTTGTCGCGGGTGTTCCAGCGCATCTTGGTTTCGTGGCCGAGCCCGACGTCTTCAACGTCGATGAGGACTTCGTCTTTCCGTTGCTTGTTCCAGACCTGACGGCCGGTGTAGCGAGGGTTGGTCAGGATGACCCCGACCGCACCCTTGGCCCAGGCGACGCCGGTGCGGTGCCGGTTGCGGGCGGGGTCGTTGCCTGAGGGGGAGAGGATACCGTCGCGGGTGAGTGCCTCGGCGATGGCGAACTTCCCGCGGCCGGCGACGTACTCTGCATAGATCCGCTGCACGACAAGCGCGGTGACCGGGTCAGGTTCGAGCCGATGCAACCGTTTGCCTTCAGCAGCTTTAGCGGGATTGGGGTGGGGGCCGGCGTCGGCGAGCCGGTAGCCGTATGGCGGTCGGCCACCGAGGAAACGGCCTTCGACGGAGGCCTGGGCGGCCATGGCGGCGCGGACGCGGATCTTGATCCGGTTGCGTTCGCCCTTGCTCATCCCGCCGAAGACGGACATGACCAGGTCGTGGGCTTCGGACTCCGGCTCGATCGCCCCGCCGACCTCGGGCACCCACAGTCCCACGCCGTAGTGGACGAGGACGGGGAAGGTGAGGCCATATTGGTTGCCGTAGAAAGCGCGTTGCGGTTCGCCGATGACTACGGCGTCGAACCCGCGGTCGGCGCTGCGCATCGCCGCCAGCAGCCGGGTCGCCTCGGGCCGGCGCTTCCAGGGGATCGAGCGGGACTGCCCGACGTCGAAGAACTCGGCGACGATCTCACCGTGCTTGTCGATCAGCGCCTTGGCTCGGGCCAGCTGCCAGTTCCGCGATGCCTCTGGGTCTTGCTGGTCCTCAGTGGAGACCCGGCCGTAGAACACGAACCTCATGGTTACGCCGCCTTGTCCGCGTCGATAAGCAGCCGTAGGAGGGCGCCGGCCGCTCCCGTTGGCAACCGGTGCGGAAACGCAGGCAGCAGAACTGTCGGTGAAGCATCACTGCCCCGTCCACTCGACCGCGGCCGGCTACCAGCCGCCTCTCGCCGTGACGGAGGCCGCATACGGCAGGACTCCAGAGTGGATCGTGTCGTTGGCCTTGACGAATTGGTCATATCGTTTCTCCTGCGGCGCGGCGCTGATCGGCGTGCACGGGTCGTCTACGACACCGTTATAGCCATCGGAGGGCAAGTACCCGAACGGGGCGGCTTGGACAATGTCCGTACGCGACTAACTCCGCCAGCTAGTTGCCGGGGAGACAGTGAGGCGTCGCGGCTCACCCACCGTCTCCGTAGAAAGTTTGGCCCGCGGGTCGGAGCGCAGGTGCAGGCCAGCGCGAACGGCAGTGGTTGCCTCCTGTTTGTAGCCGGCGATTAGTCAGGGAAGTCGTCGTCTCTGTGGATCTACACGATCGTGAAGGTCCATTACGCGTACTCGGCGCGTTACCGCTGGTCGCGATGGCCGTCGAGAGTCATGACACGCGGCAAACGGTTGCCATTCAGGAAGGCAACTGCATCCGCAACGCTTCGTCATTGACCGCGTGCCTCTGCCCAGAACACCACCGCTGACCCGGGAGTTGGACACGGGCTGTGACGACGTGCGAGGCCAAGAGCTGCGCACGCACAGACAGAGGCCTACCCGTCGTTGTGGGCCGCCAAGAGTCCCGACATAGCGGATTCACATTGCAACCAACGCCTACAACACGCTCTTGGCCGCCTTGGAGACACGTGCAGCCCTGCCTCTGTAGTGTCTTCGACAAAGACTTGATGCTGAGGGGTGGGCAGGTTCTAGTGGACGCCGCGACACGAGCACGGATCGACAAGGCCTTGCAACTGTGGGTGAGTGTGCGTGCGGAGCAAGCGGAACGCTCGTCCGCTCGTGGGACCCCTCAACAGGGGCGTCGCTCCTCAGTCACTGGAGGGCGGCACCTAGAGGGAGTCTGTGACCTCGTGGTGGAGGAGCTGGAAGCCACGGGTGCCCAAGATCTGGAGCTCCGCCGGAACAAGGGTGCCACCTTGGCTGGCTACTATCGGCCGACCAAGAGCTGGGATCTCCTTGTCCTTCAGCACGGCTCGCCTGTCCTGGCGGTGGAGTTCAAGTCGATGAGCGGAAGCGAGGGCAAGAACCTCAACAACCGTGCAGACGAAGTCTTCGGCATTGCCGAGGATGCGAGGCAAGCTGAGGCGCACGGCTTGCTCCCGCCTAACCTGCGTCGCGCCTACATCTTCGTGATGGGGATCAATGCCGACAGCACGCGTCCCATCGGCCTGAGCGCAGCCCACGGGCATGTGGATGAGGCGTTCAACGAGGTGTCGTACCTTGGTCGGATGGCTACGATGTGTCACCGGATGCGGGAGACAGGTCTCTATCATCTCACGTGGGCAGTTGGGGTCCATGAGGATGTCTTCGACTGGGACGAGCCGAACCCGCAGGTAGGATGGGATCGGTTCGCCGACGACTTGCACCGGGCATTTGCCCGAGGTGAGGCGACCAAGGCGACTCATCCGTAAAGCTGGTGACTTTATGTAATCTTCGCGCAGTCCTGGCGTGGCGTCCCAGCGCCTGGTCGGCGCCGCGTACAGTGCAAGCTTGTGTCCCATGACGTCGCGTTGAAGATCGCTCCCGTCGAGTACGGCGAGGTATTTACCCGTGAGTGGGTTGCTCAGACCATGCTCGATCTGGTCGGTTACACTGCCGCCAAAGATCTCGTACACCTGAGACTCGTCGAGCCGTCCTGCGGTAGCGGTGCCTTCCTGTTGCCGGCAATCTCGCGTCTTCTGCGCAGCTTGGACCGGTCTGATGGGTGGGAAGATGAACAGGCGCTCGAGGATGCTATCCGCGCGTATGACCTGCAGCAGTCAAACGTGGAGCACTGTCAGGTCGCGGCTCAGGCATTGCTGGAGCAACATGGGGTTGACGTAGGACGTGCTCGGCGACTGAGTCGGCTCTGGGTTCAACGACAGGACTACCTCCTTTCGGCTGATGTTGAGCCAAATTTGTTTGTTGATGAAGTTCCTTCCAGTGAAGTTGACGTAGTAATCGGCAATCCACCCTACATTCGGCTAGAGGATGTGGCTGATGATTTAACCGCTGCGTACAGGCTTAGGTGGAAGACAATGTCCGGCCGAGCTGACATCTATGTTGGTTTCTTTGAGAGAGCACTTCGCTCCTTGAGGCCCGGTGGACGATTGGCTTTCATTTGTGCGGACCGGTGGATGCGTAATCAATATGGTTCCGCCCTGCGGCAATTTGTCGGTCAACGTTACAGTGTAGACTGCGTTTGGACTATGCACGACGTCGACGCATTTGAGTCCGTGGTCGCGGCTTATCCTGCAATTACGCTGTTGAGTCGGCGGCCTCAAGGTTTGGCTGTCGTTGCCGATACAACAAGTTCCTTCGGAGAAGAATCGGCGGCCGAGCTTGCGGCATGGTCTATGGATGAGCAAGCGGTGCCGATAGATGAGCAATCGGCGTCGACTTCTGGTGTTGGATATCAGGCGTACCGGTTGCCGCACTGGTTCCCGGGTGACGAGATGTGGCCATCGGGTAGTCCTGCAAGGTTGGCTTTAATTGAACATCTCAATGATAATTTTCGGTCCTTACATGACCCGGCTGGTGGAACTAGGGTTGGAATAGGCATCGCTACTGGTGCTGACAAAGTATATGTGACTGCCGAAGACGATCTTGTTGAGACCGATAGGCTCTTGCCGCTTGCTATGTCGGCAGATACTCGCACCGGAAAGTTTCAGTGGAGTGGCAATTACCTGGTCAATCCTTGGGATGAGGAGGGTGGCCTTGTAGACTTATCGAGGTACCCACGACTGGAAGATTACTACGCTCGAAATATTGATAGCCTCGTGGGGCGCCACACTGCTAAGTCCAAGCCTAGGCAGTGGTATCGAACAATTGACAAGGTCAACAATGACTTGATCGCTAAGCCAAAGTTATTGATTCAAGATATGCGTACGACGATCAATCCGGTGTGGGAGCCGGGCGGCCACTATCCTCATCACAATCTCTACTTCGTGGTGTCTGATCAGTGGGATCTGAAGGTTCTTGGAGGTATTCTGCTGTCGCGTATCGCGCAGGCTTTTATTGAAGCTTACTGCGTCCGGATGCGCGGGAACACTCTGCGCTTTCAGGCTCAGTATCTTAAGCGGATCAGGCTGCCGGAATTTGATACGTTGGAAGCTGACGTTAAGGAATCCCTCGTCGAAGCGTTCGATGCGCGCGACGTTGAGAAGGCGACCGAGGCGGCTCTGCGTGCATACAAACTGGATCGAAATGTCTTGGATTAAGTGCAATGTCTTATGGGCGTGCGCTGGTTACTCGAAGTCGTACAGGGTTGGGGTACTCCTGTCTGGATGTGTCCTGAAGAAAGCTCTCTTATGTCCCGGAGGGTAGTGTTTCCTGATGACTGCCGAGAAAGATTCAATAAAAGCTTCATAGCCGCCTGCTTCTGGATCTAGCTCTCTGAAGCCAAAAGCGTGATCGTGACTAAGATTTTGGAACTTCTTGGCCAGGTAGGGGCACGTATCTTGCGGGCAGTGTGGCCTCGACGTGGTAACCGCCCACGTGGAGTCATACATTTGTTCTTCGACTAAGCGTTGGCAGAGAATTCGAACTCGATCCTGGTAAGAGCTTGATTCGTAAACAGAGTCCTTGGGGTGGAACATTTGCCCAGGCCTTGCTCTGCTGCGCTCGCGTGAGGCCGGATCATCTTCGATGATGTAGACGTAACCTGTCCATGGCTTGTCAGGCAGTAGACCTCTTTCGACGGCCTTTGTCAGGTCGGTTGCCGTGCCGATTGCTTCTTCGGCTCTATTGTTAGCATTGTTTCCATAGGATGGGCCCAATTGACTTTTGAGTTCGATAGCCACCACGGGTTTTCCGTCGGCGCGAACTACAACGTCCCACATTTTTGTTGGTCGATAGAAGCCGGGAAGAGTGAAGCCAGGTGATATCTGTCCGGGCGTGAAAGCGCCGCTATCCACGACGTCCTTTGGTGCTTTGTAGTAAACCTCAGTTGGTGGGGCGCCGGCTGCGATGCATGCCTGGGCAAGCATGTGAGCGACATGATCAAGGTGGCCGCCTCCCGTGACCCCAGCCCGTTCGCCGGGCTCGTTCACGCCACGACTGTTCTGGTCATCGCGTGCCTTGCTGCGTACCTCCCAGTACTTGAGCATTGCTGCTGCTACCTCAACACGCTGCTCTGGTGTCACGCTCGGACCATCCCCAAGGTCTGCCGCCGGTGATTAGACAACTCTACCGAAAGCTGATCGTGTTCGAGGCCTGTTGGCGCAGAGTCTGGAGCAACCGTCGACCGGCATCGGACCCGGCTCACCGGAAAGCGCACCATATGACAGGTGCACGAAGTCGGCCGGGAACGGACGTTCATTACATCTCATGTCCTCGCCGGACTGTGATCGCCGCTGGATAGCAGTCGCGGAATCTGCGCGATCGGCGGCATAGCGGACGTCTGCGGCCCGCTGGCTTTTGGCTTGACGCTCGTCGGCTGCCGATGCGTACGGTCGTCGGATGACCGTCAGAGGCAGTGCCCATCCGGAATCCGGCGGTCCGAGTCCCGCTGACGGGCACTATCCGGGTGGGTCCGGAGTTGCCCGGACAAGCTGGGCGCCGGGGCCACACACGATCAGCTGGACGCCTCTGCGACCGACGTCGCCGCCCGCCGGGTCCGGGACGTACAGGCCAACGGCGGCGTCGGAGGCCTGTACGTCGTCCATGGCCAGGCACTCCTCGTCGACGAGCAGTTCGGCTGTGGTTGCCGTAACGTTCACTGCGGCGTCCAACGAGAGAGCGGCGCGCTCTTCGACTTTGTCGGCAAGATGCCGCCATCTAAGCGGTTCGCCCGTGAAGTCGTCGCCGCTGCGGCCAGTCCACAGTGAGGCGACGGCGCGGGCGAGGTCAGCACATAATGCGGGCGAAAGGACCCTTACGCCCGCGGACTGGGAGCTTCCTTCCGTCTGGCCGACCCACGCGTGGCTGGTCACGACGCCGACGAGCTGGCCGGGCGCACTGTCCCATAGCAGCAGGCTGGCGCCACTGCCCGTGACACGGGTCCGCAGTAGCGCCCGACCATGACGGGCGTCGGCGCCGTAACCGATGCGGTTTGCGATGGCCTTTAGGTCGGCTGGGTCCCCGTCGGTGGAGCCGATCAGCAGGTCTACGCGTACGCCCCGAGCCACGGCGTCGGCGCAGCCAGCGGCCAGGGCCTCAAAGACTTCCGACCCGTCGAGACGGGGAATGGCCAAAGCGACGCTGGTCTGTGCCGACTGGAGTGCCTGGGCTAGAGCGGTGGCGTGCGCATGCCCGCCGCGCAGCACGTCGTCGGCGGCGAGCAGCACGCTGGTGCCGCGTTGGTGCACCCGTTCGTCGTTGGTCACGCCCAGAAAGCGGCGGCGCGCCGGGCGGCCTGTCCCGCGCGGTGTTGCAGGCGTGCGGGGGAAACGGGCGACCGCTGCGGCGGCTGCGGCCAGGGCCGGGGCTGTAAGAGCGTGGCGCCACGGCGGCGGCAGGCCGAGTACCTGCTTGGCATCGATGTCGACGTCGAGGGGGAGCCAGTGCGCGTCGCGGCTGATCTCCTCGATTCGGCCGATTCGGCGCACCCATTCACCGGCTTCACGATGCAAGAGCTTCTGGACCTGTGCCTCGTCGACAGAGTCACGCACGACCCTTGTCCCGATCCTGGAGGCGGCGTCCCAGACTTCGGTCAGGTCGTCGCGACGGTAGGGCCGAGCCTCGGACTGCCGGGCGACCTGACCGGAGTGACGCTCCATCACCACGATGCCGGGGCGGGCTGTCTCGACAATCACTGACACGGGCTCGCGGTTTCCAGTGGCGGCCACGTGGCCAGCTCCGGTGAGTACGAACGACGCTTGCGGCCCTCCTTGAACGGCGACCCAGCCAGCGTTGACGAGCGTAACGACGGCCTGGACGAGAAGCCTGTCGTGCACCCGGAAAGCCTCGGCGAGCGAACGCAGGGTCGCGCCGCCGTCGGCGATGGCGTTAAGCACCATGTGCTCAAGGCGGCTGTAGGGCTTGCCGCGGGCGAGGTCGTATGGGACGCGAAACTTACTCACTGGCAACAGGACGATCATGACAGACCACCAAGGTCGGCGCCGAGCCGAACGGCGCGGCCGGAGGCGAACCAATCGCTTAGGTCGGTGACAATCCGCTTGAGATGCCATAGGGGGTTTGCGGTGTCGTCAAGCTCGACAGTGCGGACCTGCTCCCGGAAGAAGTCCCAGGAGCCGACGAGCACGAGCAACCGCTCAGCGCGGGACAGCAGCACATTGAGCCGGCTCGCGTCGTCCAGGAAGCCCAGGCCATGTCCCGGGTCGTGAAGGTTGTTGCGCACCAGGCTCACCGCGATGACGTCGGCCTGGTTGCCCTGAAAGGAGTCGACGGTGTGGACGCCGCTGGCGCCGCCGGGATCGCCAGGGCGGGCGTTGAGGGCGGGCTTGAGCTCGAGCCCCTCGGGGAGGGTGGTCTTCCTCATCCGGCGTCGCAGCAGAGATGCCTGCTGGTTGTACGGCGACAGGACGGCGAGCTCTGCGGCGCCAGTCGCTTCTCGCCGCAGCGTCGCCAGAAAATTTGCTAGGGCTGTGGTCTCGGCGTCGTTGGTGTAGCGCGGTCGGCCCTGAGCTGGTCCAGTCTCTGCGGTCCTCGGGTCGTCGCGGCACCACGGGACGTCGAGCCAGACGATCGCCTTTCCCCGAATCTCGGGCGGCTCGGTGAAGCCGTGCAACACGCGGGCAATGGGCCTGCCTTCTTCGACGGTCCTGTTCACGAGCCGGTCCTCGTAGTATGCGCGTGAGATCAGCTCGCCGATGTCGGGGTGCATGCGGTGCTGCTCAATGAGTACACCCGCGGCGGCGCCGCCTGCCGAGTCGTCGGTCAAGCGCTGCCCGGCGTCACCTTGTCCGACCGCGACCTGGCAAAGCTCGAACGTCCGTTTGAAGGTCTTGAGCCAGTCCTTCGCGTAGCCCTGAAAGGCAGCGCGTTCTTCGGTGGTCTTGTCCTTCCACGACCAGACCCAGTCCCAATCCAGGACGCCGGGCCCGGTATCGGGCAGCGCTTGCAGTGCCTCGACAACCGCATCGAGGGCGTCGACGCCGCGCAAGTAGTCCTCGTACCGATATGGCGGGAGCTGATTGTGGTCGCCGATCAACAACCACCGGTGGCCCGCCTGCAGGGGCAGCGCGAGGTCGAAGCCGTGCGCCTTCCCGGCTTCCTCGACGATGGACCAGTCGAAGGACTGGTCGCCGGCGATGGCCTCGAGCTCACCGGCACTGGTCGTGCAGTAAGTCAGGTTTGCGCCGCGCTTGACCAGTTCGACGAAGTCGGCGGCGCCGGTCCCTCGTGCCTCATGGCTGGCGAGCTCGTCGGCCATCGCCGTGGCGTGGTCAAGCCAGTCCTGCTGGACGGGCGTGCGGTCAGACAGGGCAGCGAGGGTGCTGCTGCTGTCGCGCAAGACCTGTAAGGCGACGTCCTCGACGGTGTCTTGGGCGGTATCGTCGTCCCTGCGGGACCCGAGCCGGACCGCGAGGGGCCTGCGCTCCGGTGTGACGCCCTCGAAGGCCTCAGTAACCCGTGCTCGGAGGACGTCGACGGCGCCATGTGCCTGGGCTGTGACCAGGACCTGTGAGACGGGGTCGTCGTGGAGGATCTCGCGTAGGAGCCAGGCAACCAGGGTGGTCTTTCCGGTGCCGGGCGGACCCTGTAGTGCGTAGATCGGCCGGACCCGGAGGATGTCCTCGATCGCGCGGCGCTTGGCTTCGTCGACGGTCTCTGGATCAAGCTTGACAGGCAGGTCGGCCGCGCCGGTGTCGATGTACACCTGGCCGGGCGCGGCTAGGCTGCGCAGCAGGTAGCTGTGGCGGTCGAGGGCGTCGATTGCCTGCTTGCGGCGTCGGATGAGCTTGAGTTGGCCGGGCATGCCCGCACCGCGCAGGTAGCCGCGGTCCGGCGGCGGTGGACGATCGGGGTCGAAGGTCGCGCGTCGGAGCGTCGCGGCCCGCGCTGCGTCGTCCACGGCGTGGACGCGCCACTGGTTGTCTTTACCGCCCGCGGGCAGCGCCAGGGCGTCCCCGTTCTCACCGGATAGGATGACGCTGCCGCTGTCAGGCTTGCCGGCCTCGAGTTCGCGCTGCAGGAACCCGGCCAGGTCGTCGTTGTGCAGGAACGCGAGGACCTGCCTGTTCTCAGGGCGTGGCCGCTCACGAACTGTGATTTGCTCGAAGCCGGGGTCGTCAGCAGGGTCCGGCCCGGCTACCAGGTCGATGGGGAAGATCGTCGCGTCGAGCATGAGCAGCTCGATCTGGTGAGTGGCGCGGACGAACTGGTGGAATTGGGCAAGGTCGCGTGCCAGGTCGGCGCCGCGTTCAATGCGGGGAAGCACCGTGTCCCATGTCGCGGACGCCAGGGCCAGGCTCCGGTCATTGTGGGCGGCCCTTGTCGACCGGACTGCGAGGCGGCCGGCGGGCAGACGCACACGGGCCGACCCCCCCTCACTGTTCGTGAGCTGGGCCGGGCCTACACAGAATGCGACCTGCCATGTAGGCGCCTCGTCGCGGTGGGAGTACTTGCGAAGCCGGACTACTGTGCGCCGGCCGACCAGTAGGACGGTCTCCTGTTTCGGCACGGCGTAGAGGGACCCGCCGTCGAGGTCGCGGCGCAGAAATACCATCAAGCCGTCGGTGTGGGCGACGTCCCGCGGGTTGTAGGGCTGGCCGTCATCTAAGCCGAGGTGCTTCCGTAGCCCTCGCTCAAGCAGGTAGTCGTAGAGCTGAGTCTGCTTTGGGTCGACGATGAGCGTGAAGGGTCGATCGTCCGCGCGGGCTGCCGGCGGGGCCGCAAGCAGTGCGACGATCCCGCGAATGGATAGTTGGATGTCGTGCGGGCGGGTCATCCGCTCAAGCGGGTCCGAGTCGATCAGGCGGAGGAGCAGTGCCCGTTCGGGCTCAGTGAGCGTGGTCGTGGCGGTCTCGATGGCCTTGACCACACGGTTGTACCGCTCGGTCGGAGCGTTGTTCGCGAACCGCTCGAGGTTGAGCACCAGGCGCGCGCACAGCATGCCGAAGCCAAACCAGTCGTCGTCAGGGCGCCAGGCTGCGGTGTCGCCGGCGATCCGCTCGGGTGGCGAGGACCAGCTGACCGGCGGGTCGGCGTCCAAGGGGCGGCCGAGCCGGACCGACCACTCGAAGCCACCTAGCCGGATGGACTCGGCGGGCTCGTCGGGCAGGTACAGCAGGGCTGCCGCGCCGACGTCGCGGTGGAGGACGTCCTGGGAGTGCAGCACGGCCAGCCCAGCGGCGACGCGGCCAGCGGCTCGCCAAAGCTCCCGGCGATCGGCGGGGTCGTTGGAGGAGAGCCAGACGTGCTCGGCCCGAGCAGCGAGGGCGTCCGCGACGCTGTCGTAGCCAGGTGCCTGCAGGACCATGACGAAGGACTTCGCGTCGCGGTCGAGACCGGCGTCCTTGAGGACGGCCAGGGTGTTGTCGGCGCCGGGGCTGCTGCCGACCTTGTAGAGAGTGCGTAACTCAGCGTCCCAGAGCGCCCGCTGGACGGGGTCGGGCTCATCGCCGTCGTAGGCCCACGTGCGGGCAAGGTACCGCACGCCGTCCTCGTCGTAGGCGGTCCACGCCTCGGCGTCTCCGGTGGCAGACCTGCGCGTGCCTAGCTCGTAGCGTCCTCGCAGCAGGGCAGCACCCTCGGCTAGCGGCATGTGCCTCCTTCGTCGGCGCGGAAACTCTAACTCACGAGCGCTAGGCGGCGTTGGATGTGGAAAAGATACGCACCAGTGTGTCTGCCGCCCCGTCCGGTATAGCGGGAAGCGCGGCGGCGGCTCACTGGCTCGCCTGTGCGCTCGTGCAGAACGCCCGGAGCGACGATCTGTCCGCGAGGTGAATCGCTGGCGTCGGTACTGTGCACGCCGTCAGGGCAAAGCTGTTCACCCAGGCCGACGCTCACCGCGACTCGTTCACACATCGTGCGCATGACCAGTTTGTCGCTGGATCGAAATCCCGAAGGTCGTTGAGTAGTTGACATTCCGGCCGAAGTGGGCCGTCCACGGTAGCGGGCGCATGTCGCCGGCCACGTACTCGACGTCGACACCGGCGGCCGCCGGCGTCGACGCAGGCCTGGTTCAGGAAGACAGCTGATGAGTTCAGGCTCGTGACATGGCAGCCGCGCGCCGCCAGGCGATTGGTCCAGGTCCCCGCGGCCGCAGGTTAGGTCCACCTGCATGTCCGGGATGCATGTCCAGAAACCGCTAGGTCAGCTATGCCGCGGCTTCGCCCGGCGACGGTTCCTACCCGGCGGGGTCGGTCTTGCGACCGAAGCGAAGAAAAGCAGGTAGTCCTCGTCGTACATCTCGCCGACATTGAACAGATTGGCCATGGGAGGCCCGTGGGCTGCTGACCATCTTGCGCGGCAAGCAGTTACCGTGCGGGCGGCAGTCCTCTAAGCCGGAGCCGGCTGTCCACTCAACGTATGATTGGACAGCCGTGCGACCAACGGCATGAGCGCGTTCGCTGTGAATGCAGGGGGTCGAGGCTGTAGCAGCTTGGCCGACGCTGGTAGCGATGGACGGACGCGGCGAGATGGGGCAGATGTGATCGAGTCGGTGGAGCTGGTGGTCGCCGCATTGGCTGGCGGTGCGGCGGCGGGGGCACGTGAGTCCTCATCAACCGCGTTGAAGGAGGCGTACTCGGGTGTCAAGACGCTGGCTCTGCGCGCGCTGCGCCGTGCGCAGTCGGTGCTGCCTGCGGTGGTGGAGGCAGTGGAGGCTGATGCGGTCACGCTAGCCGACGACGAGCGAGGGGGCGCGTGGCGACGCGAGCTCACGGCCGCGTTGACCGCAGCAGACGCAGGTGCAGACGACGAGCTGGTAACTGCGGCGCTCCAGGTCCTGGAACTCACCGATCCGGCCGGAACTCAGTCGGGGAAGTACCGGGTGCTGCTGCAGAATTACAAAGGTGTGCCGGTGGGCGACCTATCCCTGCCGGAAGATCAGATTCCACATGACATTCACAACAGCCAGGGCGTGCAGGTGGGTACTGGCAACATTCAACACAACTACTACTCGAAGGCTCCGCAGCCTGCGATGGAGTTGACGCCGGCGTTGTCGAGCCTCTCGCGGATCCCCCCTGAGCCAGCAGTATTCGTGGGCCGCTCGGGCGAGCTGAGGCAGCTCAAGAAGGTGCTGAGTACGGCCGGCCGTGCGGCGGTGGTCGCGGTGCACGGCCTGGGCGGCGTGGGCAAAAGCGCGCTGGCAGCCCAGTTCGCCCATCTCAACGCGGACAGGTTTGGCTTCCGATGGTGGCTCACCGCGGACTCACCGACCGCCATCGATACCGGCCTGGCCGCGCTGGCTGTCGCTCTCGCGCCCGCCACCGCGGAGCTGCCCATGGAGCAACGCACCGATCTGGGGATACGGTGGCTGGCCACCCACGACGGCTGGTTGCTGGTGTTGGATAACGTAGTGTCACCCGACCACACCTCGTCGTTGCTGGAGCGCGTGCGGACTGGCACCGTGCTTATGACCAGCCGACAGGCCGTCGGATGGGGGAAGGTAACCAGTGTTCGGGTGGACGTGCTGAGCCACGCTGAGGCGATCGACCTCTTGGCACGGACGGTACAAGCCGAGTGGCCCGATGCAGACCTCACCGACATCGAGCGGTTGTGCGACGAGCTGGGGTACCTGCCGCTTGCGGTGGAACAAGCGGCTGCCTATCTTGCCCAGACCCGAATCAGCCCCACCGCATACCTCGATCTACTGGCCCGTTACCCAGCACGCCTCTACACCGCCACCAGAGAAGGCGGTGACGCACAACGCACCGTGGCCCGGGTTTGGCAGGTCACCCTCAACCAGCTGAGTACCACCCCCTTGTCCGGTCAGTTCTTGTGCCAACTTGCCTGGTACGCCCCGGACAACATTCCCCGCACCTGGCTCGCCGTCAACGCCGATGAACCCGACGTGTTGCACGCCTTGGGTCGGCTCGCCGCTTACAGCATGATCACTCTCAACCGCGAGACCATCAGTGTTCACCGCCTTGTGCAAGCCGTCGCTCGCACCCCCAGGCCAGAAGACCCCCACCATCAGCTAGCCGACATCACCGCAGCACAAGCCACCGCCGTCGCCACCCTTGTCGCAGCGGTCGCTGACAGCCACCCGCGCGACCCCGACGATTGGCCGGCATACGAAGCGGTCCTGCCGCACGCCGCTGCCACGTTCCGTTTCACATCGCCCGACGAATACACTCCCGATCACGCCACCCTGCTGAACGAAATCGGTTACTACCTCCTGAAACAAGGCAGCTTCGACGCTGCCATCAAGTACTTCTCACGCGCTCGGCAGACCCGATTCACTCACTTTGGTGCCGACCACGGCGCTACCCTGACCTCAAGCAGTAATCTCGCCCATGCCTACCAAGCGGCTGGGAATCTGGACCGTGCAATCCCGCTGTTCGAAGAAGCCCTGATCGACAGCGAACGGATCTTTGGTTCTGATCACCCTGGCACCTTGACCGTGCGTAATAGCCTCGGTTACGCCTATCATGCAATACGCGACCTAGACCGCGCGATTCCGCTGTACGAAACCGCTCTCGCTGATCGACAGCGCATCCTCGGCCCTAAGCATCCCGACACCCTGATCTCGCGTAGCAATCTTGCCAGCGCCTACCAGCATGCTGGTGACTTGGAGCGGGCCATCTCGCTACACGAAGCTACGCTCCGCGACAGCGAAGAGGTCCTCGGCCCTAAGCACCCCAGCACCCTGATATCGCGCGGCAATCTCGCCTACATGTACCAGAAGGTCGGCGCTTTTGAACAGGCCACCCTGCTACATGAAGCTACTCTCCGCGACAGTGAAGAGGTCCTCGGTCAAGATCATCCCGATACGGTGGCCTCGCGCGGCAACCTTGCCTCCGTGTACCAGGAGGCTGGTGACTTGGCGCGGGCCGTCACGCTGTACGAAGCTACTCTCCGCGACGGCGAAGAGGTCCTCGGCCCTAAGCATCCCGACACTCTGCTCTGCCGCAACAACCTCGCCGGTGTCTACAAAGCGATGGGGGATCTGGCGCGAGCTATCCCGCTCTATGAAGCTACCCTCATCGACAGCGAACAGGCACTAGGCCCAGATCATTGGCTAACGAATATAATTCGCGACAACCTGCAAGAGATTGCACAGGCAGGATGAGGATAATTTCGCACGAAACTCACGTAGGTCGGCACCCATGTTGTAGCAGACTGGGCCGCTCGGCCGATACAGGTGATAGTTGATGGTACGGACAAGTGAGGTGTTCGGCTTGATCGAGTCGGTTGAATTGGTGGTTGCGGCGCTGGCTGGCGGCGCTGCGACGGGGGCGCGTGAGACAGCGTCTGTTGCGGTGAAGGACGCGTACTCGGGGTTGAAGGCGTTGACTCTGCGTGTGCTGCGCCGTGCGGGATCGCCACCGCCTGCGGTAGTGAAGGCGGTGGAGACCGACGCGGTCAAGCCTATCGATGACGAGGGTGGGGCCGTGCAGCGGCGGGAGCTCGTGGCTGCATTGTCTGCGTCCGACGCCGGGTCGGACGAGGAGCTGGTAGCAGCGGCGCTCAAGGTTTTGGAGCTGACCGATCCTGCCGGGACTCAGTCGGGAAAGTACCGGGTGCTGCTGCAGGACAACAAAGGTGTACAGGTAGGCGACCACAACACCCAAACCAACACCTTCAACTGACGACCATCGATGCCTACCTCCTCACACGGCCCAGGGCGGGCACCTGACCATCCACAGCCGGGAGGTCACATGCCGGTTGCCTACGAGGTGTTCGGCAGCCTGGGAGTGCAGGCGGGCGACCACAACACCCAGTACAACACCTACATCAAGCCTCCGCCGCTCCCGCCGATGGATCAGGTTCAGCCAGCGGCTTCGGCGGTGTTCAACGCGCCGGCTCGGTCTGAGATGTTCGTAGGCCGCGAAGAGGATCTAGCTCGCCTTCATCGGACGATGACCTCGTCAGCGTCGGAGGCTGTGGTGGTGACTGCGGTGCATGGTCTGGGTGGAATCGGGAAGAGCACGCTGGCGGCGCACTACGCCGAAGCTCATCGGGACGAATTATCACTGGTGTGGTGGATCACCGCGGATACTCCGTCGGCGATCGAGTCGGGTCTGGCGAAACTGGCCATCGCGCTTCAGCCCGAGTTGGTGCAGGCGCCGTTCGAACAGCAGGCCGAGTTGGCTCGACAGTGGCTTGCCACCCACACGGGCTGGCTGCTGATCCTGGACAACCTCAACCAGCCCGCCGAAGCTAGGGCCTTGCTGGCGCGGCTACCCGGAGGGCGGATTTTGATCACAAGCCGCCGCGCCGACGGCTGGCACACCATCGCCGCCGCAGTCAATCTGGATGTGTTGGACGAGGGCGACGCGGTCGAGTTGATGACTAAGATCCTGGAGGCGCACGACTCCAAGGCCGGTGCTGAGGGCGCCGCCGACCTGTGTCGAATACTGGGGTGTTTGCCACTGGCGATCGAGCAGGCCAGCGCATACATGGCCGAGACGTCCGCTACTCCCGTCGAGTATCTGGGCCTGCTGGCCCGGTATCCGGCCACAATGTATGGAGAGACCGCAGAGGGGGTAGACGCAGAGCGCACAATGGCACGGGTCTGGCGTGTCACCCTGGATCGTCTCACTGGCACACCTTTGGTCGGGCAGGTGCTGCGGGTGCTGGCCTGGTACGCTCCCGACGACATTCCCGCCAGCCTGCTGACCGGAATCGCCGAAGAACCCCTAGTCCGTAAAGCACTCGGCCGGCTGAGTGCATACAGCATGGTCAACCTCACCGCCGACACGATCGGCGTTCACCGCCTGGTGCAGGCCGTAGCTCGCACACCGGATCGCGCTGACCCACATAGGCTTCCCGAGGACATTGCCGCCGCTCGTACAACCGCCGTTACCGCTCTCGCTCAAGCCATTAGCGACCTTGACCCCCTAGTGCCGTCATCCTGGCCCGTTTACCAAGCGGTGCAATCCCACGTACGTGCGTTGTCTGAGTGCACTGATCCTGCAGTGGACACTGAGGAACTTTGCCTGCTCCTGAACTATATGGGTGTCTACGTGGAGCGCCGAGGTGATGTCACCACCGCTCTTTCGTATCTCACCCGCGCCGCGCAGGGCATGGAAACCCATCGTGGCTCCGATCACTGGACCACTTTAGGTGTACGCACCAATCTGGCAGGCGCCCTCTGTGCTGCAGGTGAACTCGACAGGGCGATCCCGCTACTCGAATCCGCCCTTTCCGACTGCCTCAAAGCATACGGCCCGGACGACAGGGGCACACTGGTCTTGCGACATAACCTGGCCACTGCATACAAAACTGCACGTAATCTCGATCGGGCAATCCCGCTGTTGGAATCGGCGGTCGCCGACCGCGCGCGTCTGTGGGGTGTCGATCATCCGGGCACCTTGACCGCGCGGAATAATTTGGCAAATTCCTACCATGACGCCGAGGATTTTTCTCGCGCAATCGAATTGCACACCGAAGTCGCGTCTGATCGCGCCAGAGTGCTAGGCGTCGACAATCCGGCAACGCTGAATTCTCGGCATAATCTGGCTAACGCCTATCTGGAGGCAGGTGATGTAGATCAGGCAATTTTGCTCTTCGAGTCCATCGTGTCCGACCGCGTCAGGGTTCTTGGTTCTGATCATGTGGACACGCTGCACTCAAGGGCAAAGTTGGCAACCAGCTATAAGGAGTCAGGTGACCTGCTGCGAGCAATTCGCTTACATAGGTCCACCGTCCAAGATGCCCTGAGTGCTCTTGGGGGTGACCATCCGGAGACCTTGCAACTCCAGCGGGGTCTGGCGGAAGCTTACCGAGCCGCAGGCAATCTGGTGAGGGCGACCCGACTCTACGAATCCATAGTCGCGGATTATGAAAGAATACTAGGTGTTGATCACCCAGACGCGTTGCATTCGCGGTTCAGCCTTGCTGCCACACATCATGCTGCGGGCGATCTGAAGCAGGCGATGGAACTCTACGAGTCTGGCGTCGCTGATTGTGCTCGCGTGCTTGGTTCTGATCATCCTAGTACATTGAAAACTCAAAGTCGCCTGGCCGACGCATGTCGCTCGGTGGGCGACTTCGACCGCGCCATCGTACTGCAGCAATCCGTTGCAGCTTCCTGCGCGCGGGTGTTCGGACGTGATCACCGGGCGACCTTGATTGCGCAGAATAACCTGTCCCAAGCGTACGGGGCGGCCGGTGATCGGGAGCAGGCAATTCTGTTGCTGGAATCCGTTGTGGCAGACTCTGCTCGGGCCCTTGGAGTCAAGCATCCCACCACGACCGCGATCCAAAAGAACCTCGAAGCCGCCAAAATATTCTTGCGTCCCCATCCTCGTCGAGGCTAGCCAATTGACGGATAAATTGGATCGACCATCGCCTGGTGCGATCGTCTACTTGCCGATCATGCGCATCCCGTTCTTCGGCGTTTGGGCGCATGCCGATGAGGTGCCAGCTCGGGGAGGCTTGCAGTGGGCAGTTTGGAGTGGTCTAGTTTTGGCAGATTTGCTGATTATGGCTTCGGTCATTTTCGCGACGCCGCCGCAGCGGTCGTTGGCCTAGCAGTTGACCATACTGTGCCCCGGAGACGACGCAACGACAGCGCGCGCCCACAGACTCACGCCACACGCGCAGGCCCTCATCCTCGACGCCCTGCTGGTGCGATCAGCGCCATGGTGAGGACGCTGGAAGTTCGCAAGTTTCGTGGGAAGTTGCCGCCGAATCCGCTACAGGCATGGCTGAATGACTCTTTGACGGGGTAGCTATCGTGACGTTGGGTTCTGGAGTGAGGTGGGTGACCCCAGTCGCAGCAAGAAGTTCAGTCTCCTCTGTCCCCTTGGACAGTGTGCTTCTTTCGGAATTGGGCGCCCTGCCGTCGCGTGTCATCTTTTGACTCGGGCGCGGACGGCGAGAGCTGCTAATGCCAGCAATATTGGGCCGATGAACCGAGCTGCCATTACGGTCCAGACGCCGGGAGTTGTCAGTTTCTGGCTGGCATCCCGAAATACTACCGCTCCTAGCGAAGTGCGTATGGAAGCGTCGATTCGTGTGTGAGTCCACCTGGCTGTGTATCGCTGTAATTGTGGCGCGACATCGGTGGTGCTCGTGACCGTCTGCTGGTCGCCGTTCGATGTTCTATAGCTGAATGTCGATGATTGCGTCGTGGGTCCTGGAGTGGCGAGGCCGCATGTGATTAGAAGAACTGAGGAAATTGTGATTAACACAATAAGTGCGGCAAAGGTGCGCGACGCGCGCTGTCCGTACCCTGCGACTAACCAGTATGACCATAAAAGAATTCGCTCAATTGTCGAAGTTCCACCGGCGCCGCGCCGTGCTTCCTGTTCGCCGTAGTAGAAGTCGCCTGCGCCAGCTTCATTCTTGCCGTCCTCAAGTGCTTTTCGAAGAGATCGGTACAAGGCTGCCAGTCGATCTGCTCCGACCTTCTCCGTATAGTCCAGGCGGTTGTCGAAAGGTGCAAAGTGGAGCCATTTATAATATGGGTGACGACTAGCGCGCCAAGGATGCTCCTCGAATAAAACCTGACGAGAGCTTCGCCATAAACTTTTCGGGGGCCTTGAGAATTCGCTGTCGCCCTCGATGCGCACCTTGTCCAGGTGGTGAGCTCCGGCAAACCTGCACCACTGCAAATTGACATCAGTCAGGGCTAATTCCGATACGTCGGTTCCTTTCAGTGATGTTAATATCGGGCGGTGATCCTTTGCATTTGTGCGTGTGTGCCATTCTTCGATTTGTTCTTCTGTGGCGGACGGGGACCACATCACGCCAGGATCGCTCAGGTAGCCAGTAAACGTAAACTTCCTCGCCGAGGTTGCAACCGATGATGCTGCACCAAGGAATGTTTCAGATAGATCAACGAGACCATGGCGAACTCTGAGCTCCACTCCGCCAGAAAAACGAGCCCTTCGGCAAGATAGTTCGCCGGTCTCTGCCTCGATGAGGATCGCGACTCCTGACTGTGTTCCGCTTAGATCAATCTTGCAAGCAATCAAAGGACCTAATCTCTCGGAGAGTACAAAGTTTGCGCGAGAAAAATTGACAATACGAGCGAATCTTGCTCCGGCGAATTCTGTTGATTCACGAAAAGTTGCACCTGTGAAGATTCCGGTGTCACTAAAGGTGGCACGGGTAAAGTCGGCAGTTGCACCAAAATCCACTCCACTGAAGGTGGAATCCCCTGTGAAAGCCGTATTGACGAAACTGGCGTCACTTGAGAATTTTGAGCGGATGAATGTAGCTTCACGCAAAGTCAATCCGCTAAAATCTGCACTACCAGTAAAGGTTGCTTCAGTGGCATCGATAGCAATTTCGGTGGCTGATTGTGCCAAAGAGCGTAACGTTTGGTTGAGTTGGTCTGATGTAGTCAAGTCAATGATTGTGCCTCGTAGGTCTAGGGTTGATCCCAGGTTCAAAGTTTCCAAGAAGTGGATGATCTCCGTTGATGCGAGATGAGTAAAGCATCGGTCGTAGCCGTCAATCTGCGCTCCACGACACTGGTCGTCCGAACCGTCGGGAACTAACACGCAACGGCGCCAGTCGCTGATTTTGCCACCAGACATCACATTCACGCTCCCCTCTCTCAATGTCGGTGATGCCAATATTTGATGCCGTCACCGTGACAGCGTCTGGCAGGGGCTAATGATGTGTTGATTAGTCGCTGGGCGGCTGACAATTGATACACGTGCCGCTTCGCCGGGAAGTGTCTCGCTCTGCGCCACCCGGGTGATCGAGACCTACTCCCGCATCGCCTCGGGAGGTCCGGCACGCTGCTGGGCGCCTCGAGTGCCGGTGGCACGCCGCGGCATCACCACCACTGCCACCATCGCCGAATGTGGCTGGCAGGTTCTGCCTGGTCCGCCAGCTGCAGATGATGACCTCGGTGGTCTGGATGAGGGCGTGCTTGCACCAGCAGTCCGGTCGTTTACTCGGCACGTATGGGGGCGCGCAGGAGTTTCGCGACCAGGCCCTGGTGCCCGGTGTCGGCGGGGTGGCCGAGCAAGCTCTGTGGGGGTACGGCGGTCGGCAGTCAGCTCGCTGAAGGTGAACTGTGCCGCACGACCGACCCGGAACGGGTCCGGCGTCGCCAGCCGGGCGAGTTGGCCATGGCGCTCCTCATACGGCTCGCGTGGCAGCGACGTGGTGCCGAGCTGGAGCAGGTCGAAGGTGGGGAACCGGACCGGGATGTCGGCGAGCGGCTGGTTGCACAGTGGGGAGCTGTGGTTGTTCTGCTAGGGATCGCGGCGTTCCTGCGGCAGCCCGAAAGTCGATCTGGCCGGCGTCGTTGCAGACGACGATCTCCTTGTCGAGCACCGCTGGCCGACCCATCGATGGGCGGGATCGAGGGCGCCGTTGAGGTCGGCGAACTCGTGGGTGAAGTCGATGCCGTTGTGGCGGGTGAGCGCGGTGGTGCCGTCCGGGGTGATTTGCATGCAGGTCCGGTAGTCGTCCAGCTTGTACTCAATCGCCCACTCCGGGCCGGTGCGCAGCCGGCCGCCGTCGGCCTTGACCAGCGTCGGAGTGATTCAGTCGGGCACGCGGGAGGAGTCACGCGCAGCCATGGCGACGTCCCGGGGTGAGACATCTTCACCTGGCTTCGACGGTAACCCGGCTGGCCTAACCTCGTCGTGTTTGCGCTGGTCACTACTCCGACTGGTGACCGTCCGTGCGAACATGCGTGCTGTGCGCTGCGGGCGTGGTCGCGGCGGGGTGAGCTTGACCGGCTCGGCTTGACAGCGGCGGCATCATCTCACGGTACTCGAACAAGTGTTCGATTGTATCCGGTTCGCTCACAACTTCCCCGCGTGAGCGTCTCCGGCGCGTGTTCGTGGTGCTGGACGGTGCGTGGTGGCGGTGCCGGAGGCGGTCGCCGGGCCCGCGGCGATCTCGGCGTCCGCACGGCTGCCCAGCTCGGCGAGCCGAGCCCGGAGCCCTCGGTATCTGTGGGCGTTTTGCCGGTGGCATCGGCGCTGGCCGGGCTGGTGCCGGGCGGGCTGCGGCGCGGGAGCGCGGTGTCGGCCCGGGGCTCAACGGCACTGGTTCTTGCGTTGCTCGTCGAGGTGAGCCAGGAAGGATCTTGGGTAGCGATCGTCGGCATGCCCGGCATCGGGGTGGTGGCTGCTGCCGAGCTCGGCGTTGAGCTAGAGCGGCTCGCGCTCGTCCCCGATCCCGGAGCCGAGGTCGCTGCGGTGCTATCGGCGTTGATCGACGGGTTCGACCTGGTCGTGCTCGGCCTGGCCGTCGCTCGTCGGATGCACCGCAGCTGGCCCGCCGGCATGGAGGGGCGGGTTCGTTATCGAGGCGCGGTCCTGCTGGCCGCCGGTCCATGGCCAGGCGCCGATCTTGAGCTACGGGGGTTGAAGCGCCGGTGGCACGTTTTCGCCCACGATGGCTTCGGCCATCTAGAGTTCCGCGACGTCGTCGCGACCAGCCGCGGCCGCGGTGTTGCGGCTCGCCCGCGCGACGACCCGCTGCAACTCCCCGGTCTGGCCATCGCCGTCGCCCTCGCCCTCGCCGACGCACCGGCCGGCCGCAAGCTGGCCGAGGTCGCCGGATGACCCGCACAGCGCCACCGTCGCCCTCGAACCCAAGTGTCCGATGATCGACCATGCCCGCGACGCGGTCCGCTCAGGGGTGCACGGCGAGTTCGGCGGGCTGATTCCCGTCCGGCCGGCAACCGGCGCACTCGTCGTCTGCTGCGCGGCCACCGGCTCGACCTGGACCTTTACGACAAGCTCAAGCCCTACAGCCGCTGCTACCGCCTGCACGCCGCTCTTCGAAGTTGCCGCGCTCAGGAAGGCTGCGAGCCTGTGGTCCGGCGCCTCGCCGAATGCGCGCACCTCGACGTCACCGTCCAGCACGGCCCCGAGCGACGGGCTCGCCCTGGTCGCCTACCCACCGGCCGCGGGAACGCTTGCCGGCCGGATCGGACTCCAGCTCGACGGCGCTGAAGTCGGCACTGTCACCGCGAGCCCGTGCGCCGGCTGTCGAACGGCCACCCTCGACTACGTCCACGTCGCCGCCGACTACCGGCGTCTCGGCTTTGGCCGCACGCTCGTGGCGGCTGCGGTAGCGCGGGCGCCGTCCTACAAGTGGACGACGTCGCTGCCGGACAGGCCGGTGGCGCAGTCGTTCCGTGGCCCCGGATCGCGATGCGCCGGCCCGGTCAGCTACGTGCCCACGCCGGTGCAGTTGACGTCACGCAGTGATTACCAGCGGAGCAAGGGGGAGTCGGTCGTCGAGGAGCTCCTGCAGGAGGTGTGGCAGCTCAGGCGGCAGGAGCTTGTCGCAACAGGTCGAGAGCGCCGCGGCTGACCACCAGCGGTGCTCGATGAGGCCGGCGCGTTCGTTGGCGGTGTGCCGGAGGGCGGTGCGCGGTGCGGTGTCGTCCGTGCGGGCGAGGTAGACGTGGTCGAGGCGGTGGTGGTCGCGGCCGCGGTAGGTGAAGCGGCTTTCGCGGGTCCAGAGCTTGCGGCCGATCTGGTCGATGACGAGTCCGGTTTCCTCGGCGATCTCGCGTCGCGCGGTGTCCTCGAGCTCCTCGTCCGGGTCTTGGCCGCCGCCGGGGAGTTCCCACCAGTGGTGGCCGGGGTTGTCCGGATCGCGGGCGTGGATGAGCAGGACCTCGTCGGCGGAGTTGAGGAGCAGGACGCGGGCGCCGACCCTCAGGGCCGGTTCGCTGGCAACGGTCATCCGGTGGGTCCTCGTACTCGGCGGCTGGCGTGGCGACCGGGCACGAGCACCCTAGCTAGAACAGTGTTGCCTCGCGGTCCGCGGCCGGGTCGGACGTTATCAGCGGCGCGGTCGCGGTGAGCGCCAGCGTGACGGCGAGTCCCGAATGGTCTGTCAGCGCGGAGTTACCCGAACGGGCGTCGTGGACGTACGTGCAGCTGGTGAGGTGGGCGAGGAGCGAGGTGGAGGTGTGGGCGTGGTCGTAGCGGTAGCCGAGCTCGGCGCGGCGGGCCCAGCTGTGCTCGATAGCGGTCGGATGCAGCGCGCGGAAGGCATCGGTGAGGCCGTGCCGGTGGGTCAGTGCGATGTAGAAGGAGGTCTCGAACGGCGCGAACTGCCCCGGGTGCGGCGGCACGTGCCCGGGCTCCAGGACGTTGAGGTCACCCAGCAGGAGAACGGCGGCGTCGTCGCTGGTGGCTTCGTACGCCTGGTGGAAGGCCTCGATCCACTCGCGCTTGCGGGTCGTCTTCGCTTCGGTGGCGTCGCGGGAGGGGACGTAGGCGCCGACGATGCGCAGCGGCCCGTCGTCGGTGTCCACCACGATGCCGGCCAGCCGCGCGGGCAGGTAGGACATCGCCGCGCCGATGGGGTCCACCGTGCACTCGAACCGGGATAGCAGCATGACGCCGCGTTCCTTGCCGGGGTGCTCGGAGAACGTGACCGACCAGCCGGCGTCGCGGTAGGACTCGGCGATCAGCTGGGTGCCGGGCCCTGAGCCGGTCTCGGTGAGCACGAAGACGTCCTCGTCGCGGCGGGCGAGCCAGTCGCGTTGGCGGCGGGCTCGCTCCAGGGCGGGGTTGCCGACGTTGAGGGTGAGGACGGTTAGGGGCATGCCGGGCTCTCCGTGCGGGTGCGGTGGATCAGGTCGACGATGGTGCCAGCCGTGGCGCGGGGATCTTCGGCGCACTCGATCATCTCGACGGGCCAGCCCTGGTCGCGCAGGAACGTCATGGCCGCCAGGTAGCCGAGGGTTTCCCGAAAGCTGCTTCCGGGGGTCCGCTCGAAGCGGCTGTGCCCGCCGCGGGCCCGGAGCCGCTGTTCGACGTCCGCGGGTGGAGCTTTCAGCGCGCACACGAGGTCGGGGCGGTACACATCGTGGTTGAGCGCCCAGACGACATCGAACGGGATGTCGTCGAGCCCCTGCAGGACCAGCGACGATGCCGCGTACCGGTCGCAGAGCACGATCTTGCCCTCGGCCAGCGCTGGGAGGATCTCGCTGGCCAGCTGGTGGTGACGGTCGGCCGCGCAGAGGCAGGCCAGAGCCATGTCGCGGTAGGTGTCGGTGCCATGCCGAGCCAGATCACCCAGCGGGGAACGCGACGGCTGGACGGTGGCGTGCACGGGAACGCCGTCCGCCGCGAGGAGCTCGGCGACCAACGCAGTGATCGTCGTCTTGCCGACGCCGCCGGGGCCTTCGAATGCCACCAGCTTGCCCGGCAGCCGCGGCGCGCTCACGCGACGTCCAGGGGCAGCAGCCGGCGGGTCTCGGCGGTGACGGGGCACTGCTCGGCGTCGACGTCGCCGATGCGTCCGCCCGCGGCGACGACCGCGGCCGGGCAGCCCTTGCCGCAGGCGGATTCGAGGCTGCAGGACGTACAGGTCGGATTTGCGCCGACCTGGAACCGCTCGTGGAAGCGGTACGCGTCCAGGCGGGCGGCGAGGTCGCGATCGGTGAAGATGTTGCCGACGATGAAGTCGGTGTCGGGGTGGCGAGAGACTGGGGTGCGGGCGGCGAAGACGAGGTAGGGGCAGACGGTGACCTCGCCCGGGGTGAAGACGTAGATGATCGTTCCGGCTTCGCAGCCGGCGAGGGGTTTGCGGTCGGTGTTGGGGAAGCGGATGTGGGCGATGTCGAGGTCGGGGCCGTCGAACGGCGCGGTCAGCTCGAAGATCTCCTGCATGTGCATAGTGGACTTGGCGAGTTTCCGCTGGGACCTTACGCCGCGGCCCATGCTGCCCAGCGGGTTGAGCAGCACGTAGCGGGCACCGTTCTCGCGCGCGAACTCGCACAGCTGCACGTACTCCTCGTTGGCGGCCAGAGAGTTCGGCGTGCACAACAGTCCTTGCAGGAGTCCGGCCGCGGCGAGCTTGCGGACGTTGGCCACGGTCACGCCGAACGAGGCGCGGTCGCCGCGGAACAGGCCGTGGGAGTCGGCGGCGAACCCGTCGAGCGAGACGTTGACGTGGACTCCGGCCGTCGCGAGCTGCTGGATGAGTTTGTCGTCGAGCTCGGTGGCGTTCGTGCAGATGCCGACGTCGATCCCGGCGTTGCGGAAGGCGTGCACGATGCCGAGGAAGCCCGGGTGAACGGTCGGCTCACCGCCGGTCAGCGTCACCCGGCGTACCCGGGCGTCGGCCAGCCGAGGGACGACCTTCTTCACGACCTCGGTCAGCGGCATGTCCTTGCCGCGCTTGGTCGCGGAGACGAAGCAGTGAGCGCAGCGTAGGTTGCACCGCTCGGTGATCTGGACGAGCGCCTTGCGGTACGGGGTATCGACCGTGGTGCGGAAGTAGCAGCTCGACGCCTGCTCGTCGACGGCGATCGGACGGACGGTCATCTTTCGGACCTCCAAGTCGGGCGAGCGGTGGCGGTGGCACGAGTAGACCACTCGGTGCTCGCTAGAGCAATAAATTGTCTAGTAATGCTCGAAAGAAAACTTCGGAGCATTATGACTACAATTGCTCGAAGTAGAACTGGAACTATCCGGCTGGAAAACAAGCGAGGAGACGCTGGTGAGGGACTCGGAAGTCGCCGAGCTGCTCGGGTTCCCCGCGGAGCTGCTTGACACGAGCCTCGACCAGCTGAGGACGCTGGCCGTCGTGCACGCCACGGGCAGTGCGCAACGCGCGGCCCGGGTTCTGCAACGGTCGCAGTCCAGCGTGCAGAAGCAGCTCGACACACTGAACGATGCGGCGATCCGGTTGATGGGCGAGGCGCTTGTCGCGAAGCAGGGGCGCGGGAAGGACTTCCTGTTCACCAGCTCCGGCGACGAGGTCGTCGCGCTGGCCACGAGCACGCTGCGTGCCTGGACCGAACGCGTCCACGGCGCCCGCCGGCGGGTCGGGTCCACCATCACGGTGGGCACCACCGAATTCACCGTCGAGTTCCTCGGCGAGGTCTGGCCGCAACTGCGCGACACCTTCGAACGCCGAGGCATCCAGCTCAAGATCGAGCATGTCCGGACCCGCGACCTCAAGACCAAGCTGGACGCTGAGCAGGTCGATCTCGTGTGTGGCTCGTTCGCTGCCGAACGCGGCCGCGGTCCGGACGTGCCGCACGACTTCCTCGAGTGGCACCGCGAACGCGTCTCCCTGCTGACCAACCTCAGCACCCGCGAGGTCCCCGACCGGCCGGTGACGCGCGACGCCCTCGCCGACCTGCCGCTGCTCGCGCCGACCGCCGGGCTCCTGGCCGATTTCCTCACCCGCTGGTACGGCCCGGAGTACCGCGGCAAGCTCCACGTGGTCGCCGACATCGACGCCCTCAACTACGGCCTCAACCTGCTCAGCAGCAAGCTGATGTTCGGTTGCCTGCTCACGACCGAGCGGGTCGCCGACGCGGCCATCGAAGGTCGGCTGCCCGGGGCGAACCTCCGCAAGATTCAGCTCGGCACAGGCTACGAACCTGAGCTCGAAATCGTCACGGGAATCTTCGCTCGCGCAGGCGAACGACAGCGATACGCCGCCGATCACCCGCTCAACTTGCTCTGGGACGCCTTCGCGGCTGCCGCCCCGGCAGGCCGTGACGCTCAACATGAGGTCACCGGCTCATAGGCGACAGCTACCCGCTGGAGCGCATCGAACGTCGACTTGTAGCGCCTCACTGTCGTCAGGTCGGACAGGTAGACCGTCGAGTGCTCGTGTCTCAAAACGACGGTGAAGGCCTTCTCCGCGGTCTCGTAGATGACGAAGGACTCGATCGTCGGAGAGATGGCCGCGTCGGCCGGGACGATCCGGGTGTCCACTCGCCACCGGTTCGGTGAGGTGGTGATCTCCTGAAGTTGCGCTTGCACGACCTCCGCCGGGATGCCTTCCAGGGTCAACGCGGCCGAGCCCAGCAGGAGGGTGTGCCGATGCCGGGAATCTCGATCGACCTGTCGGACGCGGCGCGCGAAGATCTCCTGGTCGACGTCGTCGGGCCGGGTGCGCGCTCCGGGAAGGGCGTGAGCGTAGCCGAACGTCTGGAGAAGGTCCGGGACGACCTTCGGCGCCCATTCATAGGTGTGAAGGGTGTATCGGTCGTACGCACGCTGGAGGCTGATCTCGCCGGAGTCGTTTCCTTCGACGTAGCTCGCACGCTCGGATTCTGCGTGAAGTCGGCTGAGGAGATGGCATTCGGCGGCCGGTACTTCAAGCAGGCCGAGCGCCCAGCCCAGCGGTACCGCTGGAATGCGTCGTTCTCCGGTCTCCCAACTCGAAAGGAGACTTGGGCTGGTGCCCATCAGGCGGGCCAGCTTCCGAAGGCTCATGTTCCGAGCCATTCGATGTTCCCGGATCGCGCGGCCGACCACGTAGAAGCCGGGGTAGCGCAACGATGCGTCGGTCATGCCAAGTGCCGTTCTGCGAGAAGGAAGTCGTGCGGAGTCGGCACGATGCCGGCGTCGACGTCCGCGGCGTGAGACTGCAGGATGTCCAGCAGCTCCTCGAGCCCGTCTGCGAACTGCCGCTGATCGTCCGTTGTCGCCGTTCCGTCCTGAAGCTGGTGCACGAGCAGGCTGATTCGGACCTGCGTTGCCAGCAGCGTGTCGACGAGTCGGGTGGTTTCGCGGGACATCGGTGCTCCGGTCGATCGTGGTGGTGATTCCGAAAAGGATGGACGGCGTAGTCCGAGGAGCACGCGGCAAAGAAGCACGTATCCGGCGTCTTCTGCGAGAAGCAAGTCGTCCTCGGAGGGCCATTGGACTTCGTTCGGTGCCATGGTGTTCACCCGGGCCATACCTGTGGTGGGGGCGGCGGAGTTGCGGTCGGGGCAGCAACTCCGCCGCCGGTCTGGGGTTATCCGCGTTCGATCACATAACCGATGGCGAGTTCCAGGGCGGTGCCGTGGTCCGAGGAGGGCACGGGAACGTTGGTGACTTCGAGGCTTTCGGCAACCCGGCGCACCCAGCGATCAGCAAGGCGCCGGAACACCTCGTCGTCGGTTTCTCCATCGGTCGCTGCTGCGTCGAGCGTTGTTCGGAAGAGCAGGTTGTAGTTCGAACTGTGGTTCCGCACCAGGCTCTCGAGCTGATCGAGCTCTGCCTGACCGGGTGCATCGCCGCGGTGCTCCAGGGCGGCGCGGTAGTACGCCAGAGCGTCGGGAACAGCACCGTTGACCAAGATGACGTCAGCGTGGACCCACGCTTCCAGTTCATCGCTGATGCCGCGGGTGATGAACCACATCGTCGATGCCCAGGAGTGGTTGTGCAGGATCGGTATCCCCAGCCGTTGGGCCCGCTCCACAAGCGCCGCGATGGTGGCGACTTGGTATCCGTTGCGTCGAAGCTCCAAGGCCAGGCGGGAGATGAACGTGCTCTTGCCCGTCAGGTGCGGACCCATGATCCCGATGGTCAGCGGCCGCTCGGAGGCCCCGGGCATCATCGAGTCCGCCCTTCGGCGTTCCTCAAATCAGGTAGTGCTTCGCCGGATACCGGCATGGCGGTTGTGTTCACCGGTTCCCTCCTGCATCGTGACGTCGGAACGATCACCATGGGACCCTGGCCAGCGACGATGCCGGAAGGGGGTAAATGACGAACGTGCCGATTTACCCCCTGTGAACGGATCGGGAGAACGACGTGACTGACGAGCAGACGGAGAAGCGGCCGGCCGCCGACCATCTCGTGCGAGAGATCCGGCGCCTTCGATCGGCCGCGGGCCTGAGTCAGTCCGAGCTGGCCCGGCGGATCGGCTACACGCGCAACTACGTGTCGCTGGCCGAGCGGGAAGGGCGGAACCTGCCATCGCGTGAACTGGTCGATGCGCTCGACCGCGGTCTGCACACGGGTGGCGATTTGCGACGGCTTTGGGAGGCGGCGAAGCAGGAGCAGGCGGAGCTGCGGCGCGAAAACCGATCCCCGCGCGCCACTCAGCTCAGGGACGATGCGGTGCGTGTCGGCATGACGGCGCTAAGGCGGGCGCTGTTGGCTTGCGACGAGCCGGACGACGGTCCCGTTCGTCCGGCGCACGCCCTGCGAGCAGCTGTCTCCCAGGTGACAGAGCAGCGTGTCCAGGCGCGTTATGCGCAACTGGTCGTCGATCTGCCGGATCTCCTGATGGAGCTGGGGCGGGCGCGCGACTTGGCGATCGATGAACGGGAACGCAACGACACAACGGAGCTGTTGGTCCTGGCTTACCGGGCAGCTGACGGCTTGGCTTTCAAGTACGGCTACACCGACCTTTCGAGCCAGATCATCACCGCCATGCGATTGGCTGCTTCCCAGATCGATCAACCCTTCCTTGATGCGGCCGTTGCCTATGTGCGTACTGAAATGTTCTTCGCCGTAAGGGATCTGGAAACGGCGCACCGCTCGCTCGTCCGTGCCATCGATCGGGTACCGGCTACCCGTTCCACAGTAGACAGCGAAGCCGCCCGCGGATCGCTGGCGATGCGGGCCGCCGTCGTTTCCGCACGTGCAGGTAAGGCGGAAGAAGCAGGTGATCACCTCGCAGAGGCGTATCGAGCTGCCGAGCACACGCCCGAAGGTGTGTACCTCGGAACGGCCTTTGGTCCCGCTTCGGTCCGGATTCACGAAGTGGCTGTGGCGCAGGAGCTGGGTGACAGCCCGACAGCGGTCCAGCGCGGCACCGGTTGGCACCCGCCTCGCGAGCTTCCGGCCGAGCGCCGATCGCACTTCTACATCGACTTAGCTCCAGCGCAGCTCGAAGTCGGTCGGCCCGACGACGCTTTCGCATCGCTCCAGCTGGCCAAAAGCGTCGCGCCGCTCCACACCCGTGAGCATCCTCGGGTCAAGGCGGCACTGCGGTCGCTCCTGCGCGGGCAACGGACGGTCAGCGACGAGCTGGCGACGTTCGCCGCCTGGGCTGACGTGTCGTGATCAAGTGCTGGCGATCAGGTTGGGCAGTTCGTTCAGCGAGTTGATGACCCAGTCGGCGTTCGCCAGCACTGCCGGGTCGTCAGCCCACAAGTGTCCCCATGGACCGCGACGGATCAGTGCCGTCCAGAGCCCGGCGGCGTGACCGGCGACGGCGTCGTTGTCCCGGTGGTCCCCGACGTAGAGCAGCTCGTTGGGAGCGACGCCGGCCAGCTCGATGACGTGCCGGAAGAAAGCGGGATCCGGCTTGGCGACGCCCCACTCAGCCGAGGTCGCGATGGCATCGACAGGGAGGTCGAGCTTGCGGAGCAGGCTCCCTGCCTTCGCGGTCTGGTTGCCGGCGAGCGCGATCCAGAGTCCGTTCCGCCGAAGCTGGGTTAGAGCGGGCCGGACGTCAGGGTAGAGGTCGCTCTCGTCGATGCGTTCGCCGTTTCCGGCGTCCTCGCGACGCTGCCGCTCGGCCGCGACGTCGAAGTCCGGCTTGAAGTACCGGAACGTCTCGGCGTTGTCCCGGCCGGACGCGGTTACCGCCCCGAGCACGGTCGAGAACGTGTGCCGGCCGACGCCGATCCAGTCCGCCCAGGCGTTCCACTCGCGCGTGTCGTCGAGCACAGTCTCCCCGATGTCGAGGACTACCGCCCTCACCGGCATGGCTCTTCCTTCCGTTGGTGCCGTTCTGCGCCCGAGTCTGTCACTCTGCTGCTGCCGCGGCAGGCCGCCCCCAACAAGGCTGGCTGGAGCTGTCGAGGTGGGCCAGATTGGAGTGGTCGCCTTGTGATGGCCCAACCTGAGGTGACTGGAAGCCGTCGGTCGAACACATGTTCTAGTTGCGTGGTAGGTTCGGGTCGTTCGAGGTCGCGGAGTCCGGGAGGTCGTAGTGGCGTGGTTGCTGCGGGAGCGAGTCACTGGCTGCGAGTGGCGCGTCGGCGACAGTGATCTCGCCTGGGAGGCCGGCGGCTACGACACAGCCAGGTTCGAACTCCATGTTCTCGATGAGGAAGTCATCGGGGCGCCAGACGGCCTCCCTGGCTCTCGTCGACCATCGGAAGCCTGCACCGCGGCCGTGTAGCCGCCGTGCAGATCTCGCGCTCGGCTGCCGTGGTGATCACTGCGGTGGCTGGCTCACCTACTCACGCTGAGCGGCGGGCGCCGTCAGAGTCTTGACTCCGGCGATGCCGTGCCTGGGCGACGATATCCGGGTGCTGGCTCACCCAGTCGGCCAGCGGCTGCATGGCTTCGAGTGCCTCTCGCGTCGCCGGCGCCAGCGAGTAGGTGACTGACGGTGGGAACACGCCTGCCTCCTGGTCGCGCACGATCAAGCGGTCGGCCGTCATCGTCTTCAGCGTGCGCGTCAGCACGCTGGCGTGCAGCACCCGCGGCCGTCCGGACCAGCTGTTTGCCGCTGCGGCGTCGTTGAGCGAGCCGACGAGGTCCAGCAGCTCGGTGTAGTGCTTCGGGCCGCTCTTCAGTGCCAGCAGGATCGCCGTCATCCAGTCGCCGCCAAAGAGCTGCTTCGCGTCGTGCAGCTTGCGCAGGCGCTCGGCGTCCTCGGCTGTGATTGCCTGTGTGCTCGGTCGAGTCATCGTTCCCTCCCCGGTTCGATCACCCCAGGCAGTTGATCTTAAGTTTCCGCAGGTCGTGTCTCAACTATCGGACGGGTGTTCACCTGATCGGGTCTTAATTTCAGTTAAGACGCCTGGTGAGCGGTACCGTCAAGGGGAGCTGAGGAGGGGTGATGGCCGAACCCGGGCGTGACTTCGCGGACAAGCTCAACCACCTGTTCGCCGTCACGAAATCGCCGGACGGCGACGAGTACAGCAACGACTTCGCCGCCGACTCGATCACGGTCGCCGGCACGAAGATCTCCGGCACGTACATCTGGCAGCTGCGCAAGCGCAAGCGGGACAACCCGACGATCAAGCACGTCGAGGGGCTGGCCAGGTTCTTCGGGGTGCCGGTCAACTACTTCTTCGACGATGACGTGACCGACCGCGTCGACCAGCAGCTGCGCGACCTGGCCGCGGAGCAGGAACGCCTCAAGGCGAACGCCGGTGACCAGGAAGCACAGCGGATCGCGATGCGGGCCGGTGAGCTGACGCCGGATCGTCGTCAGCTGGTCATGGACCTGCTCGACGTCGTATACCGCGACCAGCAGGCAGCGCGGGAGCGAGGGGAGCGGTGAACGAGCGGCTGCTGCGCCGCCGGTGCCGGCGGCTGCTGAAGGAGCTGGACATCCGGCCTCCGCTGGACGTCGTCGAGCTGTGCCGGCGCGTCGGTGAGCGCCGTGGCAAGCCGATCAAGCTGCTGGCCCACTCTATTCCGGTGCCCGGCCCCTTCGGCGTTTGGATCAGCACTCGCCCGGCGGACTACATCCTGTACCAGCGTGAGACCAGCAAGCCGCATCAGAACCACATCATTCTCCACGAGCTGGGCCACTTGCTCGCCGGTCACGAGAGCGATCCGTGCGATGACGAGCTGCTGGCCGGGTTGTACCCGGACATGTCGCCGGAGAGCCTGCGTCAGCGGTATCCGGATCTCGAGCCGGACGCCGTCCGCCGGGCGCTGCGGCGCACCTCGTACGACACCGAGCAGGAGCGAGAGGCCGAAACCACGGCGACGATCATCCTGGAGTGGGCGTCGGTCCTGGACCAGGTCGCTGTCGGTGGAAGAGCGAGCGAATCCGCCCAGCAGATGGGAGCCGCGCTTGAAGGCCGTCTGGGGTGGCTGTGACGCCTCTGGTCCTCGCGTACGGGATTGTGTCGGCTGTCCTGCTGCTGTGGCTGGCCGGGAGGTTGGCGCGGAACCCGAGGAACGCCGCGCTTCGCAGCGTGACGGCGCTCGTGGCCTGCCTGGCCGTCGCGTTTCCGTTCGGTGCTGCGGCCGACAAGGGCGCCCACGTGCTGGGCCTGCCGCCGATGATCGCGCGGCTGGTCCAGCACGGTCTTCTGCTGGTCGGCGTGTACAGCCTCGTGTGCTTCTTCCTGTTCTCGGCACGGGAGCGCGCGGCGGCCAGGCGACGCGTCGGTTGGTACGCCGGCCTGCTGCTGGCCGCCGAGACCGTGCTTTTCGTCGCCGCGCTCGCGACGCCGGCGTCCGCCCGGACCAACGACCAGTCGGTGCCCAGCGTCGCGGTCTTCTTCATCGCGGCCGACGTGTTCATGGCGGTCGGCTTCGCCGCAGCGGCGGTCTGGGCTTGGCGGTACGCCCGCGAAGCGGGCGGCAGGCTGGCCCGAGGTCTGCGGATCGCCGCCGTCGGCCTGGTCGCGATCGTCTTGGCGAACTGTGTCTTCGTGCCCGCGATCGTGCTCGGGTTGATCTACCACGTCGGGGTTGCAGATCGCGCCGGTTCCGCCGGCACGGTGGTGGGCGCGCTCGCCGTCACAGTTCTGCTGATGCCGGGGGTCTTGCTCTTCCTGGCCGGTGTCAGTTACCCGGCCGCGATGACCAGGGTGGGTGCGATGCGGATCTGGTGGCGTCACCGCCGTGGGTATCGGCAGCTCGCGCCGCTGTGGACGGTGCTGCACTCGGAGTTTCCCGATGACGCACTGGATCGGGTGCCAGCTGCACCCTGGCGTGACGCACTGCGTCTACGTGGGACGCACCGCCGGTACTACCGCCGGGTCGTCGAGTGCCGCGACGGCTTGGTGCGGATCAGCCCGTATCTGGCGCGAACAGACGCCTCTGCCGACCTGCCGAGTCGTCTGCAGCAGGCGCTCGCAGCTCACGCAGCCGGTGAGCCGGCTCAGACGAAGGCGGTGCCCGTCGCGCTCCCGGAGGGTGACGGACTGGATTCGGACGTTCGCGAGCTGGTGCGGCTGGCTCGTGGCCTGGAGACGAGGGGAGTGGGATGACCAAGGCGCTGATCATCGGTGGAGGTATCGCGGGGCCGGTCACGGCCATGGCCTTGCAGAAGGCGGGCATCGACTCCGTCGTCTACGAGGCCTACCAGACGGGGGCGGACGACGTCGGCGCGTTCATGACGATCATGAACAACGGCTTCGACGCCCTGCACGCCATCGACGCCGACAAGCCGGTGCTGCAGGCGTCGTTCCCGGCCGATCGCGCGCTGTTCTGGAGCGGTTCAGGCAAGCAGCTCGGTGAAGCGCCTATCGGAGGCGGATCTGCCGGCGCGTACGGGCCGCACACCATCAAGCGGGCCGAGTTGTACCGGGTGCTGCACGAGGAGGCCACCTGCCGCGGGATCGAGATCGAGCACGGCGAGCGGCTCGACGACGTGGACACCGACCTCGACCACGGCATAGCGGCCATCTTCGCGGACGGCTCCCGCCGCGATGGCGACCTGCTGATCGGCGCCGACGGCATCCACTCGGCGACCCGGGTGCTGATCGGCCCGGAGGCGCCTGAGCCGCGCTACACCGGAACGGTCGTGCTGTGCGGCTACGCCCGGCAGGCGCCGGTCGACCCGGTGCCCGGGGTATATCGGATGATCTACGGCAAGCGCGTCTTCTTTGCCTACACGACCGCGCCGGACGGCGAGACGTGGTGGTTCGTGAACCTGCCGCGCCCGGAGCTGTCCAAGGCGGAGCTCGCGTCGACATCAGTCGAGGATTGGAAGCGGCAGGCGACGGCGCTGCTCCGGCGTGACCGGTCGCCGGCGGCGGCGATCGTCGAGGCGTCGGAGCAGATTCGCGCGAGCAACGGGTACGACATCGCCTCGACGCCGAGGTGGCATGCCGGCCGGATGATCGTGATCGGCGACGCCGCCCACGCCGCGGCGCCGAACGCCGGGCACGGTGCGTCGATGGCGATGGAGGACGCGGTCGTCTTGGCGAAATGCCTGCGCGATCTGCCCGAGCCTGCGACGGCGTTCCAAGCCTACGAAGCGCAGCGCCGGGAGCGAGTCGAGCGCCTGGTGGCTACCAGCGCCAGGATGGGCGGCACGGCGACGCCTGGCCCGATTAAGCGGATCATCCGAGACCTGGCGATCTCCAAGCGGCTCAAGAGCGGTCCCCGCAACACGGCGGCGTGGCTGACCGGGCACCACATCGACTGGGACCTGCCGGTGTCACATACTGGGTGACACCGGCAGGCCTCCTCGGTGCGCTTGATCGCGTCAGCGCGCCGGTGACTTCGCCCCTCCCTCGCCAGGCGAGCTCAACGGGCCCTCACCTTGGGCGTGACCACCCTCTGGGGCGGCTCGACTGTCGAAATCTCGCGTGCGCAGATCGTCGCGGCTGCCGCTGCGGGTACACCGAGCCCCCCGACCCTCGTTGTGAGAACGGATGGGGGTTCATCCACTCCCAGAGCATGCCCATGCTGCTCATCGAGATCTATTCAACCGGGAAAGTGATTTCCGATCACGCTGAGTGCCCGCCGGGGCAGGCCGGCTTCGGGGTGAGCTTGACCGGACCAGGTGGCGAGCCGGAGGACGGCATCATCGATTTGCGAGTGAATTTGACGGGCGTCGTCATGCGTACTTAAAAGTCCGTGTCATACGCCGTTTGCAGTGCGTGGGACCGTGGCCTGTAGACCGGATTCATAGCAAGAACATGGATCGGTTTGGAGGCCGCGATGAGCAATTCAAAGTATCTCCGCCTGGCGGGCCGGATCACCGCCGCGGGATCAATCATGATCGCTGTGCTCGGTGCTGCGTCGGCGCCCGCTGCGGACGCTACTGTCCGTTACGAGCCGAGGATGTCGTGCGGGTACCAGAGCTGGGGTGAGTACCGGCACTGCGACGGCGGCACCGGTTCGACCGTCATGCTCGACGTCCAGGACATTTGGGGGAACATCTACCACTACTGCGTAGGGCCGGGAGTTACCGATCTTCAACCGGTAATCAGGTGGCGCGTCACGGGCGCCTGGTGGAACGGCGGTGTGGGGTGCAATCCCGGCTACTACGGTCCGGCGTAGCCGCTTCATTCGTGTGATCAAGTCGCAAGCGGTCCATGTGGTGCGGCTTACCCGTTTGATAGATCTGCTCAACGATCGCTGGGGAGGATGAACAATGGTGCAAGGCTGGTTATCGGTGGTGGCGATCATTCTGGTTTCGACGAGTTTGGCCAGCTGTTCAGGAGACACCCGGGAGACGGCGTCCAGCCCGTTGTGTTCCGACGTGTCGCTGCGGCCGGATTCGCAGGTCGGCCGCATCGAAAATGAAGCTGGCCCGGCAGCGTTGGTCGCGATGGCCGACCCGGCGCTGACCGGCCACGTGAACGAGGTCGCTACTGCCTCGGCCCCGAAGCGACAGACCGTCGTGGCCCGGGACTTCGAAGGTCCGCCGTAACCACGGACTCGAGGACGTCTCCCAGTCCTCGGCCAGTCGACGCGGTGGGCGCTCATGCCCCCTCTGCGGCGCCCTCCGCGTCGGCGTTGAGCGGCTCAGCCCGAGATCGTGAGCACGGTGGTCATAGCCGCTAAGAGACACGGCCCGAACGGCACGGCTTTCCGCCGGCTGCCGTGGTGGGGCAGGAGCAGCAGAAGTAGAGCTCCAAGCGACGCAAGCACTAGCGAGCCGGCGAGCTCGGGCCAACCCGACCAGCCGGTCACGAGGCCGACGACGGCGGCGAGGCTCACATCGCCGGAACCGACGCCTCCCTCGACCAGGACGGCGAGCAACAGGTAGAAGCCCGCCGCCGCGAGCGCCGCCCCCAGGGCTCGCAGGCCAGAAGCCAAGTCGAAACGCGTGACGCACAACAAGCCAAGCCCCAAAGCGGCGCCAGCCAGCTGGGGAAGCACGACGATCCGAGGTAACCGATGTTCGACCCAGTCGATGACCGCCAGCGGGACGCCGAGCGTCAGGACATAGGCGTAGACCAGCAGCTCTCCGTGAAAGCCGATGCGCCAGCCGAGGAGGGCCAGCAGCGTTGCGGTGATGACCGCGCCGAGCCACCAGGACTGCGCGAGGTGAGCCGGCCGCCGCAGCAGCGTCCTGGTGATCCAGCTGGCAGCAGCTCCCACCACCAGGCCGACGGCCGCGCTGCCCGCGGTGAGCGAGGCGTTCACCATGCCACCGGCTCTTTGCTTGCGTTGATTGCCGTCCCCACGAAGCCATGCTGGCCAGCGCGGCGGTCCGGCGCATCGCTCGTCCTTCCAACGAGTGAACCTCCGCCGCGGTGGTTTTACAGGCCCGGCGGCCAGCTGATCATCGTAACGGGAGGGGAATCCATGAATCTGCGTCCAGCCGTCCGTACCACCATCGCTTCGTCCGCCGCCGTCGTTCTCCTCGGGGGCTGCAGCGCGACCGAACCGAGGCAGCCGACAGCATCGTCGAGCGCCTCGGCGACCACAAGCGTGGCGCCTCGGCCAGCCGACCTCGCGAAGCAACGCGCGACGGCCGCCTACGTCGGCATGTGGAGCGACATGGCGGACGCCGCGATGACGTCCGACTGGCAGTCGCCCAAACTCGCGCAGAACGCCACCGCCGAGGCATTGCAGACCATCTCGCGCAGCCTTTACGCCGACCACTACAACGGCCTGGTCACCAAGGGGCGACCGGTGAACCACCCGAGCGTCCAGGCAGCGGAGCCTCCAGCAGATCCGACAACCATCACCGTCTCCGATTGCGGTGACTCGACGAACTGGCTGAAGTATCGCGCCGACAACGGGCAACCCGCTGACGACGGCCCCGGTGGACGCCGGCGGATCGAGGCGCTCGTCAAGAAGGCAGTCGACGGCTCCTGGAAGGTTACCACCTTCGCCGTTCACGAGGTCGGGTCATGTTCAGGGTGAAGAAGGCAGCGATATCCGCGGCCACAGCGCTCGGATTCTGCGTGGTGCTGACGTCGTCGGCGCGCGCCGACGGCTGGGGAGAAGTCCATTGCGGACAGAGTGGGAACCCCTCCTGCGACGTCGGTGCCGGCCGTGACGGCGGTAAAGCACCGCAGCCGCCCATAGTTCCCGGAAAGCCGGCGCGTCCCCATCCGACGCCGGGCCAACAGCAGCCTTGGGGCGACAGCATCATCGGCGGCAACGACACGACGGCGAAGTGCTCGTACGTCCGTAGCAACTACCAGCCTCCGGCGAACGGGGTGCAGACCATCGCGCACCACGACGTCCGGCCAACAGGTGTCTGGGCGGCTTTTCTGGGAGTCAGCCGTCAGCAGCCACCTGCCGGCGCGTGGTACGTCTACCGGTGTTCTGGCCCAGGCGTGCATGACGGCCTGTACCGGGCTCCGATCTGGCTGCCGGACGGGCAGGTTCCGGCTGCCGCCGCGTTGCCTTCTCCGCAAGAGCTGGCTGATCAGGCGCGGGCCCGGCTGCGGTTGCCGGCACCCCGGATCGAGGCGAATCCGCCCGGCGACAAGCTCGTGAGCTTGCCGACGTGGATGTGGCTGGATCGCAGCAGCTGGGGTGCGCGGCAGGCCACTGCTGCTGTACCGGGCGTTTCGGTCACCGCGGTGGCCGCGCCGACCACCGTCTCGTGGTCGATGGGCGACGGTGAGGAGGTTACCTGTTCGGGGCCCGGTACTCCCTACTTGGCCGCCGGAGATCCGCAGGCGCCTTCGCCTGACTGCGGCCACACCTATTGGCGCTCGTCAGCTGTGGTGCCAGGGCAGCAATTCGCCGTCAAGGCAACTGTGCACTGGATGGTGACTTGGTCCGGGGCTGGAGCCAACGGCACGTTTCCGGACCTGACGACTACGGCGACCGCGGCTTTCCGCGTCGCCGAAGTGCAGGCGCTCGGTACCGGTCACCGCTGAAACTAACCGGTTCAGCGGTCAAACGAACCTAATTCTTGCTGCGCATCAACCCTTTTCGTGATGCGCGGTGCGGTCGAACCATGCCTGGGGAGGCACGTCATGACCAGCACGAGTCAACGCAGCACGGGAGCCGACGTGGGTTCCGTGGCGTGGTTGGGGAAGACCGGTCGGCTCGCTGCCGTGCCGACCGGTCGCCGGACGCGGCGGCGTCTGCCGCACCTGCTGGCGGGCGTGCTGCTCGTCGTGGTCTGCGTCGGTGGGGCGCTCTGGTGGGCAGCCAGCACTCAAGGCCACATTTCGGTGCTGGCCATTGCGCGGCCCGTGAGCGTCGGACATATCCTCGAGCCAGCCGACGTCCACCAGGTCGAGATCTCCGCGGCCGACGGTGTCGCCACCATTCCGGCCGGCCAAGCGGCCACCGTGCTCGGCAAGCCGATGGCGACCAGCCTCACTGCCGACGCGCTGCTCACACCGGGCAGCATCGGGCCGTCGACGATCCCTGCCGCCGGCCAGGCGGTCGTGGCGGTGGGCCTTAAGGCGGGCCAGTTCCCGCTCGAACTCGCTCCAGGAGCTCCCGTCCTCGTCGTTCTCGCTACGGCGTCATCGCCGACGACGTCGCTCCCGGCCGCGCAAGGCAGTGGCGACGGGCTGACCTGGGTGGCGACGGTGACCGGTGTGGCGCGGGCCGAGAGCGACCAGACGACGGTGATCTCGCTGCAGCTGCCCAGCGCCACCGCGCCGACACTTGCGCGAGTGCCGGCCGGGCAGGTCACGCTGGTCATGCTCGCGGGTGGTGAGCGCTGATGTTGATCGCCCTGTCCAGCGTGAAGGGTTCGCCCGGCGTCACCACCTTCACCGTGGCGCTGGCCGCGAACTGGCCATCCGCCGTTCGCCGGGTCGTGGTCGAGTGCGACCCGGCCGGGGGAGACCTCGGCCGACGCTTCGGGCTCGCACTCTCGCCCGGCCTGCTCAGCCTCGCCGCAGCGGCCCGCCAGCCCATCGAGCCCAGCGCCTTTTGGAACCACACGCAGCTTCTCGCGGATGAGCTACCGGTCGTTCCCGGGCCGGCCGGCGGACCGCAAGCTCGGGCAGCGTTGAGCACCCTGGTGCCGGCCAGCTCGCCTCTTCACCGGGCTGCTCGCGAATCCGGCGTGGTGATGCTTGCCGACTGCGGTCGCATGGACCCAGGGTCGCCGGCGGAGCCGATGATCCGGCAAGCCGATGCGCTACTCCTGATCTCCGGTACGCACAGCGACGAACTCGCGCACTTGGCCGCTCGGCTTCACGAGCTAGGGCAGGTAGCCGCTCGGCCGTCTCTCGTCCTCGCGGGCCGGGGCCACCCGACGAAGGAAGTCGAACAGGAACTCGGCATCCCGGTCATGGCCCGAATCCCTTACGACCCGACCGCGGCCACGAGCCTCACCGGCCACGCGATCCCGGGACGCGCGCGCAAAGGCGGGCTCGTCCGCGCTGCCGTCGAAGTGGCGCGAATCCTCGCGGCCGGAGCGCCGTCGATACAGGCTTCCGGGCCGACCGTCGGGCAGCACGTCCCGGGCGTCCCACCTCAGCGCGTCCCGGCGTACGGCGTTCGGATCGCACCCGAACTGCACAACGGACACCACAACGTCGTGCTGCCTGACGGGGAGGTCTCGCCATGACCGTGCTCGACGAGCATCGCGGCCCATCCGCGGCCAGCCCGGAGGCCCGGCTTCGCGCGGTCCTCCACCACGCACTCGCGACCGAGCTGCCGAACCGGGCCGAAACCGAGAGCACCCCGATCACTGCAGAGCGCCGCCGTGAACTCGCCCGGGAGCTCCTGCGGTCCGCCGCAGCTGCACACAGCGAGGCCGAACTGCAGGCAGGCCGCGTGCTCCTGCCGCCGGACGCCGAGCGGGGGATCGCCGAGGCCGTGCTTGACGAGGTCTTCGGGCTGGGCGGGCTGCAGTCGCTGCTGGCGAATCCGAAGGTCGAGACGATCAACGTCAACCGCTTCGACCGGGTCTTCGTCCAGTACGCCGACGGCTCGCGGGCGCAGGTCGCGCCGGTCGCGGCCTCGAACGACGAGCTGACCGACCTGGTCCGGACGCTCGCGGCTCGCGCGTCGTCGGAGGAACGCCGGTTCGACCGCGGCTCGCCGGCGTTGAACCTTCAGCTGCCCGGTGGCGAGCGGCTCTTCGCGGTGCTCGGGCTCACGGCCGACGGGGTGACGGCGTGCTCGATCCGCCGGCACGGTTACCTGACCACGAGCCTCGCCCAGCTGCGCCGCCGCGGCACGCTCGACGTCGGCCTCGAGCGTTTCCTGCGTGCCCTGGTCAGGGCGCGGAAGAACATCCTCATCACCGGCGGCGCCGGCTTCGGCAAGACGACTTTGCTGCGTGCGATGGCTGCGGAGATGGATCCGCTCGAACGCATCGTCACCGTCGAAGACGCCTTCGAACTCGGCCTCGGGCTCGACCCCGAGCTGCACGCCGACGTCACCGCGCTGCAGGCCCGGGAGGCGAACATCGAAGGCGCCGGCGCGATCAGTCAGGCCGAGCTGGTCCGCTGGGGGCTGCGGATGTCCCCGGACCGGGTCATCGTCGGCGAGATTCGCGGGCCGGAGGTCATCCCGATGTGCAACGCGATGTCCCAGGGCAACGACGGCTCGATGGCGACCTTGCACGCGAGCAGCTCAAGGATCGCGTTCACCCGGCTCGCCTCCTACGCCGCGCAGAGCGCGGAGCGGCTGTCCCTGGAGGCGACCGCGCTGCTGGTGGCCTCCAGCGTGCACTTCGTCGTGCACCTGGACAAAGCCGCTGATCGCGCGACCCGGGTGATCTCCTCGATCCGCGAGGTCGTCGACGCCGACGGCGGCACGGTCGTCTCCAACGAGATCTACCGCCCCGGAGCAGACCGCCGAGCTCGCCCAGCCGCCGGCGCACTCCGCACGGACACCCTCGACGACCTCGTCGAGGCCGGGTTCGACCCCGAGCTGCTGGCCGAGCCCAACGGGTGGTGGGCGACATGACTACCACCGTTGTCGCCGGCCTGGCCGGGCTCGGCACCGCCGTCGGGCTGTTGCTCGTCCTCGTCGGCCTCCGTGGCCCGCAGACGGTTCGCCGCCCGCGGTCGGCCCCGCCCTGGCGAGCCGATCGGACGTGGGGGCTTCGGCTGGCGCTCGCGCTGGGCGCCGGCCTGCTGGCCGGAGCTGCGACCGGGTGGCTCGTTGGGGGAGTGCTCGCTGCCGGGGCCGTGTGGTTCCTGCCGCGGTTGGTCGGTCCTGATCGCGCGCACGTGCGCCGGGTCGCGCGGATCGAGGCGGTCGCGTCGTGGACGGAGATGCTGCGCGACACGCTCTCGGCCGCGGCCGGGCTGGAGCAGGCGATCCTCGCCACCGCTCCGCTGGCGCCCGCCGCGATCCGTGGCGAAGTCGCCGGGCTCGCGTCCCGGCTGCAGAACGGGCACCGGCTCGCGCCGGCGTTGCGGCAGCTGGCGGAGGAGCTGGCCGACCCGACTGCCGACCTGGTCATCGCCGCGCTGGTCCTGGCCGCCGAGCACCAGGCGCGGCAACTCGGCGAACTGCTCGGATCCCTCGCCGAGACCGCGCGGTCCCAGGCGGCGATGCGAATGCGCGTCGAGACCGGCCGCGCTCGCACTCGGACCTCCGTGCGGGTCGTCGTCGCCACCACCATCGCCTTCGCGGTCGGCGTCGTGGTGTTCAACCGCGCCTACCTGACGGCCTACGACAGCGCGCTCGGCCAAGCCGTCCTGCTCGTCATCGGAGGGCTGTTCGGTACCGGGTTCGGCTGGCTGGTCAAGATCGCTGCCGGCCGCGCCACCTCGCGTGTCTTGTCGCTCAGCGAGCCGCTCGAGCCGAGCGCCGCCACCTCGGCTCGGTGGGACGGTGAGCGAGCATGATCCCGTTCATCTGTCTCGGAGGCGGTGCAGGCATCGGCTTGTGGATGCTGTTGACCTGGGCAATCCCGCCACACCCATCCCTTCACGAGCGCCTGCCGACGGCGGGCAGTGGGGCAGCGGCTCCGGTCGTGGACGTGTCGGAGGCCGGCTGGGCGGTGGCCGCTGTGCGCCCACTCGTTCCGGGCCTCCGGAGGCTGGGCCTGCCAGGCGAGAAGCTCGAACGCGACCTGCGAGTCCTTGGTCGCGGGCCCGACACACACGTCGCCATCAAGGTCGTCGTCAGCTGCACCGGCCTGGTGGCACCCCTACTGCTTCAGGGCTTGCTCGCGCTCGCGGACGTGCCGGCCAGCGTCGAAGTCCCCCTGGTCGCCGCCCTCGGCCTCGCCGTGGTCGGGTTCGTCGCGCCCGATCTGGAGGTCCGCGCCAAGGCGGCGCGAGCACGGGCCGACTTCCGCGGCGCGCTCTCGGCCTTTCTTGACCTCGTCTGGATCACCCTCGCAGGTGGCGCCGGAGTTGAGGTCGCGCTCCTGGCGGCCGCCGAGGTGGGACGCGGGCCCGCGTTCACTCAGCTGCGCCGCGCGCTGGACGCCGCCCAGCTGACCCGCAGCACCCCGTGGTCGACTCTTCGCCGGCTCGGCGAGGAACTGGACATCAACGAGCTCGCCGAGCTCGCCGCATCGATTTCTCTCGCCGGCACCGAAGGCGCCAAGATCCGCACCTCATTGGCGGCAAAGGCCAAGGCGTTGCGGACCCACCTGGTCGCCGACGCCGAAGCCGACGCTCAGGCCGCCACCGAGCGCATGGCCTTACCGGTGACGCTGCTGTTCCTCGGCTTCCTCGGATTTATCGCCTACCCGGCCGTCGCCCAAGTCCTCAACGGACTCTGACCATCCACAGGAGACACATCATGCTGACTTTCTGCCGAACACTCTGGACCCTCACAACTGCTCGCATCCTGCTGCTGCGCAGGGATAACGATCGTGGCGAGATCACGACAACCGTCATCGTGACCGCCCTCATGGCGGTGCTGGCCATCGCCCTGATCGCGATCATCGCCGCCAAACTGACCGCGAAAGCCAACAGCATCGACCTCGGCCTCGGCGGCTGACATGCCGGCAAATCCGGTCGTTGCGACTGCTTGGCGCGTTCGGCGAGCGCTGTCGGGAGAGCGCGGCTCGGTCACCGCCGAGCTGGTGATCGCGACACCGCTGCTCCTGCTGGCGCTGTTGGCGATCATCCAGTTCGCCCTCTGGTCGCACGCGGCCCATGTCGCCCAAGCTGCCGCTGCCGAGGCGCTCGCCGCGGCCCGCGTCCAGAACGGCACCGCCACGGCCGGGCACGCCGCCGGCCAGCAGTTGCTCGACGAACTCGCGGAAGGACCGCTGCGGTCCTCACGGATCGACGTCGAGCGGACCCCAACCTCGGTTTCAGTCAGCGTGCAAGGCGAGGTCATTGCGGTATTGCCCGGTATGCACCTGCACGTGCACGCCGAGTCCGCAGGAGAAGTCGAAAGGTTCGTTCCGGACGCCTGAACGGGGGAGGAAAACCATGTCACTGCTGGACAAACCCGATGCGGTTACCGTCGGCCACTTCGCTGACGGGCACGACAGCATGCTGTGGAACCCCGCTCTCACAACGAGACGTTGGCGCGGGTTGGTCAAGCGTGCTTTCTTCACGAGGTTCTTCTCGACTCGCTCGGTGGCAGGGCTTCTGATCCTGGCTGTGGTAGTGGGTACGGGCGCCGCGGAAACCCTCGGCGGTGCGCTGGCGGTCGTCGGCGCCATCGCGCTGCTGCTAAGCGGCCTCTGCGACGCGGGCATCACCGCGGCCTGCCTCGCGACCGATCACCAACACCGACATCTTTGTCTTCTGGAACGGTTTCCCGGTGAGTTTTTCCTCCGAACTGCGGACTTCCTCCACCTCGGCCCAGCGGCGCACCGCACGGCCGGACTCCTGATCGACCTCACCGGCGAGCTGCACGCCACGGCGACACGCGACTGGATCGACCCCGATCTGCCCGGCCGAGCCCACCAAGCGGTATGGGACGCGTTGACCCGCTTGATCGGGACAGCGCCTGCTCGCAAGCACGCCGCACGGCTCGTCGCGATGCCGAGCGAAACCGATCTCGCAGCCACGACCGCCGCGGCGATCGCCGAGTTCGACGGTCTGCTCGACGAGCTGTTGTTCCACCTCCAGGGCTGCGTCACGCTGACCCGAGAGTGGGAAGTCAAGCTTCGGCACGCCGAGCTCGTCGAGCGCACAAGCGCCGTCGAGGCCGAGCTGCACGCCGCCTCGATCGGGCTGATGGTCGAGGTCGTCGAAGAGCTTCCGAAGGCCGTCTTCGCTTACGTCACCGCAGCCCGCGACCTGACCGGCGCTGGCCGGTTCCCGTGGGAACTGCCTGCCGCGGAGCCGACTCCATGATCGCGGCACAGTCTCGCTGGTGGCGCGCCGAGCGCGGATCGGTGACCGTCGAGGCGACCCTGCTCGCGCCGGTTCTGGTCATGCTGCTGGTGTTCGTCGCCGTGGTCGTCCACCGCGGCGTCGACGCCCGGCTGCGGCTCGACGACGCCGCACACCAGGCCGCGCGCGCCGCAAGCCTGCAACGCACCCCGGCTGCGGCCGTCGCCGCGGCCCAAGCGACCGTCACCTCCGCGCTGGTCCACGCCGGACTGGTCTGCGGCGACGCCACGGTCAGCACGACGACCTCGTCGAGCCCGGGCAGCACCGTCGTCGTCAGCGTCCGCTGCACCGTCGACTTCGGCCAGGCCCTGATCCTCGGCGTCCCCGGTAGCCGGACGCTCACCGCCGAGGCCAGCGAGGTCATCGACACCTACCGATCGCAGCCGACTGCCGGAGGCGCGTGATGGACACCCGCCGCGCTGCCTGGTGGCGAGCCGAGGACGGCCAGGTCTCCGCGTTCGTCGTCGTGCTGATGCTCGGGCTCCTGGTCTTGGCCGGCCTCGGGCTCGACGGCGGCCTCGCACTCGCCGCGAAGGTCCGAGCCACCGGTCAGGCCGAGTCCGCCGCCCGCGCCGGCGCGCAAGCCATCGATCTCGCCGCTTACCGGGCCACCGGCACGCTTCGGCTGGTGCCGGCGGACGCCGACGGTCTCGCCAGCCGGTACCTCGCCAGCGTCGGTGCCACCGGCACGGTGACAGCCACTGCCGACACCGTGACCGTCACCGTAACGACCAGCCAGCGCACCCAGCTGCTGTCGCTCATCGGCATCCCGTCGATCGACGCCCACGGCAGCGGCGCGGCCCATCCCCAGCGCGGCGTCGCCGAGCTGGAGCCCTGACCAACAAAGGAGGAGCGCGATGATCACGACCGACGAGATTGAGAGGCGCGTCGAGAAGGTCGACGCGGAGAAGAGCGCGAGGAGGACCGCGGCGGCGCGCGAGGTCGGTGAGCTCGCGCATCGTCGCACCACACTGGTCGAGCAGCTGGCGGACGTCGAGCGCCGGCTCGGCGCGGTTATCGCGGCCGCCGCCGACGTAATCGGTACCGACGAGCTGGCTGAGTTCACCGACGTTCCAGCTGCCGACCTCACCAGCTGGTTGACAGCCGGTAAGCCTCGCGCCCGGCGTGGACGGCCGCCCGGTAGCCGCCGTCCGAAGCCGGAGACTCAGCCGGGGACGTCGTCGACACCTGCACCGGCGGAACCTCGACCGGGGCCGTCCCCGGCCGGTGTGCGGCCCTCGGTTGTCCAGGGCGAGCGACGCTGAGCTGTGCCTGCAGAACGGCAGGCCGGACGGCGGCGACCTCGTCGTGCTCTCGTGCTTGGCGTAGGGCGGCTGCTGCGGGCTGGTGTGGCCCTCGCGCTGCTGACCGGGTTGTGTGCCGGGCTGCCGTGGGCGCTGGTGCGGTTCATCGGCTGGCCCCTGCCAGATCACCTGCTCACCATGGCGGAGCTCGGCGAGGTGCTGGCGGCTCGGCTGTCGACAAGTCTGCTGCTCGACGTGCTCGCGTGCGGCGCGTGGCTGCTTTGGGCTGCATTCCTCGTCGAGCTCGCCCGGTGCACGCGCGACCTCGTCCTCACTACCGGCCAGCCGGACTCGACCTGGCATGGCAGCCCACTTCGCCGGGTCGCGGCGGTGCTCATCACGACCGTTGTCGTGTCGTTCGTCAGCCGTACCGCCCTCGCCGCCTCCGGCGGAAGCGGCGCGATCCCGACCAGTATGAGTTCGTCGGTCACCGCGCCGTCGGATATCGACGGCCGGTCGGACGAGTTCGAGCTGGTGCGTCCACCCCACGACGGTGTCCACGATTCGCTGTACCGGATCGCGCAACGCCGCCTCGGTGACGGCGACCGATGGCCGGAGATCTGGAGCCTGAATGCCGAGAGCACCCAGCCCGGCGGTCGCACCCTGACCTCGCCTCGCCTGATCCATCCTGGCGATCGAATCCGCATACCGCCGACACCCAGGATCGTCGACCCCAAGCCCCCGCAGCAGCCGCCATCAGCGCAGCCCGCGACGGCCTCCCCGCTGATCCCGGCGCCGCCTCCCGCCGCTGCTCCGGTCCCCGGCTCGTCGTGGGAGCCCGGCGTTTACGTCGGCCTCGGGCTGGCGGGCGCGATCAGCGCGGCGCTGCTGGTCGCCCGGCGACGTCACCGTGCCGGCTACCGGCCAGGCAGCGGCCGGCGGGGCGACGACTTGCCCGTCGCCCCGGTCGTCTACCAGCTACACCTGGCACACCAGCACGCCCAGACCGGACTTGACGAGTTCGATGTCGCCGACGCAGAAGCGGCCGGCGACCCTCCCGAGCTGGATGCCAGGCTTGAGCTGGGTGAGGCCGCAGACGAGGCGGCGGCGAAACTGGCGTTGGACCTCGCAGCCACGCACGGCCTCGGTCTCATCGGGCCCGGCAGCCACGCCGCGGCCCGCGCGCTCCTGCTCACGACCATGACCTCCACCCGTCACTCCGAGGTCGTCGCGCCCGCCGCGGACCTGCGTGGCCTGCTCGGCCTCCCGGAGCCCGGCGCCGAACTACCGGCCTGCGTCCACGCTGTCGACGACCTCGCCGCCGCGCTCGCACGCATCGACTACCAGAGACCTCCTCAGAACCTGCGGCGAATCCTCCTGGCCGATGCGCCGGCAGACGAACCCGATCGCACCCGGCTGCGGCACACCCTCGCCGACGGCGCGAGCACAACCGTGCTGCTGCTCGGCCAGTGGCATCCGGGCGTCACGGTCTATGTGGACGCCGCGGGCACTATCACCGCAACTTCACCCGGTCCGGGTGAGTCGCTGCGCGGCCGGCGAGCATTCTCCCTCCCTGAAGCCGCGACCCACGAGCTGTTCGCCCTCTTCGACGCTGCACACGGCGCCCAGGACGAGCACCTCGAACCTGCTCTCGAGCCCACCCGCGGGTTGGAGATCGCAGACCCGCCGTGTCCAGGTCAAGCAGAGGCGCAGGCCGAGCCGGTCACGGAACTGACCGTCGACACCGAGCACGACGCGGCCACGCCGCTGGTGCTGTCGGTGTTCGGGCAGCCGATCTTGAGGTGGCGACCGGACGTCGCGTGCCCCAGCCACACCGTCGAAATCACCGGCCGGCTGTCAGCGCGGCTGTGGGAGCTGCTGCTCTACCTCGCCCTGCATCCGCACGGAGTTCCGCGCGCCGCGATCATCGACACCGTGTGGGCCAGCCGCCCAGCGCAGGACCCGGCCGCGGTGCTGCGCACCGTCTTGTCCCGCCTCCGCAGCACCCTCCACAAAACCACGTCCCCGGACATCGGCGACCTCGTGGTCGCGCAGCACGGCAGGTATCGGCTCGAGCCGGCCGTCGTCGAGGTCGACTACTGGTCCTTCGAAGATGCGGTCGCTCGCCGCCGCACCACGACCGACGACGGGCAGCGCGCGATCGCCAACGCCGCGATCGTCGCCAGCTACGGCGGCGAGGTGGCGGCCGGCGTCGAGGCCGAGTGGCTCACCGCGCTTCGGGAAGGAATACGCCGCGACGCCCTCGACGCCGTAGCCGCCCTCGCTCGCGACCGGGTTCACAGCGATCCCGAGTCCACGCTGGAGTTGCTCGAATCGGCGCGAGACTTCGACCCGCACAATGAGCTGCTCTACCGGGACATCATGCGACTCGAGCACAACCTCGGCCGGCACGACGCGATAGCCAGAACGCTTCGCCTGCTGGAAGCGCGCCTAGCCGAGATAGACGAAACACCGACTCTCGTGACAATCGAGCTCGCCGAGCGTCTCCGAGGACTTCACGTCGGCATCGGCGATCCGGAAAGCGAAAGGCATGCTCGGTACGGTGAGAATATCTCGGCGCAGAAATAGCTGATCAGCCGCGACGGATGTTAGTGTCGACCTACTGATCATGTCGCGCAGAAAAGCCTCCTGGTGTTCTCGTTCGAAGTTGCTGTCATTGGTGGCATAGCCATTGGCTTCGTACTGCGCGGAATGTGGACGGGCGCGGCGCAGCGCCGCTGCCCTGCGAGGCCGTTTCGCGGACGCCCGTCGAGTTGAGATGCGGACCTTTGCCTGCCCGCCGGCCACCGGGGGTTCCCGTGCACCCGCCGATCGCCCTGGCGCTCCATGGGCCGTCTAAGACGGATCCTCCGTGAGCGCGCATATGCCCAGGTCAAACCCTTCATGGAGGGATCCGCGAGTATCCCAGACTCGCTTGGCGACAAGCAGGTGAGCACATCGGGCCCGCATCGTCGGTCACGGCTCCTGTGCGCTCTCGCGCCAATCCGGTCTGATGCTCATCTCGCCAAGTGTTCATAGCTGCTGTCCACTCTTATCTTATTGCAGAAGAAAACCACATGTGCTTCCTTGTCTTGCGGCTCCTGTTGGCCGATTCTCGGCCGTCGACCTGCGCAAACGAATTGGGAAATTGTCTGCGATTCTTTTGCGGGGACGGAATGTGTCACCCGAATGAGGTGGCGAAAAATATTGTGCGCCGTCGGTCTGTCGAGCTACTTTTGATGTGTCGCCGGAATTGGAAAACAAATCCTGGAATTCCTCGATGTGGACCGCGACAACTACCAAACACCTGCCCCGTCTGAAAGGGACACCGCGATGACCACGCCCACACCGCACGCCACGGGACCGACCACCCCGGCGGGCGCGACAGCGACCCGGCTCCGCAACGGCGAACTTCGTGCGATGGTCGCCAAAGTCCTCGCCGACGACCCCGCTGCCGCTCACACCCCCGGCAGCATCGCGAGCGCCCTGAACCGGTCATCGGGCGCGGTCGGGAACGCGTGCCGCGCGTTGACCGACCGGGGGCAAGCCGAAGTCGTCACGGTGGCGCCGGTGACCTATCGGGCCACTGCGACCACGGCATCCGCCGCCGCGCCCGCCGTCACCCCAGGCTCGTCACCTGCACCCCGCCCGCGACGGCCGAAACGCGCCAGCACAGCGCCCGCTGCGCCACTGCCTACACCGGCCCCATCCGCAACCGGCAGCACCACTACGCGACCGGCGCGCAAGGTCACCGGGCCGGTGAAACGTCCGAACGGGATGGATTACCACCCCCGGTTGCTTTCCGGCATGCCGGATGTGACCGCGCTGCAGCGGCTGCGCGACGCTGGGGTGGCTGCCCTGCTGTACGGCCCGCCCGGCACCGGGAAAACCTCGGTCGTCGAGGCGGCGTTCAACGACTGCCTCACGGTTCAGGGCGACGGCGACACCGTGGTCGCCGACCTGGTGGGCGACTACACCAAAACCCCCGACGGCGACTTCGTGTTCGTCCACGGCCCGCTCGTCCGCGCGATGCGCGCCGGGGTGCCGCTGTTCATCGACGACGCGACCCTGATCCCGCCGACGGTGCTCGCCGTGGTGTATCCCGCGATGGACGGGCGCCGCGAAATCATCGTCAAGGCCAACGGCGGCGAAGTCGTCAGGGCCGAGCCGGGGTTCTATGTCGTGGCCGGGCACAACCCCGGCGTGCACGGGGCCATCCTCACCGACGCGCTGTCCTCCCGGTTTCCGTGCACATCCAGGTCTCCAGCGACTATGCCCTCGCCGAACAGCTCGGGGTCGACAAGAAGGCCGTGCGGGTGGCGCGCAACCTCGCGACCCGGCAGGAGAAAGGCGAGATCGGGTGGGCGCCGCAGCTGCGGGAGCTGTTGGCGTTCAAGAAGCTCGCCGACGCGTGGGACCTCGACGCCGCCGCCGGGAACCTGGTCGGGATCGCGCCGGAAGAGGATCGCGTCACCGTCGCCGCCGTGGTGCGCGACGTATTCGGCAAGACCGTCGCCCCACTCGGCCTCGGTGCCCGCATTACCACCAAACCCTGAACCCGCCCCCGCGAACCCGTCGCGAAAGGCCCGCACCATGAGTGCCCATTTCACCGCCGACCCGACCGCCACCGGTGCCGCCGTGTTCCCCGCCCGCCCGGAATGGCTGACCCTGTCCGCCGCGTTCGCCGACGAGGTCCCGGTGATCGCTGACCGCGACGACCTTGTGGTCAGCGTCGCCCCCGGCGCGGGCGGCGGTGCCCCAGCCTGCTTCTACCCGCACCGCGCGCTGATCGAAGTCGACGGCGACCACCTCGGCGTGGACCCCGCCACCGTGGACCCGGCGAACCTGTCCGACCGGGCCCGCTACGCCCCGGCCTGGGGTGCCCTGACCCACGAGTGCGGACACGCCAAACACACCGCGTGGGAACCGCCGGACGGCGCCTCGCCCGCCGTGGTCGCCGCTGCGATGCTGCTGGAAGAGCCCCGGATGGAAGCGGCGCACATCCGCCGCCGCCCGGACGACCGGCACTGGCTCCGGGCGTGCGTGCAGGGCATCGTCGCCACTGACCTGCACCTCTACGCCGACCCCGCGACGGCCCCGAAGATGACCGCCGCCGACGCCGCGCACACTGCCGCGCTCCTGCTGGGACGGGCCGACGGCTGGGTGCTCACGCACGCCGAGGTCTACCCCGTCGCCCGGGTCGTCGAGGACGTGCTCGGCACCGAAGTCCTCGGCAAGCTGCGGGCCGTATGGCGGCAAGCGCTGCGAACCGCGGACGACGCGGGGGAGGAGATGCTCGACCTCGGGCGGCAGTGGTGCGAGATCCTCGGCACCGACCCTGACAGCCCGGACTCGACCTCGTCGCCGGCCTCGCCCGGGACCTCGGACACGTCGGACGGCTCGCCCGGACCCGGCGCACCCGTGAACCCGTCACCGCTTGCGGATGCCATCGCCGCCGTGCTGGGCAGCGTTGCGGCGAACGTCGCGGGCGAGAAGGCGCCCGAGGACCCGGCCGCCGTCGCCGCTGCCGCGAAAGAATGCGAAGACGCCGCCGCGAGGAAAGCCGCACGGGTGGCGCGGGGAGTATTCAGCACCGGCGGTCCCCCCGACGGCGACACCCTGACGGCGGGCACCCGGCCGCCCACACCGGAGGAGCACACCGCTGCGCGGGTACTCGCGCGGGCCCTTGACACCGCCGGAACCCGGGAACGGGTGGCCGTGCGCACCACCTCGCAGGTGCCGCCGGGGCGACTGCGGATGCGTGGGGTGCGTGCCGCCGAAGCCCAGCATGCCGCCGGGGCCGTGGTGACGGCCGAGCCGTTCACCCGCACCATCCGCAAACCGGTCCCCGTGCCGCCGCTGCGGGTCGGGATCGCGTGCGACGTGTCCGGCTCGATGGGCTGGGCACGCGCTCACGTGGCCTCGGCCGCCTGGATCCTGGCCAACGCCGCCCGCCACACCCGCGTACACGCCGACACCGCGAGCGTGATCTTCGGACACCACGTGCGCCCACTGACCCATCCGGGCAAGCCGCCCGCCGAGGTCACCGAATTTTGCTCCCGCGACAACTACGAGGACATCCCCCGAGCGCTGGACGCCCTCGACGGCGCGCTGGGCCTGTCCCGCCCCGGCGCGGCACGGCTCGTGGTCATCGTGTCCGACGGCGAATACCGTGCGACACCCCGCCGCAACGGGCAGAAGAAGCTCGACCGCCTACGCGTGTCCGGGTGCGCGGTGCTGTGGCTGACCACCAGCGACACCGACACCCCGCTCGCCGGGGCCACCGTCCACATCCTGACTGACCCCACCATGGCCGCCCGGGCCATCGGCCACGCTGCCACTACCGCGCTCCGTGCGGCTGCTCACCGGTAGGCGTGTCGGGCGGTGCACCCGCGGTGCACCTGCGTACCTCCGCGACCGCTGACCACCCGAACATCAACGGAAAGGTGAACTGCCATGGCTACCCGCGAAGAGCACATCATCGATGCGGTACTCGATCTGACATCCGAGCTGGCTGGGTCGTGGGGCCTCGTGACCTACGTACGCACCTACGGTTACATGACCAGTTTGTACGGCTGCATGGTGCTGATCGGCCCAGCAGGAGATGCCCTTCGCGTTGATCCGGTGAGGAACCGACGGCCGTGGGCGTACACCATCAAACCCGTCTTGCCGTCTGACGAGGACGAATTCGCAACCGGATGGGACGAGCCGGCCAGGTACGTCCACCACCCTCGTCTGAAGTACCCGCCGAGCTGGTTCATTCCCAGGGATTATCGCCCCCGTCCGTTGGTGGTGGAGACTCGCACGCCGGTCAAGGAAGTGGCCGACCGCCTCGAAGAGGACGTGCTTCCCACTTATCGCTTCTGGGCCGACCGCATCCGGGCACGCAACGCCCGACGCCGTGAGCGACTGGCGCAAGAACGCGCGGCAGCGCTCGACCTGGCGCAAGAATTCGGTGGGCCAGTGCGTCTCGTGTCCGGGCCGCCGAGCGTCACCTCGTGTCGGCTCGACGACGGGCAATCGCGCATCCAGCTGGACACTCGTTCGCCGTACGTGGAGATGTCGTTCTTCGTCCCTTGTGATCGCGCTGCCGTGATCGCGCCGGAGTTGGCTCGGCTGCTGGGTTTCGCCTCGACCACGGCGACCTGAAAGTACTTCGAAGGAACAGCACCAGCCCGCCCGAAATGAAGGAGAACATGATGAATGCCTCGATGACCGAACGCGATGAAGCCACCGGCGCTACGGCCACCAGTTACCACCACACTCGCGTCGTCGAGTTCGTCGGACGCACGCTCCGAGCGCGCGTCGAGCGCGACTGCTACATCAACCAGAGCTTCGCTGTCGCGGAGGTGCTCAGCGACCAGATGACGTGGACAAGCCTCGCCGCCGATGCTCCCAGCAACTGGTGGCACGGCACCCCGCGACCGAGCGCAGACGTCCACGCTGCCAGCGCTCTCGGCCCGCTGACCGAGCGTCTTCTCAGCAGGGCCGCCGAAGTCCTCGCCGCCCCACCGACCACACAGACCATTTCACCCCATGTCCACGGCGCGATCAGCGCGCTGCTGGCTACAACTTACGGCTTCGATGGCGAGAAGTGCATCGACCCGGACGACATCATGTGGGCGTACCGCCATGGCGGCGCATTGCGCATACTCGAGCACCCTGACGGCAGCGTCACCTCCACAAGGCCCACCGAGACGACTGTCCGTTCATCGGCACCACTGGCGAGCACGACTGCGACGGCAAGTGCGGTTTTCCGCATCCGGCCGATGTGAGCCAGCAGGCGACAGGGTGATCTCGTTGCCCGGTCTCCAGAATCCAGCGGGGGCGGATCGCCGCGATGGCGATCCGCCCCTGTTGAGTGTGTCGCGGTCAGATGGAAGTGAAGCGCTTCGGCGCTTCGCACGTTTTCGTTGCCATGCCGTTGGCGACGAGCTTCTCCAGGGCGTTGTTCACTGCGCCGCTTGACCGGACGAGCTCCGCGCCGATCTTGGCGGGTCCGAATTCCTCGCCGGGATGCGCCTGCAGGAATGCCAGCACCATGTCGTACAGCGCGCCTTTGGGCAGTCGTTCCTTCTTCGGTGCGTCCGCCGTTGCGGCTTCTGACGTTGCCGGGGCGCAGGGGGTGCCGACGTCGGAGTCGGGCACGGGCACGGGCACGGGCGAAGGATCGCCTTCTCGCGCGTCGGTTTCAGCGGTCGGTTCCTCCGTGCGCTGATCTGCCATGTCGGCCGCCGGTTCTTCGGTCGTGGCAACTTCGGCGGCCTTGTCGTTCTGGTCGTCGTCGCGCAGCGTCCAGGTGACGGGGACCGACTGGTCTTTGCCTGCGGTCCGGGTCACCATTCCCTCGGCAGCCCAGCGGGAGAGGAGCTTCGACGCCGTGGAGCGTCCGACTCCGGCCGCGCTGGCCAGGGCCGCGGTTGTCGCGCCGGGATTGGCTTCCAGTGCGCGTCGTACCTTCGGTTCCGCGGTTTCCGGCTGGGCGTCGGTCGCTGAGGTGTTCTTGGTTTCGGGCATGACAAGCTCCGTTTCGGAAGAAGCGGTGGATGGTCATGCCCCGGCCGGGGCGTTCGCCCGCCGGTGCGCGTCCGGTGGTTCGGGCTACACATCTATGGACGCTCCGTGCACCGCTTCATGTCAAGCGTTTGTCCAAACAAGACACGTGTATCGCCCGGAAGTGCTTGATTGTGTCAGTTTCAGTGCTGCGTGGTCGGTCTGGTTGCGCCGATGTAGTCGTCACCAGGATGGCGATACGGCTCCACCTTCACGGCTTGTCCGAAATCGGGGGCGTCGATCATGTTGCCGCCGCCGATGTACAGCCCGACGTGGTGGACGCGTCCGGCTGTCGCGTAGAAGACGAGGTCGCCGGGCAGAAGCGGCGCGCCGGCGGGCACGCGCGGCCCGGCAGCGTACTGCTCGCGTGACGTCCGCGGCAACGCGATGCCGGCCGCGCCGTAGGCGGCTCGGGTGAGACCGCTGCAGTCGAAGCCTGTGTCGCCGGCAAGTGGCCCGTTGCCGCCCCAGACGTAGGGCAGCCCGCGTTGCCCGCAGGCGTAGTTGATGGCGGTGAGTGCGGCGGACGTCGGCGCGGTGATGGTTCCGCAGTCCCCGCCGCCGGTGTGCTCGCAGGTCACTCCCGCGACCGCGGCCACGATGGCTTCGGCGTCCGTCTGGTGCTGGCCGTAGGCGTCTGGTGTCCCGGAGTGCTGGACGGCTTGGGCGGCGTGGTTGATGCTCATCTGCTGCCATCCGGGGACGGCCTGCAGATGCCGGTAGAACTGTGTCGCCGCGTAGGTGGGGTTCATGATCTGCTGGGGCGTGCCCCAGTCTTGGGACGGGCGTTGCTGGAAGAGGCCGAGGCTGTCCCGGTCGCCGTGGTCGAGGTTGCGCAGCGTGGATTCCTGGATGGCGACGGCGATCGCGATGACCCACCCGGGCTCGGGGACCTGCAGCTGCTTGCCGACCGAGGTGATGATCGCCGCGTTGGCGAGCTGGTCGGTCCCGTAGCCGGGCACTCCGTCGGAGTTTGTGCCGCTGGGTGTGCAGGTTGTGCTTTCGGTGCCGGTGAGCGAGGTGACGACGGCTGGCGGCACGGCGCCGAGCAGCACCGGGAGCATCGCGAGCACGGCGGCGACGCCGACCGCGATCTTCGATCCCATGACGCCCTCCTCGCGTGATCAGGCCCCGGGCCGGCGAGTGCGGCTGGGTGTGGCGTCCGGCGGCACTGGGGACGGCGGCGGTAGCCGGTAGGCGACGGCTTGGCCGGACGTCGGGCCGGTCGCGTCGTCGGGGCCGGAGGACGTCGTCGGCGCGAGGGCCGGCCAGGCATGTGTCAGCTCGCTGAGCGCGTGCCGCGGCGAGGTAGCGCGGTTCGATGACCTCGCGTTGAGCGGGAGCCAGACCTCGTCGGCCGGGCTCGGGCACGCCGTGCTCGAGTCGAGGAGGTCGGCGGCCGCGGTGGCGACGGGGACGTCGGCGCTGTGGTCGAGGTCGGCGTGGACACGGGCGAGTGCGGTGCGGGCGCCGGCTTCGCGGCGGCTGGTCGGCAGCCAGAAGAGGACCGGGGTGGCGATGCCGGTGGAGTCGGCGAGCCGGGCGTAGGCGAGCAGCTTGCGGGCGAGCTTGGTCAGCGACTCGCTGCCGGTGTCGTACTCGAGGAAGAACTCCAGCTCGCCGCCGATGCCGGCCCAGCGGCCGTAAGCGTCGGGGATGACGAGGTCGCCGAAATGGCGGGCGCAGCGGGTCTCCGACCACCAGGCCGTGACCCCCTCACCAGTTCGAACAGGGTCACGACGTCGGCTGCGTGCGATCAGGGAAGTGAAGAAGTCACCGACGCCGACGGTGTGGGCGAGGCGCTGGTTGTGGGCGATCGCCATCGCACGGTCGTGGCGGTAGCCGAGGTCTTTGACGTCGAGGCCGTGTTCGGCGGCCAGCACGGCGGCGCCGGCGGGCCCGAGGACGTAGTGCATCGGCGCGGAGCCGAGCTGGCGGAAGGGCTGGAATCGGCTGACGGCGCGCCAGAGGTACAGCTCGCGCAGTCGCTGGCGGGTCGAGCGGCTGGAGGGGAATGCGGCGTCCTGGATCTGGGCCGAGGTCAGGACGCGGTGTTCGAAGAGCAGGGCCAGCAGCCATTTGTCCCGCGCGGTGAGGCGGGCCGCGAGCGCAGCCTGGTGCTCGACGGAGCCGGCCGCGCGGGCGGCCACTCGGCCGGGGAGATGCTGCCGAAGCTGGTGCTGGCGTGTCGTCGTGGTAATCAAGGGGACCTCCGAAGGGGGCGTCAGAGCGGGGCGCGGCGCGGGTCGGTCTTGCGGTCTCGCGTCGGCCGGCTCGGCGGAGCCGGGGCGCCGGCGGGCCTCGACGGCGAAGGCCTGCTCTTGTGGAGGGCAGCGCGAATTTCTTTGGCGCGGCCGGGGACGGCGGGGCGCATCGGGGTGGTGGTCATGGTGAACGGCTCGGTCCCGGCGCCGTGGGCCACGAGCCGGGCGGCGACGTGGTAGACGCCGAGGTGGGCGAGGTCGTGTTCGGACAGCCGTGGCGTGGTGTGGCGGGCGAGTTCGCGGGCGTCCTCGGGGGAGGCGTTGAAGAAGATCTTCGACCTGGCGTTGGTGGAGATGCCTTCCTTGAGCTCGCGGGGAAGCTGGCCGAGGTGCTGGTGGGCGAGCGTCATCGAGAGCCGGAAGCCGCGGGCTTCGGCGAGCATGTCCTCGATCGGGTAGGGCAGGTTGAGGAAGTTGTGGCACTCATCGATGACCAGCGAGGCGTCCGGGCGTTCGCGCTGGGGGACGCGGGCGCGGCCGGTGGTGGCCTGCCAGGTCCGGGCCACGACCAACGAGCCGACAAGCCGGGTCGTCTCATCCCCGAGTGAACCTTTCGGTATCCGAACCAAGCAGATGCCGCCCTCGTTCAGGATCTGGTTCATGTCGACGGTGGAGCGGCCGCCGGCGATGGCGTCCTTGACGAACGGCCGCAGCAGAAAGGCGCGCAGCTTGTTCATCAGCGGGGAGATGACCTGGCTGCGGCTGGAGTCGGTCAGCTCGTCGTACCACTCCCAGAACCCGGCCAACACTGGGTCGGTGAGCCCGCCGGTGATCCGGGCGCGGAAGGCTTCGCTGGTCAGCAGCTTGGGCAGGTCGGCGAGGGTCGGCACGCCGTCCTGGGCGCGCAGGGTGAGGCAGGCAGCGCGCATGAGGTCGTCGGTGCGCGGACCCCAGAACGCGGAGTAGACGCGGCGGAACACCGAAACAAGGTTGTCGACCTCACGGTCGGTCTCGCCGCCTTCAAGGGGATTAAGGCAGGGCGGGCGTTGCCTGGAGTCGGCGTCGAACAGCACGACCCGGTCCGCAGCCTCGCGGGGGAGCCGGGAGAGGACGTCGGTGACCAGGTCGCCCTTGGGGTCGATGAGCACGACGCCGCGGCCGGCATCCGCGTCGTCGAGAATCAGGTTCCCGAGCAGGGTCGACTTCCCGGAGCCGGTAGCGCCGAGGACGTGCAGGTGGTGGCGGGCGTCGGGTACGCGTAACCCGATGGGGCGGGCGTGGCCGGTGTCGGCGATGCCGAGCGGCTTGACCTCGGGGCCGGGTACCGCGATGCCCGGCGGTGGCGCGACGGCTTTGGCTCCGGCGCGCTCGATGCCCGGGATTTCGGCGTCGACAGGTAGGTGCGCGATCGCGGCCAGCTCGGGGACGGACAGCAGGTCGCCGCGGTCGAGACGGCGAATGCCGAGCGTGCGAGATGGGTGGTGAAGGCGGGCTCGGTGGAAGTGGTTGTGCTCGGTGTAGGCGGCGAAGCTCGCGGCGAGTGCGTGGGCGCGGCCGCGGGCGGTGTCCCGGGTCCGCCGGACGTCGGCCTCGGTGGCGTCGGCCGGGAGGTGGGTGGTGACGGCGTAGCGGACGACGACCTCGTACTGGGAGCCGCGCTGCTTGCCGACGATTGCCCGGTTCTGCGCGGAGTACTCCAGCGACAGCTGCGGGTCCTGGCTGATCCGCCGCGCGTCACGAGTCCGCCCGGGACGAGTTGCCGCCGCGCCCGGTGTGACGAGGTCGAGCACGCGGCCGCCGAGCCGACCCGACGCGCCGGCATGCACCCGCCGGGCGGCGCGACGCGCTCGGCTGACCCGTCGGCCGGTGACCGGTCGTGCAAGGACCTGCACACTTGCGTACTCGCCGCGTCCGAGGCCGACGGGCGCGCCGAGCAAGCCGCGGATCGGGTCGGCGTCGAACCCGGTCCGGATCGGCAACGCCTCCGGCCGCGCGAGCCGCAGCTGACCGCCGACGATGATCGCCCGCAGACCAGCCTTCGGCTCGGGCAACGGTGGGTCGGCCACGACCGCGCGGGTGTGGGCGCCGGGCCAGGCGGCTTCGACCGCCCGCTCGACCAGCCCCGGCGGGATGACACCGGGAACCCACAACCGCAGGCTGACGCCGTGCTCGGAAAACCGGTACTCCCACGTGAGGTGCGGCTGGCCGGTGAACCACCGCCGCCAGCGCGGCCGCAGCAGGCCGACGAGGTTGGACCACAGCAGGACGCCGCCGGCAGGATCGACAGTCGGCGGGGCGAGCACGGTGACGCACCGCGCGTCAGCCAGCAGCGCGGCATGGCACCTGCCTCGCCACCAGCGCCGACCCACCACCTGGCCCGCTACGGCGATCATCAGCACCGGAAGCGCAACCGGCGTCCACCGCAATGCCTCGTCGAGGGCGCCGGCGAGCAGCTGGTGCGTCGCGCTCCACGGATCGGTCAGGTAGTCGCCGATCCACCCCTCCTGCCAGATCATGGTGCGACCTCCGACCCGGCTGGGCCGAGGTCGATGACATCCCCGACTGTGGGGTCCCCGAAGTCGTAGGCGATCTCGGCGAGTTCGGTGGGATCGGTCGTGACCAGGACGTTCTCTGTCGGTGACGCGAGCGCTTGGAAGGCGACCCATTCGGTGCCGGAGCCGAGCAGGCCTTGGCCGCGGTCGGCGGTGAGTAGGAACTGGCGCTGTCCTTCGGAGAGGTTGAAGGTGGCTGCGATCTGGTCGATCGCCTGCGGGGATTGGCGCAGCAGCACGCTGGTGGCGGCGTTAGTCACGATCGCGCGGCCGAGCTCGCTGCGCAGGAAGTCCTCGATGTCCTGGCTGGCGACGGTGAGTCCGGCCCAGTGCTTGCGGAACGTCTTTGCCATCCGGTGCAGGAACTTCGCACCCTCCGGTGACTGCATCAGCAGCCACGCCTCGTCGACGACCACCAGCCGCCGGCGCCGGTCGGCCGGGTTGGAGACCCGTCGCCAGACCGCGTCGAGGGTAAGCAGGGTGCCGATTGCCTTGAGCTCGTCGGGTAGGTCCCGCAGGGAGAACACGACGAGGTGGCCGTCGGGGGTGGTGGTCGTGGGGCTCGAGAACAGGTCGGCGAAGGCGCCGTCGACGAACGGGTGCAGCCGAGCGGCGAGGTCCGCGGCGACGGCATCGCCGGCAGCGGCGAGGACGTCGCGCAGGTCGCGCATCATCGGTGCTGGTCGGGTCCAGGTGCGCGGGTCGGTGGTGATGCCGGTGTTGGCGTAGGTGGTGATGAGGGCGGTGTCGAGGACGGCGCGTTCGCCGGCGGTCAGCTCGGCGCCGAGGCACACGGCGAGCACGGTCTGCAGGAACAACGCCCGCCGGGTCAGCGCGTCCTGCGGCGCGGTCCGGCGTCCGGTGGCGGTGGTGTGGATGGGCAGGTCGAAGGGGTTGAGCCGGACGCCGCCGGCGCCGAGGTGGACGTAGGCGCCGCCGACCTGGTCGGCGAGTCGGGCGTATTCGTCTTCGGGGTCGATGACGAATGCCTGGATGTCGCGGTACAGGCTGCGCAGGGTTTCGAGTTTGACCAGGTAGGACTTGCCGGAGCCGGATCGGCCGAGGACGACGGAGTTGTGGTTGTCGCAGGTGAAGCGGTCCCAGTGGACCAGGCCTTGGGAGCCGACGTTGTAGCCGTAGAGCACGCCGCTGGGCGAGCTCGACGTCGGATCCGTCGCGGGCAGGTCCGGTGATGTGAAAGGAAACGCGGCGGACGCGGCGGCAGTGTCGAACGTCCTTTTCAGACCGAGGGAGTCCAGCCCGAGCGGAAGCGTGGTGACCCAGCCCTGCAGCGACCGGTAGGTGGCGGGTTTGGCGTCCAGCAGCAGCGACGCGCACAGCGACCGCAGCGCCGACACCTCCTCGGCCAGCGCCTGCTCGTCGGGGGCGTGGATGGTCAGGTAGAGGCCGAACTTGAACAGCCGGCCTTCGCCGCGGGCGATGCGGCGGGACAGGTCGGCGGCGTCGTCGGCTGCCGCGTCGAGGTCCGGGTCGTCGAGCTGGTCGTGGCGGGCGTGGTGACGGCGGGAGGACTCCAGCCGCGCCCGTTGCTTCTTCAGGCCGCTGGCGGCGGTGACCGGGTCGACGGGCTGGACGTGGACGGAGACGTCGAGGCGGGCGGGGTAGGTCAGCAGCGGGGCGAGCCAGCCGGGGTAGACCTCCTGCGGGTAGCCGGTGACGCCGAAGGAGGCGACCCATTCGTTGCCGACCTCAAGATGCCGTGCGCCGATCGACAGCGAGTCCGGCGTGAACGCCGCCGCCGAGCGGGGTGGCTGGGTGCGGGACATGCTGCTCACCTGTCTTCGAAGTCGTCGTAGAAGTCGGCGGCGGTGACGACGTCGCCGGCGCCGGCCAGTGCGGCCGAGGGCGGGAGGAAGGTGTCGGGGTTGCACGCCGCGGCCAGCACGCCGGTCGCGGTCGCCGCGTCCAGCGCGGTGACGACGATCCCGGCCGCGGTGAGCAGCTCGACCGCCTCGTTGAGCCGCCGGGCGAGACGCTGTTCGCCGGCCTGGCGCGTCGCGTGATCGACCGTGGGTGCTGCGGGCCGTCGCCGGAGGCGGCCGAGGGTCGAGCTGACGCTGTCGACGACGGCGGAGCGGGTGGGCTCGCGGAGAACGAGCAGCACTTGGCGGCGCAGTAAGTCGGCGTGCTGGCCGAGCTGGGCGAGGTAGTCCGCGTGATCGAGCGCGGCGGCTTCGAGGGCGGGGTGGGGGAGTCCGCCGGCGCGGTCGCGCAGCTGGTCGATCTGCGGGGCGAGGTCGAGCCGTTCGGCGCGCACGAGGAACTGTACGGGTGCGGTCAGCGAGTGCAGGTAGCGGGCGAACGAGCTGACGAGCGCTTCCTGTTCGGCGGCCGTGCGCAGCGAGAAGTTGACCGTCGAGCACGCGGCGATCACCGCGAGCCCGTCATCGCCGAGGTCGACGACCCCGGCGGTCGTCCCGTCGTCGACCCCGCGGGCGGGCAGCTCCAGCGGCGTCGGCGCCACGTCGTCCTCCTCCGACTCGGCAGCCAGCCAGGCCGGCACCGGCCCGACACCTTCCGGCGCGGAGACCTGGCGGCGCGGGGTGAACCGCTGTCGGACCGCGGCCAGCAATAGACGGTCGAGCGGGACGCCGTCGCGGCGGCCGAGCGCGACGACGGCGACGGCGAGTCCGATCGGGATCGCGACGAGCAGAAACAGCGGCAGCGGCAGGAAGCTACGGGTGGCGCCGTAGAGGGCGTAGAGCAGCAGTCCGGTGACGCCGAGGATCGTCAGCTGCCGCGCGGTGAGCGGGCCGAGCACGCGGTCGGGGCGGTCGACGTCGGCGGGAATGCGCACGGGACGGGACATGAGCGCTACCTCACTTCGACTTGGGGCGGCGTCGCCGCGGCGGCAGATTCAGCGGCAGAGGCAGCTGGTTCCCGGTGCGCTTGCGCACTGGTGCCGGTGCTGCTGGCAATTCGGGTTTCGGCTGGCGGCGGAGACCGAGGGGGAGTGGGTACTGCCCGGACGCGAGTGACCGGTTCCCGCTGAAGGCATCGGGCGCAGGACGACGGTGGGCGCGTGCCGCACGGTTGATCTGACCGGAGGGTGTGATCAGGCCGGGCCCGGTCTGCGGTACGCGGTTGGTTCGGCCTGGGTTGCCGAGTTCGTCGGCGAGGCTGCGTCGTGCGGGCCGCGGTGTTTGCGGCGGGAGGTGGATCGGCAGCATGCCCGCGCTCGGCGCGATCAGCGCGTTCGGCAGCTTCGCCGGCGGGCGCGCGTTGCGGCTGATCCGCCCGTCCGGCGTCAGCAGTCCCGGCTGACGCGCTGGCCGAGCGGTGGGAGTGGGCGCGGCGAGGTCGTCGGCGAGCGTGCGCCGCGGGGTTCGGTCGGGATCGCGGCGCACGGTGATCGGCAACCCGAGCTGGTCGGCGGGCAGCGCGTTCGGCAGGTCCTTCAGCGGCAGCGCGCGCGGGTTGGCCCGGACCGTCGAGTCGCCGGTGCGCGTCGTGAACAACGACAGCTGACCCGGCCCCGGCGTTCCGTCGAGCGCACCGGCGCGGGGGAGCTCGTCCCACCCGCGGCGCGGGTTCAGGCGCGAGCGGGTGGCGCGTCGCAATTTCATCGGCAGCATGAACTGTCCGGACCGAGTCGCCGGCGGATCCGGCGGCGCGCTCGGCCCGGCGACGCGAGCTCGCGAGGTGGCGCGGCTGGCTGCTGCGCCGGAGAGCAGGCCCATCGTCTTGTAGGCGATGACGCCGCGCGCGATCCGGCCGAGCAGGGAAGGGCGGCCGGAGCGGAGCGGGGCGAGGAACCAGAACGGGATTTTGATGAGCACGTACATCAGCGCGATGCACAGCAGCAGGTTCATCAGCGACGAGAGCGACGGCCCGAAGAGGGTGAACCCGCCGGGTGCGAAGAACACCCGCACGGTGACCACGAGCGTCAACGACTGTCCGACCTGGATGGCCAGCACGCCGCCGGAGCCTTTCCACCAGAGGTAGGCGATGCCTTCGGTGTGGGGGAGGGCGTGGAACATCAGCGCGATCGGCGCGGCGGCGACCAGCAGGATCGTCACCATCACCCGCACGACGAAGACCACCAGCAGGACCAGCAGCATCGCCACCAGGACGAGCCCGAGAATGCCGAGGAAGATGCCGCCGCCGTGCAGGGAGCCCTGAACCATCGTGATCAAGCTACGCGTCATCTGCGCTGGGTCGACGCCCTCGCCGAGCACCGTGGCCGAGAGCGCGTTGGCGACCTGGACGCCTTTGGTCATCAGGAACAGCGACAGCGTCCCGGCGAGAAAACCCACGACGAGCCGCGGGGCGAGTTCTTTGACGGTGTAGCGGGCGTGCAGTGTCTGGTAGCCCATGATGATCAGCCCGGCCAGCAGCACGAGGATCACGTAGGCGGTGAGCAGGATGTGCCACGAGCCGACCCAAATTGCGCCGAGCCCGGGCAGCTGATCCGGCTCCGGCGTGGTGAGCAGCGTCTTGCCGAGCAGGTCCAGCAGAGGGTTCATCCCGGCGGCGACGACCGCGGCGAGCAATGCGCTCGCGGCGACGACCATGCAGCTGGTGAGGTCGGTCAGCCCGCACTCCGCAGCGTCGCCGCCGGGGCCATCTGGCACCTGGGCCGACGGTAGCGTGCTCGGCACGAGCGTGGACGGCTGCGGGATGCAGTTCGGTCCCTGACACGGCGAGCTGGTGGCTGGCGCGCAGCCGGGATCCAACGAGCCGGGGAAGCATGATGGCGGCGCGGGCAGCGCGGTGATCGGCGGCAGGGGAGTCGCCGGAATCGACGGGACCGAACTCGCGCTCGGAAGGTGGCATGCCGGTTCCGCGGAACCCGGCTCGCACGCCGGGTTGGGTGGCAGCGGCAACGGCGGCTGTGCCGGAGCGAGCTGGGCGGCGCCGGTGTGTCGTGGGCCGGCGGTGGCTGCGCTGGACGCGCCGCCGCCGAGCACGGTCGTGAGCAATGCCGCCAGGGCGATGAGCCAGAACGAGCGGCGTCGACGAGACCGGACGGGGTGCCCCGGTGCGAGCATGCAACGTGAGGCGTGGGCGGACATCGTCTACACCCCGCCGACGATGGTCTTGAGAATTTCGACGACGAGCGGCGCGAGGGCGGCGAGACCGAACCCGATGCCGGCGGCCTTGAACGCGCCTTTGGCCTTCTCGATTTCGCCGGGGTCGTTGGACGCCATCAGGTAGCGGAGCCCGCCGATGGTCAGGAAGACGAGCGCGACGCCGGCGAGGATGCCCATGATCCACGAGCGGATGTTGGACAGGACCTGATCGACGGACTGGGCGAGCGCGACGTACTGCACAGTCTCCGCGTGCGCGGCGGAACTACCGAGGAGCAGCGCCGCGGCGGCCAGCGTGCAGCCGAGCTCGACGACCGGGCGACGACGCGATCGTGTTGGAGAGATCGGAGCTTTCGGCACAGAACCGGGCCGGCGGCAGTGCATTGCGCGAGCGGGAACTCGAGCTGTTGTGCGGTGGCTGTGCCGGTTCGGTGGTCGGCGGGTGGGTGTGCGGTGACCGGGGTGGTGGGTGATCAGTCGCATGAGGACGCCTCCTGAACGGCGCCCGGTTCCGACGTGGACCGGGATGGGCGAGGGCGGGCGGGCACTCGCGTCCCGCGGTCACCAACTCCGGATTTCGGTGATCGGGGAGACACCGGACGCCGCGTCTTCTCCGGTTCGCGGGCGACGCCGCGCTGTGACTTCGGGCGCGTTGCCGTGTCGCTCTCGCTGAGGTATTCGGCGAGCTTGCGTTCGGCGCGGTGCCGGGCCTGTTGCGTTGCCTTGTACGTCTGGCCGCGGGCCTGCGCCGCCTCGGCGAGTGACAGCTCGCCGAACCTGGTGTCGCCGATGAGCGCGGCTTCGGCGGCGGTGAGGACACCGGCATAGACGGCGGCGAGCAGAACGAAATCGGGGTGTCCGCCGGCGTGCTCGGGCCCGGGTGCGCGTGCGCCGAGGTCGGCGACCGGGGCTGCTGCGTCGAGCGCCTCGCGCAGGGCGCGGTGGCCGGCGCGGTAGGCGGCCCAGCGCAGCCGGACGAGGATCGCGGGCCGGGTGAGGTCGACGTCGACCAGGGCTTCGAGGAAGCCGGTGAGCACCGCGGCGTGGATGTCGTGGACTTCGCCGCGGAACCGGTTGGTCAGCTTGGCCGCGATCGGCAGCAGCACCGGCAGTGCCAGCCCGACGCACGCGACCGTCCACGTGCCGCCCTCGGCACGGGACCGCGTCACGAGTGCCGTCCACACCGCGTCCCGGGTCTGCTGTGGACATCCTTTCGCGACGGTCAGCCGACCGACTTCGTCCAGCGGCACCAGCCGCGGCGGCAGCCCGCCGACTTGGCGGCCGTCGAGGGCGACCGGATGTGGTCCGGTGACCAGCCAGGCGAAGGCGGTGCGGGCGGTATCGAACACACCAGGCTCGCCACGCGGACGCGTCGTCGGACTGGCGGGGTGTTTCGGTGACGAGGGCTGGTCCATGGCGGCACTCCTGAACGAGCGGAAAGTAACGTCGCCAGGAAGCCCGCCGGAGCGCCTCAAAACCGCTTCAAGACCAGGTCAGAGGCGTGATAAAGCCGCTTCAAAGCCGTTTCACACGCGTACCCCGACCTCGAAATCAGGGGCCGATCCGGCAGCTGACCAGCTCGGAATCCGCCACAGAGGTTCGGCCGCCGGACAAAAAATGGGGGTCCGACGTGATGGTGTCTCTTGGCGGCCTCGTTGCCGGAGTTAGCCGGCGACCGCGCAGAAGCCACCGACTCGATCGGTCGGTGGCCCGCCCCGGAGGTTCCGCTCGTGACTCGACGCCCGCCGTCCTCGACCAATCGGCCGTCCAATCGAGACGACTCGACCCGCCCGCAACGCACCCGGCCCGTCAACGGCATCCCGTACCCGGGCGCTCCGGATCCAGTCGCCTCGAGCGCGCGCACTCGCCGCTCCCCGAACCGAGCGGCCACCAGCCGCGAACTCGCGCCGATTCCGCCGACGGCGTGGACAGCCGGGCCCGACCCGATCGACCCGGCAGCCGCCTGGCCGGTGCCGATCATCGAGACCATTACGTCTAGCTTTTCGGCACCCGGCGCTCGGGTTCTGCTCGCGCCATGGCCGGCCGTTGAGGAGGTCGCGAGCCGCGCAGCCAGCGTCGGCGAACTGGATGCTGCGCTCGACGCCGTGGACGCGCTCGGTCGCCATGCCGCGATCACGAAGCTCGAACTGCTGACCGCGATCGAGGTGTCCGTCAGCGGCGAGGCGGCGTTGGCTTGGTTATCGGCCGACGAGCGAGTGGACTTGGTCATCACGTCGCTGCCGCCGGACCACGGAGCCGACGGCTCTGCGGAGACACTGGCGATCACGGCCAGCCGGGCGCTCGCCTTCGGCGGAATTCTCGCGGTCTACACCCACAGCGACTGGTCGAGTGGCCGGCTGATCGACCCGTCAGGACTGATGATCGCCGCCGCGCAAAACGCCGACCTGCTCTACCTCCAGCACATCGTCACCCTCCACACCCCCATCCGGAACTGCCGACTGCAGCCACCCGCTGCGACAGCCCCAACCGACCTCGTACCCGGCGGCCGAGAGCTCGCCGCACCGATGACGCACGCGCGGGCGCACGGCGACGTCCTCGTCTTCGCCCAAGCCCACGCCGACGCCGCGCAGCCGGAAGACCTCCGATGACCAGCCAACCGAAAGGCACGGGCACCGCCATGACCACCACCCAGCCGAACACCACGCCGTCAACGGCCGACGAGCCGACCATGCCGCTGTCCCGCGCGTTCATCGACGCCCTCGACACCACCCCGCCCGCCGACGCCCCGACGAACTTCGGCCAGCTGCCGGTGTCGGTGTGGGCGACTGCGCAGACGTCGCCGGCCGCGCAACGCAAGGGCCGGTACGTGCCGGAGTCGACCGCGCACCCGGCCAAGATGCTGCCCGCCGTCGCCGCGCACGCTATCGAGCACTACACGAAGCCGGGCGAGGTGGTGCTGGATCCGATGTGCGGAATCGGCACCACGCTGGTCGAGGCGATCGACCGCGGCCGCCGCGCGGTCGGCGTCGAGTACGAGCAACACTGGGCCGACATCGCCCGCGCGAACCTCCGCTTCGCCCGCAAGCGCGGCCACGACCACGACGGTCAGGTCATCCGCGGCGACGCCCGCCAGCTCGAAGCCCTCCTGCCCGTCGAGTACGTCGGCCAGGTTGCGCTGGTGGTGACGTCGCCGCCGTACGGGCCGTCGGTGCACGGCCTGGTCAGCACGAACCGGGAGGCAGGTGTCGACAAGGTCAGCAAGCGCCACTACCGCTACGGCAGTGCGCTCGACCGCGGCAACCTCGCCAACATTGGCCACCACCGCCTGCTGGCCGGCTTCACCCGCATCCTCACCGCATGCTCCCGTGTCCTGCGCCCTGGTGGCCACGTGGCGATCACGGTCCGGCCGTGGCGCGAGCACGCCGAGCTGATCGACCTGCCCTCGCAGGTCATCGCCTGCGGCGTCGCGGCCGGACTGGTCCAGGTCGAGCGGTGCGTCGCCCTTCTCGCCCGCGTCGCCGACACCGAGCTGGTCGCACGCGGCAGCTTCTTCCAACGCGACTTCATCCGCAAGCAACGCGAGGCCGGACTGCCACTGCACCTGATCGCGCACGAGGACGTCGTCGTGCTCCGCAGGCCAGTCGAGCGATCTGCTGCCGATGCGACTCGTAAGGGCGATGTCATCGCGGCAAACGGTGGCTGCGATCCTGGTCCCTCACAGCTGGGCGCTGCTGTGCAGCCGCGTGTCGGCTCTGGAGGACCGAACTGATATGTCAAGAATCGCGGTGCGATAGTCGTAGATAACAATCAAGTCAAGATCGCGGTATGGCTTGGTCATGTCGCCGCAGTCGCGAGTCGCCACCGTAGTGACGCGGGGGCACTCTGTACTACTAGCTGTCGCGATGAAGATGCCGAGTTCCGCCAGCCATGTGTTCACGGCTCTGAGCACGCTGTCTTCTCTGACTGAGATCGAGTGGAGATGGGTAGCCGGCTTGGTCGGCGAGCGGGGAACACAGCGGTAGTAGTGGTGCGGGCCAGTTGTTGAGCTCGCCATCTTGCGGTCACAGACGGCGCATCGGATCAGGCCCTGCAATGAGTAGGCGTGGCGGGTGCGGCGTCCGTGACGTTCGGTCTTGCTTCGTCCCGCAAGGGTCTTCGCGCGCCGGAGCAGCTGTACCTGGGTGAACTCCTGGACAGTGATGATCGGGGGGTGTCCTGGCAGCCGGGAGCGGACCACTCGGTCGGGCGGCGCTCGCCGGAATCGCACGGTGTGGCCAGCGGAGACGTCATCTGGGTCGAGGAGAACTTCGGTCTTGGTCCAGCGGCCGAAGACGGCGTAGCGGGTATATCGAGGGTTCTCAAGAATCGACCGGATGGTGCTTCCGAGCCAGCCGTCGCCGCGGCGGTGTGGGTTCTGTTCTGGGTGGCGGGCAGAGGGGCATGGGATGTGGTCGCGGTTGAGTCCGGTGGCAATGGCTTGGTCACCAAGTCCGCGGAGGTAGTCGGCGAAGATACGCCGGACTATCGTAGCTGCTTCCTCGTCGATGTGGAGGATGCGTAGTTGAAGGCCGTCGGCGGCTTTGCGGGGGTGGGGGTGGGGTCCGCCGTCGACGACGATGTAGCCGTATGGTGCGCGTCCACCTTCGTGGCGGCCTTCGCTGATGACTTGAGCGTCCATGGATGCGCGGACGCGGGCTTGTACGTGTTGGCGTTCGGATTCGCTGATGCCGCCGAGAAGGCTCATCAGCATGGTGTGGGAAGGGTTGCGAGGCTGGTAGGGGCCGCCAAGTTCGGGGACCCAGAGTTCGACATTGTAGGCGGCCATACGGGGTGCGGTGAGAGAGAACTGGTTGCCGAACCAGCAGCGGGTGCCTTCGCCGACGACTACCGCCGTCCATCGACGGGAAGTGGCCTTGAGTGTGTCGAGCAGGCTACCCGCCTCGGGGCGGCGATGCCACGGGACAGATCGGGACTGGCCGATGTCGAAGTACTCCTCGACGACTTGGCCTCCGAGCGGTTCGACGAACCGGCATGCGTTGCGCAACTGCCAGCTGCGGGAGGTTGCTGGGTCTTGTTGGTCCTCGGTGGAGCATCTGCCGTAAAACGCGAACGATTGGATGCTCGGTTCCGTGGTCGAGGCTTGCGTGTTCCCCCAGAGGGCGTCGAGCTCTGCCCAGGGATCAGCAGGACGCCTATGGCGCTGCGCTCGATCCTCAGCAGCTATGCCTTTGCCAGCCATAGTCACCAGGATCTGTGACGCGGAATCCCGTGGCTAGAGAGGTACCTCTTTCGAGGCGGTAGGCGGCTAGAGGTCAAGCCTTTGGCAATGTCAGCGCTTATTTCACGTCCCCCCGATCGATCACCGTCAGCGCTGTGAGGTATCTGGTTGTAGTGGACCGCGGACGGGACCTGGACCGAATCCTGGAGCACGTGATCGTAAAAGACGACTCCCTGGATACGCTGGAGGACAACGTCGAGTTCGTGATCAGCGTCGATTCCACTAGCGTCCGGGCGCATCAGCACGCGGCCGGCGCCCGGAAAAAAGGGCTGCGCGGACTGGATCGAAGACCTCGCCATCGACGGGGAATGCGTCGGACGTTCCGGGGAGGGCTGACCACCAAGCTTCACCTGGCCGTCGATGCGGCGGGCTGCCTTTGGCGGTGATCCTCACCCCGGGCAGGCGGGGGACAACCCGCAGCTGCTGCCACTGCTGGACGAAATCCGGGATCTCGAGGTGGATGGGCAGCGGTGAGGGTCGGACCGGTGCTGGCCGACAAGGCCTACACCCATCCGAGCACCCGGCAGGCGTTACGGTCGCGCAGGATCAAGGCCACCCTTCCCGAACGCGCCGACCAGATCGCCCGCCGCAAGGCCAAGAGCTCAGCTGGTGGCCGGCCGCCGGCTTTCGACTCCGGGCTTTACAAGCTCCGCAACGTTGTCGAGCGTTGCTTCAACCGGCTCAAGCAGTTCCGCGGTTTGGCAACCCGATACGCCAAACGAGCTGCCTATCACCGGGCCGAAATCGTCCTTGCCTGCATCATCCTTCATCTCCGATGAAGATCCCCAGGACACGCCCTAGAGCGCCAGCTACCCTCCGGCGGCCTCGTCTGTAGCGGGAAGTACATGCAGTGAGCTGGAGGGTTGGACTTCTCGGGTGGGACTGACACCCGTTACGAACTTTCCGGGTCGGGCTTTAGCGGCTCTAGGAACTTGGCGACCGGTTCCTCGATGCGCTGTCGTCGCACCTGTGTTGAGAGCAGCGCCTCGTCGAAAACGACATCCGGGTTCAGGTGTGGTCCGAGGATGATGGTCCTCACGAGGGCGCGGCGGACGATGGGCCGTAGGTGGTTGACGGCAGGATGGAGCTGGCTCTCCTTCACTTCGCTGCCGTGAGCCACCGCACTGCGTACCTTGTAAGCCGCGTCGACGTGGTTGTAAATCTCTAGACGCTCTGTGTCATGTCGGCCGACCAGTACAGCAGTCCGCTGGGCTGTTCGTCGTTTCAAGTCGTTGCGGTCCTCGCTCGCCGATACCAGGCGCTCTAGCGCAACGACATAGTCGAATATCACCTCACTGGCGTCAACCCCGATGTTGACCTCGGTGTCGTAGGCGATCTTGTCGCACGTCTCGAGAAATCTGGTGGCGATTGGCGGTAGGCGCTTACTCGCCTTGACGGTCGCCATTGCGGCGATCCATTCGTCCAGCTTGCAAGACAGCCCAGAGAGGAAACGGGGTAGCCATCCTGCCTCGTCCTCATCCACAGCCAGGGGGCCGAGTAGAGGGACTTCGTAGTCGCCTTCAGGACCGAGATAATTAACGGGGATCGACTCTTGATAGGTGACTACAGATCGACCAGGCTCGACTAGGTAATCGGCAACCGGCACAACGGGGGTGTCGTGCGCGAGGTTGAGGCATAGCAACGACGCCCACGCAGGCGACTGTTGGCCGCGAGGTTGAAACAGGCGCCAGAAGATCCTGTTATCGGCCGGCTGGGCATCTGGATCTTCGGCTGAGAGCACTAAGTGCTCTCCGAAATCCAATATAGGATCGAATGCTGGCTTCGCGGCGAAGCCAGCGGCGAGTGGTACCGGTCTCAGCTCGTTCCAGTCCGCCTGGTTTGGTCGCCACAACCGCCATCCCACGAGATTGAGCGGGGCGGCGAGGTTCCAGTCAACGTTGAGGACCAGATGCCGTTGTAGCGTGATAACCGGTCCTGCTAAATACGCTGCCGTCTGAGCGGCGAGTACAGGCATGTCGACGGGTTCGTCGGAGCGCAGCAAGCCAGCGAGCCCGAGACGGTGTAGCGCGGGTCCGGAGAGCTCACGTCCAGCCGCGGCGATCGGGTCGCTGCCGCCTGCTCGTCGGCCATCCTCGTCGGTCAAGTAGCGGTTGGCGATAGCGGTGGTCAGGGCGATCTCGCGCACGCGGCCGGCACCGGGTAGCGCCCACATCGCCTCGGCGGCGTCGCGGTCGGCCAAGCTGACGAAGTCCCCGGACCGCTGACGGACCTCTTCGAAGAACGATATCAAGGCCGTCTCAAGTTCGCTGGGCGGTTCTGTCATCTGCACACGATATCGCCACCGCGGGCGGTTCCGTCGCAAATACCAGGTGCCTGTCCGGTGGGACGAGAGCACCGCACCTCTTTCGTTCAGCTGGCATCCCAGTCTTGCGGCACAGCGATCTCGCTGGAGACCGACGTCGGCCAGCACAGTATTGTACCGGTTGCCATTGCGCGAGTTACCGGTTAGCGGCCGGCCGGGCCGTGCTTGTCATAGCCGAGATGGTCAGTGACTACGCTCAGTCGCGACCGATCGTTGCGTGGCTGACGCTGGAAGTCGTATAACGACCTATGCGGTAGGACTGGCGAATTGCAAGGCACTCACGATCTAAGCAGCTGTGGCGAACGGGGGCGGACTTAGCTGGTAACGGACAGAAACTGGACATGTCGGGCCTCACCTTGTACGGCCGACACCGGCCACACGATCATCGAAGCGGAGAAGGCCCACTGCAGTCTTGGCAGGCAACCACCGAAGCGCACGCCGACGCGGTTGCTGACCGAGGAAGACAGTTGGCTGGTCCACGGACTCGCCAGAGAAAATTGGCTTGAGGGAAGAGAAGGGCCCTATGACAAGTGCTCCGCATGACGCCCGACGCACAGCTAGGGGGGCCTCCGCGCTTCGGGAGGCATTCGTCACCGGCAAGCTGGTACGGACTGCCGGTGCGCACGACGGCCTGTCGGCCCGTCTCGCCCAGGAGGCGGGCTTCGATGCCGTGTGGGCCTCCGGGCTGGAGATCTCCGCGGCGCACGGCCTGCCGGATGTCAGCCTGCTCGGTTTGGCCGAATACGTCGCCGCAGCGCTCATCATCCGCCGATCGGTCGACATCCCGGTGGTCGCCGACTGCGACACCGGGTTCGGCGGCAACCTTAACGCGGCCTACACGATGACGCGCTACGAGGAGGCCGGCGCCGCGGGCATCTGCATCGAGGACAAGCTGTTTCCCAAGCGGAACAGCTTTGTCAACTCGGGGCAGAAGCTCCTGGAAACGGACGAATTCTGCCGGAAGCTGGAAGTGGCCAAGCGGGCCCAGGCGCATCTCGACACGGTGCTGGTCGCCCGGACCGAGGCGTTCATCTGCGGTATGGGCTTGCAGGAGGCATTGACCAGGTGTCACCGATACGTGGATGCCGGCGCAGATGCCGTTCTGGTGCACTCCAAGGATTCCACGTGCAAGCAGATCGTCTCGTTCATGCGGTCGTGGGGCAGGCGCGCGCCGGTCGTCATCGTCCCCACCACCTACACCGCCTTCTCCATGGACGAAGCGCGGGAGGCGGGTGTTTCTATGATCATCTACGCGAACCAGGGGATGCGCACCGCGATAGCCGCGATGCGGCGTGCTTGGGCCACGGTCCTCGCCGAGGGGTCCACGGAGAGCCTGGAAATGCAGATCGCATCGATCGACGACTTATTCGCCATTTCCGGCATGCACGAGTGGCTGGAGAGGGCCGGTGAGTGAGCTCATTCCCGCCGTCGACTTCGTCGCGGGGCTGCACCGCTACGGCGTCCGGAAGCTGACCGGCGTTCCCTGCGGTCACCTCGGCGGTCCGTGGATGCTCTTCGAAGAGGCGGGCGAGCTGATGCCGGCGGCGTCGGAGGGGGCGGCGCTCGCGATCGCCGCCGGCTGGGAACTGGCCGGACGCAAAGCCGCGGTGCTCTGCCAAAACTCCGGCTTCGGCAACCTGATCAATCCGCTGACGTCACTGCTGCTGCCCTACGGCATCCCCACTCTGGTTGTCATGACCTTGCGTGGCTGGCCCGACGCGGATGACGACGAACCGCAGCACTCGGTCATGGGTGGCACGACCGTCGACCTGCTGCGCACCCTCGACGTGCCGCACCAGGTCCTGGAACGGGGGAACCTGGACGAGTCGCTGGCCCGCGCCGAGGCGGCGCGGGCGCAGCGGCGGCCGTTCTTCCTGCTGGTGCCCCGCGGCTCGATCGGCAAGGCCCCCGAGGCGGCACAGCAGGCAGTGCCGCCCGGGGAAACCGTGCTCACCCGGGGGCTAGTGGTGTCCGCTCTGATGTCCGAGCTCACCACCGAGTTCCTAGTGAGCACCACCGGATACCTGTCCCGGCAGGTCCACCACGAGCACGACCGGCCACGCAACTTCTACATGCAGGGCTCCATGGGACATGCCGCGGCCATCGGCATCGGCCTCGCGACGGCGGACCCGCTGCGCCGAGTCGTCGTCCTCGACGGCGACGGCGCCTTCTTGATGCACCTGGGTATCGGGTCCACCATCGGAACTAGCGGCGCGCGCAACCTCGTGCACGTGGTCGTGGACAACGGCTGCTACGAGTCGACCGGCTGCCAGCGGACCACATCCGGACAGATAGACTGGCAGGCGGTGGGCCGAGGGCTCGGCTACGGCCGTGTGTTGGCGTGCGACTCCCGAGCGGACCTGGTCCCGGCCCTGCGTGAGGCGCTCTCTGTCGACGGGCCAGTGCTGCTCGCGTTGACCGTGCGGCCGACGCCGGACGAGGTGCACCCGCGCGCGACCTCGGCCATCAGCCCGCTAGAGAATGCCGAGCGATTCCGCGCCGCGTTGGCGGGTGGCGGCAGCCGGGCCAGCGGCGATGCTACGTTCGTGTCGGGCCGGGGCAGTGCCGCCGAGGTCGCGGGGCTGTGCGCCGGACGGCGCGTCTTCGCGGTTGCCAGCGTCGGCGCCCTGCGCCGGACCGCCGTGACGGACTGGCTGCCCAACACCGCCGAGGTGTTCAGCGACTTTCACTCCAACCCAACCGTCGAGCATGCCATGGCGGCCGCCAAGAGGTGCCAGGCTTTCGGCGCTGACCTGATCATCGGGCTCGGAGGGGGCTCGGCGCTGGATGTCGCAAAAGCCGCGTGTGTGTTGCCCGCCGAGGTCAACACCGCCGAGGATGTAATCACCGACCGCATCGCGCCGCGCGCCAAGCAGGCTCAGCTCTTACTAATTCCGACGACCGCTGGTACAGGTAGCGAGGTCACGCAGTTCGCAACCCTTTACCGCGGCAGCATGAAAGTGTCGCTAGATACCCCGGCGGCGCGCGCTGACATGGCCGTGGTTGACCCAGCTTTGACTGACACCTGTTCGGCTGAGCTGACCTGGGCATGCGCATTCGACGCCTTCAGCCACGCGGTCGAGTCCCTGTGGTCGACCCGGTCTACTTGGCCGAGCCGCAGACTGGCTACCAAGGCACTTCAGTTGGTCGTGCCGGTGATCGCTGAGGCCAGATCCGTACCCCTACCCAGCGAGCGGGATGTTCTGAGTCAGGCGGCGACACTGGCTGGCCGGGCGATCGACATCACCCGAACCACCGCCGCGCACGCACTCGCCTACCCGATGACAGCACATCTCGGCGTGCCCCACGGCACGGCTTGCGCAATGAACCTAACGTGGCTGGTGCAACTTGTGGCGAATGCAAGCCCAGAACAGATTGTAGATAGTCGTGGTCCGGTCGTTGTGCGTGACGCCATCGCAACGGTGTGCGACGTCTTGAACGCACCGTGGAACAGCCTCGGCGAGGCTATATGGTCAATGCTGCTGCGGCGTTTCTCTCGGCCGCTACTCGACCAGGTGCCGGCCGACGACATCATCGGCAAGCTGGTAGCCGACGGCATGTCCTCCGAACGGATCGCCGGCACACCGATTCAACTGCGTCAGCGCGATGTCCGTGCGAAGATGCAAGAACTCCTACGCGACGCGGTCTTGCTCGGTTGACAGGACACCGTGTCCTTCATCAATTTTTCAACAGAGTTGGCAGAGCATGGCAAGTAGGTCATAGAAAGCTTTGGTTCCCAGAAGCAGGCCTCGCAGCTATCTTTTCCGGCTTGTGAGGCATCATCATGACTAACCACAGGAATCCTTGACTTTCGCTGAACGTCCACGGTCCCTGGCTGGCTCCGGGAGCGTGGCAGGTTTGCAGTCTGGTCGCCCGGTGGCCGCGCCTGCCGGTCCACGGCGCCGTTGGTGTAGTCTCTGTCACACTATGAAGACACGCAACGTAGGCACGATCGCTTTGTCGACAAGTTTCGGAAGTGGTCAAGTGGAAGTTGAGAGCGAAAGGTGACATGATCACAGCAACGTTACGCCGGAGACTAGCGAAAGGTGTTTGATGATGAGTGTCCCAGACGATTTTGTTGAGCAGATTATCGAAGAGGAAGTGACGTATCGAGGCGATACAATAAGCGTTCGGCGGCTTGATGTCGAAACCGCTCCGGGGGTGCTCAACAAATTTGAAGTCGTCGAGAAAGGAGGTGATAGCGTAGCAATTTTGCCAATCAATACGCAAGATGACAATATTTACCTAATCAAAGAGTATTACCCTGCTGCCGACGCGAGGCTTTACAGCTTACCAAAAGGAACAATAGAGCGCGGTGAAACGTCGGAGGCGGCTGCGCAGCGAGAAATGCAAGAGGAAGTCGGCTTATCTGGCCGCTTGGTGCCATTGGCAACCTTTCATGTGAGTCCGGGTTACCTTCGTCAGCGAACATTCGTCTTTTTGGCGTTCGATCTCAAAGAGGCCGAAGCGGTAGGGGATGAACGAACTTTCATTGCGCCCATACGACTGAAGTTTGATGACGCCCTGGAAATGGTTAAGAGTGGTGAAATAACCGAGGCGCGTTTGGTCGCCGCCTTGTTGATGGCGAAATCGCATGTGGCGGAAAAGAATAGAACATAATTAACAATCTCACTTTGACGGGAAGACGATGTCGCACCAGAATGACCAAGAAGTATCCAGTTGGCTTCAACCGTTATCTTCGGATGCGCGACAGGTGTTTATTTCACATGCTGCTGAAGATGTTGAAATCGCATTCAAGGTTGCAGCGTTGCTGAAACGCTACTTGGATATCAACGCATATGTCGATCAATCTTTCCTTCGCGTTGGAAGCAAATGGCGCCCCGACATCGAGGGTAAAATAAAATCATCGGAAGTGGTTATCGTACTCCGGTCAAGAGTGGT